>JANQES010000132.1 GCA_028278205.1 Rhodothermales bacterium
CCCGCTGGGCCGTGTAAAGACGTTCCATGTTTTAGAGACGTTCCATGTACCGTCTCTACGGCACGCGCTCAACGGTGAAACGCGCTGCTTCGTCGCTCAAACAGCAAATTTTCCTTTCTCGCGTGCCTGCGCTCCGTTCCGGGCGGCCCACCGGCTAACGTCGGCTTTTCCTTTTTTCTTTTTCTCCCTTCGCCCCTCTCCCTTCCCCCTTCGCTCTTCGCCTTTCCCCCTCTCACCCTTTCTCCCTTTCATCCTTTCCCCAAAACCCCCACTGGCCACATCCCACTGGCCATTCCCCACAATTCCCACTGGTTCTTCCCTCAAGCTAATCCCTGGCTCGGAACCGTCATCCCCGCAAACGAGGCGCGGAGGCCTTCGGGCGTCTGCCCGGTCCACGTGCGGAAGGCGCGGAAGAACGAGTTGGGGTCGTCGTAGCCGAGGAGGAAGGAGATCTCGGCGCCGGTCATGGCTGAGTGGCGGAGATAATGGCGGGCGAGCCGTTCTCGCGCTTCGCTGAGGACTTGCTGGAAGCTGGTGCCCTCCCGGCGGAGGTATCGCTGGAGGCTTCGTGTACTTATGCCTAGCGTCGCGGAGACCGCATGGACTGAACTACGCCCGCTCGGCAGCATTTCGAAAAGGGCGGCATAGACGCGTTCGGCAATCGTCGCATCCCGCTCAATCTCGGCAAGGCGCTGGTTGAGGGCCGGTTCGAAGAACTGCCACATGCCTACGTTAGCCGTCAAGAAGGGTCGCTTCGCATCGAGGGCCGAGAAGGCCACACTGTATGTTGGCCCGCGCCGTACGCGTATGCCGAAGAAGTCTTCATAGGGCGTCGCAGGTTCGAGAGGCTCCGGTGTCGTTACCCGGAGCGGTCGGATTTCCGAACGCGTGGCAAGCCGGGCGAAATGCACGAGGAAGACGAGTTCTGTCGTTCCGAGCGAGACCGGGAGGGGACCGGCTTCCAGGCTTCCATAGGCCAGGGTGGTCTGCTCCGGGCCGATGTCTACGTCCAACGTCAGCGGGCCGATGAGCGGTTTGAACTTGCTGAGGCGTTGCACGGCAGTGTTGAGATCGGGGCTGCAAAGGGCTGCAAAGATCGGTGGATCGAAGGCCTCGACCGAGACGCCCTGCCCGCCTTCGAGGGCCAGAGAGCGGTCTCCCATCTCCTCGTCCAAAGCATTCCAGAGACGGAAATATTCCTCTGCAGAAACCGATGCATTTTCGCGCGCGAAGAGGTCGGCGGGAAGTCCTGCGCGGCGGAGGATGTTGCCGGGCCGGAGTCCGAGATCGCGCAAGATGATTTTCCAGTTGTCAGAGAGTTTGAAAGCCTGTGCCATGGCTCGCTCCCGTTTGGCGTCGTGTTGGTGGTACGGATGCAAAATACGATGTCATCAGCCTTCGATTTCTAACATAACGCGCCAGATGATATGTAGATCGCGCCACACAAGCGGCTGAGACGTTTTCTTTCTGAGACGAATCGCGTAGTCATTCTTTCAAAATTTATTACTTTGGCTTTGCCCGTGAACGCGGCGCCCATTATGAATTTTGACACGCCCATGCGGAAAAAGACAATGCCGGCTGGCATCGCGTAAGCCTTACCGAAGGCAACAGTCAAAATTCATTACCATTCCCTGATCGACACAATCCTGCCCCCAAGAACCATGCGCCTGTTCAAGCACGAGATCCTCCTGATTATCCTGATCGCCGGCACGCTCACGCTCGGTGGATGCGGCCAGAAGCAAGACGGCGCTGCCGACCGGCCGACCGTCGGGTTTGTGACCAACGGCATCGCCTCGTTCTGGGTCATCGCCGACAAAGGCGCTAACGACGCTGCCGAGGAGTTCGACGTCAATGTGGAGGTGATGATGCCGTCCGATGGACCCGCCGGACAACGACGCCTGGTGCAGGATCTGCTGGCGCGTGGCGTAGACGGCATCGCCATCAGCCCCAGCGATCCGAAAAACCAGGGCGGCCTGCTCGATGAGATCGCCGCCAACGCCGATCTGATCACGCACGACTCGGACGCGCCCGAAAGCAGCCGGCTCGTCTACGTCGGCATGGATAATTATGAGGCCGGGCGGATGTGCGGGCGATTGCTCAAAAAAGCCATGCCCGACGGCGGATCGGTGGTGCTCTTCATCGGATTGCTCGGCCAACTTAACGCCGACCTCAGGCGGCAGGGCGTCATCGACGAGTTGCTCGACCGCTCTCACGATTCCAGCCGCCGCGATCCCGTCGATCAGGTCATCGAAGGCGACAAATACACCATCCTCGACACCCGCGTCGATCAGTTCGATTTTGCGCGCGCTAAAGGGCAGGCCGAAGACGCCCTCGCTCGCTATCCCGACCTCGACGCCATGATCGGCCTGTTCGTTTACAACCCGCCGCAGATCCTCGAAGCCGTCCGCGAAGCCGGCAAGCTCGACCAGATCACCATCGTCGGCTTCGATGAAGATGACGACACGTTGCAGGCCATCAAAGACGGCACCGTCGTCGGGACGGTCGTGCAGAATCCCTACCGCTACGGCTACGAATCGGTGCGGGTGCTGGCAGCCCTCGCGCGCGGCGACCGCTCGGTTCTTCCCGAAAGCAAGTTCATCGACATCCCGGCCCGCGAGATTACGGCGGAAAACGTCGATGCTTTCTGGGCCGAGTTGAAGCAACTCGTCGGCGAATGATTTTGGATTTTAGATTTTGGATTTTGGATTGTTTATTTGCGCACAATCCAACAGCCGGAAAAGCTGCGACTCTGAGGATTGTTGCGGCTTTTTCGATCGGGCAAACCGGTTGAGGTGAGACCAATCCAAAATCCAAAATCCAAAATCCAAAATCGGCTCCTTCTCGCTGCCGAGCACATCACCAAGCGCTTTCCTGGTGTCGTCGCACTGCGGGATGTTGGTCTCGATCTCGGCCAGGGCGAGGTGCTGGCGGTCATCGGCGAAAACGGGGCGGGCAAGAGCACGCTGATGAAGATCCTCGCGGGTGTGCAGCCGCCCGACGCCGGAGCCATCCTCCTCGACGGGGAGGAGGTCGTCATCACGTCGCCCCGGCATGCGGCGGATCTCGGCATCGCGCTGATTCATCAGGAACTCAACCTGTTGCCCAACCTGAGCGTCGGCGCCAACATTTTCCTGGGGCGCGAGCCGCAACGCGCCGGATGGATGCAGCAACGGCAAATTTTCGCAGATTCGGAAAAAATCCTGGCGCGGGTAGGATTAGATTTTTCCCCGAACCTGCTCGTCCAACGCCTCTCGATCGGGCACCGGCAACTCGTGGAGATCGCCAGAGCCCTCTCGGCGGAGGCCCGCGTCTTGATCATGGATGAGCCGACGTCGAGCCTGTCTACCGGCGAAGCGGAGGTGCTCTTTGGAGTCATCGACGACCTCCGGGGGCGAGGTGTGAGCATCATCTACGTCTCGCACCGGCTGCGCGAAGTCGAGACGCTCGCGGACCGGGTGGTGGTGCTGCGCGACGGCGAAAACGCCGGAGAACTGGCCCGCGACCAGATCACGCACGACGCCATGGTGCAGCGGATGGTGGGGCGCGACGTGTCGCAGTTTTACGTCCGCACGCCGCACGAGGTAGGCGCGGAGGTGCTGGCGGTGCAGGATCTGATCAGCCCGGCGTGGCCCGATCATCCGTTGACGTTCAGTCTACGGGCGGGCGAGATCGTCGGGGTGGCCGGGCTCGTGGGGGCGGGGCGGACGGAACTGCTGCGCGTCTTATTCGGGATCGACCGGGCGCTGGGCGGGCGCATCGCGGTGGGCGGAGAGGCGGTGACGTTGAAAAGCCCGCGCGATGCCATCGCCGCCGGGTTGGCGCTCGTGCCCGAAGACCGCAAACAGCAAGGGCTGGTGCTCGACCTGGCCGTCCGCCAAAACCTGACGCTGGCCGGTGTGTGGCGGCACCGGCTTGCCGGCGGCTGGCTCAACCGCAAGCAGGAGGCCGAAGACACCGCTCGGATGATCGACACCCTCGCCATCAAAACCCCGACCGAGACGCAGGCCGTGCGGCTGCTCTCCGGCGGCAATCAGCAGAAAGTGGTGCTGGGCAAATGGCTCTCGCTCAAGCCCAGGATCCTGCTGATGGACGAACCCACACGCGGCATCGACATCGGCGCCAAGCAGGAGATCTACCGGATGATGGAAACGCTGGCCCGCGACGGCATCGCCATCCTCTTCGTCAGCAGCGAACTCGAAGAAATCCTCGGCATGTCTGACCGCGTGCTGGTGATGCACGACGGCTACATCACCGGCGAACTGGCCCGCGACGCGCTGAGCGAAGAGGCGGTGATGCACCTGGCTACCGGCAGGGTGGATGATTTTGGATTTTAGATTTTGGATTTTGGATTGTTTACTCTACCCAATTCAACAGCCGGAAAAGTCGCGACGGTCAGGACGGCAGTGGCTTCTTTATTGAGATGAGGATTCTGGATGAGACCAATCCAAAATCCAAAATCCAAAATCCAAAATGAAAAAAATCCTTGGTATCACCGGGTTGCTCGTGGCGGTGTTCGTTTTTACCGCCGCGCTGGAGCCCAACTTCCTGACGGCTTATAACCTGCAAAACACGCTCCGGTGGACGGCGCTGTTCGGCATCATCAGCATCGGCGCGGCGTTCGTGATCATCACGGGCGGCATCGATCTGTCTACCGGCTCGGTGGTGGGGCTCATCGGCGTGTTGCTGCCGATGCTGCTGGTGGGGCAGGGCTGGTCGATTCCGCTGGCGCTGGCGGCGGTGGTGGTCGTTTCGCTCATCCTGGGACTCTTGCACGGCGTGCTGGTGACGAAGGTGAACCTCCAGCCCTTCGTGGTGACGCTGTGCGGCCTGCTGTTTTATCGCGGCATCGCCCGATGGATCACCGGCGACGCGACACAGGGCTTTGGGACGGCCTTCGAAGGATTCCGGCAACTCGCCATCGGGCGCATCCCGCTGACGGATTCGTTCGGGGTGCCGATGCCGTTTGTGGTGCTGGTGGTGCTGGCGGTGCTGGCCGGGCTGTTTCTCAATTACACGGTCTGGGGCCGCTACATGATGGCCCTGGGGCACAACGAAGAAGCCGCCCGCTTCAGCGGCATCAACACCGACCGCATGGTCATCCTGGCTTACGTCATCGGCACCGTGACGGCGGGTATCGGCGGCGTGCTCTTCGCCCTCGACGTCAACTCGGTGCAGCCCGCCGTGCATGGCAATTTTTACGAACTCTACGCCATCGCCGCTGCCGTGCTCGGCGGGTGCAGCCTGCGCGGCGGCGAGGGCTCGATCCTGGGCGTGGTCATCGGGGCGGCGGTGCTGCGGGTGCTCTACAACGCCATCAACATCCTCGGCATCCCCACCCAACTGGAGTTTGCCATCATCGGCGCCGTCATCCTCCTGGGCGTCATGGCCGACGAACTCGTCAAACGCTTCGTGGTCGCCCGCAGCGCGGCGCGGGAGGTGGTCTAAGTTGCGTGAAACGTAAAACGTGAAACGTGAGGGTGCTTCGCTGAATCGCTCTGCTAATGAATTTTGACCGTCAAATTCGGTAAGGCTTGAGCCAGGCTAACAGGCCTCATCCTTATCCGCCCTGGCGTGTCAAAATTCATAAGGCACCCTCACGTTTCACGTTTCACGCTTATTGCATCTTAACCTCCGACGCGATAGGTTCCGTTTCGTCCCCAATCGTAGAGCATCGGAGAGCGCATCATGCATTTAGCGATTCATAACTGGATGAAAGTCGAGCCGATTGACGTGACGGTTCGGCGGCTGGCGAAGTACGGGTATAAAAGCCTGGAAATTCAGGGCGAGCCCTACAAATACGACACGAAGACCGTGCGCAAGCTCCTCGACGAGCACGGCGTTCGCTGCTGGGGCAGCGTCACGCTGATGCTCGAAGACCGCAACTTGCTGGCGCAGGACGAAGCGCAGCGCGCCAAATCGGTCCAGTATACCAAAGATTGCATCACGATGGTGATGGAACTCGGCGGTAGGGTGATCTCGGTGGTGCCGAGCACCGTCGGAAAGATCGTGCCGGACTCTACGCCGGAGAATGAGTGGACGTGGTGTGTCGAGGCCATGAAGGAGGTCAATGATCATGGCCGGAAGTGCGGTGTCAAGATCGGCATCGAGCCCATCAACCGCTTCGAGACGTACTTCGTCAACCGGGGCGCGCAGGCGCTGGCTCTGGCCGAAGCCGTCGGGCCGGACTGCGGCGTGTGCCTCGATATCTTCCACATGAACATCGAAGAAGACGATCCGCTGGCCGCCATCGGCGCCGCCGGCGACCGGCTGGTCAACTTCCACGTGGCCGACAACAACCGCATGGCCTGCGGCATGGGCACGCTCGACTGGCCGAAGATCGTCGAGACGCTCCGCGACGTCGGCTACGACGGCGCGCTCTCGGTCGAATTCTGCCCGCCGCTCGACCGCACGCCCGCCAATCCCTATCCCAACAGCGTCGATCTCAACCCCGAAGGCATCTCAGACTCCGAACGCAAATTCCTCGAAGACCACGGCAGCAGTGTCTTCAGCGCGGACTTCTACGAGATGCACGTGGCGAAGTCGGCAGAAACCTTACTGCCTTTGATTTAGCCAGGATGGTGTTTCGCAGTGCCTCACTTTAGTTGAGCGCTGGCGTGGGTCACGGGTCATGAGTCATGGGTCATGAGTGAGAAACCCATGACCCATGACAGCGAGCGAAGCGAGCGTAATGACCCATGACCCTATAACACCCGATCCACAAAAGCGCGATTGTGGACTTCGACCGGGACGTTCATCAGTTCGAGTACGCCGCGCGCGACGTGTTCGGAGAGGCGGCGGAAGGCTTCTTCGCCTTTTTCCTTGGTGGCGCGCAACGGGTTGCCGATGACGCCGCTTTCGATGAATTCGTGGTGATCCATCGGGAAGTTGAAGTAGTGGTAGCCCTCGAACTCGACGTCCGGCATCCCGTCTTTCTTTTCGAAGGATTTGGGCAGGAATTCCGGGATGTGGGCGCGGGTGAACTCGGCGCGATCCATCCGGACGAGCCGCTCGTTCCAGGCCAGATCTTGCGATGTTTCCAGTTCGCTGGCGTGCCAGCCCGGCGTCTCGTCCGGCGGGTTTTCCATGAGCCCTTTGAGGATGCCGGTGTAGCGCTCCATGTAGGGCTTGACGAAGCTGATGAGCGCGCCGGTCTCGTAGCGAAGCTTCCGCAAGACCGGATCGACCACTTTGATGTTGGAGCCGTGGCCGTTGATGAAGATGATGCGGTTGAAGCCGTGGTGGATCAGGCTGCGCGCGACGTCGTGCATCACCGCCAAGAGCGTGCTGCTGCGGACGGTGATGGTGCCGCGACCCTGGCCCGGCTCGTGCATGTGCTGCGGCGAGTAGCCCATCCAGATCGGCGGCGTGTGCAACACGGCGATCATATGGGCGACGCGCCTGGACATGTGGACCGCCGTGACGGTGTCGGTGTAGAGCGGCAGGTGGGGGCCGTGTTGCTCCAGGCTCGCCACGGGCACGAGCACGATGTCCTTGTGTTCGAGGTATTCCTTGACGTCGGTCATCGTCAGGTCGCCGAGGTCCCAGGAGAGGAACTTGGCGCGGAAGTCCTCATCGCCTTCGGTGAGGTGAGGCAGATGGCTGTAGTCCTGGCCGTTGGTTGCAATCATGGTGTGTGCTCCTCCATCATTTGGATAAACAGATCAGCCACTTCGCGTCCGAAATCCGGATCGTTGACGTGGCGTGGGTAGGTGTGGATCGGGATGTCGCTGACGATGTCGCGGCGCAGCGTTTCGAGGTAGAGGGCGTCGGCGTCGGGATCCCAGAAGAGCCCGCCCGGCACGTTGGGGATGGAGAGCCCCTCGGTGGGTACGGCGATGACGACCGGGCCTTTGGCCGGGTTGAGCTTCTCGGCAAAGATATGGCCCAGTTGCGCCATCTCCTCGCGGTTGGCGCGCACGAGCACATATTCGGGGTTGTGATCGTAGGCGGGGCGGTCTTTCAGCACGTCGGGCACGGTCCCGGCGTTCCAGACGCTAAAGTCGATGCAGCCGGGCACGACCACCTGCGGCAAGCCGAGTGCGCCGATGACGCTGAGCCGGTCGGGGCCGCCGTCGTGGATGCCGCCGACGAGGGGATCATACACCTCGTTTGTGGTGAAGTCAATCACGCCGACAAACTGGTCTTCCGCCGCGAGTTCTTCCATAGCCGGCCCGCCGACGCCGTTGGAATGAAAGATGACGGCTTCGTAGCCGTGATCCGCCAGATGTTCTTTGGCGGCCATGACGGATTTGGTGGTATTGCCCAGCATCGTCATCGCCACGTAACGCTGCGAGGCGTCGGGCTTCGGCAGGCCGTGGCCGTGCTCGATCATCCCCTTGAGCGCCGCCGCCACGTTGTCGAAAATGGTACACGCGATGGGATTGAGGCCGAGGATATCGACCACCGAATGCACCACCATCATATCGCGCGTGCCGACGAGCGGCTCGAAGAAGTGATAGCCGGAGGCGATGGGCGAGACCAGCACTTTGGGCACGCCGACGGGCAAGACCATCATGGCCGCCGCCCCCATGACGGCTCCCTCGGCGCCGCCCATGCTGACGATGCCGTCGAGCTTGCCGTCGGCATACAGGCGTACGGTGAGTTTCTTGAGTGCTTCCCGCATCCCATGAACGGCTCGCCCCCGGCTGCCGGCGTTTTGCAGCGCTTCGATGGTCGTGCCGCCGTAGGTAGCCGCCTCGGCATGGTCGATGTCGGGGACGATGTCGAGCGGCTCGCCCAGGATGCCGGAATCGATGACGGTAGTCTGGAGCCCCAGCGCCTGGAGCCGATCTCGCAGATAAGCGATCTCCGGCCCTTTGGTATCGAGCGTTCCGATGATGACGACGGTTTTTTTCATGGGGGTCATGGGTCATGGGTCATGGGTCATGGGTTTGAGGACAAAGCACTCATGACCCATGACGCATGACCCATGACCAATTTAAATCAATCGTTCAGCCAGCAATTCGTAAAGCCCTTGAACACGCAGCCCCATCGATGCGGCGTGGCGGTTGAGGTGGAACAGCGTGCCGGGGTCTTCGCACAGGAGGATCTCTGCGCCGGCGTTGCGGGCGTCTTCGAGCCGGGCGCGCGTCAGCGCGTCGGCGATGTCGGGGCGGGTGAACTGCACGGCGGTGCTGCCCACCGGATGCGCGCGTTCGCGTCGCCAGAAGAGTTCGAGCGGCGCCGTCGGCAGGACCGCCGAGACGAGCGCGCGGACCGCATCAAACCGCTCCGGCACCCGGACGGCATGCGTCGGATCGACGTAGGCATAGGCCGCCGGCTCGTTCAAACGCTCGAAGGCCAGGCTGCCATCGGCCACCCGGCTTGCCAGCAACGTGGTCAGATCGACCAGTTCCACCTCCGCCGGCCAGTCGATGCCGAGCCGCTCATCGTAGAGCTGGCGGAACGTAAAAACGTCGCCGGGCGAGAGCACGATCAGTTGCCGGGCGCCGGTGGCCTGCACTTCGTTGAGCAGCGCGGTTGCCTGCCGGCTCGCCGTGTCGGGGAAGCCGAGCGAGCCGGCCAGATAGCCGTTGCTCTGCCCGACGCCGATCGGCACGGGATGCATGCCGGCTGCGTCGAGCAATTTGATCGCAGCTTCTACAGCGGAAGGCCAGAGATAATGCGCTTCGTCGCCCACGTAGAGCGCCACGTCGCCCGTGGTCTCGGTGGGCGCCGGGGCGTTGTCTCCGAAGGCCGAGTGCTTCGTCCGGAGCCGTTCATGCACGTCGTAGACCACGGTGGGTGCCTGGTTTTGCGCCACGATTTCGGCGCGCACCGCCGCGATAGCCGCCGGCAACGGCTGATCCGTCACGCAGTGCGCCCGGCAGTTGCCGGCATCCGGCTCGGCATAGACCACGCCCACGGTATCCGCGTTCCAGTCGATGAGCCCCCGGCGCTGAGACGCCACGACCAGGGCGATGCCGTGCGGCGTGACCGCCTCGTCAGCCATCACGTGGCCCACCGGCGCGATGTGCCTGCACATCAGGCAATACCGGCAGTTTTCCGTCGTGGCTATTGGGTCTTGAAGTTTCACTTTCTGGTGTTCGTTTGGCTGTAAAATAATCCTTGTCCTCATCAGCTTTGATGGAGGGTCACTGGTCATTAGTCACTGGTTCTTGATCCCACCAGTGACCAGTGACTAATGACCAGTGACCGCTCAAAAAAAGCACAACGAGCAGGATTCCTTCCCACGTCGTTAAAACCCAAAGCCGACCTTCCCCGGATTCATAATCCCATTCGGGTCGAGCGTGTTTTTGATGGATTCGAGCAGGGGCCACGCGTCGCCGTACTGCCGGCGCATGTAGCGCGAGAGCTTCAGCCCGACGCCGTGGTGCTCGTTGACCATGCCGCCGTTTTCCAACACCGCCGTCATCGCCGTATTCCAGACGCGGTTATGCAGGCGCAGCGCCTCTTCGGGGTCTTCGGGCGGGTTCTTGATGATGAAACGCGTATACACCATCACGCCCCAGTGGAACCAGTGGGAAAAGTGACCGATAAATTCGATATCCCACTCCTTGAAGCCCTCTTCCACCGCCTTCTTCTCCGCATAATAGAGCTTTTCGATCCGGTCGTAGGTCGTCACGGTTTCCGTGGTGCCGTACATCCAGGGCAGCTTGAGGCTCTGCGGCGGGTAGTAGAAATCGTAGCGATGATTCCACCATCCCTCGCCGGGTTCGCGGCCCAGGTCTTGCGCGCCGAACTGGTTGATGATCTCCATCGCCTTCTTTTCTTGCAGCGCGGCTAGGTCGGGGTCGCCGTCGAAGCCGATGACCATGTAGGCCCCTTCGAGTTCGTAGCCCAGGATTTTCTTGACGCGCGAGGCCGTCGAGCGCGGATCGTAGAGCCGGATGACGAATGGATCGAGGCGGCGGGTCATGATCTGCCGGCCCGCTTCGATGCCTTTGGCGAGATCGTCGAAGAGCACCGCGCGCAAGAGGCGGGCTTCCGGCAGGTAATCGACCTGCATGGTGGCTTCGGTGATGACGCCGAAGGTGCCCTCGGCACCGAGGAAGAGGCGGTAGAAATCGGGGCCGGCGGCATGTTGCGGCACGTGCGGGGTGCGGAGGATGTGCCCGTTGGGCAGCACCACCTGCATCCGCAGCACGAGGTCTTCAGCCTTACCGTACTTGGTGCTGATCGTCCCGGTGCCGCGCGGCGAGAGGTAGCCGCCCAGCGTCGCGCAGTTGGACGAAGCGGCATAGTGAGGCAGCATCAACCCTTTTTCGTTGAGCGCCCATTCGAGCTGCGTGCCGTTGATGCCGGCCTGCGCCGTGACCGTGAGCGACTTTTCGTCGATCTCGATGATTTTGTTGAGCCGCTTCGTGTCCAGGATGATGCCGCCGAAGACCGAGAGCGCTCCGCCCTGCGAGCCGGAGCCGCCGCCCCACGGAATGACCGGAATCCGGTAGGCGTTGGCAATCTTCATGATGGCCGAGATCTCCTCCGCCGAGCCGGGATGCACGATATAATCCGGTTTGCGCGGCGGGGCGCCCCGGTCGAGCCACATCTGCGGCAGCCAGAACCAGTCGGTCGCATACACGAGCCGGTCGGCCTCGCCGGTCGAGACATACGCCTCGCCGACGATTTCCTCCAACTCGCTCCGAATCATTTCGTGCTGAATGCCAGGTCGTTCCATATCGCCGGGGTTGCTGTCGAAGTTGGAGTTCTTGGATGTGTTGATAACTCCTCCCTTGAGGGAGGTGGGCTCGCCGAAGGCGAGGTCGGAGGGTGTAAATCAGATCGTTTACACCCCCAGTCGCTGCGCGACAGCCCCCTCAAGGGGGCGGTAGCTCTCAGCCATCAACACAACAAAGAGCACTACCCTGTCGAAAAAGCTTCTGTGCGCAAGTATCCGTGCCAGGGAGGAAAGTATCAACCGCCAGACAAAATATTGGGACCGGTGCCAGGAATTTGCTATGAAGGCCGGGTAGTATTACTATAGCGTTGGTCGTTGGATTGCGGGTGTGTTTTGAATATCGATTGCAGAATATTGAATTTCGAATGTCGAAGGTCCTGTCAGATCCTTCACCATTCGAAATTCCTTGTTTGCTATTCGACATTCAAAAAAATCCATCAATCAAAGTGACCACTACTATACCGCGGCTCCCCCTCTAACCCTCGGCTCCGATACCATGAAACCAATGACGCGTCGCGCATTCAACAAGCTGGCAGCTATGGCCCTCGTCGTCTTTTTCGGCTTTTCGACTCTGGCCTGCTCAGACAGCGAGGCCACGGCAGACAACGAGGCCACGGCAGAGAGCGAAGCCACGGCAGACAACGAGACCATGACCGACAGCAAGGCCTCTGTTCTGCTCATTTCGGGCCAGAACAACCACGATTGGGAGCGCACCAACCCGATGCTGAAAAGCATTCTTGACGAGGCCGGGCGGTTCGACGTGACGGTTTCGCTGACGCCGCCCAAAGGGGCTGCCGAAGCGGACTGGGACGGCTGGCAACCGGATTTCTCGGCCTACGACGTCGTCTTCCTCAATTACAACGGCGAGATGTGGCCGGAGGCCGTACGGACGCAGTTCGAGCAATACATCGACGGCGGCGGCACGGCGCTCATGCAGCACGCCGCCAACAACCCCTTTGCCGGCTGGGTGGCCTTCGAGCAGATGGTCGGCTTGCTCTGGCGCGGCCCGGAGGCCGGCTATCGGGTCTACCTGGACGCCGACGGGGCCGGAGTGCGCCTCCCGCCCGGCGAAGACCTCGGCGCCGGCCACGGCAAGCTGCACGACTGGCAGATTACCACGCGCGCCGCAGATCATCCCATCTTCGCAGGGCTCCCCCCGGTCTGGATGCACCCGCACGACGAACTCTACCACGGACAGCGCGGCCCGGCGGAAAACATGAATATCCTCGCCACGGCCTATTCCACCCCCGACCACGGCGGCAGCGACAAGCACGAGTTGATGATCTGGTGGATTCCCTACGGCCAGGGCAAGGTGCTTACGTTTCTGCCCGGCCACCTCTGGCCCGGCCAGGATGACGACCGGGCCTTCCGCTGTGTTGGGTTCCGGACCCTCCTGCAACGCAGCACCGAATGGCTCGCCACCGGTGCCGTAACCCTCCCGGTCCCCGACAACTTCCCCGGCGCCGAGCAGGCCAGTATTTTGCCGGAGTGAGGAGGTGGGGCAACAGTGTGAGGTATCTCTGTATGTCTCACGTTGTGCGGGCGATGGCGTCGGTCACTGGTCATGAGTCACTGGTCACTGGTGAGGGTTTCTTTCAAGAACCAGTGACCAATGACCCACACCTACCTTCGTGCAAGGTGATACCCCGATCATCCAATAACAAACGCGCTATGAAAACACAGGTGATGTTCCTGCTCCTGGCCGGGCTGCTTCTGGCCGGCTGTGTCGAAAGTGAAGAGGCCGCCTCGGTTGAAGACGACGGCTGGATTGCGCTGTTTGACGGCGAAACGCTCGATGGCTGGCGCGCCAGCGAAAACCCGGCTTCGTTTACGGTCGAAGACGGGCGCATCGTCGTGCATGGGCCGCGCGCCCACCTGTTCTACGTCGGCGAGGTGGAGAATCACACCTTCAAAAACTTCGAGTTCAAAGCCGACGTGATGACGATGCCGGGGGCCAACTCAGGGCTCTATTTTCATACAGCGTATCAGGAAGAGGGATGGCCCGCAAAGGGCTACGAGGCCCAGGTCAATAACTCCTACGAGAGCGATCCGCGCAAAACCGGTAGCCTCTACGGTCGCGACGACGTGATGGAAGCTCCCGCTCCGGACAGCACATGGTTCACCGAACATATCATCGTCCAGGGCAAGACCATCACCATCAAAGTCAACGACAAAACGCTCGTCGAATACACCGAGCCGGACACGCTGACGCAGGGCCGGATGTTAGAGAGCGGCACCTTCGCCCTCCAGGCCCACGACCCGGACAGCCGTGTCTACTACCGCAACATCATGGTCAAACCGCTGCCGGACTGATATCGAGAGGGTGAAAGGGGGAGAGGGAGAAAGGGAGAAGTCGAAAGGATGGCTTTTCCCAATCCTCTCCCTTTCCCCCTCTCTCCCTCTCACCCTTTCCCGCCGCCTCACAATTCCTCCGGCCTCATATTCGGTTTGAATTTATCGCCGAAGCCGGAGTTGTTGGGATTGTATTCGCCCGCGAGTTCGGCGTTGGCGCCGTTTTCCGGGATTTGCTCTTTCATCTCCAGCGCCCAGAGGATGCCGTTGAGGGCCAGCTTGCGCATGGATTCCTCTTTGAAATCGTACGGGTGGCCGAGGGTGGTGAAAAAGACCCGCGCGGCTTGGCCCGATTCGCCCGTGTAGGTCTTGGTCCAGGCTACCGGATTGGTCAGGGGGAATTTGTCGAGGCGGTTGTTGTTGGCGTGGCCGGATTGGAGCGCCGTGCCCGTCAAGAGGGGTTGGCTGTCGCCGTAGAGCGCATGGTCGCCGCCGTCGACGTGGTAGAGCCAGGAATAGGCCTCGAAAGGCTCGACGCCGCGCAAGATGACGTGATCTTGCTGCTCAGCGATAAGCTGCACGTCGGTCAGCGGATTGGCGCCGTCGTCGAAGTGGCCGTGGTGGGTGATCCAGTGCTGGCCGAAGACTTTCTGGGGCCATTCTTCGTTGAGGAAGGCGCGTGTTGAGTCATCTTTGTATTGAAATGCATGCGTGGCCGTGCGGAACCCTGCCATCGGCTTGCCCGACTCGGCAAACGACAGAATCTGGTGAAGCTGATCGTTCGGCAGCGCCCGAAAGCGCGTGAACATCACCATCATATCAGCCTCGTCGAGCACCTCTAATCCTTCGATGTTTTCGAGATTGTTGGGGTCGATGATGCCCTGGTCGTCGAGCGCGTAGCAGACCGTCACGCGGAAGCCGTAGTCGCGCTTGAGGATTTTGGCGAGCATCGGCATCGATTCTTCCGACCGGTATTCTTCATCGCCCGTCACAAAGACGACGTGCGGCGGCTCGACCGCCGGCGCGGTGCCGGCATCAGCCGCTTCGGGTGTTTCCTGGCACCCGGCAACGGCCAGGAGGATGAGCGCGATGGTCGGGATCGAGAGGCGGTTTGAAGTAGGCATGACGCGTTGGGGAATCCGTTGTTGAGGGGCTCACAGATTGTACGGATTTTCGGGGATTGTTGCTGGGTCGAAGGACATGAGTTATCCCGAATTTTGCAGCCCCGTAGGGGCGTCCTGTTTGTAGAAGACGCCCCTACGGGGCTGCAAAATTCGGGATGACCATGTATCGCCGAAACTCACGGACGGCTGCGGCCTTCCGCCTGATACTGCTCCAACAGCGCCGTCAACCGCGCGACGACGGCGGGTTCCTGATCGTACAGGTTGTTTTGCTCCGCCGGATCATCCGCCAGGTTATAAAGCTGTCCGGCGGGCTCGCCGGGTTTGGGTTCGTAGCGGCGCGGCGGCGTGAAACCGCCGGAGCCGCGCCCCAGAATCAGCTTCCAGCCGTCCTGCCGAATCGCAAACATGCCATCAAGCGAATGATTTACGATGACCTCGCGTAGCGGTGCCGTCGGCGTTTCGCCTTTCAGAACAGGCAGGAAGTCGAAACTGTCTTCGCCCGCATCGCCTGGCAACTCCGCGCGGAGGAGGGCGGCGAAGGTAGCCATCAGGTCGGTCAATGAGACCAGATGATCGCTGGCGCTGCCGGCGGCGATGCGCCCGGGCCAGCGGACGATGAACGGGACGCGGTGGCCGCCTTCCCAGATGTCGGCTTTCTGGCCGCGCCAGGGCCGGTTGGCGAGGTGGCCGTAGGTTTCGAAGTCGTCCGGCAGCCAGTGCGCGCCATTGTCGCTGGTAAAGATGACGAGCGTGTTATCGCGCGCGCCGGCTCGCTCCAGCGCGTCGAGTATCTGGCCCGTGGTGTAGTCTACCTGCGTCGTGAAGTCGCCGTAGGGGCCGGCCCCGCTTCGCCCGTCGAACTCCTCCGTGGGCAACCACGGCGTATGCGGCGCCGAGAGCGGGACGTACAGGAAAAAAGGCTGCTCCGGCGCGCCGGCAGCCTGCCTTTCGATGAAGGCGACGGCTTTTTCCGTGATATCGGGCAGCACGTCGATGTGGCGGAAGCCGGGCGCTATCAGGCCGCCTCGCCAGAAGCCGTCTCCGCCGTGCCGGCGCATCCGGCTGGCGGCTATCGTATCGGTAGGCGGCGCGACGACGCCTTCGTTTTCGACGTAGACGTACGGTGTGAAATCGAGCGAGGCGGGGATGCCGAAGAAGTAGTCGAAGCCGAGGGCGTTGGGGCCGGGCCGCAGCGGTTGGTTGTAATCGGTCGAGTCGGCGTTGCCCAGGCCGAGGTGCCATTTGCCCACGGCGCCGGTGGCATAGCCGTGCTGCTTGAACAGCGACGCCACCGTCATACGCGTCGTATCGATCAGGTTGGGCGAATAGCCCACGAGCACGCCGCGTTTCAGGCGCGTCCGCCAGGCGTAGCGCCCGGTCAGCAGGCCGTAGCGCGTGGGCGTACACACCGCCGAGGGCGAGTGGGCGTCGGTGAAGCGCATCCCCTCATCGGCCAGCCGGTCGAGGTTGGGAGTGGGGATCTTCGACTCGTCGTTGTACCGCCCCGGATCGCCATAGCCCAGGTCATCCGCCAGAATCACTACGACGTTTGGGTGCGACGGCGTGGTGTCTGATTGGCAGGCGCCGAGGGCGAGGAGGAGGGCGAGGAGGAGTGAAGGAAAAGGAGAGAGGGAGAGAGGGGGAGAGGGAGATGATGCCCCTGGTCCCCCTTTCTCCCTCTCCCCCGTTTTCCCTTGCCCCCTCTCCTCCTCGCCGTGTCGTTGAAATGGAGTCATCTGAAAGATGGCTAAACGTTGGTTAACGCATCCGATCCAGCACCGCCCGGAAGCGTTGTTTGACCTCGCGCGCGTCCTCCGTCAATGCCTCATCTGCAACGGGGCGTTGTTCTCGCGGATCGTCCGAGATGTGATAGAAGGTGCTGTCTTCGTAGAGTTTCCAGTTTCGATCCTGCACAAAACGCCGATTCGAGAAATTAGCCCAATTCGGCGCGTAATGGCAAAAAATCCACGATCTGACCGAATCGGCCTGGCCGGTGAGTTGATCGTAGAAGCTCAGCCCGTCCGTAAAAAAGTCCGCCGGCACCTCGCGTTGTGCCACCTCCATCAACGTGGGGAGAAAATCGGTAAAATCGATGAGGTTGTCGTTGACCTGGCCGGGCGCGATGGCGCCGGGCCAGTTAGCGACCATCGGGACGTGGGTGCCGGCTTCGGTGGGGTAGCCTTTGTGGCCCTGGATCCTGAGATCGCCCACCGACGACGTCACGTCCCGGTCGGTGCCGTTGTCGCCGGTGAAGAGCAGCAGCGTGTTTTCGCGCAATCCGAGCCGGTCCAACTGCGCCGTGATGCGCCCGATGACCTTGTCCATGTAGGCGACGTTGGCGGCGAAATAGGTGGTGTCGTTGATATTCTCCATCATGGGATCGAACGCGGCATAGTCCGGATGGTCCGGTGTCGGCTGAAACGGGTCGTGGGTGAGGATCATCGGATAGTAGAGAAAAAATGGTTGCTCCCGATGGCGTTCTAGAAAGGCTTCGATGTACTCGGCAAAGAGATCCGGGCCGTAGCCGTTGGGGAATTCCTGCACGCCCTGGCCGGAGACATCGAGCGTGGGGCCTTTGAACCGTCGCCCGCGCTCTTTGACCTGCCACAGGCTGTATTCGTCGAAGCCGGCTTCTTCGGGGACGCTGCCGCCGCGCCCGGCGAGTTCGCGCTGGTGGTTGTTGCCGTAGAGTTGCCATTTGCCCACCACGGCGGTTCGGTACCCGGCGTCCTGCAAAAGATGGCCGAAGGTTCGCTCGGCGGGATCGAGCAGGCCGAAGCCGATGTAGTTGCGGAAGTTGTACTTGCCCGTCATCAGTTGCACCCGCGACGGCGTGCATAGCGGCGTGGAATAGGCATGCGTAAACCGCATCCCTGTTTCGGCCAGCGCATCGAGATTCGGCGTCTGGTAGGACGTGCTGCCGTTGACGCCCAGCGTCTCATAGCCCAGGTCGTCGGCCATGATGAGGATGATGTTGGGCGGGGCGGGCGGCTCGGTCGTACAGCCCGCCCATCCGATAGCAACCAGCGCGAAGAGCATCCAGAGGCGTTTCATCGTCCTTCTCAGAAGTTCGTGTTTTCGAGGGTCCGGCAGAGCGCTCTGTTTCGGAAGCACGAAGAAGTTAGACGTTGATGGCGTGATCCTCAACCGGATCGTCTTGTTGTGTCCTCTGCTTTGTCTGGGGTAAATGGTGCGGCACGCTCGAAGGCGAAAAGCGTCTTCGTGAACCGGGCGTGACGATTCGCTGTCTGCCCTTTGAGCAAAGCGGCAGCGAAGGCCCGTGCCTCATCACCGGCCAGCCGCCAACGCTCGATGCCCTGTACGCGAAAGCGTATTAGTCGTCCTCATCCCAGAGGCAGCCGCGTTCGTGCGTGTAGCACTCGTGTTCGGGGTCACCGCCGGAGAGGAGGTAGGCCATGATATCCATCACCTCCTGTCCGTTGAGCCGGTTGAGCAGGCGCGGCGGCATGATCGATACCGACGACACCTCGCGCTTCGCGATATCGGCCTTCGCCACACGAATCTGCTGGTCCGGCGCATAAGGATTCTGGTTGAGCATCACCACCTCGTCATCCTCGCCGACGATCCGCCCGACGACGGTCTTGCCATCCGTCATGGTCAGGAGCGCCGCTGCGTACTGGTCCGAGATGGCATCGCTCGGCGAGTCGATAGCTTCGAGGATATCGCCCCGTGAAAACCGCGTGCCTACCTGCGTGAGGTCCGGGCCGATGGCGCCGCCGGCGCCGCGCATCGTATGACAGGCCAGGCACAACGCCGCCGCATACATCCGCCGTCCCCGTTCCAGGTTGCGCGGCTTCGCCAGTTCATCGCGCATCAGAAGGTTGATTTCTTTACGATTCCAGTTGCGGCCCGGCCCTTCGGGTTGCGGCAGATCGGCCAGGTTCAGGGCCTGGGCAGAGTAGGAATCGGTGAGGTCGGCGAGGGCTTCGCGGTCGGCCTGGGGGACGTGTTCGAGGGCGTCGGCGCGGATGTTTTCGAGGAAGCCGACGTAGCTGCGCCCGCCGCTTTTGCGCAGGGCGTCGTAGAACCACTGGAAGTATGCCTCGCGTTGCGCCAGCGTCCAGCCCGCGCGCACGTGCCGCACGTTCAGCACCACGTCGATCTCCTGCGGCTGCGGCATGTTGGCCCGCATGTCGGTGATGGCCGGGCCGTACTGCTCGCTACGCAGGGTCACCGAATCGTCGAGCAGCAGCATATCGTCCGGCGCCTGATGGCTGTACGCGGCGAGCAGTGCAAGCATCTTGCCGGTGATGCCGGGCGCTTCGAGCGCCGCCAGCAGCCGTCCTCGTTCTCGGTTCAGGGTCTCATCGGCTTCCGGAAACCGCGCGTCCAGAAAGGCGACGACCTCGTCGCGCAGGGCGCCTTCGGGAGCGCCGAGCCGAATCATCACGAGGCTGTAGGCCCGCAGCAGATCCAACTGTTGCGCCATCGAAAGCCCCGCCTCGTCGATGGATAAAAGGGCGCGAAACGCCGGGTCGCGCTGGGCCGCATCGGCGTGCCGGGCCAGCGCGATGACGGCGTAGAGCCGGCGAATGGGATCTTGCTCGGCGAAGACGTGGTCCTTCCAGGTCTCGACCGGCTGATGCTCGACGGCCACCCGCGCGGCGTAGCGGACGAAGCGGTCGGCATGACTGAGGTGGGGCCACGCGGCGTCGAGAGCTTGCGGATTCTGCTGGATATGAAACATCTCCAGCCTGCGCCGGAGCTTCTGCTGGATGGTTGGGCGGGGCGTGGTAGCCAGGGGCGAGGTATCGTCGGGGCCGGTGTAGGAGACGCGGATCAGGTACGAGTCGAGCCGCCGCCCGCCGGTGGCGAAGTAGAGCGCCCCGTCTGGCCCGATGAGCCCGTCGGTGAGCGGCAACGGGACGCCGGAAAGAAACTCCTCGACCTCGCCGGTATACGTGGCTCCATCCGGACGAAGCCCCACCCAGTAGATCGTCCCGAAGCTCCAGTCGAAGACGAAAAGGCCCTGTTGATACCGGCGCGGAAAGGCGGCCTTCGCCCCGCTGACAATGCCGGTGGGCGAGCCCTGGCCGATATCGACGACGCCGGGCAGAGCATCCGGATAATACGACGGCCACTTGCCCGACCCGGTGCGCCAGCCGTACTCGCTGCCGCTGGTGACGTGGATCACGCGGATGGGCCGGTACCACGGCATCCCCAGATCCCACTCCATATCCGAATCGAACGTAAAAAGCTCGCCCGCTGCGTTGAAGGCAATATCGTAGGCATTGCGAAAGCCGATGCTCACCAGATCCCACTGCTGCCCCAGGGAATCCGTCCGGGCGATCCACCCGCCGGGCGCGGTACGATCCGAGGCATGCCCGCGCGGATCGCGGAGCGCCGGGATCACCTGATCTTCCTGCCACACCGGCGGCACGACAGCCCGGTACGACGCCGGTAGTTCGGTGTGATTGCCGGCCACCAGATAGAGCGATGCGCCGTCGGGACCGAGTATGACCGAATGCGGCCCATGCTCGCCGAAGCCTTCGAACGTGGCGAGGGTCTTGATGGTGTCGAATTGATCGTCGCCGTCGGTGTCGAAGACGCGGTAGAGGCCGCTGCCGCGCCCGTCCACACCTTCTTCGCTGTTGACGACCACGTAGAGGCTGTTGAAGGCCCACAGCAGCCCATTGGCATGCCCGATGGCGATGTCGAGCTTTTCGACTTTCGTCGTTGCCGGGTCGCTGCCCGGCGGCGCCGGTTCGATCCGATAGAGCGCGCCGTGCTGGTCGGACGCCAGCAACCGCCCGCGCGGATCCATCGCCAGAGCCACCCAGGAGCTGCTGTCGGCGGCGGTCGGATGATAGAGGATGTCTGCCTGGAAGCCCTCCGGAACGGTCAGTTTTGGGGGCTCATCGTCGGGTGCGGGAGCCGCGTCGAAAGCCAGGCCTACAAAGAGGCCCAGGCATATCAGCAAAGAAGACAGTAGGTAGCGCATCAGGCAGGTTGGGTTTGGTCGAACACGCAGGCAGGGTGTGGAGGGTGTTGTTTGAATATCGACCCATAGAATATCGATTGCAGAATGTAGAAGGTACTGTCAGCGCCTTCGACATTCTGACACGAGCCGCAGGCGACTGACGAAGTAAATCCTTGTTCGCTATTCGATATTCAAAACAATCCGAAATCCAAAATCTAAAATCACCGCACCACCGCTGTTCGGCTCCCCCGGCCTTGCGTGTCGAACGTTTTCACCTTCACCGTCCCGCTTACCGCCACCGGGCCGTCGTAGAGCGGCGACGAGGCGGTCGGTTCGGTGCCGTCGGTGGTGTAGCGGAGCGTCAGGCCGGGGAAGGCCGTGTTGGCTTTGAGCATCCCGTCTTCGAGGATCGCACCCGGCGGCGGCAGGCGATAGACGACGCCGCCGTAAAGATAATCCAGACGCGGCAACTCGCGCTTGCCCAGGCTGTGGGCAAAGCCGTTCCACGCCTCGGCAAGCTGCCGGCTGCGCGCGGCGAGATCCTCGACCGTCGCCCAGGCCGGTTGTCCGGCCCACGCACGCTCAGCCAGGCTCAGCATTTTGGGGAACGCCAGGTATTCCATCGTCGCGGCGCCTTTGGCATTCTCGGCCCACAACTGTCCCTGAAGCCCCAGGATATTTTGCCGCCCGGCCTCGGTGAGCCGGACGTGATCCCGAAAGGCTGTCGCCGGGTCGATGGCGTTGCCCATCCGATCCTCAACAGAACTTTTGTAAAGATCGAATGGGACGAGTTCGAACGGCTTTTTGGTATCGACGAAGGCGGCCCAGTAATAGCCCGTTTCCTGCGGATCTTTGTCGTAAGACAGGTCGAAGTAGAGGTTCGTCGCGTTCGACATCACCACCTTGAACCCGGCGTTGGCGAGTTTGTAGGCCGTGTCTTCGGCGCCCCAGCCCAGGACGGTGTTCCAGACGTACGACTGGAGGTTATCGTTGAGGAAGGCTTCGTTGGGCGTTTTGACGGTTTGCCCGCCGCGTGTCTCTTCCTTGAGCGCGATCTCTTCCCACCCGGCAGTGATGAGGCCGCGCTCGGCCAGAATGTCGCTGAATCGACCTACAAAATAGGTGAACAGATCCTCCGCGCTCTCCACGTCCGGGTCTTCTTCGATCAGCCGCTGGCAGGCCGGCGATTTTTCCCAGACGCCGCGCGGCACCTCGTCGCCGCCGGTGTGGATGGTCGTCAGCGGCACGCCCGCTTCGGCATACATCGCCGCGAGGTCATCCACGACCACCTCCAGAAAGCGATAGGTCGAAGGCAGGCAGACGTTGATCACATTATCCGTCCACATCTGCACCGAGATGTATTCCGACTGATCGTCCGGCTCGCTGAGCAAGAAGGCGTCTTCCTCCTCGCCGCGTCCTTGCGCTACCAGCCCCGCGTGGCGTGCCTGCATCGATTTGATGGCCGCCCGCGCATGCCCCGGCACGTCGATCTCCGGAATCACCTCGATGTGACGGGCGTGGGCGTGCTGGAGGATTTCGATGAAATCGGCGCGGGTGTAAAAGCCGCTGCCGTTCGACGCAGCAGGATCCGGATCGGGGCCGGAGCCGAACGACGGCACGAGGCGGTCGTGTCCGTCGAGGGTATGGCCGCGTCTGCCGCCCACCTCCGTCAACGCCGGCAGCCTGTCGATAGCCAGCCGCCAGCCTTCGTCGTCGGTCAGGTGGAAGTGAAACTTGTTGAGCTTGTAAAACGCCATCACATCCAGCAATTTTTTGACAGCGTCTTTCGACTGGAAATTGCGCGCCACGTCGAGGTGCTGGCCCCGGTAGGCAAAGCGCGGTGCATCCTCCACCGTCACCGCATCCACCCTGATGGCCTCTTGCGCCTGCCGATACGCCTCCACCGGCAGCCAGGCGCGCAGGCTCTGGATGCCGTAGAAAACGCCCGCGTCGTCGCTGCCCGTAATCGTGATGCCGGTTTCGGTGTCGATGGTGAGCCGGTAGGCCTCGCTTGCGCCGGCAGCCACCGCGCCCCGGTTCAGGACGACGACGTTGGCGGCGGCTTCGGTGCTTTCGAGGGTCTTCAGCCGCGCGCCTAGCAGGGGTTCTAAGGCATCGGCCAGATAGGCGGCTTCGGCGTCGAGGCCGTTTTCGTAGTGGATCTGGAAGGCGCGATCCAACGTCAATGCGCCGGTGTCTTTTTCCAGCCGCGCGGGCGTGGGCACGATCCGGGGGATGGCATCATCCTCCAGCGGCGTCAGCGCTTGATTGGCTGCGTAGCGTGAGGCAGGCGTCGGCATCGGCAGGTTGTCGCCCGGCATGCGGTCGGTCTGTGGCCGCGCCGCAAACGGCGCGACCGTGACGTCGGTGATGACCTGCGGCGGCCCGTCGCGGCCTTCTTCATCGGTGAAGACGACGTAGAACCCGGCGGGCGCCTCGGCTTCTTTGATGATCCAAAACTGCGCGTCGAACAGGATACGCAGCCGCTCGCCCGGCGGCACCGGCGAGAAGGCCTCGGTAGGCGCCAACTTGAAGAAATCGCCGTTGATGTGGGTGAACGTGACGGTTTCCGGAACCCTCTCGGGGATCGGCATCCGCACGAAGTTGAAATAGAGCGCCCAGCCCTCGCCCGTCAGATCGTCCGTGCCTTTGTTGGTGATCGTCAGGGCCGCCTTGAAACTGTTGGCGCCGTCCTGGTGGTTGTCCAACACCTCAAATTCGATAGCGAGTTGATCGGCGGCAGGGTGGTCAGGCGATGCTGTACAACCTGCCGCCAGCAAGATCCCGGCAAGGAGGAGGCGTCGTATTCCGTGGTTCCGCACGCGTCTGGGCTTTGGTTCGTTCTGGTGATTTTTGGATGATGGAGGGTGTCTGCAAGCTGAATTGTTGAAACAGCCCCGTAGGGGCGGCCTGTTTGTAGTTCGTTCTGATTGCTTTAGAAAAAAGCTCCGTAGGAGCGGCCTGTTCAAAAAAACAGGTCACCCCTACGGGGTTCATTTTTGGGGCATGGCTTTTTTCTACAAACAGGTCGTCCGAACCTGCGTAGGCAGGGGGGACTATGCCGACACACTCCAATATACAGGTTTTCGGTGTGGATGGCGTCCGGCTTATCGGAGTTTCAACGTTGAATCGTTCGGGGAGGCCGTCGGTCATCAGCAGCACCATGTCGCCGGGGGGCAGATCGGTATGTTGAAGAATCTGACAGTACATTCAAAATTCGGATTTCAACATTCATTATTCGATATTCAAAGGACACCCTCAATCTATGTCATCAAGGCCCGGTTCCCATGCGAATCCTCTCAGCCTTCCTCCTGGTTCTGCTGATCGTCTCCTGCGCCGAAGGCGAGGAAACGCCTGCCACAGGGCAGACCGCCGAGCGCCCCAACATCCTCATCCTCTTCACCGACGACCAGCGGTTCAACACCATCCATGCGCTGGGCAATGACGAGATCCGCACGCCCAACATGGACGCGCTGGCGCAGGCGGGCACGGCCTTCACACGCGCGCACATCAACGGCGGGCAGCACGGCGCCCTCTGCGCGCCCAGCCGCGCGTCGTTGATGACGGGCCGTCCGCTCTTCCGCCTCTTCGAAACCGGCGACCGCATTCCCGAAGAACACACGATGATGCCGGAGCGCTTTGCCGAGGCCGGCTATGCCACCTTCGGCACGGGCAAGTGGCACAACGACCGCAGCGCCTACGCCCGCGCTTTTCAGGAAGGCGGCAACATCTACTTCGGCGGGATGCACTGGCCCAGCGACGGCGGCCACGAAGCGCCCTTGCTCAATCAGTTCGATCCGACCGGCGAATTTCCGAAAGAAGAACGGCAGCCGGTTCAGGGCTATTCCAGCACGCTCTTTGCCGATGCCGCCATCGGTTTTCTCAACAACCGGCGCGGCAACGAGCAGCCGTTTTTTGCCTACGTCTCTTTTACCTCGCCGCACGATCCGCGCACGCCGCCGGCGCCTTACGATAGCTGGTATCCGCCGGATTCGGTCTCGTTGCCGGTCAACTTTATGCCGGAGCACCCCTTCGACAACGGCGAACTCCGCGTGCGCGACGAAATGCTTTTGCCGCATCCCCGCACCCCGGAGGCCGTCCGCGAGGATCTGGGCCTCTACTACGGCATGATCAGCGAAGTCGACGCCCAGATCGGGCGTATCCTCGATGCCCTGGAGGCCAACGGCCAACGTGACAACACGCTGATCGTCTTTGCCGGCGACAACGGCCTGGCCGTCGGCAGCCATGGCCTGCTGGGCAAGCAAAACCTCTACGAACACAGCATGCGCGTGCCGCTCATCCTGGTCGGCCCCGGCATCCCGCAGGGCGCGACGCGCGACGCCCTGGTGTATCTGTATGATCTCTTCCCCACGCTGGCCGAACACGCGGGTCTTTCCATCCCCGAAACCGTCGAAGGCCGGAGCCTCGCGCCGGTGCTGCGCGATCCGGAAGCCTCCGTCCGCGACGCCGTCTTTTATGCCTACCGCGACCTCCAGCGCGGCGTGCGCACCGCCGACAACTGGAAGCTCATCCGCTATAACGTCGAGGGCGCCACGCAAACCCAACTTTTCAACCTCAACGAAGACCCAGACGAACTCAACAACCTCGCCACCGACCCAACTCATGCCGACCGCCTCGACCAACTGAACGCCCTGCTGCTCGAAGAAAGCACCGCCAACGACGACCCGCTAGACCTGTCCGATCCGATGTGGGGCAAAGCGTCCGCCGAGTAGCCCACCGCTGGCCATACAGCATCTTAATGGTCACAGATCCAGAAGAATACGCAGGCGATCTTCGACGGCATGAAGGGTTCCTGGCTTGACGCTGCCGAAGCGCCGGAGTAGACGCTGTTTTGAAACGGCACGGAGGTTCTCGCACATGATGTAGCTCGTGCGGCGGAGTCCCCCTTCCGGCGGATCGACCTGGACGTGAGAACGAACTTTGCGGTGAGCTGTCGTGAGTGGTACGGCCATCACCAGTTCAGCCCGGCTCTCATTGAGTAGATTGGCTGATATGATGAGACCGGGTCGTCGCCCGGCCTGCTCTCGCCCCCTCGTCGGATCAAAATCCATCAGCCAGATTTCTCCTCGGGATACGCGGCTATTCATGGAGATCTCCGTCTGAGCTTGCTTCCAGTTCCTCCGGCGCAAAGCCGGTGAAATCGTACGGATCGTCCTCCAGACCGTCCATGAGGGTGCCTTCGAGGGCGTTGCGCTCTTCTTGTTCTTCTTGCCATGCCCCCTCGTCTTTGCGTAGAACTGCATAGTCCTGCGAGAGCCCCTCTAAGAAGCGTTGCCGGCGCTGTGCTTCGATGATCCGGTTCAGGGCTTCTGTCAGGCTTATGCCATCGGCTCGGGCTATTTCCTTGAGTTGCTGGTGCGCCTTGGCGCTTACGCGAACGGTGGTTGCTCCCATGGCTTTGGTGATGCATTATGCTGATGTATACGAAAGAGTATACGTCAATCTATAATTGTTGTTCGGAATCGTAGAGCGCGATAGTTGAACATTAATCCTCGAAGGATCCCGAATCACTGGGATCGGCGGGCAGCACTTCACCCCAGGGCTCGGGATTGGGATCCTGCCGCCTTTGTAGCATGGCTTCTTTCCACTGATTGAGACTGCGCTGGCTTTCCATAGAGCGGCGACCGGCCAGTAAGCCGGGCACGTGCAGATCTTCGTCTAGATCGGGCCAGTAAATGGCGTAGCCTTCGCGGAAAAGCTTGTAATTGGCACGTTCTTCGGGTGTGGCGAAGGCGAGGCGCGGATACCATTCGAGCGGCACCGACAACGCACGACCATCGGTGAGATATACGACCAGGCGATTGTTTTGCGTCTCAATGCGGGCGGCTCTTGGCTCCTGCTCAAGCACTAAAGTAGTCATGCCAGGTATCCCAAAAGCATAGAAATGAAAGCGGTAGGGGCCAATTCGCAGGACCGTTGGCATCTCGGAGACTGAATACGTTGTATACAGCTTTATGTTTTGAGGGTCTCCAAGATATCAATTTATCATCGGACGAACTTGTCTTTACGATCGTTTGATAATGGCGTCACGCTGCGGCGGGCAGGCTCTGCATGGTTTCGAGGGCCTCTTTGGGATCGACGACGGCCTGGAGGAGGCCGACGATGCTGGCCGCCATGTCGGTAGCTTGTTTGAGGGCGGCGGCTTCGCGGGTCCCGCAGCGGGTCGTGCTGCATTTTCTCACCTCAGGCGGCAACCAGCACCGATGGCCGTCGGCGTGATAGGCCAGAAGGGTTATTTCGACGTAATGGGCCTGGGTGTCGAGCGGGAAGATCCGCATGGCCAGGCGGTTTTCGTGGGCGCTATCGTAATGAATATGCATGGCTGAAGGGTGTGAGCGGCTCACGGATTGGTGATGAATTGGAGGTTTTAGCAGCCGGTCTTTCTCTTATAGACACATTTTTCGTGAAAATATAACCTCTCCCTTAAAAAAAATTTCAGCGTGTCTCGTCTCTCCCCTGCTCCGTTCGTCGCAAGCAGCACGCCGCTGGTCGATCAGGGCGTTGTTGGCGGCGGGCTTTTTTGTATCGTTGTGCGATCCCTGCCTTGATGGGTCTGAGATCGACCCCTCATCAAAAATATTGCAACGATGCAAACGTCGATTCTTCCTGAACGAACACCGCTGGTTGCGGGCGAGGCGCTTTTGGCAGACGTGCCTGCTGATACCTGGCGCTATTTTGCGCGTAACTCGCTTTCTTTTTCTTTCGCTGCCATGGGAAGGCATCGCCGTGCTGCCCCGGCGTTTCGGGCAGGTCGTGGCCGTCGCGGCGACGGTCTACCGGGGTATCCATCGCAGCCTCCGGCGCAACGGGTACGACAACTTCCGCCACCGGGCGCACACCTCCTTTGCCAAAAAACTTTGGCTGGGCGCGAAAGGACGATGGCGGCTGGCTCGTCTGAAGCGCCGCCTGCACAAAACGCCGCGATGGGAAAATGACAAATGGCAAATGGCAAAGGAGCAAATTAGCAAGTGGCAAATGGAAGCTTAATCTCTTTGCCATTTGCCATTTGTCCCTTGACCATGTTCAAATGTGGATTTTAGATTTTGGATTGAGGCCTGTCGGCAATCTAGATTTAAAAGAAGCCCCGTAGGGGCTAAAAAATCGGGATGATTCATGTTCTTTGTTTGATTGAAACGTAATTCTACCAACAGATCGTCCCTACGGCATTCGGCAGACGCGCCTCGCGCTTGCTCAAGACCTCGCTACGTTTTACGTTCTACACTTCGTGTTTGACGACCAAAACGAAGCGTCATGGCTGGACCGTATACGATTGGGCTGGACTTCGGCACGAACTCCGTGCGCGCCCTGGTGGTGGATGTCGGCACCGGCGAGGAGGTGGGCACGGATGTCTTCAGCTATCCGACAGGCAAGAACGGCATCCTGCTCGATGCCAACGATCCCAACCTCGCGCGCCAGCATCCGCAGGATTATCTCGACGGCTTGCAACACAGCGTGCGGGGCGCGCTCGCCAGGGCACAGGCGCGCGACGGGTTCGATCCGGCAAACATCATCGGCATCGGCGTAGACACCACCGGCTCGACGCCCCTGCCCGTCGATGCCGGGGGCAGGCCGCTGGCTTTCGACGC
Organism: Rhodothermales bacterium; assembly: GCA_028278205.1. GTDB lineage: Bacteria > Bacteroidota > Rhodothermia > Rhodothermales > Bin80 > JANQES01. Next base: position 28,603 of record JANQES010000132.1, read on the forward strand.
GCGTTTTCGCGACGATCTCAACGCGCAGGTCTGGCTCTGGAAAGATCACACCGCCCACGCCGAAGCTGTCGAGATCACGGAGCAGGCCGCCGCGATGCGTCCGGAATACCTGGCGAAATGCGGCGGCGCGTATAGCTCCGAGTGGTTCTGGTCGAAGATCCTGCATTGCCTGCGCGTGGCGCCCGGCGTGTACGAGGCCGCCTACACGTGGGTCGAGCACGCCGATTGGATGCCCGCCGTGCTGACGGGCACCGAGCATCCCGACCGGCTCCGGCGTTCCATCTGCGCCGCCGGCCACAAAGCCATGTTCAGCCATGCCTGGGGCGGCTATCCCGACGAGGCGTTTCTCGGCGCACTCGATGAACGGCTGCCGAGGTTGCGCCGGACGCTGCCCGACAAAGCATACAACATCGCCGATGCGGTGGGGCGGCTCACCGAGGCGTGGGCCGCGCAACTCGGTCTGCCCGCCGGCATCCCCGTGGCCGTCGGCGCGCTCGATGCGCACCTGGGCGCCGTCGGGTCGGGCATCGAGCCGGGCACGCTCGTCAAAATCATCGGCACCTCGACGTGCGACGTGATCGTGACGCCCCTCGACGGCGATCTGCCCGACGTGCCGGGGCTTTGCGGCATCGTGCCGGAGTCGGTGTTGCCCGGCCAAATCGGGCTGGAAGCCGGTCAATCAGCCGTGGGCGATATCTTCAACTGGTTCGTCGATGGGCTCAAGCCGGCGGGGCTGGATCATCAGGCGTTGACGGCGCAGGCCGAGCGGCTACGCCCCGGCGAAAGCGGGTTGCTGGCGCTCGACTGGCACAACGGCAACCGCACCGTCCTCGTCGATCAACGCCTGACAGGCCTGATGCTCGGCATGACCCTCCACACGACACCCGCCGAGATCTACCGGGCGCTGGTCGAAGCCACGGCTTTCGGCGCGCGGGTGATCATGGAGCGGTTCGAAGAATACGACGTGCAGGCCGAGCGTATTGTCAACTGCGGCGGCATCTCGGCCAAGAACCGCATGGTCATGCAGATCTACGCCGATGTGATGGGGCGGCCTTTGCAGGTCTCGCGCAGCGCCCAGACGTGTGCCCTCGGCGCGGCGATGAGCGGGGCGGTGGTGGCCGGGGCCGAAGCCGGCGGCCATGCCGATTTTGGCCACGCCGCCGAGGCCATGACCGGCGTGCAGGAGACCACCTTCGCGCCGATCCCCGAAAACCAGAAAATCTACGACCGGCTCTACGCCCTGTATCGCCGCCTGCACGATGCCTTCGGCGTCGAAAACCAGCGCGACGATCTCTACGACGTGATGAAAACCCTCCTCGAAATCCGCGATACGGCGAAGGGATGATGGAGGGTGATTTGAATATCGAACCGCAGAACAAGGAATGCAGAATGTTGAAGGATCTGACAATACCTTCGACATTCTGCGTTCCTTGTTCGCTATTCGACATTCAAAAAAAACATCAATCGAGATGACCAACACTATATTGACTATGAAAGCACAACACAGAAACAGCCAAAACGCGATCAGGCTGCTGGGTTTGATCGTGATTCTATCGAGCCTTTTTGTCTCGGCGTGTACGACGGTCAGAGCCCAGAGTGCGCAGCAGGCGCGGCACATCGTCGTCTTTGTGGCGGATGATCATGGGCAGGACATGGGCGCCTATGGCAACCCCGTCATCCAGACGCCTAATCTTGATGCGCTCGCCGCCGAGGGCACGCGCTTCACCCACGCGTTTGCCACGACGGCTTCGTGCAGCGCCAGCCGTTCGGTCATTCTTACGGGCCTGCACAACCATCGCACCGCCCAGTTCGGCCATACGCACGATTATCATCACTTTCGAAGCTACGACGATCTCAAAACGCTGCCCGTGTTACTTCAGGAAGCCGACTATCGGACGGCTTCTGCCGGGAAGTTTCACGTCGCGCCGGAAGCGGTCTATCGATTCGAAGAGCGCATCCCCGGCAGTGGTCGCAACGCCTACGAGATGGCCGAAAACGCCCGCGCCTTCATCACCAAAGAGGATGCGCGACCGTTCTTTCTCTACATGGCCACCTCCGATCCGCATCGCGGTGCGCAGCTTTCGCCGGAAGAAGCCGCTGCCTACCCCGGCCTCGCCGTGCCCCCCGACGACTTCGGCAACCGGCCTGAGGGCTATGAAGGCATCGACGCCGTGACCTACGATCCGGCAGACGTCATCGTGCCGGGGTGGTTGCCCGACACCCCGGCGACACGGGCCGAACTGGCGCAATACTACGAGTCGGTTTCGCGGCTCGACCAGGGCTTCGGCCATCTGATAACGGTGCTCAAAGAAGCCGGCGTCTACGACGAGACGCTCATCATCTATATGTCGGATCACGGCATCGCCATGCCGGGCGCCAAGACGACGGTCTACGAGCCGGGCCTGCGCAGCCCGCTCCTGGTGCGTCATCCGGACGCCCAACGCCGGGGCATCGTCTCCAACGCGATGATCTCGTGGGTAGACATCACCGCCACGCTCGTCGATTATGCCGGCGCCGAGCCGCCCACCTATTCGCAACACATCAGCAATCAGGAGATCCATCGCCGCGTCGATTTGCCGGAGACGCATGGCTTCCACGGGCGGTCGTTTCTGCCGGTGTTGGAAGAAGAGAATCCGGAGGGCTGGGATGAGATCTACGCCTCGCACACGTTCCACGAAATCCAGATGTACTACCCGATGCGGGTGGTGCGCGACCGCCGGTACAAGCTGATCTGGAATATCGCCCACGGCCTGTCGTATCCCTTCGCCACCGATCTGTGGGCGTCGGCCACGTGGCAGCAGGTCTACCGCCAGGGGCCGGACGCACTCTATGGCAAACGCACCGTGCACGACTACATCCACCGCCCCGCCTTCGAACTCTACGATATCGAGCGCGACCCCTACGAGTCCAACAACCTCGCCGGCGACCCCGCCTACGCCGAGGTGCTGGCTACCTACAAAGCCAAACTCCGCGCCTTCCAGGAACGCACCTCCGACCCATGGGTGATCAAGTGGGTGTATGATTAACGCGTACTTCGTATTGCGTACTGCGTAGGGCAAGCAAAACGCAATACGAAGTGCGCAATAAATCCATCCTACCGAATCTTCTGATAGGCCGCCAGCGCACGGTCGCGGGCAACGGCGTGGTCGACCATCGGCGTCGGGTAGTCGCGGCCCAGCGAGAGGTTAGCAGTGTGGAGCGCGTCGGTGGGGGCAGTCCAGGGTTTGTGGAGGTAGGTGTTTGGGAGAGCGGCTAATTCGGGCAGCCAGCGGCGGATGTAGGCGCCGTCTGCGTCGTAGCGCTCGCCTTGCGAGACGGGGTTGAAGATGCGAAAAAACGGTTGCGCATCGGCGCCGCAGCCGGCGGACCACTGCCAGCCCATCGTGTTGTTGGCGAGGTCGGCATCGACGAGGGTGTCCCAGAACCAGCGGGCGCCGTCCTGCCACGGAATCATCAGGTCTTTCGTCAGGAACGACGCCGCGATCATGCGCACGCGGTTGTGCATCCAGCCGGTGCGCCAGAGTTGCCGCATCCCGGCATCGATGATAGGATAACCCGTCTGCCCTTTTTGCCAGCGTTCGAGGGCCTCGGCGTCGCGCGTCCAGGCGAAATCCTTGAATTGAGTCTTGAGCGGCGCGGTGGGTGTTTCGGGGTAATGATGGAGCAAATGATACGAAAACTCGCGCCAGGCGATCTGGCGCAACCAGGACTCGGCGGCTTGCGGCGTCACGCCGTTGTGCATCTCGTTTTTGACGGCTGTCCAGACCTGTCGCGGGCTTAGCTCGCCGTGGTGGAGGTAGGGCGAGAGGGTGGAGGTGCCGTCGTGGCCGGGCCGGTTGCGCGCGTCGTCGTAGTCGCTGAGCCGGGCGTCGAGGAAGTAGGCGAGGCGTTGGCGGGCGTGCTGTTCGCCGGGCGTCCAGGTGGCGCGGAGGCCTTCCGCCCAATCGATTTTCGGGAGTAATGCGAGGGTGCCGAGGGGGAGGGACGCGGGTTGGCGTGCCGGGGCCGTCGTGGCATCCAGGCCGGGGATGGGAAGGAGATCGGGGACGATGAGGGTGCTCCGGATTTTTTTCCAGAACGGCGTGAAGACGTGATACGGCCCGCCGCTCATCGTACGGACGGCATCCGGCTTGTGCAGCAGGCGCGCGGAGAATGTTGCCACCGTGATCCCTTCGGCACGCAGGGCTTCGGCGATCTTTTCGTCGCGTTTTCGCAAGGCCGGCTCGTAGCGCGTATTCCAGTAGACAGCCCCGGCTCCCGTTTCGTCGATCAGCGCGCGGAGGGTCTCCAGGCTGGGTCCCCGGCGCAGGATCAGCCGCGCGCGGCGTTGTTGCAGATCATCGCGGAGCGCTTTGAGCGCGTGATGCAGCCACCACCGGCTGGCGCCGCCAGGCGGCCAATCGCCTTCTTCCTGCGGCGCCCAGATAAAGACGGGCACGACGGCGGCGCTGCGCGTGGCGGCTTCATAAAGGGCGGGGTTGTCTGCCAGGCGCAAATCCTGCCGGAGCCATACGAGGGTGGTTGGGGCGCTCATGTCTTGATTTTGGAATCGGTGAAAGTGAATTCAGATTTAGTATGAGTGCAGGTTTCTACATCATCCAAACATCAAAGAAAAAGTCATTCTCACGCCGCCAGCGCGCGTGCCCACGTCATGAACGGCTCCATCTTGTTGAAGAGTTGAACCTCCGGAATCGACAGGCCTGCGCGATCCAGATCGTCGTTTACGTTTAGCGCGGTGCCGCCGATGGCCAGGTGGTAGGGGTGCGTCGCATCGTACATCCGGTCCAAAAAGCGAACCAGCGTGTGCGCTTCGGCCATCCCCGACGGCGGCATCATCGAGACGCACAACAGCGCTGCCTCGTGCTTGCTTTGCTGCGTGGCAAATTCCTCCGTCGGCACGTCGAGGCCCAGGTAGATTACGCGCCAGCCCTCGGCTTCGAGCACCAGACGCGCCATCAGCGCGCCGAGTTCGTGGACCTCGCCCCGCGTGCATCCGACCACGGCCACCGGCCTGACTTTGCCGTTCGGGTTCCGGGTAGGATCGTCTGTCGCGTGCAGCGTCACCAGCGCGTCGCGCATCGTCTGCGTCATCCGGTGTTCGTCGCCGATAGACACCGTGCCCTGGGCGTAGCCCGTGCCGATACGGCGCATGACCGGCCCGGCGAGGCAGTCTAAAATGCGACCCAGCCCGAAGCCTTCCGCATCGAGGTATTCGATGAGCCGGCCCGGCACGTCGTTGCGGCCCTGGGCTACAGACGTATAGGTGAAATCGACCAGATCCTCGAAGGTATCTTCGCGGTGGGCGCGTTCGAGACCGGCCCATACGCGCCCGGCGTCTTCGCCGAAGTGAGACAGCGGCAAATCGATGCCTTGTCCTTGCGCGAAAGCGGTCAGTGCCAGCACCGGAATGCGGCGATGCCCGCCGGGCGTCAGCCAGCACGCCAGTTCCCCGGCATTGCACCAGCGCTTGACCGAGGACTCGTGAACCCCCAGCATCGCAGACGCCTGGCGCGTCGAGACGGATACCTCCATAACGTTCATAGAGCGCCTTTTTAGACGAAACAAGAAAGTTTCAATCTGATCCTTGAAATAAATACGATCAAAATATTATATTATGATCGCAATTTAAATCAGATTGCTTTCGTTCTCTAATGAATTCGATCAAAGCTTGTTCCTTTGATCGTTTTTAAAAATAGCGAGGTCAGCATGGCAACCGTCACCCGCATCATCCGGAAATCCAGCAAAAAAGAACAAGCCGCCCGGAGCCCCCGCGAGGTCCTTCTCCAGATGAGCGACGAGGATCTGATGTCGCAGTTTCAGGCCGGCACCGTCGAGGCTTTCAACATCCTCATCGACCGTTTCTCCGAGCGCCTGATGCACTTTCTCTACGGCTTCATCAAAGACACCAGGCTCTGCGAAGACCTCCTGCAAGAGACATTCGTGCGCGTCTACCGCAACCGCCACGCCTACCAGCGCATCGCCAGGTTTTCGACGTGGCTCTACACGATTGCGGGCAACCTGGCGCGCAGTGAATATCGCAAGCGCAAGCGCCGGAGGTTGTTTTCGATCAACGCGGTCAGCCGGGATCAGGAAGAGTATGAGTTTTCGCTGCCGGACGAGACGTACCTGCCGGACCGCCATGCCGAGAGCACCTTTCAGAACAAGTACATCCAGGAGGCGCTCTCGCAAATTCGTCCGGAATTCCGGGAAGTGGTCGTTTTGCGAGACATCCAGCAGTTGAGCTACGACGAGATCGCGGAGATCACCGGCTTGCCGATGGGGACCGTCAAAAGCCGGATCAACCGGGGGCGGATGAAGCTTCAGGGCCTGCTCAAGGACATCTATCCGTAATCCAAAATTTACCAAAACCGCATCTTTACAAAGCAGATCCCTTACCGTCGCGTCAGGGGGCGGAAAGCGTCAGTTCAGCAATAAAAAATCCGATTAAGTAAAACTTTGTGTAGATTTATTTAAGTTGCAGTATCTGGCTCGATTTTATCGAAACCCAATGCTTTCTTGGCGAACGATCTCCTGGACATGCGTAAGCCCCTACCAGATATGGTTTCTTCCCAGCGGGTAGTTTGCCTCGGGCTGAGTCATCATACGGCGCCCGTGGCAATCCGAGAACAGCTTAGTTTCGCCCCTGGTGTCGTCGAAAAGACGTTGCGGCACGTTAAAGAGGCGGGGTGTTTTAAAGAATTTGCCATTCTTTCGACCTGTAATCGTATCGAATTTTATGCCTGCCCGCTGACGCATCACCAGCCGGACGTTTTTTCTGAGATCCTGGATATTGTCGCCCAAACGCCGGGGGCCGACCTTGAGATGCTGGCTCCTTATTTTTACCGCTACGAAACAATGGCGGCGGCGCATCATCTGTGCCGGGTGGCGTCCGGGCTCGACTCGATGGTGCTGGGCGAGCCGCAGATTCTGGGCCAGGTAGGCACCGCGCTTCGTCTGTCTGAGGCCAACGGGCTGGCTGGTTTGGTGTTGACCACGCTGTTTCAGACGGCGCTCAAGGCTGGCAAACGCGCCCGCGCCGAGACCGCTCTCAACCGCAACCCGGTCAGCGTCGCGTCGGTGGCGGTCGATCTGGCGCGGCGTCTTCGGGGCGACCTGCAGGAATGCCGCATCACGGTGATCGGGGCGGGGGAGATGGGCCGGCTGGTCCTTAAAATCTTGAAATCGCGCAAGGCCGGTCATCTGACGGTGATGAATCGAAGCGAAGAGCGGGCGGTGGCGCTGGCCCAGCGGATCGGGTGCGACGCCGCGCCGCTGGATCGGCTCGATGATGCGCTGGCGGCTTCGGACGTCGTCATCAGCAGCACGAGCGCCGATCACGTTTTGATCGGAACTGAGGCGGCGGCGGCGATGCGCGAGCGGGCAGGGCGCCCCCTGCTGCTCATCGACCTCGCCGTGCCGCGCGACGTGGATCCTGCCGTGGCGAACCTGGAAGAGGTGCTTCTCTACGATATCGACCAACTCCGCGTCCAGGTAGAGGCCTCGCTCGACGAACGCAAGAAAGAGATCCCGCAGGTCGAAACGATCATTGCCGAAGAACTGGATCGGTTTGCTACCTGGCTGCGCGAAACCACGGTGCAGCCGGTCATCACCGGGCTGCGGCGCAAGGCCGAAGCCATCCGCCAGCAAGAACTGGAGCGCGCGTTGCGCACGATGGATTCGCTCGACGACGAGGCGATTGAACAACTCCAGTTTTTCTCGCACGCGCTGGTAAACAAACTCTTGCACGATCCGACCACGCGCTTGCGTCAGGGCGCAGCCAACGGCGAGGCCGAGCAATACACCATCCTGGTACGCTCGCTGTTCGCGTTATGAATTTTGACGGTTGCGGCCGGTATGGCGGCATCGGCGTATCCTGAAGGTCGAGGCTTTCCAGCGGATTTCCCTGTCAAAATTCATAAAATTGGGCTTCGCCCATATCCCTTATGAATTTTGACACGCTGATGCCGATACAGGCGAGACGTGTCAGCCTGGTTCAAACCTTACCGAATGCGATGGTCAAAATTCATGCTGGCACGCGGGGGTCGCGTCTTGCGTTGTGGCAGACGGAGCATGTGCTTCAAGCGCTGGAGAGCGCGTGGCCGGGCCTGACGCGCGAGGTGCAACGGTTTGAAACGCGGGGGGATAAAACGCTCGACGTGCCGCTGCCGGAGATTGGCGGCAAGGGACTTTTCACCGCCGAACTCGAACACGCCCTCCGCCAGGAGCGCATCGACATCGCGGTGCATTCGCTTAAAGACCTGCCCACGGATGCCGCCGAAGGGCTGACATTGGGCGCCATCCTGGGCCGCGTCACGGCGCAGGACGCGCTGGTAGCCCGTGAACAGTGGACGCTGGAGACGCTCCCGGCGGGCGCCAGGGTAGGCACCAGCAGCCGGCGCCGGCAAGCACAACTGCTGCATCACCGCCCCGATCTCAACATCGTGTCGATACGCGGCAACGTCGATACCCGTGTCCGAAAAGTGCAGCGCGGCGACTACGATGCTGCCGTAATGGCCGCCGCCGGTCTCGACCGCCTCGGCCTGACGGATTCGATCACGGCTCGCCTGCCCTTCGCGGTGATGCTGCCGGCGCCGGGGCAGGGCGCCCTGGCCGTGCAATGCCGCGCGGGCGATACCCGGACGCTGTTGCTGCTGGCTGCCCTCGATGACGAAGCAGACCGGGCAGCCACGACGGCGGAACGGGCGTTTCTTCATGCTCTCGGCGGCGGCTGCGCCACGCCCGTGGCCGCCTATGCGCGGCGCGATGGCGACGGCTTCATCGAGATGGACGCTTTGATTGCTTCGCTCGACGGCCAGACGATGATTCGCGTGCAGGGCCGGGGCGAAGAGGCGCACGCGCTGGGTGAAGCGCTGGCGCAGCAGGCGTTGCAGCAAGGCGCCGGGGAGGTATTAGCGTATGGATAAACCCCTTCTGAAAAAACGCATCGTCGTGACGCGGCCTCAGGCGCAGGCTGCCGGGTTCTGCCAAAAACTGGCCGATGCCGGCGCCATCCCGATCCTCTTCCCGACCATCCGCATCACCGCGATGCCCGATACGAGGCGGCTCGACGATGCGCTCAGGCGGCTGAACGACTATGCCTGGATCGTCTTTACGAGCGTAAACGGGGTGGCTTATTGCTGGGATCGGCTGGCTTCCGTGGCTCAGGTCGGGTTGCCGGCGTCGCTGCGGGTGGCGGCCATCGGCCCGGCGACGGCGCAGGCGCTTCGAGATCGCGGCGTCGTTCCTGATTTTGTGCCTGCCGAGTTCATCGCCGAACGCATCGCGGAGGGGATGGGCGATGTGGCGGGGCAGGCCGTCCTGCTGCCGCGTGCCGAGGAAGCGCGCAAGACCCTGGCTGCGATGCTCGCCCGTCGAGGCGCGCGGGTCGATGAAATACCAACCTACCGCACCGCGCGGGAAGCGCCGCCGCCCGATGCCTTCGCCGCGCTCCACGCCGGGGTCGATGCGCTGACGTTCACGAGTTCGTCTACCGTGCGTCATTTTGCAGCGCTGGTAAAAGACCGGGCGCCGCATGGCGTGCGGGACGCGCTGGTCGCGTGCATCGGCCCCATCACCGCCGAGACCGCGCGCAGCCTCGGCTACGAGGTCGCCGCCGTAGCCGACGAATACACCACGGACGGTCTTCTGCGGGCGTTGGAAAAACTCTTCTGATTTTGGATTTCAGATCCAAAATCCAAAATCGAAACCCTGCGCACTGCTCGACTTTTAAGGAAGCCTGCACCATTCACCAAAAGCCACCCTGCCCGATGAATCCTGTCGCTGAACCAGACATCGCTGCTTCGTCCGGAGTGCCCGCTGAGGCGCCGGTTCCGGGTGTGGTGAGGCCGCGCCGGCTTCGGCACACGGAGGCGTTGCGCCGGATGGTTCGCGAGACGCGCCTCGCGGCGGATGATTTTATTTATCCGCTTTTTGTGACGCCCGGTCGCCAGGTGCGCGCGCCGATTCTGTCGATGCCGGGCATTGCGCGGCTTTCGGTCGATGAAGCGGTGCGCGAGGCCGAGACGGCGGCTGCGCTGGGCATTCCGGCGGTGCTGCTCTTCGGCATCCCGGCTGTGAAAGACCCCATCGGCCTCGAAAATTTTGCGACCGACGGCATCGTGCAGCAGGCCGCGCGGGCGCTCAAAGCCGCCCTGCCCGAACTGATGGTCATCACCGACGTTTGTCTGTGCGAATACACCGACCACGGCCATTGCGGCGTGCTCCACGACCGGCCCGGCGAGGCCCAGGGCGGATTGCCCGACGGCTATGTGTTGAACGACGAGACGCTGTCCATCCTGGCGAAAGTAGCCTGTTCGCACGCCGAAGCCGGCGCCGATGTCGTGGCGCCGAGTGGGATGATCGACGGCATGGTGGCCGCCATCCGCCACGCGCTCGACGCCGGTGGCCATACGCACGTGCCCATTATGGCCTACAGCGTCAAATATGCATCGAGCTTCTACGGCCCGTTCCGCGACGCTGCCGACGGCGCGCCTCGCTTCGGCGATCGCAAGACCCACCAGATGGATCCCGCCAATGCCCGCGAAGCGCTCCGCGAGGCCGCGCTCGACGTAGAGGAAGGCGCCGATTTCCTGATGGTTAAACCCGCGCTCGCCTACCTCGACATCATCCGCTGCATCCGCGATGCGTTCCCGCAGCTTCCACTAGCAGCCTATAACGTCAGCGGCGAGTATGCCATGATCAAAGCCGCCGCCGCGCAGGGCTGGCTCGACGAACGGCGCGTGACGTTGGAGACGCTCCTGAGCATCAAACGCGCCGGGGCGGATCTCCTGATTACCTATCATGCCCTGGAAGCCGCGAGGTGGTTGAAGGGGTAGGCAGTATGGAGTATTTCGAGAGGTTTCACTTCGTTGAGCCCGTGGCGTTGGTCATGAGTCATGGGTCACGAGTCATGAGTGTCTTTTCCCATGACCCATGACTCATGACTCATGACCCAATACGAAGTGACGACCTCGGAAGTATCAATGATAGCTTAAAACAAAGACCAACCATGGCGCTAGACATCACCATCAATAAACCCGGCGGGGTTGATCTCAGCGAGAAAGGCCGCGCTAAAGACGGCCAGACCATCTCGCTCGATCAGCGGCTGTTTATGCAACTGTTGGCTTTTGGAGGTTGCCGCGACGTGCAGCCGTTGATCGATGTGCTCGAAGCCAGGCAGATCGAGGGTGCGCTCTATGAGAATCTGAACGATCCCTTCGGCATTGCGCTGCTGACGCTCAGCCCGGATCCTGATCATTTTTTGACGACCGCGCGCGCGATGCTGCAAGCCGAGCCGTTCGCCTCGCTGACGCCGCAGCCCGTCTACACGCTCTTCGGACGGACCTACTCCATCGGCTATGAGAACGACCTGGAAGAGGTGCTGCTGAAACGCCCGCGCCGCTACGCGTGCAACCCGGAGTGGCCGTGGGTGATCTGGTATCCGCTGCGCCGCACCGGGGCCTTCGAACAACTCAGCGCCGACGAACAGCGCACCATCTTGATGGAACACGGCGGCATCGGTCGCGCCTATGGACGCGCTGATCATGCGCACGACATCCGCCTGGCCTGCCACGGGTTCGATCCCAACGATAACGACTTCATCGTGGGGCTGCTGGGTAAGGATTTGTATCCGCTCTCGGCCATCGTGCAACGGATGCGCAAGACGAAGCAAACGTCGCAATATCTCGGTCAGATCGGCCCGTTCTTCGTCGGCAAGGCGGTCTGGCAATCCAAGATTTGAATTACTGCATACTTCATCTTGCATATTCCCGATTTCCTTACGCAATACGCAGGACGCAAAACAGATAAAGAATGCCCGCATCCACCCAACGCCCGCCCCGGTTCCTTCAGGCCTGCCGGGGAGAAGCCGCCGATCGCACCCCCATCTGGCTCATGCGGCAGGCCGGGCGGTATATGGCCGAATATCGCGCGCTGCGCGCGAAGCACAGCATGTTGGAGGTCATCCGCACGCCGGAGCTGGCTGCTGAAATCACCCTGCAACCTATCAACGCGTTCGACCTCGACGCGGCGATCATCTTTTCCGACATCCTCCCGCCGCTTACCGGCATGGGGCTCGATCTGGAATTCGTCAAAGGCCACGGCCCGCGTCTTAACAACCCGATCCGGTCTACCTATGCCATCGACGTGCTGGCGACGCCGCCGGCTGCCGAGTCGATGGGCGGGACGCTCGATGCGATCCGGCTGGTGAAGCCGGAGTTGGAGGCGCGCGGCGTGCCGCTGATCGGTTTTGCCGGGGCGCCGTTCACGCTCGCCAGCTACGCCATCGAAGGCGGCGGCTCGAAGACGTACGCCCAGACGAAGACGATGATGTATACCGAGCCGGCGGCCTGGAAGCGCCTGATGAACAAACTCGTCACGGTCGTAGCGGACCTGCTGGCCGAGCAAGCCCGCGCCGGGGTCGATGTCCTCCAGGTGTTCGATTCGTGGGCCGGCGCCCTCGGACGGCTCGACTATATCCGCTACGTGCAGCCCTATAACCGCGTGCTCTATCAGCGGCTCGAAAAGATCGGCCTGCCCGTGATCAACTTCAGCACCGGCACCGCTGCTTACCTCGATGCGGTGGCCGAAGCCGGGGGCGATGTCGTCGGGGTCGATTGGCGGTTGCCGCTCGATGCGGCGTGGTCCAGGATCGGCCCGGGCCGCGCCATCATGGGCAACCTCGATCCGGTGACGCTCTTTGCGCCGTGGCGCGAACTGCGGCATCACGTAGCCGACGTGCTCCAACGCGCCGCCGGGCGGCCCGGCCACATCTTCAACCTCGGTCACGGCATCCTCCCCGAAACCCCCGTCGATGCCGTCCGCCGCCTCGTCGATTACGTCCATGAGCAGACGGCGGTCGGGGCGGTGGAGGAGGTTTGATGCGTACTTCGTATTGCGTATTTCGTATTGCATGGCGCCCCTACGCAGTACGAAATACGAACTACGCAATACACTTTTCACTCGATTAAAAGACAACCCTATGCCATCCCCCATCGGCGTTCTTTTTATGGCCTACGGTGGGCCGAATTCGCTGGAGGAGATCCCCGGCTATCTGTCGGACATTCGCACCGGGCGGCCTACCACGCCGGCTGTGCTCGAAGAGATCACCAACAACTACCGGCAGATTGGCGGGCGCTCGCCGCTGCTGGACCTGACCCGGCAGCAGGTGGCCGGGGTGATGGATCGATTGAATCCGCCCGGCCAACCGGCGCTTTTCAAGGACTATCTGGGCATGCGGCACTGGGCGCCGTGGATCGAGGAGACGGTGGGGACGATGATCGACGACGGCATCGAGCGGGCCGTGAGCATCGTGATGGCGCCGCATTTCAGCAAGCTGAGCATCGCCAAATACCAGAAAAAAATCGCGGCGGGTCTGGCGATGTATCGGGGTGATATCGCTTTCGAAAACATCGGCAGCTACCACGATGCGCCTGGCCTGATTGAGGCGCTGGCGAACCGCGTAGCAGAGGGCCTCGGACGATGGCCGGTGGAGGCGCGGTCTGAGGTGCACGTGGTTTTCAGCGCACACAGCCTGCCCGTGCGCATCCTCAAACAAGGTGATCCCTACGATAGCCAGCTTCGCGAGACGGCCCGGCTCGTCGCCGAAAAAGCCGGCCTGCCCGATGACGCGTGGTCGTGGAGTTATCAGTCGGCGGGGCGCAGCCCGGAGCCGTGGCTCGGCCCGCAGCTTGAAGACTACCTGCCCGACCTCGCCGCGCAGGGCATCCGCAACGTCATCAGCATCCCCGTGGGCTTCGTCTGCGACCACGTCGAGATTTTGTTCGACATCGACATCGAGGCGCAAGCGGTGGCGCAGGCGCACGGCATCCGCCTGGAACGCCCACCCGCCCTCAACGACGACCCGCTCTTCATCGGCCAACTGGCCGATCTGATCCAGCAAAAAGCCGAAGAGGCCGGTTGGGTCCCGCAGCCGGTGGCGCTTGAACGTGAGACGTGAGGGAAATGGTAGAAAGGTCTTAGCAAAGCACCCTCACGTTTCACGAACCGTATTTTCTCAGCACCCATGCCCGCACCCCAATCCAAACCGCTGCCCGAAGCGCCCCGCGTTGTCATCATAGGCGGCGGCATTACGGGGTTGGCGGCGGCGTATCGGTTGCAGGAGGAGGCGCGGGCACAGAGGCATCCGCTTGCCATCACCCTGCTCGAACAGGCCGGGCGGCTGGGCGGCAAGATCCGGACGGAGCGACGGGACGGGTTCGTCTTGGAACTGGGGCCGGATATTTTTCTGGCGCGTAAGCCGCGTGGCATCGGGCTCTGCCGTGAGATCGGGCTGGACGAGCGGATTCAAGCGACCAACACCGCGATCCGGGGCAGCTACATTCAGAAAGCGGGCGTTCTTCACCGGCTCCCTGAAGGCTTGAGCGGCCTCGTGCCTACGCGCCTCGGCCCGATGCTCAAGAGCCCGTTGCTCTCACCCTGGGGTAAGCTGCGTCTCGGTCTCGATTGGGTGCGTCCACCGCGCCGGGACGAAGCCGACGAGTCGGTGGCCGGGTTCATCACGCGGCGGTTGGGCGGCGAGGCGTATGCGAATCTCGTCGAGCCGCTGCTGGGCGGCATCTATGGCGGCGATGGGCACGCGCTGAGCCTGGAGGCCACGCTGCCACAATTGCGTGCAGCCGAACGCGATCACGGCAGCCTCCTGCGCGGATTGTTGAAAAAGCAAGCCGATGCAAAACCGGACGCCGCACCGTCCAGCGCGTTTGTGACGCTCCGGGGCGGCATGGATGAATTGATCACCGGCCTCGCCGCCCGGCTCACCGACGTCGACGTCCAACGCCATCAGCCGGTGCGCAAGATCGTCAGGCAGGGGGCGGCGTTTGTCGTTCATACCGGCGAGATGCCGCCGCTAACTACCGACGCTGTCCTGGTGACCACGCCTGCGCGCGCAGCCGCCCGGTTGCTCGCGCCGCTGGACGGGCGCCTCGCCGAAGAACTCGACGCCATCCCACACGGCTCGACCATCACGCTCTCGATGGCCTTTCGCGCCGCCGACGTGCCGCGTCCGTTGGATGCCTACGGGTACATCATCCCGCGCGCCGAGGGCAAACCCGTGTTGGCCTGCACCTGGAGTTCGACCAAGATTCCGGGCCGCGCTCCGGAAGACCGGGTGCTGCTGCGCGTCTTTCTGGGACGATCTGAGGCGGACGACGTCTTTCAGCAAGACGACGAAGCCGTCGTAGCTCTGGCTCGTGATGAAGTAAAGACGATGCTCGGCATCACCGCCGCCCCGCTGTTCTACCGCCTCTGCCGCTGGCGCCGGGCGATGCCGCACTACGTGCTGGGACATCTCGACCGGGTGGCGCGTATTGAGCAGCGACAGGCCGAACATCCCGGCCTCTTCCTCGCCGGAGCCGCCTACCGGGGCGTCGGTATCCCCGATTGCATCCACGACGGCGAACGCGCAGCCGGGCAAGTGTTTGACCGGATTTTGGATTTTGGATTTTAGATTTTGGATTGTTTTGTTCACCTCAACACAATCCAGCAATCGAAAAAGTCACGACGTTCGATCCGCTGCGGCTTTTTTACTGAGACGACGGTTAATCTCAGGCCAATCCAAAATCTAAAATCCAAAATCCGCACCCAATGCCAGACACAACCACCTCGACCATCGAAACCTCCATCCGTCTTCATGAGCAGGCCGTAGACCTCCTACCGGGCGGTGTCGATTCGCCGGCGCGGGCGTTCAAAGCCGTGGGCGGGCAGCCGCTTTTTATCGAGCGCGGCGAAGGCGCCTACCTCGTAGACGTAGACGGCAATCGCTACGTGGATTATGTGCTTTCTTTCGGGCCGCTCATCCTCGGACACGCCCCGGCAGTGGTCGTCGAGGCGCTGGCCGAGACCGCCGGGAAGGGGACGAGCTTCGGGGCGCCCAGCCCGCTCGAACTGGACCTGGCGCGGCTGGTGATGGATTTCATGCCGGGCATCGAGATGATTCGCTTCGTCAACTCCGGCACCGAAGCGACGATGAGCGCGCTGCGGCTGGCGCGCGCATTTACGGGCCGCGATAAAATCATCAAATTCAAAGGCAACTATCACGGCCACGCCGATTTTCTGTTGGTGCAGGCAGGCTCCGGCGTGGCGACGCTCGGCCTGCCGGATTCTCCCGGCGTGCCTGCCGCTGCCGCCGCCGATACCCTGGTGGCGTCCTTCAACGACCTCGAAGCCGTCGAACAACTCTTCGAGACATTTCCGAACGATATCGCTGCCGTCATCATAGAGCCAGTGGCCGGCAACATGGGCGTTGTGCCGCCGCGCGAGGGCTACCTCGAAGGGCTGCGCGCCTTAACCCAGAGCAACGGCGCCCTCCTCCTTTTTGACGAAGTGATGACCGGCTTTCGGGTGCATCCCGGCGGGGCGCAGGCCCGCTACGGCGTCACGCCCGATCTGACGATGCTGGGCAAAGTGATCGGCGGCGGCCTGCCGGTGGGCGCTTACGGCGGACGGCGCGACATCATGGATTTCGTGGCGCCTGCCGGTCCGGTGTATCAGGCCGGAACGCTCTCCGGCAACCCACTGGCGATGGCCGCCGGCATCGCCACACTCACGGCCTTGAAGCAACCGGGTCTCTGGGATCGGCTGGAGGCTGCCACCGCTACGCTGGCTGAGGGGATCGGCGAAGCGGCGAGAGACGCCGGGGTGCCGGTGCAGCAAACACGCGTGGGCACGATGTTCTGCACGTTTTTCTCCGACCGGCCCGTCTACGATTGGCAAACCGTGGCCCAGTCAGACACCGACCGTTTTGCCCGGTTCTTCCGCGCCCTGCTGGCACACGGCGTTTACCTGCCGCCTTCCCAATACGAAGCGTGTTTCCTCTCGGCAGCGCACGACGACGAAGTCCTGGCTCGGACCCTCCGCGCCGCCGAACACGCCTTTGCGGCTGTACGCTGATCGAGAGGGAGAGAATCAGGAATGTCGAACTTCGAATGTCGAGTATCGAAGAAAGGGGTTCTCTACCCGAAATTCGTCATTCGTCACTCGCCATTCAAAACCTCCGCGACGT
The DNA here is from genome assembly GCA_028278205.1 of Rhodothermales bacterium. Lineage (GTDB taxonomy): Bacteria > Bacteroidota > Rhodothermia > Rhodothermales > Bin80 > JANQES01. The sequence continues at coordinate 45,623 of JANQES010000132.1, forward strand.
GAGAGAACGCAAAAAGATAGGTCTTGCCCTGGGCAGCGGTTCGGCGCGGGGATGCGCTCACATTGGGGTGATCAAAGCGCTCGAAGATGCCCGGATCGAGGTCGATTGTGTGGCCGGAACGAGTATGGGCGCGCTGGTGGGAGCCATCTATGCCACAGGCGCCCTCGACGCGCTCGAAGCTTTCATGCTGGGGCTGGATTGGAAAAAGATCGTCTCGTACTTCGACGTGGTTTTCCCCCGAACCGGCCTGCTGGATGGGGAGAAAGTCTACGAGCTTGTCGCGCAGCACGTCATCACCACGCGCATTGAAGAAGGGCGCATTCCGTTTTGTGCGATTGCCAGCGATCTGGCCACCGGCCAGGAAGTCAGAATCGAAAGCGGCAACGTGGTCGATGCGGTGCGGGCGAGCATCTCGCTGCCGGGCATCTTCACGCCGTTCGAAAGCGAAGGGCGCTACTTTGTCGATGGCGGCATGGTCAACCCGGTGCCGGTGAGCGCCGTCCGCGCCATGGGCGCCGACCTCGTCATCGCCGTCGATCTCAACCACGATGCGATGAAGCGGCATTGGGCGGCCAGGAAGATGCTCGCAGCGTCGGAGGCGCCGCCCGCCGAGGAGGCACCGCCGGGCACCGGGATCCTGAACGCCCTGGAGGAACGCTACCGGCTTCTGGAGTCCTCCGTCCGCGAAAAAGTCAACCAATGGATACCCGACGGCAGGAGCGGTCCCAATATTTTCGACGTCATCGCGACATCCATCAACATCATGGAAAACCGCATCACCCAGGCCAATTTGCAGATCTGTAAGCCCGATTTCCTCATCCAGCCGGCGTTAGGACACCTGGGTTTGTTCGATTTCGACAAGGCGCAACAAGCCATCGACGAAGGGTACGACCAGACCATGCAACGGGTCGATCAAATCAGAGCGGCTTTGTAAGCAGAAATGGCATGAAGTTTACCTTGATGAAAGGCTCGTTCCCACGGTCTCCGTGGGAATGCAGAACCGGACGCTCCCACGTCCGAGAATCGATGCAAGACGTTGAGAAAGGCTGGGAGACGCAGGAGCGTCTCGGACGGCATTCCCACGCAGGAGCGTGGGAACGAGTAGGCTTACGCTTAATGTCATTGAGGTTCGAAAACAGGCAGCGCGCGGGCACGGGCGAAGAGGCGCGCTCGCTGTTCATCGGTGAGATTGTGTAGCGGCGGGCGAACCGGCCCGCAATCGACGCCGCGCAGGCTCATGAGGGCTTTGCCGGCGGCGAGGCTTTCCATATCTCGCCAGGATTCGACGAGATCTATAGCGTTTTGGGCATAGGCTTGAGCAGCCGTCCTATCCCCGGCCCGGTACGCCTCGATCATGCGGAGGTAGTTGGTCGCGGCATAGTTGTACGTGCTGCCTACTGCGCCGCTCGCGCCGGCTTCCAGCGCCCCGAGCAGCCGCTCGTCTACGCCGAAGAGCAGGTTGAAAGCGCCGTCGTCGAGGTGGGCGCATTGCCGAAATTCCGCCAGATTGGCCTCGGAATATTTGAGGCCCCGGAGGGTAGGGATCGCCTCGCCGCCTTGTCGCAGAAACTCGACCATCGACAGGCGGACGCCCGTCATTGCGGGGATGTGATAGTAATAAAACGGTATATCCGGAGCGGCGGCGGCGACGGCGGCGCAATACGCGACGAGGTCTTCAACACCGGCTGGTTTGAAGAAGGACGGGGCGAAGGCCGCGATGGCGCCGGCGCCCTGTTTTTGGGCGTGCGCGGCCAGCACGCGCGCCTCGGCGAGGCTGTTGTGGCCGACGTGTACGATCAACGCCAGATCGTTGCGGACGGCGGCCCAGCGCTCGGCGACGTGTTTCCGTTCCTGGAGCGTCAGCGAGGGGCCTTCGCCGGTGGTGCCGCAGATGAACGTCCCGGTCACACCTTGCGCGGCCAGCAACGCCGCCTGTTTTTCGATCATATCGAGATGGAGGCTGCCGTCGGAGTGCATCGGCGTATGCGGCGCGGCAATCAAGCCGGTCAGGTGTTTGTTCATCGATATTGTGTTAAGAGGCCGCAGTACGTCCCGTTTACTTCGTCAGTCGCTTCGCTCGTGTGCCGAACGGGACCGAGACGTTGCAGATCCCGCTCGGCGAGCGGGATGTACAGGGGACGACTCAATATCCAGATTCCGTATCACAGCCTCGAAAAGCAACATTTTTTCTCAAATCCAATGATATGGCATCGGTATCTTCAAGGCCGAACGTCCTGAACGGGTTTCCCTGCGAACAATCGATCTCGGTTAATCATGGAGCACGCCTTATTAAACTACGTCAACGGCCAGTGGACACGCTCCCAGGCCGGCACCTATTTGCCTGTTATGAATCCGGCCACTGCCGATGTGCTCACCACGGTGCCGCTGACCCCTGCGCAAGAGGTCGATGCCGCTGTTCAGGTTGCTGCTGAGGCTTTTCAGGGATGGCGTCGCATCCCGGCCACCGACCGCATTCAGTATCTCTTTGCCTTCAAAAATCTGCTCGAAGAGAATCTGGACGATCTTGCCCGCACGATCACCGAGGAGTGCGGCAAGACGTTCAACGAAAGCAAGGGTGAGTTCCGGCGCGGCATCGAAAATGTGGAGACGGCCTGCGGCATCCCCAGCCTCATGCAGGGCTACAACAACGAAGACATCGCCAGCGGCATCGACGAGCATATGATCCGCCAGCCGCTCGGTGTCGTCGCGGCCATCACCCCGTTCAATTTTCCGGGGATGATCCCGCTGTGGTTTCTGCCCTACGCCATCGCTACGGGCAACTGTTTCATCCTCAAACCCAGCGAAAAAGTGCCCACGACCAGCCACCGGCTCTTTGAACTGCTGGAAGAGACGGGGCTGCCCGCCGGGGTGGTGCAACTCATCCACGGCGGCAAAGAGACCGTCGATGCTCTGCTCGATCATCCGGTGGTCCGCGCCGTCAGTTTTGTAGGATCGACGCCGGTGGCGCGGTATGTCTACGAGCGCGCGGCGGCCACGGGCAAGCGCGCGCAGTGCCAGGGCGGCGCCAAAAACACCGTCGTCGTCCTGCCCGACGCCGACCTCGACATGACCACGCGCATCGTCGCCGATTCGGCCTTCGGCTGTGCTGGGCAGCGGTGCCTCGCCAACTCGCTGGCCGTGACCGTCGGCGCGGCGCGCGAGCCGTTCACCGAGGCTATTGCCGAGGCGGCGGCCACGCGCAGGGTGGGCTATGGATTAGCCGACGGCGTGGAGATGGGTCCCGTCATCACCGCTGAGAGCAAAACGCGCATCGAGCGCCTCGTCGGGGTAGCCGAGCAAGAGGGCGCCCGCGTGCTCGTCGATGGACGCGGCGGGCAGGTGGACGGCTTCGAAAACGGCTACTGGGTCTTCCCGACGATCCTCGACGGCCTGCCGCTCGACGGCGAGATCGCCAACACCGAAATCTTCGGCCCCGTCTTCGGGCTGATGCACGTCGAAAGTCTCGACGACGCCATTGCCCTGATCAACCGGAAGGCCTACGGCAACATGGCGTGCCTGTTCACGAGCAGCGGCGCGGCGGCGCGGCAATTTCGGTACGAGGTGGAGGCGGGCAACGTAGGCATCAACCTCGGCGTGGCCGCGCCGATGGCTTTTTTCCCGTTCAGCGGGTGGAAAGCGAGCTTTTTCGGAACACTCCACGCCCAGGGTCGCCATGCCATCGAGTTCTACACCCAGACCAAAGTCGTCGTCGAACGCTGGCCGCGTGAGTGGAGCCGGGTGTTTTAGTGTTTGAGTGTTTTGGTGTTTTAGTTGATCGAACTCAAGCACTAAAACATCATAACACCGCAATCTTATCAGGCCAAACTCAGCGCCGTCTCGTCATAATGACATCCATCGGGCGGCCTCGCGCCGTTGCGTCGAGGGTTTCGATGGCGGCTAATAATTCTTCGTTGATGGAGACGGGGTGGCGGGTTTTTACCTCCTCTAAAAATCCCTTGAGCACCTCGCGTTGCCGGGCTTTTTGGGCATCGGCCAGAACGGTGTCGTGAATTTCTTCCAGCGCGGGCACCGTCGCGGGCTGCCGGTCTCGCAGGCGAAAGACCGAATAGCCGACGGTCACGGTGTCGAGCTTCACCGGGACGGGGCCGGCGAGTTCGCCCACCGCCATCGTGAAAGCCTGCTCGCCTATCGTGCCGAAGGCGCCGGCGGCAAAATAGCCCAGTTCGCCATCGCGTTCGGCGGCCCAGCGTCGGACGGAATGCGCGCGGGCCAGCGTCGCCAGATCCGCGCCGTTTTGGATCGCCTGATAGAGCGAATCGGCACGTTGCCGGTCTCGCACCATCACCTCTCGAATGTTTACTGTTGAGGGAATCTGATAGCGCATCCGGTTGGCTTCGTAGAAAGCCCGCGCGTCTGCCTCCGAGACCTGCACCGTGTCGAGCAGCGCGCGGCGCATCAGGGTTGATACGGCTTCTTCGCGGATGCGCGCTACCTCTTCCTGAACCGCTGCGTCTTGCTCAAGCTGGCGTCGGTAGCCTTCTTGCATCAGATAGTCATCCCGCACCATCTCGGCGATGCGCATCGTCAAGGGACCAGGGTTTGTCAGCGCCGGGCGGCTGGCGGGCGGCATCGCCTCGATCCGGTCGAAGAAGGCGCGCACGGTCCAGGCGCCGCCGGTAAAGACGACGAGTTCCTGATCCATCAGATCGGAGAGGCGAGGGCGCACCGCGTGGATGTGCTGGAAGGGCGGCAGCGGCGATTCTTCTCCACGCCGGCTCACAGCCTCCTGCGCGCGTTGAACCAGCGCCTTGAGCACCGGACCTCGGATGCGCGGGTGCTGATCGGCGGCCAGATTGGCCAGATACTGCCGGGCGTGCGTGGCTTCTTTGCGGCGGCGGATGATCGTTTCGATATAATTGCGACGCGCCTCGAAGGCGGTTTCGGTGTGGATAAGATTCTCCTTCCGATCGACCAGTTGAATCAAGTGAACGCCCACGTTGCTCTTGGTGGGGGCGGAGACTTCGCGGTGATTGAGGCCGTAGGCGGCGGTTTCCAGGCGTTCGTCCAGATCGCCCCAGCGGAATTCCTTTGGGCTCAGGATCTGCTGCAATTCGCCTTCGGAGCGGGCACGTTCGAGGGCCAGGTCTTCGAAAGCCACGCCCTGCTGCACCCGTCGAAAAGCTGCCTGCGCCTCGGCTTCAGACCGAAACAAGAGCTGGCGCAGAAACAGCCGCTGGTTCAACAAGACGAACGCCGCCCGCACTTCATCTTCGCTGACGTCGATCTCGTCTCGGACGACCTCGCGGTAGAGCGTCTGAATGACGGCCTGCTGCTCGTGCCAGCGAAGCACCCGCTGTACATCGTCCCGCTGATCGAGCCCGGCTTCCAATCCTGCTACGGCCAGGAGCTTTGTTTCGATAGTCGATTCGAGAAAAGCTTGCTTGCGAGCCGCCACATCTTGCGTCGCCAGCTTCGCATTCGCCGGCGCCAGTTCATACCCGATGCGAAAATCCCGCACCGTGATCGCCCGCTCCCCGACGCGTGCCACAACGGCCTGATCGTCCACCGACTCCTGGCTTGAGCAGGCGATGAAGGTGAGGAGGAGCAGGAGGTAGAGAGGACGCATTTATGATGTGGCTGATGTTGGTACTTTGCAGAGACGATGGCGCCGGTCATTACGCTCGCCTTCGGCTCGCTGTCAATTGCTTCGCGTCATTTGCTCCGCGTCATTCATTGTCAAGGTTGACCCAAGACAATAAATGACAGCGACCGAAGGGAGCCAATGACGCGAGCGTAGCGAGCAATTGACACGAGCAACGCGAGTAAATGACTCACAATGACCCACACCAACCTCCAGACAACGCGAGGCGGTGAGGACCACTTAAAAAGCGATAATCAAGGCGACTTCGTGTACGTTTTCGAGGATGCCGAAGTCGGTGAAGGAATAATCCACGCCGAGGGCGGTGTTGGCGAAGAGTTCGTAGTGGAACCCCACGCCCAGCGTCAGCCCTTCTTCGCTGTCTTCGAGGAAGAGCGTGCGGTAGCCGGCGCGGAGGGCCAGCAGGTCGCGAAAAGCATACTCCGCCCCGACGTTCAGATATTGCGCGTTATCGTTGGGCACCACGCCGTCGACGGCCACCGTCAGGCGGTTGGGCATTGTCTGGATGAGATCCATGGCGATGCCCATGCGCAGCGTCAGCGGCAGTTGAAAGTCTTCCGTTTCCAGGTTGGCGAAGACGCGGTCGTTGTTGCCGAATTCGTTGGGCGAGATGTCTACCTCCACCTGCGTATCCGTCCCATCGAGTTTCATGTCGCCGCCGAAGTTGCTGATGCTCATGCCGAAGCTCAGGCCGCGAAACTCGCTGCGGAAGAGGCCGCCGAAGTCGAAGGCGATGGTCTGGGCCGTCGAGTTATAGATTTTCTGGCGGATGTATTTGAAGTTGGCGCCGATGGCAAAGCGACCCGTGAGCGCGCGCGCATAGGAGAGCCCGATGGCAAGGTCGCTGGCATTGAAGAGCTCGCCGGTGCCTTCGGGCTGAAGCACCGTGCGCACTCTCATCTCCGGCATCGTCAGGCTGGTGATGCTCGCGCCGAGTGTGCCGAAGCCCTCGACGGGCAGCGCAATGCCGATGAAATCGAAGTTGATGTCGGCCAGCCATTCGGCATGCGAGGCGATGAGCGTGTTGTTTTGCAGATGCGCCAGGCCGGACGGATTCCAGTAAAGCGCCGAGGCATCATCGGCGCGTCCGGTGAAGGCGCCGCCCATCGCCTTAGCGCGCGGCCCGACTTCGATGGACAGGAACGTAGCCGCGCTCATGCCCGTCTTCGTCAACCCGCCGAATTGGGCGCGGGCCGTCATGCTCGGCAGCAACGCGAGGAGGAGGATGAGGGAGAGGGCGAGAGGGCGAAAGGGTGAGAGGGTGAGAGGGTGAGAGGGAGATATGTTTTTAATCCCCCTTTCTCCCTTTCTCCCTTTCTCCCTTTCGCAAAAATCCCTTTCCCCCTTTCCCTCTTTCTCACGAACCCCTTTCGAAAAAGCAAGTCTGTCTCTCATGATGCACGCTCCTTAGAAAGGATTGACACTCAGAACCCAATCGTCACGCCGAAGCGCACCTGGCGCGGCGACGTGAAATAGTCCGGACGCGAGAAAAACTCATCGATCGAGTTGATCCCCCGGACGCGCCCGGTCAGTTGCGATTGGATGGTGAAGCCGGCGCGTCCCGTGTCGCGGAAGACAATCGACTCGTTGCGCCGGTCGAAGATGTTGAAGACTTTCAGGAAGAACGCGTAGCTCATCCGGCCCAGCCGCAGCGAATAGTCGGCCTTGAGGTCGAACGTGAGCGTGGCCGGCGAGCGCGCGGTGTTTTCGAACGCCTGGCGGATGTTCAGGAACGTCGGCGTGTAGGGCAGGCCGCTGCCGTAGCGCCCCAGCAGCGTGATGCGCGCCCCTGCCGCCGGCGAGACGTTGATGGCCGCGTTGATCGTGTGGCGTTGGTCCCAATCGAGCGGCACCAGTTTTTTCTCCGGCTCGCGGTTGGCCTGCGCGTCGATGAAGGCCGCGTTCGGCTCCGAGGCGTTGCCCTCGGCCACCTGAAACGTGTAATCAATCGAGGCCGAGAGCCAGTCGGAGTGGCGCTGGTTGAGCGCGAAGACGAAGCCGCGCACCGTTCCGAAATCGCGATTCTCATACCGGGCGTAGCGATCCAGGCCCGTCCGCAATTCATAAATCTGCGTGCCCAGCAGATCGCGGATGTCTTTGTAATAAGCCGTGATGTCGAACGCCAGATTGTCCGTCAGTTGCTGCTGGAGGCCCACTTCGTAGATGATGGTTTTTTGCGGCTCGAGATCGGCGTTGCCCATCAACGTGCGCAGCCGCCCGATTTCGACCTCGAACTCGGAGTTGGCGTAGAGGAACTGAAACAGCGGCATCTGGAAGAAGAAGCCGTAGGAAAAATGCAGCACGCCCCGGTCTGAAAGCGGAAAAGCGATGCCCAGGCGCGGGCTGATGAGACTCTTCAAACTGGCATCGGTGTGATTGTCCAGATTCGCCGGGTCGCGCAGATCCGTCGGCACCGTCGCGTTCGGGTCGAAGGCGTCGTAGCGCAGCCCGATGTTGAGGATCAGGTGATCCAGTTCGATTTTGTCCTGAATGAACGCAGCCAGTTCGCGGGGACGGTGCGTGTATCGATTGTTGAACGGCGATTCGCGCGGTGGCAACGCCGGCTCGAAAGGCACGATCTCGATGCCGTTTTCGTTGCGCGCCGGGATGATCTTAAATTCCTCGAAATTCAACGCATGCACCCGCACCTCGGCGCCCGCTTTCACCTGATGAACTTTGGTGATCTGGCTGGTGATGTCGAATTTGCCGACGTACGTTCGGGTCGAACGGTTGCTGTGCCAGGGATCGGTGCCGCCCGCGTAAAATGCATTGTCCGAGACCGTCAACAGCAAATCCGGATCCTGGTAACGCGGGTCGAATGGATTTTCGTAGACGAAACTCTCGGCCTTGTTGTAGATCGATGAAAAGCTGACGTTGTAAAACGTGGTGCTGTTGACCAGATGGTTCCAGTTGGTCAAAAACGTATAGCCGTCCTGAAACTGCGTCGACGATCCATCCGGATTGAACCGGTAGCGGTGGAAGTTGTGCGACTGATTCTCCGGCGCAAACTCCCGGCCTTCCTGCGACCAGTCTTTCGCCTCGACGGTGTTGACCATCAGGCTGGCGGCCAGCTTCATCGTCGGTTTGAAACTGTAGGAGAGCTTGCCGTGGAGCGTCTGCTTACGCGTGAACTGCATCGGGATCACCGCGCCGTCGCCCGTGGCGTCGATGCGCCAGAGCGTCGAGTCGTCGGCGGAGAAATCGGACGAGTCGGCGGGGTTGAAAAGGCGCGTGCCGAAGAGGTAGCCGTCATCTTCCAAAAAGCGGCCTGTGACGAAGAATTTCAGCTTTTTCCCGGTAAACGGCACCGGCCCGCTCAGCGAAAACTGGCCGTTGACGATGCCCATCGGATCGACGTCGTCGATGTGCGCAAAGAGGCCCTCTTCGCTGGTGATGTAATCGCCGAAGTAGCCGGTGGCCGTGCCTTCGAGCCGGTCGCCGCCCTCTTTCGTGACGATGCTGACGACGCCCGACATCGCCCGCCCATACTCGGCGTTGAAGGTGCCGCTGATAACCTGAAGCTCCTGCACCGACGCATTCTCTACCTCCACCGCAATCTCACCGGAATAGACATCGCTCAGCGCCATTCCATCGACCATGTAAACCACCTCTTCGGAGCGCCCGCCCCGGATGTGCAACTCGCCGTCGCGCCCCTCCGTCACGCCGGCCTGAAGCTGGACCACGTCGGAAAATTCCTCGACCGGCAACATATCAATCTCATCGGCCCCGACGACAGATTGGGTGGCCGTCATGTCTTTGGTGATCATCTCCCGCTGCGCCACGACCACGACCTCTTCATCCATCGTGATGGCTTCCGAGAAAAGCATCACGTCGGGCACCTTCGTCGTCAGGTTCGTCTGCACGATCACGTTATCGATAATCCGGGTCTGATAGCCCAGCATCGACACCTGAATCTGATACTTGCCCGGCGCGATGTTGAGGATCAGAAACTCGCCGTCGAGATCCGTCGCCGCCCCCGACGTGGTGCCGACGACGATGACGTTGGCCCCCGGCAGCGTCTCGCCCGTCTCCGCATCGAGCACCTTCCCGACGATCTTGCCGCTGACGCTCGCCCAGGCGGGGCTGGCGCTGCTGGCGAGAAGGATCAAGAGGATGAGCAGGGTGAGGATGTTGAGTTGGAGAGCCGGAGAGTCGGGGAGTCGGGGAGTCGGAGCAGCTTCTTCGTTTTTGGGCGGGGCCGCTACTTTTTCTGGAAAATTGCTCGGATGAAGGTCGCAGAACACACCCCGCCCCTCCTTCGTCGGGGCACCTCTCTCAAGAGGGGACTTTACTGTGTTTGTTGCCTTTGGCCCACGTTTTTTGCTTATCGCCTCCGTGGAAAATTTCCCTCTTGAGAGGGGTGCCGAGCGCAGCGAGGCGGGGTGTGTCAGCCGTCGGTGCCTTTCAGCACGACCAGAGCGTAACAATCCCGCCTGAGTCCAGGGAGAGAGAGTCGATCTGATGGCGCGATACATCATCGTACGATGCCCTGGTTCGTAAAAAAACTCACCGAATCACGGCGAAGCGGCCGATTTTTTCGCCGATTTCCGGTGCGTCTACGTGGTAGATGTAGATGCCGTAGGCGACGGTGTCGGCGGTGCTGCCTTTGGTGTGCAGGTCCCAGAAAGCCGTCCCATTCTCGATGGCTTCGTCGTGTTCGATGACATCGACGAGACGGCCTCGCGTGTCGAAGATGCGGATGGTGCAGCGTTGCGGCAGGTTGATGAACTGAAGCCGCCGCTCAGACCGCCCGCCGGTGAACAGGCTCTGCTGCTCCACGCTGGCGTTGATCACGTACGGATTCGGCACGGCGGCAATCCGGTCGAGCACGTTCTCGTCGAGCGCCGTCTCGACGCGGGCTGCCGTCGTCGTGATCCTGTACACGTCGCCGGCGGCAAACGGCTTAAACGTGGGGATGAACGCCACGTCGCCGCTCGACGGCGCCACCGGCGTCACGGCAGGATCCGACGGCTCGGTCAGCGTGATCATCCAGTGGACCGGCCTGAAATCCTCAATCGAGTTGCCCGCCACCACGTAGATCGGCTCGCCTGACGACCACGCGCCGTCCTGGTTTTGATCGATCACGAGGATGTTCTCTTTCTTGTTATCCGTGACGTTCCAGACCTCGAAGGGCACCGGAATCGGCGTGGTAAACAAGGCCGTATCGACGCCGGCTTCGGCAAAGCGCACCTCGTAATTGGCGGCCACAGCCACGGGCGCTCCGAGGTTGCTGTTGAGGATCATCCGGATCGACCAGTTGGCGTTGCCTTCGCGCCACGTCGTGCTCAGCGAATCCCATTCCAGGACGTCGTCCACCGCGAAAGCGCGCAGGCCGTCGAAGAGCGGATCGGCGTCGTTGAGCAAATCATTCGTGGAGAAGTTGGACGAATTCTCGAAAATGGAGACGCGACCTTCCGTCACGTCGAAAAGCGAGTAGGTGACGGCGCCGTCGTCGTCTTCGGCAAAGGCGAGTTCGTACTGCCCGTTCTTGATCAGCGTCCGGTCGACGACCTCGGCGGTGACGGTTCCGGTGGAGAAGCCGCCCGTGTGCTCGATGGCAAATTCCGGCGCCTGATAGCCGCTGCTCTCCGCCGTCGGCGTCACGATGGCCGTGTTGACGTCGGTGATGAGCGCCCCGGTCCGGTCGGCGACGATGCTTTTCGTCGATTCCGATGGAAAAATGCCCAGCGTGGCATCGCCCCGGTTATAGGCCACGACGGCGTAGTAATACGTCCGTCCGTTGACGAGACCGCTGTCGGTCCACTGATGGGCCAGCCCGGTGTTGTTGCCGAGGAAATAGCGGAAGCCGTTGGCATGAAGCCCGAAGAGCTTCGAGACGTCGTTGTCGAGGTCGAACGTGGCGACGGGTTCGCTGTAGATCAAGACGCCTTTGTCGTCGGTGACGGTGAAGACGTCGTTGAAGCCGGGGTCGGTGCTGCGGTAGATTTTGTAGCCTTCGAAGCCCGGCGAGGCTTCGGCGCGGTTGTCCCAGTAGAGCGTCGCGCTGCCGTCTTGCGCCACCGCGTGCAGGCGCGGGCGCGGCGGCGCCACGGCGAAGCGATAATTGGCGTCGTAGATCTGCCGGACGACGGCCTCGTTGCGCGCCTCGTCGATGGCATTGGCGCTCAGAAACAGCGCCACCGAAAACCGCTCCGTTTGCCCCGGCACCAGCGGAAAAGAACCACTGCCCATCACAAATTCCCCCGGCCCCAGGATATTGTCGAATCGACCGGAGACGAACGCTGCCTGTACCTTGTTGTCGTCGTCGCGGTCGAAATCGAGGGGCACGAAGGCGGCCAAGCTCGTCAGGCCGATCTGGTCCGCCTCGTCCACGTCGGTGGCGTCGAAGTTGGGCTCGCCGGGGGTGGGGGAGCCGTCGTTTTCGCCCGCGTCGTTGGTGCCGACGAGGCCGTCTTCGCCCAGGTCGTCGGTGTTCGGGTTCCAGTCGCCGTCGTTGTCGATTCCGTCGGCGCGGCTTTCATCGACGAGGCCGTCGCCGTCGTTGTCGATACCGTCGGTGGCGTTGCCGGGCGTTTCGAGCAGCGCCACGGCCAGCCGCCCGACGGGCGACCATCGCCCGACGCCCTGTGCCACACCCCGGCCTCTTCCTTCGTCGTCCGTATCCACCGACACGGCGAGCGCGCGGTCCCGGTCGAAAGCCAGGCGGTCGCCGTCCATCCCATCGCCGCCGGGTGCAGGCCGGGCAAAGAAGCCCACGGTCGTCTCGTCGAAGGCGGTAGATCCGACGTTTTCCAGTTCGTAATGAAACAGGATCATATCCTGCGCCAGGAAGCTCGACCATTGCCAGCCTCGGATGGTCAGGCGAAGTCCGAGCGCCGGATCTTCGAGCGCAATGAAGCTTTCCTGATCGGCATTCAGCGTGCCCGCGCCGAAGTAGCCGTTCCACCGGCCCACCCACGTCGCCGGCCAGGTGTCCTCGCGATGGCTCATCGCCGCCACGCCCACCTGCCCGCCGGCAAACGACGCATCGGCCAAAAATGAGGCTGTCATGTGAACGCCGCCCTGCCGCACCGCCACCAGCGGAATCGCCATGTTCAGATATTCCCGCCCCGTCCCGATAGGCCATTCCGCCGTCAGTTCGTCATTTCTGATATCGAGGCGCCCGTCATTGGAGAAAGACAGGCGGAGCTTGTTGCCGCTGTGATAATTAACCGCCTCGTTGCCGTCTTGCGCCCACGCCGGGGTTGCGGCGAGGAGTAGGAGGAGCAGGAGGGTTAGGACGAGTTTGGCGATGGCTGGTCTCTTTTTAGCTTTTTCACCCTTTTCACCCTCACCCTGTCCCTCTCCCGTCGAGGGAGAGGGGACTCTTTGTTTGCCGTAATAAGTGGGGTGTGAGGCTAAGTTTTTTTGATCTGTTGAGGGAAAATGCAAGCAAATCGAAGGTTCACGCCAGTAAAAGCTTGCGGCTACATTCCTCCTTTTAAAGGATGTAGCCGCAGACTTTAGTCTGCGCATTCCACGTGCAATCGCCGAGGTCATGTGTGAGAAGCGCGCCAACAAACAACCTGAACGTGAAAACCTGATGCTTTTCGATTGGCGAAATCGGTAACGTAGCCGTCCCCTCTCCCTCGACGGGAGAGGGACAGGGTGAGGGTGATCAAAGGCCTTGCTTGACCTTTCCCGACCCCTTCCGCTATGTCCGAAATAACACCTCATTTGATCAGCGCAAATCGCCCGATTTTTTCGCCGATGCCCGGCGCGTCTACGTGGTAGATGTAGACGCCGTAAGCCGCGTCGATGCCGTCTTTCGAGACCAGATTCCACCGTTCGGTGCCGTCGTCGAGGGGGCTGTCGTGTTCGATGGTCTGGACGAGTTGGCCGCGGATGGTGAAGATCTTGATGGTGCAGCGTTGTGGCAGGTGGATGAACTCGATGATCCGCTCGCCCCGGCCCGAACTGAGCAGGTTGCGCGGCTCAATCGGCGTCGTGACGACGTACGGATTCGGCACGACGGCAATCCGGTCGAGTTCGAATTCTGCGGCCTGCTCATCGATCCGGGCCGGCTCGAAGGTGGCGAATTCGAAGATGTCGCCCGCGCGGAACGGCTTCGAGACTTCGATGCCGAAGACATCGCCGGAGCGGGGCGCCGTGCCGCCGCCGGGCGGGGCCTGGAAGGTGATGCGCCACGTCGTGCGATAATCGACGCCGCGCGTGTTGGGCGGCGCTGGAATCAGCGGGATGACCGCGTCGCCGCTCTGCACCTGCCCGTCATCATCACCATCCAGAAAGAGGAAATCCACGAACTGCTCTTCCGTGCGGTTGTAGACGGTGAAGTTGGTCGAGATTTCGGGCAGCCCGATCTCGCTGCCGCGCGACGTAGCGACGGGGCCGGGTTCAAACTTGATCTCGTAATCAGCCGGATAAAGCCCGCCGAGATCTGCCGTCGGGCCGGTGTCCGTCACGTCGGGCACGACGGCGAGGGTGTAATCGGACGAGCCCGCCAGCAGGCCGGATTCTCTGGGGAGATAGGCAATCTCGTCGTTGAGCACGACCACGCCTAGCCCGTCGAAAAGCGGAAAAGCGTCCGCCGGGCTGAGGTAGGGGCTCCGGTGGACCTCCGTGGTGCCGTCGCTCAGGTTGACGACCGAGTAGTCCGCTGTGCGATAGGTAAAGCCCGTTTCGGTGAAGATCGTCGTGTCGCGGAAGGTGATCTGGTAGCGCTGGTTCGCGGCGAAATCGGACGGATGCACCACGGCCACGCGGACGCGCCCGGTGCCGGGACCGGCGATGCGGTCGGGCTCTTGCTGGGCCTCGGCGGGCATATAGCCGGCAGCCGGCACACCCGGCGTCACCACGACGGTGTTGACGTCGGTGGTGATGTTGCCGATGATGTCGCGTTCGATGATGCTCGTCGTCTCGGACGGCGCCAGCCCGCCCGCGCCCAGGTTTGGATCGCCCTGATCGTAGGAGACGACGGCGTAGAAATACGTCTGCCCGTTGACCACCGTCGTGTCGGTCCACGAATGCGCCAGCCCGGTGTCGTTGCCGAGGAAGAAATGCGCGCCGTTGGGCAAGCCGACCGGATCGGTGCCTTTGATGCCGTTGATCAGATCGAACTGCGCCGACGGCTTGCGGAAGGCTTTGTTGCCGAAGGCGTCGGTAATCACCCGCGAATCGAGCAAGCCAGGATCGGTGCTTCGATAGACGATATAGCCTTCAAAATCCTTCTTGAAACCAAGCCCGTCGGGATCGAGGCCGAGGAAGGGATCGCGTGAAAATTCAGCCTTGTTATCCCACGAAAGCGTCACGAAGCCGTCGCCGGCGGTGGCTTTGACAGTGGGCTTGTCCGGCGGGCGCGCAAACTGATAGTTGGCGTCGAAAATACCCTGGACGGTCTCTTTGTTGCGGACGAGATCGTCGAAATCCTCGCCCATCAACAGCGCGATGGAGAATCGCTCAATGCGCCCGGCTTTCAGCGGAAACGGCCCGGACGAATACAGCACGCCGATGTTGGAGAATTGCTGTACCGGATCGCGGGTCTTGTTGGCGAGCAGGTTCCAGATCCGGTCGTCTTCGTGCAGAGGGAATTCGCCCCAGGAATGCAAACTCACAGCCTCCAGGCCGATCTGATCGGATTCGTCGAGGTCCGTCCGGTCGAAATTAGGCTCGCCGTCGGTGGGGATGCCGTCGCCCTCGCCGTCGTCGGGGCCGGAGTAATTGGGATGGAGCGGGCCGACGCCGTCGCGCCCTACGTCGTCGATTTCAGCAACCCAGTCGCCGTCTTCATCGCCGGACCAGTGCTCCTTCGGCGGCCCGTAGATGCCGACGGGGCCGGTGATGAGTTGGCCGGGACCGCTGTCGCGGCTTTCGTCCGTCAGTCCATCGCCGTCATTGTCGATGCCGTCGTCTTTGATGCCGGGGCTTTCGAGGTATCCGTAGCCGATCCATCCGGTCGGGCCGCCCCAGGTGCCCACACCGGTCTGGTCCCAGATATACGTCAGGTCGATGTCGGTGTCGTAGAAGCCGTTGTCGAAGTCGTGTCCGCCGTTCTTCGAGTCGATGAACATGCCGAAGAGCACCTTGTCGTAATCGGTGGTGCCGACGTTGGTGACGTCGAAGATCCAGAAGATGGCGTCTTCGGCGAGGACGTGCGCCCATTGCAGGCCGCGCACGCTCATCCGCATGCCGAGGCCGCGCCGGTTGGGATCGGTGGCATCAGGGAAAAACTCAAACTCTTCGTCGGCGTCGTCGTCGATGACGTAATAGGTTTCTTGATCGGCGTTGAAGATGCCGCGTCCGAAGAACCCGTTCCACTCGCCGGCCCAGTCCGGGCGGTCGGGCCAGACTTCCGGCCAGGTGTTGGTCCGGTTGCTGATGGCGGGGGCGTTCTGGCCTGGATTGGCGTAGTTGGGCAGCGGCTGCCACCCCCATTCCGTCAGCCCGTCCGGCGCGATGTCGAGCGAGAACTCGTAGTTGGTTTCGAGCGGATGGATGGTGTTGCCGCTGGCATCGACGGCTTCGGCGGCTACGAGGGGCACCACTGTATCCATATAGACATGCCCGCTGCCGACGGGCCATTCCAACTGCGGGAAGACGCGGTCTTTGCTCACCTGGCCCGTGTTGAAATAGACCGTCGCCAGCAGGTTGCCGTTCATGAACCCCTGCTTGCGCCAGGTGCGGTCGCCCACAACGTCGATATCCGCCGGGACGAACTGCTCCTGGGCACGCAGCGACGGGGCCAGGAAAAGACTGGCCAAGAGGACAAAAAAGGCGTTTTTGATCCGACCTCTCATGGCACGCCCTGCGTCGTGAGTGTTTGTGAGCAGGACGTAAAACGTAAATTGTAAAACGTGAGGGTGCTCCGCTGAAAACCTCCCTTCAAGCACCCTCACGTTTCACGTTTCACGCTACACCTATTTAATCAAAAGCATCGTTTTTTGCCGGGCAATTCCATCGACCTCTAGCCGGTAGAGATAGAGGCCGCTGGGCACCCGCGCGCCGCTGTTGTCGGTGCCGTTCCAGCGCACTGTGTAGGTCTGCGGCGCCTGATATCCACGGACCAGCGTCGCGACGCGTTGTCCGAGCAGGTTGTAGATGGACAGATTCACCGTGCCCGCGCGGATCAGGGTGAAGGCGATGTTGGTTTCCGGGTTGAACGGGTTGGGATAGTTCTGATGGAGCTTGAATCCGTTCGGCAGTTCGACTTCTTCCACCGCCACCGGGGTGAAATCGCTTTCCGTTTCGAGGATGAAGAGCGCGGGCGCGTTGGCGCCGCCGCGCGTCGATCCGCGAGAGAAAATCACCTCAGCCTTCCCATCGCCGTCGAGGTCCGCTGCCGTGTCGAGGCCGTAGACGCGCATCCCACCGGAGATCACGCCCGTGAAGTCATCTTCCTCAACGATCTCCGTGCGCGTCCACGAATCCGGACTCGTCACATCCCCCCCGGCACCACCCGTGTACTGATACGCCTCCGCCTTGCTCGCATTCGACGCCGCGATCACAAACGACTGACGAAGACCGTCCAGACTGCCCAACGACGCCTCCAACCACTGCTCCTCGGTGTCCTCGATCAAGGCGATATCCTCGGTCACCAGCGTGGCCACATCACTGCTCTGAGCCACCCAGACGGCGCCCTGAAGGTTGGCGATGTAGACCTCCTGCTGGCCGTCCTCGTTGACATCGCCCGCGTCCATGCCGTGCACAGACACCGACTTGCCCGCAATCGAGACCACCGCTGACGAAGCCGCGTAGGTGTCCGCGCCCGCTCCCTCGACCACCAGCACCTCGTCCGTCGCGCCGTCGGTGAGCCATGCTTCCAGGTTGCCGTCGCTGTCGGCATCGGCGATGGCCGCTGCGGCGATGTCTACCGCCGCCGAGCGGGCATCGGTGTATTCAATCGTCCAGACCGGAACGGCGAAATCCGACACCGAGGCGATGATCAGACCCGGCTGCGTCATGAACGTCGGAAGCACGACCTCTTCCTTGCCATCACCGTCGAGATCCGCCGCTTTGACGAGCCGGACGACATCGCGAGCGGAGTTGTTCAAGTCCCACGTGACGGCGGGTGCCTCGCCGAAGTCGTTGTCGCCCTGGTTTTCGAAGACGTAGAGTTCGGGGCCTTCGTCGTTGTCTCCGGCAGCGCGTATGTGGATGACGAGTAGCTCTAAAGCGCCGTCGCCATCTAAGTCACCCTGATCGACGGTGACGAACTGGTCGGCCACACCATCGAAGTCGAACGACCAGACGGCGTCGTATTGGTCGTCGCCGGTGTTTTCGAAGATGAAGACGGATCGTCGGTTGGTGCCGGCGTCATCCCAGAAGACGGGTACGACGACCTCACGGTTGCCGTCGGCGTCGAGGTCTACGTCGGCCAGCACGTTCTTGATGTGGATGATGTTCTCAGGAAGTTCGTTGGGACCGGCGCTTGTTATGTTGGCCCAGGCAGGCTGCCCGGGCCGCTCTGTCTCGGCGAGACCGCTTTCCCAAACAAGGTTGAGATCGTTGTTTCCTTCAGGCCGGTCGCTCCAGATGAGTCTTCCGTCCTGCGCGAGGGAAGACAGAGGCAACAAGAGTACAGTGAGGAGGAGGCTGGCTGTGAGCCGTAAGGTGTTTTTCATGACAATCGCTCCGGGAGTTCATGGTGAGGGGAATGGGTTGCAGGTAGGTCAAGCCGACGCGCGGATCACCAACTCTGGCAAGAAAGTCTTGCTTTTCTGCTGTAATGCTTCGCCGCGAATGATCTTTTCCAGGTTTCTCATCGCATAGGCACCCACCTTGTAGGTTGGTTGGCGGATCGTCGTCAAGGGAGGGTCGAAGAAGGAGGCAATGGGCAGGTCGTCGTAGCCGACGACGGAGACGTCGTCGGGCACCGAGAGCCCCTTTTCGCGAAGCGCCTTGATCACGCCGATGCTGCGGAGATCACTCGCGCAAAAGACGGCGTCGAAGGCGCATTCTCGGTGGAAGATTTCGAACATGGCGCTGTAGCCGCCGTGCTCGTCCATCTCGGCAGGATTGACCACGAGGCATTCGTCGAAGGGCAGGCCGGCCTCATCCAGGGCCATGCGGTAGCCTCGAAGCCTGCTCGACGAGACCATCTGCCCGCGTAGCCCCCCGACCAACACGATGCGGCGGCGTCCTCGAACAATCAGGTGCCGGGTAGCCAGGTAGGCCCCCTGGACGTTGTCGGTCCAAACGGCACATTGCATGTCGTTGCGCGGGATGTATTCTCCGAGCACGACGAGCGGGATCTGCGCTTCGGTCAGTTCGGCTACGCGGTCGTCTTGTTCTTTCAGATCCAGGACCACCGCTGCGGTGGCCTGGTGGTCGCGGATGAGTTTGTGGTAATCGACGTAGTCGCCGTCGCTGTCGTCTTCGACGGCCAGGATGAATCGATGTAGCGTGGTGTTGAGGGTATCGTTGAAAGCCCGCATGATTTCTGCATAGTAGGAATTAAAAGCGATGGATTTGAGCACGTTAGGCACGCCGAGGATCATGATGCTTTGGATCGACGTGGCGTTGGTGACTAATCCCTTGGCATGCAGATTGGGGCGGTAGTTCATCTCTCTGGCTGTGCGGGCAACCAGATTTCTCGTCTCTAACGCGATGTCTTCATAGCCGCCCAACGCCCGCGAAATCGTAGGGACCGACAGGCCCAGGCGTTGCGCGATGTCTTTGAGGGTAACGTTGTTAGAAGCCCGGTTCATCAGAGCCACCTAAAACGTTTTAGGAGTAAATTTCAAAAAAAAGCGCCTCTGTGTTTCGAAACGCTGGTCTTAACATTACGATAACGTCGATGCATTGTCAAGGGAACCTACTGCGTAGTGCGTACTGCGTATTTCAAAGCACCCTTACGCACTACGCAGTACGAAGTAGGCTCCACCTCACTCAATGGCATTTAGCGCGTTATCAAGAAACGATCTCATCACATGAAAGCCATGATGAGCGCGCCCGATGTTAAAATTGGCGGCCAGATGCGCGGGTGTTTCCCTGGATGTCAGGGCGTCGCGCGCTGCGTCTACGGCCTGAGTGAGCCGGTGAGGGGGGATCGATACCAGCCCTGTTTCGTTGCGAGGATGGGCTTCATCGCCCAGCGAGATGACGTGGTAGCCGTCCGGCTTGATGTCGGCCTGATAGACCGGGTATTCGAAGAGCACGATGGGTTTTTGGGCGAAGACTGCTTCGATGAACTGGTTGCCCCAGCCCTCGACGAGGCTGGGATAGGTGATGAGATCGGCGAAGACGTAGGCGTCCCACAGGGCGTAGGTTTTCTGCGGGGTGCTGCGTCGCCCGGCGCCTATCTTCGGCGCGATAAACCGGGCGTCGATGCCGGCGTTTTCGATGGCCGTTTTGAGCAGTGCGAGGTAAGGTTGCGCCGACGCCTCGGCGTAGCCGGTCAGCAGAAAAACGATGCGGCTGCCGGCGGATAACACCTTTCCGTTATACAGCGTTTTTCCCATCAGTTTTTCTCGATTTCTTGTCAGTTCTTCGACGAAATCAATCGCCAGTTCAATACCCTTTCGCGCCACGATGCGCGTCGCTTGCAAGATGATCAGATCGTGGGCATCGACGCCGATAGCCTCCAGAAAATCGGCATTGAAATCATCCCGGCGCCAGGCCGGCTGGTCGAAATCGAAGACGTCGGGCAAGACCGTCGAGTTAATGTCACAGCGTTTTTTCAGCGCTTTCTGAGCGAGGCTGTTGATGCTGACGTGCGTGACGTTTTCGAGCGCAGGCGGCACGTAGCGACCCAGGTAGGCCTGGACCGAAGGATACGCCGGCTCCTGATATTCGACCCGCTCCCAGTAATAATCGTGGTGCGTGGCAACGACCGGCCCGCCGAGCCGCTCCGCGATCCGCGCAAACGCCGAAGCCGCCGCGATATGACGACCATGCGAAAAGATGTTGTGGATCAGCAGGGCGTCGAACTGTTGCTGCCGGTGGTAGGCGAGAAAGGCCGCTTCAATCCGCCGTGCCACCGAATCGATGCGGTTCATCAAGGCGCGCTCGCTGAGTGTTTTCCTGCCGAAATAAGCGAAACTGTTCTCTTTGATGGCCTGAATGTCCGGCGTATCAAATTCTAACGCATCGATGACAAAATCGCTGCCGTTGTGCAGCGGCCCGGAGACGATGCGCACGTCGTGGCCGAGGTCTTGCAAGATCCGTTTGCGCTTTTCGATCTCCAACGAAACCCCGTCCGTCCGTCCCGCCCGGTAATGGATGATGGCGATTTTCATGGCTTCGAGTTAAGTCTTGCAATTCCCAATCGTTTTGCCCGTGAAGATCGTGAATATGGGATACGAGATACGGGATAGCGGATTGCGGATGCGGGATGACTCATGGGCCTCTTCAAAGCCACAAGACCTAACTTTCGTAACAGGTCGCTCCTACGGAGCTTTTTGTTTTTATTGTTCTTGTGCTACAAACAGGCCGCCCCTACGGGGCTCAAAGATAGGGATGACAAGATTCAGTATCCGCTATCCCGCATCTCGTATCCGCCATCAATCATCCCGCATCCCGAAACCCGCATCTCGCATCCCGAAACGTTGCGCCAGCCGGTTGAGGTTGTCGAGATAGTGCTCGTCGAAGAAGCCGAGTTCGAGGTCGTAGACGGCGGCGTTGATGGCTTGTGCCCGTTCGATCCGCCCCGCAAGGCGGTCGAACGATTTGTTTTCGGTAAAGAGTTGATACGACACCTCGGAGTCGGGCCAGAGATACATGAAGAAGTCGGCGAAGGTGCGGCCATAGGGGTAGCCTCGCCGGTTTTCGCCGTCGTCCCAGAGCTGCGCCCGGTTGCGGATCAGGATCTGGTAGAAATTACCCGGCGGCAGGCGGAAGACGTCCGAGACGCCTTCGAGCCAGAACCCGTAGCCGAGCCGGATGAACGCGTCGACCATCCGCTTATACCCCATCGCTAGCGGTGCGTCGGGATGGTAGAAATTGCGTTGATAGGTGAACTGATCGATTTCGAGATAATCGAAGCCCAGGCCGGCGAGATAATGGATCGTTTCGAAGCAACGCGCAAACCAGTCGGGGTGGTTGCAATTCATCACGTAATGCGGGTGATCTTTGTACGGCTCGGTTACGCGCTCGCCGTCTCGATGCACGATGGCGTGTTCGTAGGAAGGATGCAGCCGAACCCAGTCGGCATCGGCGATGCGGGGATTGTAATGATGGCTCGTCAGCAGGCCGAGGGCTTTTGCGTGAGCGATGAGCCCGGAGAACGCGCGCTCGCCGCCGAGCGCGGGATCGATGGTATAGTCGGGAAACATCCGGTCGAAGCCGGCTTCGTTGGTGCCGAAAAAGTGGACGATGTGCCCGGCGCCGAACGCCTCCCGAATCCGGTCGATCACCGGAAGAAGCGCGTCAAAATTTTTGATGTGGACGGTCCCGAACGGATCTTTGACGCCAAGTTGAACGAGCAACCGGGGCGTCCGTGGCAAGACCGTCTGTGTTTCCAATCCGATCAGCGTTTTATATCGATCAGCCGCTTCCTGCCATTGCTGGTCGAAGGGTATCAGATAATAGTCATGTTTTTTCGAGACGAGCGTCAGGTGAAACGTCGTCGCGTCGATGCGTTGCAAGGCGATGCGGGTGTAGGCATACGAGGGTGGGGCGCCGAGAAAGAAGTTCTGATCATCCTGATAGATGATCACACATCGTGTCGAAGCTGTGCCGGGGTAGGTGAGCGCATACTCGGCGTTTGTCGAGAACCCACTCAGGTCTTCGATCAGTTCGCCTTCGCGCAGCGGGAAGATGATTTTCGTGGGCCGGCATTGCAGGATGACCTCTTGCAGCGTCGCGCTTTGCGCCTCGATTTTGAGGTAGTCCGTACCCTGTTGCAGTGGAACGTCGGAGAGGATGTGCTGCTTGAGTTGCTGCCAATTCATAGGGGGTTCGGAGGTCGAGGCCCAGAGCAGGCACGTATAAAGCAATCTAAAGCGTTTTAGGTTCTACTATTCTATCAGAAAGCAGAGGTACATGCAAGTCCTCGCGCAAGATTCTCCTGGCGAGGTAGATTCACAGTGGATCTGGTGGCGAATTTGTATTTTAGCTGGTGCTCAAGAGGCGTCTTGTTTCAACTTTTCCCCGGGTCTATCGCCATGAAGAACGACGAAAAATCAGGCAACCCTCTTTCCAGAAGGCAATTTCTTTCGATGGCCTCTGCCGCTTCCATAGGCTTGAGCGCGGTGCCTTTTGTGCCTGCTCAGGCCGGCCCGCCGCGCGCCGGGAGGATGTGGGCGCCGCCCGTTCCTGAATGGCGCAACCGCCAGGACGGCATGGCCTATCGCATGCTGGGGCGCACCGGCATGATGATTTCCGAAGTCGTAAACGGCGGCGACCCGGTGCGTCTCGATAACCTGCGCCCCACCGAACTCGCCATCGAGCGCGGGCTTAATTACCTCGACATGGCGCCGGCCTACGGCAGAGGCGAATGCGAACGCGCCTACGCCCGGATCATCGACACGCCTTCCAAGCGCGAAAAGGTGTTCATGACCACCAAGGTGAGCAGCTTCAAAGGCGTCCGCAACCGGATGTATCGGGAGATTTTCGACGGGCTGCCGGGCGAAAAACAGGCCGCCATCACGAAGCGTGCGCAAGAAATTCGCGCCGAACGCGCGGTGGATAAACCCGGCTACTTCTTCACCTACTGGCCCGGCCAGGCCCGCTCGATGGACGGAAGCTATCTTTCGGTGGCGATGATGAAAGACTACGCCCACCGGGTCGAAGGCAGCAAGGCGTTCAACGAAGCGATCATCAAATCTGTCGAAGAAAGCCTCGAACGCACCGGCATCGACTACTTCGACATCCTCATGTGTCCCCATGGCGCCGACTGTCCCGAGGATGTTCAGGTGCCGGAGATCTGGGAGACGTTCGCCCAACTCAAGCGCGATGGCAAGGTTCGTTTTCTCGGCGTTTCCAGCCACAACGACCCGGCGGGTGTGCTGCGCGCCGCCGCAGAAACCGACCAGTTCGACGTCTGCATGTGCGCCTACAACATCGCCAACGGCGGGTATCTCGAAGACGCCATCCGGTTTGCCCATCAGGAGAAAGGCATGGGCATCATCGCCATGAAAGCGGCCATGGCGGTGGCTACGCATCACAAAGCCATCCAGCCCATTCCGCAGTGGCGTATCGACAAGGTGCAGCGCATCGTGCCGGGCGAGATGAAAGCGCCGATGAAAGCCTACGTCTGGGCCTTGCAAAATCCCAACATTTCCGCCGTCATCTCCAACCTCTGGGATGCCACGTTTGTGGAAGAAAACCTCTCGCTGGCCGGCTTGAAGGTGGAGTTGAATCCGGGATGAGTTCAAGGTTGGTTAATGCGTAACTTTGACCTTGAACCTTGAACGCAAACCGTAATACGATGAGCAAACAACGCACACGAGCCGGGATCGTCGTTCTGGGGATGCTTTTGGGGGTGATGGGGCCGGAGGCAGCGAGGGCGCAATCGGGCGCAGCGCCGACGCTGGCAGAGCGCCTCGGCTACGCACCCGGCGACAAACTGCTCATCGTCAACGGCGATGACGTGGGTGTGAGCCATGCGGCGAATGCGGCTTCGATTGATGCCATGGAAAACGGGCTGATGACCAGCGCCACGATCATGGTGCCCTGTCCGTGGTTTCCCGAAATCGCAGCCTACGCCCGCGCTCATCCGGAAGCGGATTTCGGCCTGCACCTGACCCACACGAGCGAATGGAAAGGGTATCGGTGGGGGCCGGTGGCAGACCGGGCGGCGGTGCCGGGGCTCGTCGATCCGCAGGGCTATTTGTGGCCCGCAACGCAGGATGTCTACCGCGAAGCCACGCCCGAACAGGCGCTCATCGAGGCCCGCGCGCAGATCGAAAAAGCCCTCGCCGCCGGCATCGACGTGACGCACCTCGACTCGCACATGGGGGTGTTGCAATACGATCCGGCCTACCATGAGGTCTATCACACGCTGGCGCGGGAGTACGACCTGCCGATTCGGATGGCTTCTCAGGAGACGCTCGAAGCCTACGGGATGGGGCACCTGCGCGCTCAACTGGAGGAAGACGGCATCGTCTCGCCGGATTACCTGATCTTCGGCGGCCCGGAGAAAGGAGAGCCGGTCGAGAAGTACTGGAAGCGCATCTTGAGCGATCTGAAGCCTGGCGTGACGGAACTCTTCATCCACGCGGCCCTGGCGGGCGAGGAAATGCGGCACATCACTAATTCCTGGAAAACCCGCGATACCGAATACCGGCTCTTCACGACCGATCCTGAAATCCGGCAACTCTTAGAGGACGAGGGTATCATTCTCATCGGCTATCGCCCGCTGCGTGATCTGCAACGCGCCCGGTAGGGGATTGGTGGGCATCCAACCATCGCTTGTTTGCCAGCACCACCGAGGTCTTCACTTGTCGTTCCGGGATGTGCCAGTACCGTTTCAGCAGCCGATCTTTCTCGGCCTCAGAGACGAGGCCATAACCGTTCTTCTGATAAAACGCGATGGCCCAGCTGGCGGCAACCCACGTACCTATTAAAATCGGACCCGATACCAGCGATTCAAGGTGGTGCAGCAGCCGCGCCCCGATGCCTTGACGGCGCGCGTGCGTGGCGACGTACGCGTGCCGGATCAGATGCACCTCGCCTCGGTCCTGAATGCCCATCACGCCCACGAGCGTGCCGTCTCGTTCCAGGCCCCAGAAAACGACGCCCTCCGCCATTTCATGCGTCAGTTCGTCGCGGGTCATGTAGGGTTCATGCCAGCGGTCGGCGGGAATGATGCCTTTATAGGCCTGTGCCGCGTCGTTGATGATTGCGTAGATCGCCGCGAAGTCGGAGGGCGCGCAGAGACGGATCATCGTTCGGTTTGCTTTTGCCAGACCATTGCAAAACTCACCGGGCGGTTCCGGTATTGCGCCCATTTGGGCTTCTTCGCCAGCCATGCCTCGTCGATGATTCCTTCGTCCATCTCTGCCAGCGTCCAGCCCGCTGCGTGGGCTGCCTTGACGTGGTCGCTGAGCAGATGCACGTAGCTCTCGATGGCCACCGCCTCGCCGTCGGCCCGGTGAAAATGGGTGATGATCCCCTGCATCAGAAAATGCGGGTGATAGCCTACCAGGACGAAGGTGCCTTCGGGGCTCGTCAGGCGGGCGGCTTCGCGGTAGAGCGGCGCCAGGTCTGCCAGGTGCTCGTCGGCCAGTGCTTCAATCGCCAGGTCATAGTTTCCGGCATCCAGGCCTGTGTCGGTGATGTCGGCCTGGTAGAGCGTCCGGTAGACGCCTTTGTCCTGCGCGCGGGCCAGCATCTCCGGCGTAATATCGACCCCGTCGAAGGCCTGGACGCCCTGACGACGGAGCCACACCCCGGTGCGCCCGGTGCCGCAGGCCAGATCGACGGCGCTCCGGATGCCGGGCCAGGAGACCGTTTCGATGCTCTCTAACAGGCGCAGATCCATCTCATCCTCGACGGTCTGCTCGTAGGAGTGAACCCATTCGCCGTAGCCTTGCCGGACGGGCAGGACGCGGTATTTACGCACGTCGAAGCTGGAGAAATCCATCGTCTATTGTGATCCAATGCCTGGTTGGAAGGGGGCGACTATCGACCGATAAACGGCCCATCCACGAGCCAGGTTCGAGCGCAAGGTTTCGAGATGGTCTTGATAATCTTCGGGAGGCAGTTTTTCTCAATTCTTACATAAGTACTATCCATATATTAAGCAGGCAGGACTATGTTTTGAGGTATTTTCGGTGAGGGCACCTTGACTAACCGAAGGCACAGGTCATGAGTCACGGGTCATGGGTCATGAGAAAAACCCATGACTCATGGCCCGTGACTCATGACCGATGCCGAGCGCGCGATGAGCGCAACGGCGTAAAGTACCGCAAAACTATTACCTGCCTGCTTAAAAGTGGTCGCAGTGCAGTGATATTTTCGGCACGCTCCGCTGGCCCACCCCCTCGCGGCAAAACAGATCTCGTCATGGCAAACGGTACGTTGAACAGGCGTCAGTTCGTCCAGCGCATGGGCCTGGCAGCCGGCGCGATGGCTCTCCCGACTATCATCCCCGCCTCGGCCCTCGGCAGAGGCCGTATCCCGGCTCCGAGCGACCGCATCACGATGGGCTTCATCGGGATGGGCAGTATGGGGATGAACAATTTGAACGGGTTCATTCAAAAGGAAGACGTGCAGGTTCTGGCGGTCTGTGACGTCAATCGCGAGGGCGACAACTACGCAGGCAGAGCAGGCCAGATGAGAGGCCGAGAGCCCTCCCGGCAGCTCGTCGAGCAGACCTATGCCGATCGCATGCGGTCAGGGGCCTATAAAGGCTGCGATGCCTATAAATTTTTCTGGCAGGTGTTGGAGCGCGACGACATCGACGCGGTGTGTCTGGCGCTGCCGGATCACTGGCATGCCTACATGGCGGTGGCGGCCGCCAGGGCCGGGAAAGACATGTACAGCGAAAAGCCGCTGGCCCGGACTATCTATGAAGGGCGGCAGATGGTCAAGGCCGTTCGCAAGTATGATCGCGTCTTCCAGAACGGCAGCCAGCAGCGTTCGGATGCCCGCTTCCGGCATGCGTGCGAGCTGGCGCGCAACGGCTATCTCGGCGAGATCCAGAAGGTGTATGCGCGTGTCGGCGGTGTTTCTAAGCCGTGCCCTGACCGTGAAGAGCCCATTCCGGACGGATTTCTTTACGAGCTGTGGCTCGGCAACGCCCCGCAGGCTCCGTACCACGCCGAACGCGTCAGCGGCAAATACAACACCGAGACGGGGACGTGGAGGGCCTGGCGCGAATACTCGGCAGGCCACGTGGCCGACTGGGGCGCGCATAACTTCGACATTGCCCACTGGGGCCTCGGCATGGACGGCACCGGCCCGGTTAAGATCGTGGCCGCCGCCGAAGCCGAGGAAAACGAACTGACCCTCTACTATCCCAACGGCATTCCGGTCATCAAAAAAGAAGGGCCGCACGACGGGATGGTCCAGTTCGTTGGCACCGAGGGCTGGGTCGGCGTCAGCCGGGGCGATATCTGGGCCTCGGACGAACGCCTGCTGAGCCTGGAGATGAAGCCGAGTGATACGCATCTCTACAAGAGCGACGACCACCGGCGCGATTTCCTCAACTGTGTCAAGACACGCCAGATTCCCATTTGCGACGTCGCCATCGGCCACAGTTCGCTGACGGCCTGCCTGCTTTCTGAGATCTCCATGCGCCTTGGCCGCTCGCTGAAATGGGACCCGCACAAGGAAGATTTCGTGGGCGATGAAGAGGCCTCCAGCCTGCTAACGAGGGAGATGCGCGGCCCCTGGATCGTTTGATACCGATTCTTAATCGAACGTGTACGTGAAATCGTCCTCGTTATTGAGGCCCAGCGTCATTTTTTCGGGCATCTGTTCATCGGCCATTTTCGCCAGGAGCGCCTTCGAGGCTTCGGGCAGGACCGCGCGGTCGATGATGAAGTCGATGTTGCGGGCGCCGGTGGCGATCTGGGTGCACCGCTCGGCGATGCGTTCAACGATGGGCTCGTCGTAGGCGAAGGCCATGCCGTGCGTGGTGTCGAGGCGTTTGCCGATCTTGTTCAACTTGAGGCGTGTGATGGCTTTCAACGTATCCTTGCCGAGCGGGTAGAAAGGCACAATCTTCATCCGGCCCAGCAGCGCTGCCTGAAAGTGGCGTACGAGGATCGGATGAATGGTCTTGCGGGGCTGGTCCGGCGTGGGTCGTTGATCGCCGGAACAGGCATCCAGGAAAAGGTCGGCGCCCACGTTGGACGTCATCATGATGATGGTATTTCTGAAGCTGATCTCGCGCCCTTCGCCGTCGCGCATCAGGCCTTTGTCGAAGACCTGATAGAACAACTCCATGGCGTCGATGTGCGCTTTTTCTGTCTCGTCCAACAAGACGACCGAGTAGGGGCGGCGGCGGACGGCCTCGGTGAGCACGCCGCCTTCGCCGTAGCCGACGTAGCCGGGCGGCGAGCCCTTGAGTTGAGCGACAGTGTGAGCCTCCTGGTATTCCGACATGTTAATGGTCGTCAGGAACCGCTCGCCCCCGAAAAGCAAATCGGCCAGGGTGCGCGCCGTCTCTGTTTTGCCCACGCCGCTGGGGCCGACCATCAAAAACACCGCAATGGGCGCTTCCGGATTACCCATGCCCGCCTTCGCCGCGCGGATGCTGTCGGCGATTTCCCCGATGGCTTCGTCCTGTCCCTTGATGTATTCGCGCAGCCGGTCTTCCAACTCCAGCAGCAGCGCCGCCTCGTCCTTGAGCATCGTGCCGACCGGGATGCCGGTCCAGTCAGAAATCACCCGGGCGACGACGTCTTCGTTCACCTCGGCATGGACGAGCGTTTCGCCCGATCCCTTGAGCGCGGCCAGGCCGGCCTGCGCCTGCGCGAGCTCTTCGCGCAAGCCTGTCAGGTCGTCGTCGGCAGCGGCCTGTCCGTTGCTTTGGATGTGCTCGACGATCTGCCGGCGCAGGTCCTGGATACGCAAGACCAGGGCCTGCTCCTCCAGCCACTGTGCTTCGAGGTCTTCCTTTTGGGTTTTCAGCGCCCGGCGTTCGGCTTCGAGGGCGGGGAGGTCGTCGTCGGTGTGGCGAAGCCCCGTGTCCAGGTCGCGCTTGAGCGCGTCGATGTTGATCGTGAGGTTGAGCAGGCGCCGCTCCAGATCGTCGAGGGTCGGGGGCTTGGCCGACTGGGTCATCTTCACCCGCGCCGAGGCGGTGTCCATCAGGTCCACGGCTTTGTCGGGCAACTGGCGTCCGGCGATGAACCGCTGGGCCAGCCTCGCGGCGGCTTCGAGGGCTTCGGCGGTAATCTGCACCTCGTGATGGTCTTCGTATCGGGGGCGAAGCCCGCGCAGCATCACGGCAGCGTCCTCCGCCGACGGTTCATCGACCTTGACCATCTGGAAGCGTCGTTCCAGGGCCGGGTCTTTCTCGATGTATTTTTTGTATTCGGGCCAGGTGGTGGCGGCGATGGTGCGCAGTTCGCCGCGTGCCAGGGCCGGTTTGAGCAGGTTGGCGGCGTCGCTGGTGCCGGCGGCCCCGCCGGCGCCGATGAGCGTATGGGCCTCGTCGATAAAAGTGATGGTTGGGTTGGGCGCTTCGCGGATTTCCTGAATCACCGACTTGAGCCGGTTTTCGAATTCGCCCTTGACGCCGGCGCCGGCCTGGAGCAGGCCGAGGTCGAGCGTGCGAATCTCTACGCCGGCCAGGCTGGCGGGCACGTCGCCCTGGACGATGCGCAGCGCCAGGCCTTCCACCACAGCCGTTTTACCGACGCCGGCCTCGCCTACCAGGATCGGGTTGTTCTTGCGGCGCCGGCTCAGGATGTCGATGATCTGACGGATTTCCTGGTCGCGCGCGAAGACGGGGTCGATCTCGCGGCCTGCGCCCGGCCCGTCATGTTGAGTGTATAGAGGTCGAGGGCGGTTTCGCCATCGCGTTCGGGCGTCCGCGCCGCCCGAGGCCCGCCGGCCCGCAACACAGGCTTGTCTTCGACCGAGCCCGCGACGATATCCATAAAGTGTTGCCGCAGTTGGCCGCTCTGAACAGAGGCCAGATCGTCGGCGACGCTGTTGAGGCGATAGCGGTCACTTTCGAGCAAGGCCTCCAAAAGATGACCGGAACGGATCTTCGGATATCCATGATGCACCGAGGCGACGATCCACGCCGCTTCGGCCAGTTGCATCAGCAGCGGCGAGAAGGAAGGCCGTCCGGTGTTGCCGGTCTGATATTCTTCCAGCCGTGCCAGCAAGTGCGCCCAGAGCGTGCCCCGATCCACCGAGAAATGATCGAGGATGTGGGGCACGTCGCCGGTTCCGTCTTCGAGGAGTTTGAGCAACAGGTGCTCCAGGCTTACTTCGTAGTGCCCCCGCGCAATGCAGAACCCTGCTGCGGTCTCTAACGCCCGAGTGCAATGGTCGTTGAGTTTCTCAAGCAGTTTCTTTAAATCCTTCGTTACCATCGGAATCTCTACCGGGATTATTGATTGTTTAAAAATGCCTTCTCCTTATCGTTGAGAAAACTAACGTTCTTTTGCTCAATTTCATTCAGGCGGTTATAGACGTCGGCTCCATCTTCCGTCTTATCAGGGATGGCTATATACCAGGCTTGTGGATTAAAGTGCGCCTCCATGGACGGTTTTTCGTGAAGTTTGTAGCCATGCACGGCAAAGATCTCATTCTTCATCACCTTGATATCATGCAGGGTAAAGCCCTGGATGCTATCTGCGGTCACGAGGTGAGTCGAAGTCCAGGGATACTTCCGTGTTTCGCAGGCGTCGCCTTCCGCGTCGTTGTCGTTATCACCCTGGCCCGGGTTGGCCACGGTGGGGCAGTTGTCGTCGTCGTTGGGGATGCCGTCGCCGTCGCTGTCGCCGCCGCCACCGTTGGTGGGATCGCCGCCGTTGGTGATAATGGGGTTGGCGCTGTCGTCGCAGGCGTCGCCTCTGCCGTCTTTGTCGGAGTCTGCTTGATCGGGGTTAGCAACGAGGGCGCAGTTGTCGTCGCAGTTTTGGTTATCGCCCCCTTCGCAGGGAATATAGTCGGACCTGCCGTCACCGTTATCTAAAATCCCGTCGTTGTCGTCGTCGGGGTCGCAGGCGTTGCCCAGGTTGTCTCCGTCCGTGTTTACCTGATCCGGGTTCGGGATCCTCGGGCAGTTGTCGCAGGCGTTGCCGTGTCCGTCGCCGTCGTTGTCTTCCTGGCGTTCATTCTTGATGAGCGGGCAGTTGTCGTCGCAGTCAGCCGTATTGTTGTTGCTGCAGAGGTTGTCGCCTATCGTCCCGGAGCTGTCTCCGTCATCGAAGATGGTGTCGTTATCGTCGTCGGGGTCGCAGGCGTCGCCGAGTTTTTCGTTCTCAGCCTCCTCGGCGCCGTCGGTATTTCTCTGGTCGGGGTTGGGCACGTTCGGGCAGTTGTCGTTTTTACCGAAGCCGTCCCGGTCGGTATCCTGGTTGCGCCCGCCGATGTAGATAGGATAGGTTTGCGGCGTGGCATCGAGGTTCAGCGAGATGGCCTTGCTTCCTATTTTGCCGCCCCGGTACATCGCGACGTTTATGGAGTTTTCAGGGCTCTGCGTGCCGGTGATCACCAGATCATATTGATTCGTCAGATCTCCCTGGCGTAGCGTCATCTGGACGGTGCACGGCTCGGTGCGAGTGCCGGGATAGATGTCGGCGCAGTTGACCGTCTGCGGGCTATGGGGCGTACCACCCGTAGGGACGGCAAACTGTTTACTGCCGATCTGTATAGACTCGACGTTGGGCGCCGGGCGTTCGTCTTCATCCAGCGCGATGAGATGAAACGTCAACGGTTTGAAAAACGTCAGTTGTTGGAGGGTCTCAAGATCTTCCGGGGCGTGGAATTCCTGCTTCGAGATCAACGTGTAGCTTTTATCCGAAGCCGTTGCTTTAAGCGTGAAAGTCGAGAGGTCTTTGGGAAGGTTGAACTTGAGTTTACGGCCCTCTTCCCAGTAGCGCGTCCGCGTCCAGTCGTCATTCTTTGCGCTGACGATCACCGCCACAGGCCCCTTGATGGGGTTGCTGTCCTGATCGACGATTTGCTCGATTACCAATGTGGATGAGGGCGAGCCTGTGCAGGCGGCCATCAGGCAGGCGAGGGCGAAGAGCAGCGCAGCAAAAACCGGGGCGCGTCGGGTTCCGGAATGATCTGAATCATCTGATTTTGCAGCGTGTTTTGAAACTTTTATGTACATGATACGCAAAGAGTTATAGTTGAAAGAAATAGGGTACGGTGAAGCAACAGTGTGACATGCATAGCCTGCCCCCGTATCTGGTAACGAAACGCCTGGGTGGGACAACAACGTCATTCGTCACACGACGGAACAGATTACCAGAATAATGATTAATAACAGAGCAGGTTCCATGAGGTCAGTGCCGGCTTCAGGCCCGGATTATGCCGGGCCTATCCTGTTAATAAACCGATGATTATGTTGGCAGGACATCCATACCCTACCGAGATGCGATGACTCACGATACCCATTGATGATTTATGGAAGAACGTCAGCAAGGAAGTGTGGCAAAAAAAGAAAGAGTTGTGTGGAAAGAGGGGATGCTCCTCAATCCACACCATCTGCAACAGTGGGATCGGTACCAACAGCACGTTTTGCACGAGCGTGTGCGGGTCTTGAATCGTTATGACTGGGGCATCACCAGCCTCACGATCGACAGCGGCGCCCTGGTCAACGGCGAGGTGCAACTCCGGCAATGCAGCGGCATCATGCCCGACGGGCTCGTCTTCGATATCCCCGGCATCGACCTGACGCCCAATCCCGAAAACGTGAAAAACCTGCCGCCGGGCAAACGGCACCTGTCGGTCTATCTCGCCATTCAACAGGCCCACGCCGACGGCTACAACATCCTCGACGGAACCCTGCCTGCGCACAGCCAGGCCAAGACACGCTTTAGCACCAAAACCATCCGGGTGCCCGATGAAGTCTGGGATGAAGGGCGGGACGAAGAAGAACAACGCCGAAAAAGAAATATCCAGGTAGCGCAGCCCAACTTCAGGCTGCTCATGGGGCCTGACGATCTGGCCGGAAACACCCACATCCGTATTGCCAACATCGCCTATAAGGTGGACGGCACCTACGAACTCGATAAAGAGTTTATCCCCACGTGCCTGCGGGTGGCGTCTTCGCCGCGGTTGCAAGACATCGTGGGCGACCTCTTAGACCGGCTCGATGTGTTGAGCCAGAAGCTCGTTGAGCGCCGGGTTACCGGCGAGGGGGGCGAGGCCTCGCTCGACGACGTCCGGGCGCTGGGCCGTCTCGGCGCCATCTATGCCCACTATCCGCTCTTGCTCAATTATGTGAAGAATCCGGAAGGCCACCCGGAAGGCCTCTTTATGATTCTGCAATCGCTGGCGGGTCAACTCATGGCCTACCTGCCCGCGATGAAGATGCATCCGAGCGAACTGCCCGTCTACACGCATGATGATCTCACCCGGTGCTTCGGCAAACTTTATCATCAACTCATCGATATTCTCAGCCGAGAGCCGCAGCAGCAGGGGCGTCATACCATCCGGTGGGATGTCGAAAAAGAATTTCAGTATAGAGCGACCCTCAACCAGAGTCACCGCGACATGGCGCTGTACTTATTTATAGAACAACAGGAGTGGCCTACCGGCGAGCAGTACGCGGAACTGGAGAAGAAAGTATTGATCGGCGCCCCGAGCGAAGTGACCCGAGGGTTTCAGGGTATCCTTCTGAATATTCAGAACGTAGAAAGACCAGTCTTGCAGCGTCAAGGCAACTATTTCAAGCTAGAACAGACGGGGGAACAATGGGGAAAAATCTTTGAGGAAGGCCCGGATAAAGGCGTGATAGCCGTAACGCCGCTCAGGCCCTTCGTCGGCCTGAAAATGACGTTAATTGCTCTTGAACAATAGATTCGATACACAGAGGGATCTCATGGGAAAAGGTGCATCTGATGCTAAAAACAAGAAGTTGGGCGGTCATGGTCTTGCCGAACTGTGCGCGCCGTGTTTCAGGCTGGTCTTAGATCTGAAACAACCCGAAGCTTTTGCTCCCTATGCTACCAAAGAGGCACTGAGCAACACCTTCAAGGATCTGCTGGAGCAGGTCAAAAGTAAAGCGAAAGCGCGCGTTCGTCCTCCAGACCCCGGCCTGATCGATAAGACCCTGTTTGCCCTGGTGGCGCTGATCGATTATGCGGTTGTAACGGCGCCTGCCGCGTGGGAGCACAAGGTCCAGTGGCGCGTCGAGCCGCTTCAACTGGAACTCTACAACCAGTACGATGCAGACCTGGCGTTCTTTAAATACCTGGACGAGTTGCTGAGGAAGGCGCCGCACTCGGCGGATGTTGTAGAGGTGATAGAGGTATACTATCTTTGCATTCTGCTGGGTTTTCGGGGCAGATATGGAGAAAAAGACGAGGAGGGAATCAAAAGACATCTCCGTGATATTTTGACGGATGTCCCAGCCTTGAAGCGCGATGCTATAGATACTATTAAGCTTGCTCCGAAAATACCGCCGCGTCGCCATCGCGTAGCTCGGCCCGACTACCCCTGGTGGGTGCGGTATGCTGTGTTGGCAGGAAGCATCGTGGGGTTGTGGATAGTGCTTTATCTGATCGGATAACAACGGGGGGCGCGTTCGGCGCGCATCGATGATTGCCGGTGCGCACCCGGAGGCGATTTCCTTGAGATGAAGGTGTAAGGTGCCATGGATAAAAAGGATTTCCGAACGACTTCCCGCAGGTTTATCAGTATCCTGACGCGACCCTCTAGTTTTGCCGTGATGGGTACTGGGGCCGGGATCGGGCTCCTCCAGGTTGGCAGAAAGATGCTGCTCTGGGATTGGGCCGGCCCCGTGCAAATCCTGCTGGTCGTCGCGCTTGTCATTTACCTGCTCGTCCGGTTGAATAAGCAGCGCGGCGGCAGCCGCTCCGGCGTGCAAACCAAAACGGCAGGCACCTCGGAATGGTTGAACGATGTCTTCAAAAAAGACCTTTACGATCTGCCCTTGTATGTCGTGGTAGGCCCCCAGGACGCCGGCAAAACCACCGTGCTCAACAACTCCCGGTTGAACCCCAGCACGTTTATGGGGCCGAGCGATTCGCGCCTCTGGCATTTTTTCCACGCCCGGCAGGCTATTTTCATCGAAAGAAACAGAGACTTTGCAACTGCCCGGCAGGACGGGGCAGACAACGACGAGGCGAATTCGTGGGGGCGGTTTCTCGACGTGTTGAAAAAGAGCCGGGGCCGGCAGCCTATCAACGGCGTGATCGTGGTGATCAGCTATGCCATGTTGATCCGCGCCAGCGAGGCTGAGCTCGGGCAATATATCCATGAACTTCGAACCGATCTCGACAGGCTGGCGGCTAAACTAAACGTCCGGTTTCCGGTCTACGTCCTTTTGTCAAAGTGCGATGAGATCGAAGGCTTTACGGCGTTCTTTGATGGGCTGGCCAAAGAAGAGCCTGAACAACTCTGGGGCGCTACCCTCGAAGCCGCCTCGCTGCCGGGCGCGACCTCGGACGACAAACGCCTCGACGCCTTGAAAAAGCTTCTCGATTCTGCCTTCGAGGACCTTCGCGGAAGGCTCGGCCCCGCGCGGCTCTGGCGCCTGCAAGAGACCTTCGAAGCCCAACCGCACAGGCTTCACGAACCCCCGATTTATAATTTCCCCTATCACTTCGACCAGGCCCAGGTCCATTTCAAGAAGTTCATCACCGAGCTTTTTGATCCGGTCAAGGGCAAAGATCTCTTTTTGCGAGGCTTTTTCCTGGTCGCCAAAACCGATTCGAAGCGCTACTTCATCCGAGACGTATTTACCGAAGCGATCCTGCCGGATCGGAATCTGGTCGATTCCATCAAACCCAACCGGAAGCATACCATCATCGCGAGTGTATTGCTCGGTGTCTTTGTGATCTGGGCCGGGATCGCGCTGTTCATCCGCCACAACGACCGCCGTGTGCTGGCAGATCGCATCGAAGTGGCAACAGGGGTGCAGTCCAACGGGCAGGGCAAGGTCACCTCGACGGAGATCAATCCGCTTTATGACTTACACGCCAAGATTGAGCAGGTCGAGGGTTTCTGGCACCGGCTCGCAGTGCTCGGGCTGAACAGGCGTCTTCGCCGGCATGTGCTTCCGGAGGCCCGGTATATTCGCGCCCAAAAACTGCGTGATCTGGTGTCGTTCTCGTACAGCGAATGGGGAGATCGCCTGCGCGCCTGTGCCTATGGCGCTTCCGAGGACTGCGGCGACCTCGATAACCGGAAAACGGCCTATGAGCGCATGGCCGGCGGCTTCCCGGATAAGGACGATGTGCTCCGGAATCTCTTGATTCAAGAGGCTTTCTCCCAGGGTGTAGACCGCGAGAAAGCCCGGGCCATGGCCGGCTATTTTGTGAAGGCCCTCGAAGACGGTTCCATAGAGGCCTTCCGGACCGATGATACCCTGACCCCCGACCCGTGATACCCATCGATGAGCGCCGGCGGCACGGTGCTTTGCAACCGTGCTTGCAGCCTGGTTTCTTTTTTCGTCGATCTAAATATTTTTATGTAGTTTATCGTGTCTTCACTGCAACATTTTTTGCGATTGTCTCTATAAGAACCAGGCTGCCTAAACACGTGAAAAAACAATACTTCGTTTTGCCATGTCCTGAGGCGCTCATCCCGATCCTTATTACTTTCATAGGGACGGAATTCGTTCGATTTTTCGGATTAACACAAACACGCGAAGCCGATGTTTGACGCCGCGCTGTTTTTAATAAACCGTATAGAGAGCCTGGTCTTGACTCGTGGCCGGGCTTCAGTCTGGAGCACGTTGATGGAAAGGCACATGGCACCCCGTCGTGCTGCTTTATCGTTGATAAAACAGAGAGGATCTTTTTATGGCTAGGAGCTTCAATGACGAAAAACCACCCGCTCGCATCAACATCAAAATCAAGCCCGCAGAGGATGCCCAGGATGAGGTTGAACTCGCCTTCCGGATGCTGGCCCTGGGCAATTACAAAGGGCGTGAAGATGAAGACCCGGTGGAAGATCGCAAACCCGTCAAGATCGATGATCGCAACTTCAACGGGGTCATGAACGACATGAAACCCCGGGTTGTGTTGAACGACGTTGCCAACCGGCTCACCGGCAGCGGCGACATGCCGCCGATCACCCTGGAGTTTACAAACATCAAGGATTTCAGGCCGGAAGCCGTGGTGCAGAAGGTCGAGCCGCTCAAGCAATTGCTGGCCATGCGTAACCTGCTTGTGGAATTACGCAACGGGGTTCTGGGCCGGCAGGCCTTCAGAAAGGCCCTCAACGAGATCATCAAAGACGAGGCGGGGCGCGCTGCGCTGATCGCCGAGTTAGACCGGGTCGTCCAACTCGGCAGCAGCGACGACTGATCGCCGGAACGCCCTCGCCTCAAAGCCGATCTTTCCCCAAGAAAAGAAAACGGAAGCCTGATATGGAGCCCACGGATCCCAACAAACAACAAGAAGCCCGGCAAGAAGCGGATGTCGTCGTAAAGACGGAAACCCCGCTTGCTCGTCTCCTGGAAAAGGTAAACCTCGAAGCGCCCGAAGAAACCATCGATGCGGAGCGTTACGCCGAGCGAGCCACCCTTGCCGAAGCAAAACCGGAACAGAATATCTCCGCCGCCCTGGCCGTCGTCATCCGGCTGCTGACCGAGCGGGGCGAAGCCGTCGAGCAGATCAACAAAGCGGACGTCAGCCGCCTGATAGACCACGTCGATACCAAGATCAGCGATCAACTCGACGAGATTCTTCACCACGAAGAGTTCCAGGAGATCGAGTCGGCCTGGCGCGGCCTGCACCGGCTCGTTTCCAATACACAATTTCACAACAACATCCTGCTTGAGCTCCTCAATGTCTCTAAAGAAGAACTCGCCGAGTCGTTTAACGATGTTGAGGACACGACGCAGGCTCCGCTTTACCTGCGGGTCTACACGGACGCCTACGACCAGCCGGGCGCGCATCCCTACGGGGTGATGATCTCGAACTATGAGTTCAACAGCACCGGCGAAGACATCAAGTTGCTGCGCAACATCTCGAAGGTGGCGGCAGCCGCCCATGCGCCGTTCATCGGATCGGTTGGGGGCAAGTTCTTTCAAGTAGACTCGTTTGAGGAATGGAAAAAGACCATCGCTGCGCAGAACCCGGCTGGCGCGCTGAATGAGTCTGCCGCTTTCATCAAGTGGAACGGGTTTCGGGAGACCGAAGACGCGCGGTACGTGGGGCTGGTGATGCCGCGTTTTTTGCTGCGAGAGCCCTACGGCCCCGATGGTGTGCCCGTCAAAGGGTTCACGTATACCGAGACGGTGGTGGATCCCGAAGAAGGGCCGGACCACGATAAATATCTCTGGGGCAACGCCACCTACGCCTTCGGCAGCAACCTCACCGAAGCGTTTGCCCGGGATGGATGGACCGTGCAGATCCGGGGGCCGAAGTCCGGCGGGAAAGTGGATAACCTGCCCGTGCCGCTCTACGACATGGGCAAAGGTCTGGAAAAGAAAATCCCGACGGAAGTGAAGATCAGCGAGACGGAAGAGTTCAACTTTGCCGAGCTGGGCTTCATCCCGTTGACGGTGTGGGAGAACTCAGACTATGCGGTCTTCCTCTCGGCCAACTCGGCGCAGAGGCCCGTGAAGTCGAGCGATCCCCGGACGATGGCCAGCCGCCGGATCAACGCGCGTCTGCCTTACATCTTCCTGGCTTCGCGGCTGGCCCATTACCTGAAGGTGTTTCAGCGCGAGCAGATCGGCCAGACGGCCAGCCGGGAATCGCTGGAGGAGGAACTCAATACGTGGCTCAAGACGCATATTACCGAAATGCCCAATCCCGGACCGGAATTGATTGCCGAGCGGCCGTTGCGCTCCGGACACATCACCGTAGAAGAGATCGAGGACAACCCCGGATTCTTCCGAGTGCAGATGACCATCCAGCCTCATTTTCAGATTGAGGGCATGGACATCGACATCACGATGGTGGGCAAGATGCCGGGAAAGACCGACTAAGGCCTTACCGGCGGTGGCACCGGCTCAAAAAACGTTGGCGCCGGCTAAAAAAGAAGATATCGCGATTGTTCAACAGGTAAACAAAAGAGGATGTGGGGAGGCACCGCGCCGGTTTGCATACCTCCGGCAGGTCTCGGCATCCATATCATCGATCCATAGCCCTAGTGATCGATACGCTCTAAACCCAAACCATCAACACAAGAAGCAAGAGGTAAACACCATGCCACAAGATTGTGCGCTCTATTACTCAAACGGGATCACCGGATCCAACGACAAGGAGGATCGCCAGGACAGCTCCATCGTCATCGAACTGAATCATAAGGTCTACATCCCTCACGATAAGTCGACCGGACGATTTTCTGGTTCGCGGGTGCATAACCCGGTCATTCTCATCAAGGAGTTGGATAAAGCTACGCCGTCGCTCTACAAGGCCTGTGCCGAGGGCGAGCGGCTCGACGAACTGGTGGTCAACTGGTATAAGACCGTGGACGGAAAAGATGTGTTGTATTTTAAGACCAAGCTGAGGCAGGTTCGAGTTGTTTCGGTAGAAGATATCTGC
This sequence comes from Rhodothermales bacterium, assembly GCA_028278205.1. Taxonomy (GTDB): domain Bacteria; phylum Bacteroidota; class Rhodothermia; order Rhodothermales; family Bin80; genus JANQES01. The sequence continues at coordinate 85,250 of JANQES010000132.1, forward strand.
CCCAACACGAAAGATCCGACGCAGGACTCAAAACAGCACCTCGAAAAACTCGAACTGGCCTACACCCAGATTGAGTGGGAATTCGTCGATGGTGGCTTTAAGTACACCGACCAGTCGATCAAGATGGCGTGATCTCGTCTCCGTGGTTGTTAATCTGATGTGGCACGATGAAAGCCGGCCTTAGCCTCTTCGACGTCCTCGCCGGGCGGTGTTCCGAGTTGAGCCGTGAGGAAGACCGGATGGAATGTAGCATCATCAGCAACCTGGAGTGCTTGTTCAACACGCGTCGTGAGTTTCTGGCTCACCTGCCCGGCTTCGGGGTGCCCTCGGTTACGGAACTCTACCGTAACTCGACCGAGGCTGTCGAGGAGATGCGGCAGGCCATCGAAGAGGCTGTGCGTGCCTACGAACCGCGTCTGATTCCTAAGACGGTTAAGGTTCGGCACGAGGAGAACACCGGCTCTTTCGATATGCGCCTGGTCTTTGTTCTTTCCGGGCAACTGCGGGGCTCGCAAAAGACAAAGTATTTCCAGACGACCTTTTCGTCGGTGGCAGATCGGAGCAGAGGCGGGGGCGTGCGTGTCGAGCCAAGGCGCTAGCGTGTGCCCTATCCTGTTCGGCTTCATTCCGCAAAGACGGCCCTGGGTCCTTGCTTCAGGGCCGTCTTTGCCTCACTCAGGGGGGTCCTTTGGGCGCAAAGGAGCCCTGGTTTAGCGCAGTTATGGCCAGGAAAAAGAAACGATTCAAAGACTATTTTCAAGCGGAAAAGTACTACCTGCTGAAGGCCGGTAAGGCATTCGGAGAGCATTACCCGGAAGCCTCTCACCTGGGGCTCGGCCCGGAACGCTCCGACCCTTTTGTGGAACGGCTGCTGGAGGGCTTTGCCTTTCTTGCCGGACGCATCCATGCCCGGCTAGACGACGAGATGACCGAGTATACGCAGGCCCTGCTTACGTTGCTCTACCCGCATTTTCTCCGGCCCATCCCGTCGATGTGTATCGTCGAGTTTGCCCCTAAGGCCCACGTGTTGCAGGGCACGATGGTCCTGGATAAAGAAAAACTGGAGATCCAGTCAAAAAAGATACCGGTAGAAGAAGATCTGGTGTCGTGCCGGTTCGAGGCCCGGTGGCCGGTTTCGCTTCAGCCGCTGAGCCTGGAAGGGGTTACGTTTCCGGACGACCGGCGCGTGGAACTGACTTTTAGCTTAGAGAACGGGGTTGATTATCAAAAGCTGGACCTGAGCACGCTGCGGCTTTATCTCAGCAATAAAGTCAAAGCGCCTACCATGCACGTCTACCTGACCCGGTACGTAGCAGACATGCGCCTCTGGGCCGATGAGGGCCGGGCTGAGCCGTTAGACTTCGAATGGCCGGCCCAGCAGCGGATTCGTCCGGTGGGGTTGGAGCGGCGCCTGCTGCCGGGCACCCGGTATCTGCCTGCCGGTTTTCAACTCCTGCAAGAATACCTGTGCTGCCGGGATCAGTTCTGGTTTGTGGACGTCGAGGGCCTGGATCGTTTCAAGTCGTTTACGCCCAAAAAAAGCTTCACGCTGGAGATCACTTTTAAGAAGAGCTACCCCAGGGATAAACGCTTTATGAAAGACGACCTCCGGTTGCACTGCGCGCCGGTGGTGAACCTGTTCCGTCATTATGCGCATTCCATCAGCCGGGAAGGTCTGGCGTCCGAATATCCCTTGATCCTGGAGGATTGGGATAACAAGGCCGTCTATGACCTGGAATGGGTCAAAGGCACCGACAAAGAAGACACCGAGCGGATCTACACCCCCTTTTTTACCTTCCGGCATGCCGGCACGCATCAGACCGAGCGCGCTTCGTATTACATTGCCAGGCGGCGTATGGGGCCGTCCGGGCAAAAACGTGGCGCCGAGCATGAGGAAAGCATCTACCTGGAGTTTGGCGGAGAAGACGAAGACATCGCCTTTCCGGAAAATATCGAGATACAGGCGCGCTGCACGGACCGAAACATCCCGCTGGACTTACAGGGAGACTGGATCGATCCGGATACATCGAACATACCCAAGATTGTCGCGCCCACGCCGCGGACCCGGCCGGCGCTGATGCTCTATCCGCCTGTTGAACGGCAGGAGGATTTCCGGTGGAAGCTTATCTCGCACTGGGCGCTCAACTATCTGTCGGTAGCGCGTCCGGAGGCGCTGCGCGGGTTGCTCGAACTCTACGACTGGGAGCAAGAACGGCAACGTAAAGGATTTAATAAGCTGCTCCGAGACGGCATCCGCGACGTAAAGCATAAGCCCAAAGAGATCGTCAGCGACGCACGCTGGAAAGGGGGGCAGATCGTGCGTCATGCGGGGGTGGTGCGGGGAACCGAAGTTACGATTGTAGTGGATGAGGAGAATGATTTCTATAGAGATGAAGGCAATCTCTGCCTCTTCGGCCTCGTGCTGAGCACCTTCTTTTCGATGTATGCGACGATCAACTCGTTTGTCCATCTGATCATTAAAACCCATCCCGGCGGCAACCGATTTGAATGGCCGCCGCCGTGGGAGCAGGGCGACGACGGGCTGCCCGGACAAGGCGAAAAGGGCATCGTCTAAACCCGGCAGTCTTCCCCGGCACGATGCCGTGCTAGAGATAGCAATAACCCGATGCGGTACGCCATGAACGATTTAAAAAAACGACTGTTTGACAAAGGCTACCTGTTCGGCTTCTTCCGGGCGACCTGGCTGTTGGAGCGCTGGACCCGGCGCTCGGCGCCCAAGACCCCCGAACCGGGGGCGCTCTTCCATGAGGATCAGCCCATTGCCTACGACGATGAACGCATTCGCTTCCGGCCCAGCAGTTCCGTGGGGTTTCCGCTCTCCGACGTCGCGGAGATAAAAAAGCTCACCGACAACCAGGGGCAGGAAACGGCGAGAATGACGGCCCGGTTCATGGGGCTCTACGGCGTCGATTCGCCGATGCCGTCTTATTACAACGACCACCTGGCCAGGGAATACGACGAAGACGACCCCTCGCCCCTGCGGGCTTTTCTCGACCTTTTCAACCACCGGCTCTATGCATTTTTCTACCGCGCCTGGAAAAAGTATCGCCCGGCTCTGAACTATAAGCCGGGTGGTCAAGATCGGCATTCGCGGTGGTTGCTGTCGTTGGCCGGCCTCGGTACGCCGCGCGCGCTGGAGGCGTCTCGGGTGCCGCCGATGCGGTTGGTTGCCTTTGCCAGCCAGTTGAGCGGGCGGGTGCGCAGCGCCCAGGGCCTGCGCGTCTTGCTCGAAGACATGATGCCGGGCGTCCCCGTAACCATTGTAGAAAATGTGCCGCGCTGGGTGACGCTTCCGCAGCGGCCTCCGTTGGGGAGCGGGCACCACGCCCCGCTGGGACGCCCTACCCGGCTTGGCGTAAACACGATTGTCGGCGAAAAGATGTACGACCTGGCCGGCAAGTTTCGCATCCGGCTGGGGCCGATGAATCTGGAGACCTACAAGGACTATCAGCCCGGACAGGAGAAGGCCCAGACGCTTCGGTGGCTCGTGCGGCTCTACATGCCGGATCATCTAGACTATGATGTGGAACTGCTCCTGCGCGAAGAAGAGGCGCCGGGTGTTTGCCTCGGCGCGGTCGAAGACCGGCCTGCGTGGGGCGACAAACTGGGGCAGGTCGCGGTGTTGGGTCGTCCGGCCGGGCCGGTGATCACGCAACTTTTTACCTACGAACAAACATAGTCCACGGACGTGGACCTGAAGACTATGGCTATCCTTGACGCCGCCAATATCTCCCAGTATCGTTTTAAGTCTGCCGGGTTGGATGAGCAGACCTTCAAGGTCGTCAGTTTCAACGGTGTCGAAGAGATCTCACAACTCTTTCAGTTCGGGCTTTATCTGGTTTCGAGAGATCCGCAGATTCCCTTCGAAAACGTCGTCGATAAGCCGGCCACGCTCACGATGATGCGGGCGGGCCGGCCTACGTATATCCATGGCCTGGTGCAGCACTTCGAGCAGGCCGGCAAAACGAAAGAGTTTGTGGTCTACCGGGCCGTCTTGACCCCGCGCCTGTGGCGGCTGACCCGCTATCACCAGAGCCGCATCTTTCAGCACGCCTCGGTCAAAGATATCATTATCAAGGTGCTCAAAGACGCCGGGTTCAAAGACACCGACTATCACTTCGATCTCAAAAACCCGCCGCCGCCCCGCGAATATTGTGTGCAGTACGACGAGACCGACCTGGCGTTCATCAGCCGCCTGATGGAGTTTGAAGGCATCAGCTATTTCTTCAAACACGGCAGCGAGCGCGAGCAGCTCGTCATGGTCAATCACAAAAAAGGATTCAAGAATATCACCGGAAAGCGCAAGATCCGCTTTCAGGAGCCCACCGGCGAGGTGCTTGCCGTCGAGACGGTGCGGCGCTTCATTTGCAGTGAACGCATTGTCACCGGCAAGGTGGTGCTCAAGGATTATAACTACGAGACGCCCGAAGACCCCCTGGTGGTCGAGCAGCCGGTGGGCAACAACATGCCCGGCATGTACTACGAATTCGGACCGCACTACAAAGACACAGGCGGCGGAAAACGGCTGGCCCAGGTGCGCAGCGAAGAAATCGAGTGCCAGCGCCGGGTCTTGACCGGCCAGAGCGACTGTGTCGGCTTTCGCAGCGGGGGCATCTTTACCCTGGCCTACCACTACCGCTCGGATTTCAATGAACGGTATTTGCTCACCCACGTCAAACACGAGGGGCAGCAGCAACTGGCCCTCGGCCTCGAAGGCGTGAGCGAGCAAGAGGCGCTTTCGTTGGGGCTGGGAACCCTCGATGAGAACGGACTCTCGCGCGACGTCCCCACCTATAGCAACACGTTCACGTGTATTCCGGCGAGTGTTGCGTATCGCCCGCCGCGCCGGACGCCGGTGCCGCGCGTTTCGGGCGTGATGACGGCCAGGATGGAAACCCTCCGGCCCGACGACGACTACGCCTACCTCGACAACCAGGGCCGCTATCACGCCAAGATGACCTTCGACCGCGGCCCCGAAACCAACGGAGAAGCCACCAAGCCGATCCGCATGTCACAACCCTATTCCGGATCCATCAAAGGCACCTATTACGGCATTCATTTTCCCAATCATCGAGATACCGAGATGCTCTGGGCCTGCATCAACGGCGACATCGACCGCCCCATCGCGCTGGGGACGGTGCCCAACATGACCCATCAGTCGCCCTCGACAGCGGCCAACAAGCCGCAGAACGTCATTCGCACCTGGGCGCTCAACGAATTAACCTTCGACGACGAGAAGAAAAACGAAGAGATCTACATGCACGCTACCAAAGATCATCGCGTACGGGTCAAAAACAACGAGTCGATCACAGTGGATAACGACCAGACGATCTGGGTCAAGCACGACCGCACAAAAACCGTCGGCAATGATGAGAAGAACACCATTCATCAAAACCGAACCACCGACATCGAAGAAGGCGATGAAACGCTGACCGTGCAAACCGGCGATCGCACCGTTACGGTCGATAAGGGAAACGACGCGCACACGGTAGAGCAGGATAGGAGCGTCCTCGTGCGCTCGGGCGATGATTTCCTCCACGTCTTAAGCGGCTTAAAATTCGACCAGATCAGGGGGCCTTATAAGATTGTGGTGGAGGAGGATCGGTTTGAGATTATCTGCGGCCATAGCAGTCTTACGTTGTACAAAAACGGCAAGATCGAAATCTTCGGCAACCAGATCGACATGGTGGCTTCAGGCCCGATTACGATCAACGGATCGGTGGTAGACATCAACTGATCATAGGAATTGGTTAAGACGATGGAAGTGCGCAATTATACTCCGTTTAAGATCCTTGTATTTAACAGCCTGACGCCTTCCGGTGTGGAATATGGCGTGGTGGTGATCCGGGGCACGTTCCGGCCTGACCCCGACGCGGCCCTCCTGCCGCTGCCCGGCCAGGATGACATCGTTGTAACCGACGAATACTTCGGCGAAATCAACGAGTCGAGCCTGCGCCGGGCCAACGACCTGGCTCCGGTAAAACTAAAAACGGACATCCACCTCAATGCCGTGGCCTACGCGCCGGGCAATGTGCCGGCGCCCTCGTGGCGGGTAGGGGTGCGGGTGGGCGACAAACTGGATAAACGCCTGCAAGTGACCGGGCCGCGCCAGTGGCAGCATCGCTTTTTGAGAGGATGGCGCCTGACAGACCCCGAGCCGGTGACGACGGTTGACATCCGGTATGAAAACGCGTTCGGCATCACGCCCGCGAAACGCGCCGAGCCGGATCAGAACGGGGCGTTTGATCCGAAGGAGGTCTTCACGTTCAACCCCATCGGGCAGGGGCTCTTCGATCCGGACAGCGCGGACAAAGACAAACCCATAGCCGCCCCGCAGATCGAAGCCCCCCACGACCCCATCAAGGAGCCGGGCAAACGCTACATACCGCAGGGCTTCGGCCCCATCCCGCCGGCCTGGGAGCCGCGCCTGGAGCTGGCTGGCACCTTCGGCGATCCGTGGCTGGAGAATAAGTGGCCCCTCTGGCCGGACGACCACGACCCGGCGCACCACAACAGCGCCCATCCCGACCTGATCTATCCGGAATACCTCAAGGGCGATGAAACGATAACCCTCCAGGGCTTAACACCGGGCGACGACGAGGTCGAGTTTCGCCTGCCGGGTTATCAGCTAGCTACCCTGCTGCGCAGGCAAAACGGCAGCATGACGGTCGGCCCGCTGATTCTTGATACGGTTTGCCTCGATGTGACGAGTGCGGATCGGGCGGACTGGCGGGCGCATCTGGTCTGGCGGAGTCAATATGCGCTCATGCCTCCCTTGCGGGTGCTGGAGGCGCGCATGAAGCAACCGTAGCCGCGTTCTCCGCCATCCCTGATATGATTGCTCTGAAAATGATGCAGAGCCCCTGGGTCGTATTGACATTCAGAATGAATGCCAATACGACCTGGTAAAAAACGAAATTCATAGAGCTAGCGAGACAACGATGCCTGTTTCAGAAGAAAGGGCTATAGAACTCGAAAAAGATTGGGAAGAGGCTCAACCGTATCTTCCTCACGTCAGAGGCGCGGCCAAAAAAGAAGGCCTGGAGCCGTCTCTGCTCATGGGCGTCATCAGCAGAGAAACCGACTGGGGACGCTCCCGGTGGCTCGATAAAGCCGGCCCCGGCGGAAAAGGCGATAACGGCCACGGTCACGGTTTCATGCAAATCGACGACCGCTGGCACGAAGATTTTATTCAGTCCGGAAAGTGGAGTAATCCTCGCGAAAACATCTTCTACGGCACCAGGCATCTCAACGATCAAATCAAAAGAGCCGGAAAAGAAGGTGCCCCGGATCCGGTTCGCGCCGGGGTTGCGGCCTATAATGCAGGGTTTGGACGGGTGAGACGCGCTTTGAACGAGGGTAAGGATGTCGATGCGTACACCACGGGGGGCGATTATTCCAAAGACGTGCTGGAACGCGCGGATTGGTTCGACACCAAGCTCAAAGAACGAGAAAAGCGCCAGCAAGAACAAAAGCGCCAGCAAGAGTCGCTGATGAAGCCGGATTCGTCTGAGGAACCGGGCGAAGAGGAACAGGACGAAAAGCCGGACGAGGAGACGCAGGAAGAGTCTCGGGGCTCGTCTATCTGGAACCGCAACCCGATGATGGACGACGAGGGGACGCGGTTTACGAGCCTGGCCTACGTTACCAGCATCGCGCCCGACGTGTGCAAGACGCCGCCCTACATGACGCCGGTGCCCTATTCCATCATCGGCTGGTTTAATACCCTCATGCGGCAGCGGATGACGGTGCGCTTCACCGGCATGGAGACCTTCAACACCCTCAGCCGCATCACCACAGTCAGGGGCGATGAGCCCGGCTCGGGCGGCGGGGTGAAAAGCCAGCGAAACGTCGGCTTCTGCCGTTCAAAAACCCAATCGACCACCGTTCGGGTAGAAGGCAACTGGGTCGTGCGCAACAACGACCTGATGGAGATGAACATGAACGGCCCGGACGGTATCGGCAATACCATCGGGCGCGTGATCTACGTCGAGCCGGTGCAGGTTTGTTATATCGACGAAAACCATAACATCGTCGGCGATACGGACCCTCCGGTGGAGCCGGAGACCGAAGAGGAAAAAAACTGGTTTGAAAACGTCTGGGATTCGGCCAAAGAGAAGGCCCGCGACGCGTGGGGTGCGACCACGAAGGTCGTGGCCGATTATAACTTGATCGAGCGCGGCATCGGTGTCTTGACGCTCGCCGGCGGGATCGGTGAGATGGTGGTCGGGGCTGCCGGCGTGGTCATCCCGGAACCCGTGACGACGGTGGCCGGCGGAGTCGCCTTTGTGCACGGGGCCGACTCGGCATGGGCCGGCGTGCGCCAGATCATCTCCGGTAAGTTCGAGAAGACCTATACCGAGCAACTGGCCGCCGGCACCGCCGGACTGCTTGGCGCTGACGAAGAGACCGCCGGCTTGATCGGCACCGTCACAGATGTCGGCGTGGGGATCCTCAGCCCGGTCACAGCCGTGCGCGGTATGCTGCGCCGCGGCGCCAAGGAGGGGTTGGAGCAGGCCGCGAAGCAGACGACCAAAAAAGTTGCTAAGACGGCCACGAAGGATGGCACCAGGGTTGTCAGGAAGAAAGCCGTCGATAAAGCCAAGATTTTAAGACAGAATAAAATCAGAGGAGTGCAACGAGAAGCAGAAGTTGCAAAAGAATTAGTAGACGAGGGACATGAGATATTGGGCAGTCAGGTATCTGTTAAAACGTCCAGGAGTCGCAGAGTGATCGATCATCTAATTCGTGACGGGAAAACCGATAAGATTCGTGCTATTGAAGTAAAGAGTGGAAACGCTGTACGAAGTACAAGTCAATTGCTGAAGGATGAAGCTATGTATGAGGAGGGAGGGAAAATAATTGGCAAGAATGCTCCCCTTTCACTAAAAGGACAACGTCTTAAGATTGAAACCGAGGTCGTGCCCTAAGAATCAGCATGAGCCAGTCATCAAGACAAAATATGAAAACCGCGATGCTGGATGCGCTCAATAACCGGTTGAGTGCATGGGGCTTTCGTAGAAGAGGACAAAGTTTCGAACGAAAAAAGAAGGATGTCGTTCACAGTATTCATTAATCCTTTGGAGGACATACATGGCAAAGTATGACGACGCATCATGGCATTCTGGTGGCAATTTTCCATCAGACCTCGATGATGATAACGCTTACACTCATATAGGAATGTTCTTGGGTTGGGCAATCGACAATGAACTCGAAGGCTCGCTTTTGAGAGAGGAGTTTGCGGATTTGCTACAGCAATACAGAGCGCGCGAAATAACAGGAGCAGAGTTTCTACACGCCTGTTGTGATAATAAATTGACAGACGACGATCTAAATGAAGAAGGAAACTCTTTTGCAGAGGAGTACTATGAATCAGACCGATATTATGACGATTATGCGGAAGTTTTTGAGCGCCATCCGACGTTGTATCATGTGGAAGATAACAAGGAGAATTATGGACTTATCTCAAAAAGGATAGGCGTTAGATTCGAGGAGTGGAAAAGGTCGAGAGGTTGATTCCCGAGCAGGTCTTACCATGCTCCCCACATCGGATGATTACAGGCGGGCGCACCCGTACCCACCCGATGCAAAGGACGTCTTCGGTTGTAACAACAGCGCAGCCTTACTGGTTTTTCAGGAAGATCACGTTGTCTCGCTCCACCTGCGACATGCGAGACCAGACCCGTTCGGCGTTGCGCGTCTTGTTGGGGATGGCGCGATACCAGTCCAGGTTGTTAAAATGGTTCATCATCGCGCGGTTGATATGCAGCTCGTAGCCGTGGATAGCGTAGAGCTCATTTCTGATGACGTCGCGTTCATGCTGGCTCAGGCCCTGGATGTCCGAGGCCGTCAGCCGCCGTTGCGAGGCCAGGGGGAAGCTTCGTGAAGACGACGGAACGGCAGGTGGAGAGACCGAAGGCGGAGTCCCGGAAGACTTGAAGAACCGCTTGCCTTTCACGAACGAATCCACCCAGCGCCCGGTCAGAAAATCATAAGCCACCTCGCCGTTGTTCGACGAGGCGTGGATGAAGCGCACCCGGCCATTCCTGATCTCGGTGACAAGGCCGACGTGTCCGATGGTTAAGCCCCGGCTGGGGAAAAAGACCAGATCGCCGGGTCTCAGATCCGAGATGGACGAAATGGTCTGGCCTGGATGATCGGCTTGAAGCCACGACGTTCTGGGAATCCAAATCCCTGCTGCACTGAAGCTATTTTGCATGAGCGCCGAGCAATCAATACTCGACCGTGAACTGCCCCCCAGGCGATACCGGACGCCGAGGTAAGACTCGGCCTCTTCTATGACGGTGACAATGCGATCGTCTTCGGCGTTCTCGTGTGGGGCGATACCGAAGGCCGCAAGCAACATCACGAGAACCCCGCACGCAACCCCGTGCTTTGCTACAACTGTATGAAGTTTCATAGTCTTCTTTGTTTAGAAGTAGTTCTTAAATACATGATGGCATCTGTCTAAAAAATCACGAAGGCATCTGTTAATTAAGATGCCAACGGACTTCCTCCTTCTGTCTGGAAAACGCCAATCCTTCAGCGAAATCTTAACAGCCTCAGAGATCAGCTACGGGGCCGCGCCGGTGAATGTTACAAGACATCAGCGCGGAAAACAGGAGATTTTTGAGATAGCCTATCATCAAGTATTATAAACCTTTGGCGGTATCGAAATTTTACAATTCTCGAGGGCGTTGTCACGGGTCTGGCCAGGCGGCGGCGGGTGTCATTCCACCTCGCCTGCCCCCCCCGACGGATCCAGCAAAAGCTCCGGTCGATACTCGAAGTGCATCGTGTCGTAGTGATACCATTTGCCGCCCCAGATAAAACCGTATTTCTCAAACAACACCACCAACGCCAACGGAATGCGGTTGCGGTAGCCCAGGTAATCATTGGTAGCCTGGGTCTGATCCCACCGCCAGTAATTGGAATAATCCACGTTGATATCGATGGTCATGCCGAAGCTGTGCATACTCAACCTGTCCGTTCCGGCTATCACCCGCCAGTTGAACGTGCCCCCGGGCTTGAGCAGATACTTATGATATTCCTCCAGCGTGTCTAACTCCGCCGACAACGCCCGGAGCTTCTCGTTCACCCCGTTGACCCGCGTCACCAACAACGGCACGTTGAGGCTGCCCGGCAACCAGTACACCGTGTCGAGCTTCGACGCCACCTCCTCGCGCGTAGCCC
>JANQES010000133.1 GCA_028278205.1 Rhodothermales bacterium
CGGTTGGGTGGATTGGGATCTCGACAACCCCAAACTACACCAGATCACGGGCTTTTCCTCTTTCTGAGCTAAACCGGGTCAAAGTGTCCGGTAGCAAAGATCGCTAAACGACCAATCCAAAATCCAAAATCTAAAATCCAAAATTCACAACCCTAGCGTGCGCAGATACGCCCGGTTGCGCCGGGCGCTCTCGCGGGGGGCGCCCATGCCCGGCAAAACGTCCTGTTCCACCACAACCCACCCGTCATAGTGCCGGTCGTGAAGCCAATCGAGGACGACGGGGAAGTCGACGCAGCCCTGGCCGAGTTCGCAAAAGATACCGCGCCGGACGGCCTCGAAGTAGTCCCACTCGACCTCACGCGCGCGTTCGGCGATGACAGGGTGACAATCTTTAAAATGGACGTACCAGATGCGCTCGGCGAAGCGGTCGAGACCGGCGAGCACGGCGTCGCAGCCGCCGGGACCGGCGCCGCAGGCATAGTGGCCGGTGTCGAAGACCAGGCCGATCAACGCGGGATCCGTCAGGTCGAGGAAACGGGCGATTTCGCCGGGCGTCTCGACGTAGCCGGCGCAATGATGGTGAAAAACGGTGCGCAGGCCGGTCTCGTCGTGGACGGCTTGTGCGATGCTGTTGGCGCCGCGCGCGAAGGTCTGCCACGCCTCGTCGGAGAGACCCATCGCCGGGGTGATGCGCCCGGCGTTGCGGGTGCGGACCGGGTCGGCGCCGTTGTCGTCGGCCAGCACCAGAAGCGGCGGGTGCTCGGCCTCGTCCCGTTCGGCGACGGCGGCCAGCAGGCGGGCCGTCTTGACCGCCTGCGCCCGCCCTCCTTCGCGCGCCGCCGCGTCTTTGAGCGCCACCGGCACAAAGGCCCCCCGCATCGACAGATCCCGCGCGGCGAGTTCGGCGTGAAGCGCAGCGGGGTCGGTGGGCATGTAGCCCCAGTCGCCCAGTTCCGTGCCCGTATAGCCGGTTTCGGCCAGTTCGTCGAGCATCTGCCGATAGCCGATTTGCTCGCCGCCGAGCCCTTCAAACTCCAACGTCCCCCACGAACACGGCGCATTGGCAACGTAGATCTTGCTCATTTTGGATTTTAGATTTTGGATTTTGGATTGTTTTCTGATGGAATCCCAATAAACGAAAAAGCCGCGCCGGTCAATGCGGGCACGGCTTTTTCGTTTACCAAACCCGGATCGGTAATCTACCAATCCAAAATCCAAAATCTAAAATCACCTCAGTCCGGTGAAGCCTCGACTAAGCGGCTGGTGCGTTGGGTGAGTTGGTTGAGTTGGCCGAGCAGGCCGTCGAGTTCGGCGCGTAGTTCCTGGAACCGAGTGTAGGCGTCCTGGCCCGGTCGCTGGTCGCTCCGCGAGGTCATCCCGTAGAGATAGCTGAGTTGATTGATGAACATCGGCGGCGGGTAGCTGTCGGCGTTGTCGGTGACGAGGGCGGCTTCGATGCGGGCCAGCGCCTCGTCGATCTCGATGGCCTGCTTTTCCTCCGCCGTCACCCGATCCTTCAACATCGCCCTGGCCGAGTCGATGCGGGCTACGGCCTGCTGCGCTTCGCTGAGGGTCTCGCTGACGTCGAGGTTGAAGGCGAGTTGCGCGGCCAGGTCGGCGGGCGTCACGCCGTCGGCTTCTACACGCGGATCGATGAGCACGTTGAACGACTGCGTGGCGCTCCAGGCGCCGGCGGTCAGGCGAACCTGATACGCGCCGGGGACGGCCATCGGACCGCGCCGGCGGCCTCCGTCGCTGCCGAGCGGGCCGGTGTGGCGGAGATCCCAGACGAAGCGATGCATGCCGGCGCTTTTGTCCAGCCTCGCCGCAGCAGACCGGAAGGGCGGCGGCGCCCGCATCTGCTGCGTCTCGGCGGCGCCTTCAGCCTGGCCTGCCCCGGCGGTAAACTGCCGGATCACCGTCCCCCCGGCGGCGAGGATCTCCAGCGAGACCTCGCCCTGCTGCTCGGCGGCGAAGTAATAATCGATCATGACGCCGGGCGACGGATATTCGGGATCGGCAGGACCGCTCCGCCCGGCGCTGTACCGCATCCGATGGGCATCGCGCGGCTTGAAAAGATGCTGCTCCGACGACGCCACCCGCACGTCGAGTTGATGCAGCGGCGTCAGGTTGTCGAGGATCCAGAACGAGCGCCCCATGGTCGAGAGCACCAGATCCTGCCGGTGTACTTTGATGTCGGTGACGGGCGTGACGGGCAGGTCGAGTTGGAACGCTTGCCAGTGGGCGCCGTCGTCGAAGGAGACGAACAGGCCGAACTCGGTGCCGGCGTAGAGCAGCCCTTCGCGGTCCGGATCTTCGCGGATGGCCCGCGTGGGATAATCAGCGGGGATGCCGTTCTGGCCGCTGGTCAGGCGCGTCCAGGTCTGGCCGTAATCGGTGGTGCGGTAGATGTAGGGTTCGAAATCGCCGAGCAGATACCGATAGCCGGCGAAATAGGCTTTGCCGGGCTGGTGGGGCGACGGGTCGATGGTCTGGATGCGGCCTTCGGGCGGCATGTCCGGCGGCGTCACGTCGGTCCAGGTCTGGCCGCCGTCGCGCGAGACGTGGACCGGCCCATCGTTGGCGCCCGTCCAGATCACCCCTTCTTCGAGCGACGATTCTTCGATGACGTAGAGGGTGCTGTAATGCTCTTCGCCGGTGATGTCTCGCGTGATCGGCCCGCCGGAGGCCATCTGCCGTTCGGACCGGAAGGCCGTCAGGTCAGGACTGATCGTCTCCCAGGTCTTGCCTTCGTCGGTGGTGCGATGGACGAACTGCGAGCCGTGATAGATCACGTCCGGGTTGTGCGGCGAAACTTCGATGGGCACCACGCGCTGGAAGCGATAGGCCAGTTCGGCGGGATTGCGCCCGTACATGTTGGCCGCGCCGACGTAGTACTGCTGCTCCTGCCCGGTCGTCCGGTTGTAGCGTCCAAAGCGCCCTTTACAATTGCTGTAGACGATGTTGGCATCGCCGGGGCGGGGCACGGCGGGGCCGGTCTCGCAGCCGCCGATGGCTTCCCAGTAGGCCGTTGGGCCGCCGGGCAGGCGCGTCGGCGGCAGGCTCGGCACGGCGATGGTCGAGTTGTCCTGCTGGCCGGCGTAGACCCAGTAAGGAAACTGGTCGTCTACGTTGATCTGGTAGAGTTCGGCGGTGGGCTGGTTGTGCTGGGTGGTCCACGTCTTGCCGCCGTCGAACGTGACGTTGGCGCCGCCGTCGTTGGCCTGGACGAAGACGTCCGGGTTGTCCGGATTAATCCACATATCATGGTTGTCGCCGTGGGGTGTCGACATGCGGGTGAAGCTGGCGCCGGCGTTGGTCGATTTGTAGAAGCCTTCGTTGTTGACGTAGACCACATCGGCGTCGGTCGGGTCGGCATCTACGTTGGTGTAGTAGAAGGGTCGGTTCATGAGGCCCCGCTGGCTATTCACCAGACGCCAGGTGTCGCCCCGGTCGTTCGAGCGATAGAGCCCTTCTTCTTTCGGCTTCGCCTCGACGAGGGCGTAGACGCGGCTCGGATCGGCAGGCGAGACGGCCAGGTCGATCTTGCCGATCAAGCCCTGCGGCAGGCCGTTTTCCACCTTCGTCCACGTCTTGCCGCCGTCGGTCGATTTGTAGAGGCCGTCCTCTTCGTCATCGCCGCTGATGATGGTCCACGGCTTGCGTTCGGCGCGCCAGAGGGCGGCGTAGATTTCATCCGGATCGGCAGGGTTGAGTTCGAGATCGACGGCGCCTGTTTTTTCTGAAACGAAGAGCACGTGCTCCCAGGTAGCGCCGCCGTCGATGGTCTTGTAGACGCCGCGTTCCGGGTTCGGCCTGAAGGGATTGCCCAGCGCCGCCACGTAGACCACATCGGGATTGGTGGGATGGATGACCGCCGCGCCGATCTGCCCGGTATCGCGCAGGCCCAGGAACGTCCACGTCTCGCCGCTGTCGATCGATTTGTAGATACCGCGTCCGAGGATGACGTTGCTGCGGATGCCGTCGGAGCCGGTGCCCACGTAGAGCACGCGCTCGTCGCTATCGGCCACGTCGATGGCGCCGATGGAGGCGGTCTGGAAATAGCCGTCCGAGACGTTGTGCCAGTTCATCCCGTAATCCGTCGTTTTCCACACGCCGCCGCCGGTAGCGCCCAGGTAAAACGTGTGCGGCTGCGCCCGATGCCCGGCCACCGCCGTCACACGCCCGCCGCGCGACGGCCCGACCATCCGGAAATCCAACCCTTCAAAAAGCGCCGGCTCATAGACCCTGTTCGGATCGTCCTGCATCGCCTGCGCCTTCGCGCCGCCGGGCGCATTCCCGAAAAGGATAAGCGCCAGGATAACGAGGTAAAGATAGTTGACGTGCTTCATGTCAGAATCCCAGTAATTGCCCTTATAATTCCCACCATATAGGCTACGCAAATACGGGCACAAAAAAAAATGCAAACCCGATGGCGGGGTTTTGCGGCACTTCTCGTTTACCAGGATGAGAGGGAATCAAGCTCATACCAGGCCTAAGGAGGTAACACCATGAAAACCAAAACCACCATCAAAGCCGGCAAACTCATGAGACGCTACTAGGCTCGTGAACCGTCATTAGTACCTCCCAGCCCAGTATCGGGAGATAGCTTCTCTGACCAGCCCAGAGAAGCTATTTTATTTTAGGGCGGTTGATTTCGTCAGGGGAATAGCGAATGGGATATGGCGAATGGGGATGGATTTTTTACTGCGCCAACCTCAACCAAATCAACATGACGTTTGAAGATCGCAGCCAGTCTTTCAGCTTATCCCAATTGCGAGCAATTGGGATTACTTCAGCAAAATCACCTTCCGCGACTGAACGACGCCCTCGGCGCGCATCTGGACGACGTAGACGCCGCTGGCCAGACCGGCGGCATCCCACGTGGTGGTGTAGTGCCCGGCGGCCAGTTGCTCGTCCACCAGCGTCGTCACCAGAGCGCCGGTGGCATCATAGACCGCGAGGGTGATGCGCGCGGCATTGGGCAGGGCGAAGGAAAGCGTCGTGGACGGGTTGAACGGGTTCGGATAATTGGGATCGAGACGGTAGGCGGCGGGGACCTCGTCGTCTGCCTGCTCGATGGCGGTGTCGGTGCCGACGGTGAAGCGCCGGGTGGTTGACCAGGCGCCGGCGCCGACGACATTAACGGCAGCGACGCGCCAGAAATACGTCATGTTGTCGGCGAGGTTGGTTAGCTGGACGGTGGTGTCGGCCAGCGCCGAGGCTTCGGCTACAATCGACGCAAAACTCGCCGTGGTGGCAACCTGGACCTGATAGGTGTCGGCGCCGTCGGACCGGCGCCACGACAGCGTGACGGTCGTCGAGAGGCCGGTAACCTGATTGGGCGGATCGACCAGTTGCGGGGCGGCGGGCGGCGCCAGCGCCAGCACGTAGGCGGCGCCGGTAGCCGTAAGCTGGATCGTAGCGTTGGGCGCCCCGACGAGGGCCGTGATGCCGCTGAGCGCTGCCGAAGCGCCGAATTCGTCGCCGGTGTCGGCATCGCTGGCGAGGGTTTTGGTGGTTTCGTTGCAGACGATGAACGTGCCGGTGGTAGCCTGGCAGTTTTGGCCCCACATCTCGTCATCGCGTTGGAACACGTAGACCGCCCCGGCGTCGTCGCCGTCGCCCGGCGCCCCGGCGATGGCGTAGTCGCTGCTGATAGCCACACCCGCGCCGAACTCGTCGCCGGCGGCGGCATCGCTGGCGACGAGCTTGGCCTGGCGGGTCCACGTCTGCCCGTCACGGGCGAAGACGTAGGCCGACCCGGCATCTTCGCCGGCGTCGTCGTCTTTACTCATGCCCACGATGATGAGATCGCCGCTGAGCGCGACGGCGTTGCCGAAGAAATTCTCTTCCGCGCCATCGCTGGCGAAGATTTTGTCTTGCTCGGTCCAGACCTCACCGTCCCGCACGAACACGTAAGCCGACCCGGAAATCGGAGGATTGGGAAAGTTGTCTCCTACGGCGGCGATCACCGCCGTGGTGCCCTCAAGCGCCACCGCGTTACCGAACGCATCTCCATTGACCGCGTCGCTGGCATTGATCTTGACTTGCTCGGTCCACGTCTCGCCGTCGCGCTTGAAGACGTAGGCTGCGCCCGCGTCGGTCTTGAGGTCATCGTCGCCGATGGCCCCGACGATGATGTAGTCGCCGCTGAGGGCGACGGCGATGCCAAAGCGGTCGTCTTCGTTGGCGTCGGCGGCGGTGAGCCGGGCCTGCTGGGTCCACGTCTCACCGTCGCGCTTGAAGACATAGGCCGCGCCGGCATTGGCACCGCCGTCATCCTCGCCCGTGGCGCCGACGACGGCATACGCCCCGCTGATATCTACCGAGATGCCGAACCGATCTCCGTCTTCGCCATCATCCGCCCTGAGTTTGGCCTGCTGGGTCCAGCCTCCGGCAGCGCGCACAAAGATGTAGGCCGCCCCGAAATCGTCGCCGCCTGTGCCCTCGAAACGGGCGCCGACGATGGCATAGTCGCCGCTGAGGGCCACCGCCCCGCCGAAGTCGTCGCCGCTGGCAGCGTCGTCGGCTACGAGTTTAAACTCCTGCGCCCAACCCGGCAGCACAAGCAGGAAAAACACCACCAACAGCCCAACGCATCGGGCCATCGAAGCGAAAAAAGCACGGCAGGACGTATCAAGCTTCATGATCGGGAGGGTCTTTTTGAAAGGGGTTTCTGGTTGCCGAGGCCTGTCAATGATTTTGGATTTTGGATTTTGGATTGTTCCGGACCGGCACAATCTGCCAGATGAAAAAAGCCGAGGTGGTTCAAACGGCATGGCTTTTCTAATGATTGAATCCAAAATCCAAAATCTAAAATCCAAAATCCAAGGGCGTCACACAATTTTGGCATCAATCACACGGATTATACGCGTACTGACCAGCCTTGTAGGCTGCGTAGGGCTGAATCGCAGCAAGCACCCTTCTCACGTGCCTGCGCGTCGCGGGATCTTCGGCGTCGAGCGCGCGGCGGACGTGGGCCATCGAGACCCCCTCGGTATCCATACCAGGCCCAACACGAGCGTGCTTAGCGTCATAGCTGCTCTCGGTTCATGGGTGGGGGCAGCAGGCTTCTTCACGTCGTCTATCCCCATCAGCAGCCTGCCGGGGCATTAGACATCACCCCATTGCCTATCAGCATCCAAATCTTTGTACTCTTTCATCATCGTTCTCAGGTTATCCACCGTGTCATAATTGGCACTGGATTTAAAGAACTGAAGGGTATTGATAATGAACTCAGGCTGACCGAAGTCTACACGGTCCCGAATCTCATCGAGCCGTTTTCTGGCTTCCTGGCGAGCCGTTCCCTGCTTGCTCCAGAAAAAGGAAAGCAAGGCAAGGAAATGATAAAGCCTCTCCTTTTTCTCCTCGGCATCAGCCGCCTTCCTCCTGAGCTCTTCCAGATAACTCAACGCTTGTAAAGCAACCAGATATTCGTTCGACGCAAGCGCAATACGGCCAATGGCAAAGGTTTTCTCGCCGTTGGCTTCATAGTCGTAGATCTCATCGAGATAATCCATAGCCAGCCGCTTAGCACCTGCCTCGATTACGGCCGCGCCCAGCCTACCCAGGGTTGTAAGCGCATCTCTTTCATCAACCCAAGATTCCAGGGAGCGATCATTCTGCAGTTCGGCACCGAGAATGTCCAGTGCCAGGGTGAACAATCGTTCATTGAAACGGTCGGAGGCGCTCAGAACAATTCGCTCAATCCCTTCATGGATCGACTCAAGCCCGGCGCCGTTATATGTGGGATCTCGTTGAACGACCTGTGCCACATCTTCCAGGGCTCTGAGTGCCGCCTCTTTTTGACTGACGATCATCCCAAACTCGCCCAGATAAACGATGTCTTTAACAACGCTTTCTTTGAGTTGCTTGTGTTCGCCAGGCATCCACGCACCTAGTTTCTCGTAGCGGTAGGCCAGTTTTCCTAAAGCACGCACTAATCGTTCCCAGCTGATGGAATAGTACCACAGGATTAAGGACAGAATTAAGGAAAACACGACGCAGATGACGATAATGGTATCCGCAAACCATCGATGAGAGACATTAGAAGGATCAACAATGATGCGTACTCCAAAAACAAGAATGAGTATAGACAAGAAATACCAACCGCCAACGGTTATATAGAGGTAAGGGGGCGCGATGATCCGGCGGGGTATTTTCCACCAATACCGTCTAATGATTCGCTTCAAGTTGTCGGAGGCGGAAACCTGGAACAGTAAAGTGGGCAGTCCTAGATAAAAAATAAACAGGACTATGACTAACTGAATATATACGGTATTTCTTCTCTCTGTCATCTCCAGCCCAGCGCTTAAAAACTCCCAGATATTATTTATGAAATCCGGCATCATATTTTGACCCTGATGTCTTATAAACCTATGTCTGCATCTGCCGGTCTACAATCGTATCAACCAGTTCCAACAGGGCCTTCTTAGACAACCTCCGGTTTTTCATAGAATATACGTCTTGCGAAAGCCCTAATTCGGCAAAATGTTCTCGCAATTCCGAAAACTCTTCGACGGTCAAAACACCGAATTTTAGCGTATCCTCCGGCGTGGGCGCGTGTTTTACAGGAATCGAAGATAAGGCCATTTCATGGTCGGGTTTCAAGATCGTATAGAGGAGATTCAGGCCTAAGCGAGCGGTTCGGTTGGCTCGATAGATTTTTTGCAACTCTTTATTCTCGCCGGGCAGGTTTCTAATATCGACAATGATAACGTCATAGTTTTCTTTAAGAATTTGACGCAATCCGTCATCGACATTGTTGACGATACGGAGAAAATATTTGCCGCTTGTAATAACGGGAGCCGCCAAATAGGGCACCTCGGTTATCGCCCCATCTTCGATCCATAATACGCGTTTCTTCTCTGGGAAAGCGTTCATAATGCGTCAGGAGCAACGGGTAAGGTAACCGTGACCGTCGTAATAAAAGGTTTGTTATAATTGTCAGGCTCCGAGCGATCTGCACTCCTGCTCGTTATTTGAATAGTACCTTTGTGCTCATCGATGGTTTCTCGGGCATCGGTCAGCCCGATCCCCGTCCCCGGCCGGCCTCTGTCTCCCGACATGATACCGCGATATCCGAATAAAAAGATCAGCCCTTGATCTAATTCTTCTTTCGTGATGGGCACGCCATGATTCTCAATACTAACCACGACGACGTTGCGCTTCTCTTCCGGTTCAACCGTGGCCCTCGTGTTCACGCTGATCCAGGACCGCTGCTCATTATCGCGCGTCCATGAATACTTTATCGCGTTCATCAACAAGTTGGTAAACACCCGTACCATGCCTCGCTCAATCACATAGATTTTGGCTTCGCCATGCCGGGGGCTTTTTTTGATGTCGATGCCTTTGCGCCGTGCATACTCTTCAACATATTCCAGGGCATGGGTTAACAGTTCAGACAGCGGGATGACCACAGGCACCTTTCGGGGGCCTCCGTGGCTGAGGTAATCGCTCGCGGTTGAAACTTCGGCGTTGAGCGCAAGCACTTCCGTTTGAATATGCAGCCATTGCCGCGCGGCAACCCGACGAATAATATCGCCCGCTTTAAGCTGGATGTCTCGAATTTTGTCTTTCGCGATCGTCCGTTTCCTGACCTGTCTACAGATGGCCTGTATGTGTATGACCGATTCGACCAGAACGGCGAGTTGGATCTCTGGAGCAGGACTGATATGGGCATCTTGATAATTCCGAAGCATGCCGAGTTGCGTTCCTAAATTATTCCATTCTACGTTCGAGAAGGCCTGGCCATACCAATCATCATCCCGTAGCGTTACGAGACCCTGGAGCAGTCTGGCTAATTCCTGAGCCGGCTCCTGCGTGGTTTTGAGAATATCCTCGATGGTTGGGATGTCAACGCCGATGTCGGTTTGGTCGTCGAGGCCAAGGGATGCAGAAACAGATCCGGAGGCATCTCCCAACAGCCCCAACGCGTTTTTAAAGCTATGCAGCATGTTGCCGACATCCGCCCGTAGATGCTCTATTCTCGTTTTGAGCCGGGCTTCTTCCGTAATATCCTGGACGACTCCAAAGCGACCGGTCTCAAGGCGGATCACATTCATTTCTACGACCTTTTCTTCGCCTTTATGATTTTGAACCGTCAGGGGATATCGGATCAACGGTTCTCCGCGTTCGAAATGCTCATCTAACTGTTTCAGGAATACACGGCGTTTGTCCCTTTCCAGATTGACCTTCTCGACATCCTTCCCTTCTACTTCGTCTCGATGATCATAACCAAATACTTCAAGAAAAGTCTGGTTACAATCGAAGAGGCGGTCCACGCCATCCTCATCATGTCGTATTTCGAACCAGCCGAGGCCAAGTTGCTCCAGGAGCCTGTTAAGCGCTCCCTGGGCTGACACGTCTATAATGTGTCCCTCGTACCCAATGACGCGGCCACTGGTAGACGATTTTCTGCCAAACAGATTGATTTCGGCAATAAAAGAGTGGGGGCCGCGCTTTAAGCGCGCCCGATACTTTCTTATATAGCCCCGTTTGCGAAGTCCCTTCGTCAGCGTTTCCCAATCATCCTTGGAGGCGAAAAATTCCGCAGCCATCTTTCCTTCCACGTCCTCGCTTCTGGCGCAGTGGAACATCTCCACAATGGGCTTGTTCACCCGCTCAACCATGCCATCGAGGCGAAGCCAAAACACGCCTTCAAATAAATGGTCAAACAATCGGCTAAAACGATCTTCTTCATACACGTCCAATAAACAATCCAGATACGCAATCTTATGTCCGTTCTGATCTGCGACAGGCCTACAGGTTAATTCAATACGCCAATCTTTCCGCTGCACGTGAAACTGCGCCTCAAGCTTTTCCTGCCCCTTGTCCGATTCGTCAAGGCGGCGAACTAGCTGCTCTCGTTCTTCTCCGTTTTTATAAAAGGTACCGATGTTATACTGCTCCAGGGTGCCCTCACCGTCTTGCAGGCAAAAAAAGGCTCTGGCGCTCTCGTTGGCCTCCAGGAACGTGCCATCTCTTTTGATGAGATACACAGGGATGGGCAGTAATTCAAAATGGCCGTCCCGGAATGCTCGCCGTATTCGATCTAATTCTTTCATAAGGTTTTGAATTAGAATGATTTCTAACGAGTGCCCGTTCGGGTCAGTTCCTTCATTTGAAGCGGATTATAATAGCGAATAGTGAATAGCGACACGAGCGCAGCGACTGACGAAGTAATTGACAATGGTTAATGGACTCCCCCATTCGCTATTCGCCATGAAAATCCCCCTTTCTCCCTCTCCCCCTCTCTCCCTTTCATCCACACGCTCAATGCGCCGGCACGTCGGGCTTTTCCGTCTCCAGGAAATAGCGCTCGGTGCCGCGCATGGCCTCCCAGGCGGCGCGGGCGGCAGCTACGGCGGGCATCTCGCTGACTTCGGCCACGGGCACGTCCCACCAGCTTTCGTAGCCGGGCACGTCTTCGTAGCGATCGGTCTGGACGTAGAGGACCGTCGTGTGGTCGATGGCTTTGGCGGCTTCCAGCGCGGCGGCTACGTCGTCGTAGGTCTGGCAGCGGAAGACCCGCGCGCCGAGGCTCTCGGCATTCGTCGCCAGGTCTACCGGGAGGGGCTGAGCGGCGGCGGCGTCATCGCCGGGCAGGGCGCCGTCTTGCGGGTAGACGTAGCGCGTGCCGAAGCCCTCCTGCCCCAACGACCGGCTCAGCCCGCCGATGCTCTTGAAGCCCTGGTTATCCATCAACACGATGGTGAGCTTGTAGCCTTCCTGGATAGACGTGACGACATCCGCCGAGAGCATCAGGTAGCTGCCGTCGCCGACGAGGACGTAGACTTCGCGGTCGGGGTCGGCCATCTTGATGCCGAGGCCGCCGGCAATCTCATAGCCCATCGTGCTGTAGCCGTACTCCAGGTGATAATGCTTGGGATGCCGCGCGCGCCAGAGTTTGTGCAGATCGCCGGGGAGGCTGCCGGCGGCGCAGATCATCACCCCGTCCGGATCGCCCAGCTCATTGACGGCGCCGATGAGTTCGCTCTGGCATGGCAGCGGCGTGTGCCGAAGGGCGTAGAGGCGTTCGACCTCCTGATCCCACTCATCGCGAAGCTGTTTGCAATAGGCGCGGTAGGCCATGTCTACGTGCCAGCCTTCGAGCCATTCCAGCAGTTCCTCCAGCGTCGCCTGCGCATCGCCCACCAGCGGCAAGGCGCTGTGTTTGTAAGCATCGAATTCGGCCACGTTGATGTTGATGAACCGGACGTCCGGATCCTGAAAAGCCGTCTTGCTGGCCGTCGTAAAGTCGCTGAAGCGGGTGCCGATGCCGATGATCAGGTCGGCGTCTTTGGCGACGCGGTTGGCGGCAAACGTGCCGGTGACGCCGATAGCGCCGAGGTTGAGGGGATGATCGAAGCGGAGGCTGGCTTTGCCGGCCTGCGTCTCGCAGACGGGGATGCCGGTCTGGCGCGAGAATTGATCGAGGACGTCGTTGGCGTCGCTGTAGTGGACGCCGCCGCCGGCCACGATGAGCGGGCGCCGGCACTGGCGGATCCACCCGGCCGCTTCGATGAGCGCGGCGCGGTCGGGCCGGTTGCGAGGGATACGCCAGACCCGCTTTTGGAAAAGCGCCTCCGGATAGTCGAAGGCTTCGGTCTGGACGTCTTGCGGCAGCGCCAGCGTCACCGCGCCGGTGTCGGCGGGGCTCGTCAAAACCCGCATCGCTTCGGGCAGCGCCGTGACGAGCTGGTCGGGCCGGTTGAGGCGGTCCCAGTAGCGGCTCACCGGGCGGAAGCAATCGTTGACCGAGACATCCTGCGAATGCTCCGATTCCAACTGTTGCAATACCGGCGCGACGTTGCGACGGGCAAACAGATCGCCCGGCAAGAGCAGCACCGGCAGGCGGTTGATCGTGGCCACCGCCGCGCCCGTGATCATGTTCGTCGCGCCCGGCCCGATAGACGAGGTGCAGGCGAAGGTCTGGAGACGGTTTTTCATCTTGGCAAAAGCCGCCGCCGTATGCACCATCGCCTGCTCGTTGCGCGACTGGTAGTATCGAAAATCCAGATTTTCCTGCAACGCTTGGCCGAGACCGGCCACGTTGCCGTGGCCGAAGATGCCGAAGCATCCCGCAAAAAACGGCTGCTCGGCGCCGTCGCGTTCCACGTACTGGTTCTTCAGAAACCGGATGACGGCCTGCGCCATCGTCAGACGCCGGGTATCCATGATCTTCTCAGGTCAATCGTGGGAATCCTTTCGATGTTCGGGTGTTTTAGTGTTATGGTGTTTTAGTGTTCGAGGCGAACTCACTCTAAAACACTAGAACACTAAAACATCAAAACACGGAATACTCAGCACCCTTACCACCGCGGACGGCGCTCCTCCCGGGGCCGGGCTTCGTTGATTTTGAGCGTCCGGCCACCCAGCGTTGTCTGATCGAGCGCCTGGATGGCCGCATCGCCGCCACTATCCATCTCGACGAATCCGAAGCCTCGGGGCCGCCCGGTCTCGCGGTCGGTGATCAGATTAACTGAGGTGACCGAGCCGAACTCCCCGAACAGGTCGCGGACTTCTTCCTCGGTGGCGCTGAAAGGCAGGTTTCCTACGTAGATTCTCTTGGGCATTGTGGGGGTCTCCTCGCTCGCCGCCTCCGGCCAGCGATTGTTGTTAAGGGGAAAAAAGGCGTGGGGGATGTTTTCCACCAAGCGCAAGATAGGAATGTGAAACGTGAAACGTAAAACGTGAGGGTGCTGGTAGCAAAGTTTTTTAGCGAGGCAGCCTCACGTTTTATATTTATAGCCCGCCTCTCGGCTCTACGAAGGCCGTCACTTCGTCGAAGGTCGGCATAAAGTTGGCGCAGCCGTGGCGGGTGACGACGATGGCGCCGCAGGCATTGCCGAGCCGCGCCGCCTGGCGCCAGTCCCAGCCGTTGACGTAGCCATAGAGAAAACCCGCCGCAAACGCATCGCCGGCTCCCAGGATGTTGTAGACGTCCACCGGATAGCCCGGCGCCTCGATCCGCGTGCCGTCGGCCAGGTGGATGCGGGCGCCTTCTTCGCCGCGCTTCTCGATCAACGCTTTCGGCCCCAGCGCCAGCAGCGTTTCGATGGCCGCTTCTACGTCGCCGCTGACGCGGGCGTCGGAGACCTGCTGATGCGTCAGGTGAACCTGCTCCGGATCGGCCAGCACGGCGGCCTTGATCTCGTCCTGCGTGCCGAGGATCACGTCGATCAGGGGCGCGGCGGCGCGAACGGCCAGGCCGAAAGCGCGCGCATCGTGCCATTGATCGGGCCGGAAGTCGATGTCGAAGACCACGTCGACGCCGGCGCGGCGGGCTTCTTCGGCGGCAAAAAGCGTGGCGCTTCGGCTGGGATCTTTACTGAGGTTGGTCCCGGCAAACTCGAAAGCGCGCGCCCCGGCAATCGGGGTAGCCAGCACGTCGTCGATGGTCAGGGCGATGTCGGCGCAGTTGTCGCGGTAGTAGACGAGGGGAAACTTGTCCGGCGGCTCGATGCCGAGGACGACGGCGCTGGTGCGCCGGTCCGGTTTACGGGGGATGTAGCGCGTCTCGACGCCTTCGTTCTGCAAAAAATGCAAAATAAAATCGCCGACAGGATCCTCGCCGACAGCCGTCAGGAGCGCCGTCTTCAGCCCCAGCCGCTGCGCCCCGACGCTGATGTTGGTGGGCGAGCCGCCGACGTAAGCGGCGAAGCTTTCGATCTCGGTAAAAGGCGCTCCAACATCGTTGGCGTAGAGATCGATGGACGAGCGGCCCATCGTGATGAGATCGTAGGATGTTGAAGAGGTTGTCACGGTGTTTTATACGCGTCAGCGTCCCGGCAGCGGGATGAGGGTGGGGAAGGATCTCGTTTGATCGGTGTAAGGTAATCGATTCGCTGCAAAGGAAAAACGCTTTGCCTAACCCAACGCTTCACGGCAGTAGGCGACACATTTTGCCATCTCCTTCATCACCGTCGAGTCGTCCGGGATGGGATATTCCAGTTCGATCATCGCCGTGATCGGGTAGCCCTCGTCGCGGAGCAGCCGGAGCACGTCGGCGATGGGGGTATCGCCCTGGCCCCAGGAGACGTTGTCGCCGCCGTTTTCGGCGCTTTTGCGATCTTTGAGGTGCAGGTGCGTAATCCGGTCGTGGTATTTCCGAATGATGGGGACGGGAGACGTGCTGAGGCCAGCCACGTAGTGCCCGATGTCGAGGTTGAGCATGTTGTAGGGCGAGTAAGACAGCGGGGTGTCGAAGCTGAAGCCCTCGTTGGCGACTTGCGTGTGGTTATGCATGCCGACGAACATCTGGTGCTTCGTGGCAAACGGCCCCATGCGTTCGGCAGCCTGGTTCGAGATCTCGAACGAAATGCCACGCGCGCCCACCGCCCGCGCCGCCTCGAAAGCATAATCGATCTCGGCGTCGGACCATCGCGGATCGCCCAGCTTGAGGATGTCGATGCGGACACCGGCGTCGTTGTACATCTTGCCCAGGGCTTTGAACTTATCCATCGGGGCCGATAAGCGCCATTTGCCGGTCTCTTTGGCTGCTGCATCGCGCTCGGCCCTCAATTTGGCCCGTTCGTCCGCGCTCAACTCTCTCCAGTTGCGAGGAAACGCCGGTCCTGCCGGCGCCCCGGCGAACTGCTCCGCCGGCCCCCCCATCAACTCGACCGTATCGAGGCCCAACTCGACCAGATAGCCCAGAATCTCCTCGGCACTGCTGGGGATGGCGCGAAAGCTGTAGGAAATGGCGCCGAGTTGCACGTCCGATTTGCCCGGTCGCGCGAGCGCGTTGTGCATCGACCCGAAGCCTCGGGAACCCAGCGTCAACCCCCCGGCCAGGGCACTCAGTTGATACATGAAGGTGCGACGATTCATGACAGACCTCAATGGTTAAGGACGTGGAGAGGGCAGAGCGACAACGCAAGATAACACTTCGAGATCATTCCGAAAAAATCCCCACAACCGTGCTTATAAAGGAGCGGCTAAAGTGGTATGTTCTACGTCGCCCCGCCGGGCGGCTGTTGGCGTCAGGTCATCAGTCATCGGTGAGGGTTGAAAAACTGATGACTGTTGACTGATGACCAATGACACGCGCGGACGGCTGCCCGTAGCGCCGCCCTCAAACAGACTCCAACCCGCACCCTGCCTGCTAAATCCCAGTACTCATGGCCTACCTGCTCGGCATCGACATATCGACGACCGCCACCAAGGCTTTGCTCATTGATGAACAAGGCGCTGTTGTCGGGGGCACCTCGACCCCCCACGATCTCTCGGCTCCCCAGCCGCTCTGGAGCGAGCAAGATCCGGAGCAGTGGTGGAATGCTACCCGGAAAAGCATCCGAGATCTGCTCCAGGTAACAAAGGTTGACGCCGCCGCTATCGCAGGAATCGGGCTCACCGGCCAGATGCACGGCCTCGTCATGCTCGACGCCGAGGGCACGGTGCTGCGCCCGGCGCTCTTGTGGAACGACGGACGCGCCTCTGCCGAGTGCGACGCCATCCGCGCGCGCCTCGGCCTGGAACGGCTCGTCGCCATCACGGGCAACGATGCCTTTGCCGGCTTCACGGCGCCGAAACTGCTCTGGGTGCGCCAACACGAGCCCGAGGTCTATGCCCGGACAACCCAGATTCTTTTGCCCAAAGACTACATCCGCTATCGCCTCACCGGCGCCTATGCCACCGACAAAGCAGGCGCCGGCGGCACGCTCATGCTCGACCTGGCAAGCCGCGACTGGGCCGGCGACCTGCTCGATGCGCTCGACATCCCGCCGGCCTGGCTCCCGGCCACGTTCGAAGGGCCGGCCATCACCGGGCGCCTCACGGCGGAGGCGGCCTCGGCCACAGGCTTGCGCGAAGGCACGCCGGTGGTCGCAGGCGGCGGCGATCAGGCAGCCCAGGCCGTCGGCGTCGGCGCGGTGCGGCCCGACGTGTGGGCGCTGACGCTGGGCACCTCGGGTGTTGTCTTTGCGCCGTCCGAGACGGCGCTGACCGAGGCACAGGGGCGCGTGCATGCCTTCCCCCACGCCGTCCCTGGTCGCTGGCATCTGATGGGCGTGATGCTCTCTGCCGCCGGCAGCCTGCGCTGGTATCACGACACGCTGGCCGCCGGCCTCGACTACGACACCCTCCTCGACGAAGCCGCGCCGGTGCCGCCGGGCAGCGAAGGCCTCGTCTTCCTGCCCTACCTCACGGGCGAACGCACCCCGCACGCCGATCCGCACGCGCGCGGCGCTTTCATCGGGCTGACCCCCCGGCATACGCGTGGGCACATGACACGGGCGGTGATCGAGGGCGTCTCGTTCGGCCTACGCGACAACTTCAGGCTCCTCAAAGAAGTGGGCCTGCCGGTGCCGCGCCAGGTGCGTATCTCCGGCGGCGGCGCGCAAAGCCCCCTCTGGCGCCAGATGCTCGCCGACGTCCTCGGCGTCGAACTCGTCTCGGTGCAGACCGCCGAGGGCGCGGCGCTGGGCGCGGCGCTGCTGGCCGGCGTAGGCGCAGGACTCTGGCCGTCGGTAGAGACCGCCTGCGACGCCATCGTAGCAACACACCAAGCAACAGCACCCAACCCCGAAGACGCCGCGCGCTACGAGGAAGCCTATGCGCAGTTTCGAGCCCTCTACCCCCTGCTTCAACCCTTCTTCGCACCTCGGTAGGGAATGGCCAGTGGGATGTGGCCAGTGGGATTTTGGGGAATGGCCAATGGGATGTAGCGAGTGGGGATTTGGGGAAAGGGAGAGAGGGGGAAAGGGAGAAGGGGAAAAAGAAAAACGCGACGTTAGCCGGTGGGCCGTCTCGAAATCGAAGAGTAGCTTCGCTCAGTCACTTCGTTCGTGTCACAAAGTAAACGGAGCGCAGGCACGCGACAAGGAAAATTTGCTGTTTGAGCGACGAAGCAGCGCGTTTCAACGTTGAGCGCGTGCCGTAGAGACGTTACAGG
>JANQES010000135.1 GCA_028278205.1 Rhodothermales bacterium
CACCAGGCTGTTTGACACCCTCCGACCCGCCTTCGGCGGCCCACCTCCCTCAAGGGAGGAGTCAAAGACTGCTTCGAAAAGTAGCATGCGCTCGCCCTAGCATAGGCGCTGCCCGCCCTATCTCTTGTCAGGAAAAGCCTTATTTTGTTGTAGTCCTTTTTTCTCACGGAGGCGTCATGACCGAACCATCCGATCAGATACCCTGGGATGAGATCCGGGAACACCTGTTTTCCGGCCATCGCATCGCAGCCATCAAAGCCTATCGCGAGGCGACGGGGACGGATCTCAAAGCCTCGAAAGAATTCATCGAAGAACTGGAAGCGCGCCTGCGCGAGGAGTTTCCGGACCACTTCAAAGCCGGTGCCAGAGCCGGCGGCAAGGCAGGCTGTGCCGGCATGATGCTCATCGCGCTCATGATCGGCGTCTTTGTGACCCTCGTCCTCTTCGGCGTGGCGTATGTGTTTTTGTTTTAGGCAGGCAGATCCACGTTTGGTAATATTATCGCCGACAGTATTTCAGGCAAACCAGGGCGCAGGTCACTGGTCATTACGCTCCCCCTGCCTTCGCAGGGGTCGCTGTCACTGGTCCCTGGTGAGGATTAAGAAACCAGTGACCAATGACCAGTGACTCACACCGACGGCTCGACGAAGCGAAACCGCAAGAAAAACAGCAAAACGCTTTCTGCCTGCCCCTCAAATATCCACCTTTTTCTTCTTCAGGAAAAACACCCCTTCGCGTCCGGAAGTGACGACGATGACGCCGCTTTTGAAAAAGGGATAATTGCTCCACGCGCCCAGCACCGGCGAATTGTCGTTCTTGCCATAGGGCACCGTATCGAAGAAGCCCACCTCCGTCGGATTTTCCGGGTCGGTGATGTCCACAATGCGGAGGCCCTCGACATAATTGGTCTGGTACATCGTGTTGCCCTTGATGTAGAGGTTGTGGTCGATGGCGCTGCTGGGGCCGAGGTATTCGCCGACCATCGCCGGGTCGTCAAGCTCCGAGAGGTCGAAGATGAGCGTCCGCGTGGCCTCGACCAGGCCCGACATTTCGTCGCCTTCGTCGTTGAGATAGAAATACCGATGGTCTTCGGTGAGCCAGCCCTGATGCGTGTAGGCGACGTTGGGATACTCGGCTACCGAGATCGCCACCGGGTTGTCTTTGTCCGTCACGTCGGCAATCGAGAGGGCGGTGCCGTTGGAACTGAGGCAGATCTCGCGGCCCGTGTATTCGGTATCCGGCCCGTGATAGGTGACACACTGGGCATCGTGGGTGGCGCCGCTGCCGCCGCGCCCGGTACGCGGATCGGCGAAGCACCCGGCGAAGGTCGGGTTGGTGGGATCCTGGATGTTGATCATGTGGAGCGCGCCGCCGCACGTCTCGCCGCCGGAGTCGCTGCCAACGGCGTAGGCATAGCCGGTGTCTTCGTTGATGATGATGTTGTGCGAGCTGTAGATGCCCTTGTAGATCGCCGTCTCTTCGAACTCCACCGGCGGATTCTCTACGTCGCGCAACTGGCGCAGGTCGAAGACTTGCATGTGATGCGCCCCGGCGCCGTCGGCCACGATGAACGCGTGATCTTTGTAGACTTTGATATCGCGCCAGAGGCTCTGATTGGCGGTGGCGGTCTTGGGCAGGTTGCCCAGGTAGCGCGGATGGCTGGGATCGGTCAGGTCGATAAACGAGGTGCCGTCGGTGCGCCCGACGAGAGCGTATTCACGACCCGTCGCCGGGTCTTCCCATCCCCAGACGTCGTTGACCTGAATGCCGCGTTTGGCCCCGATCTCGCGCCGTGTCAGAAACGAAACCATATCGACGTCGCTGCACGCAAACGCGCCGGCTGCGCCATCTTCACATCGAACCATCTCCCCCGTCACCGACGCGAATTCGCCGGAATCGTTGTAGATCGGGGATTCTGCCGTCCATCCATCCGCACCGCGCACATAGGGAAAAACCACCCCTTCGAAGTTGTCGTGCCCCCGCGCCCCGACCGCCACCACCGCATCGCTGGCCGCCAGCGCATCGCCGAAGCCGCTGCGGAACTGGAGATCTGCCGGGGCCATCTTCTCCATCCCGTCCGTACCGCCCGTTTCTGTGTTCAGGTCGAACTGATAGACCATGCCCTCGCGGGCGCCGTAGCCGGGCGCCCCCACCCAGAGCCGCTCCCCACCGAACGCCAGCGACGCGCCGAACTGTTCGCTGCCCAGGGTATCGACGGGCGTGAGGCTGCGGTCGTAGGTCCACGCGCCCGTCGCTTCATCGCGGGTGAAGAGGGCCACGCTTCCCGTTTTATGGCCGGGCGCTCCGACGGCCAGATGCGTGCCGGTCATCAGCAGCGCAGCGCCGAAACCATGACCCGCCTCTACCTCCTCGGAGGCCAGCGCGCCCTGCGCCATCCATTGCCCGGCCCCTTCATCATACCGAAACGCGTAGACCACCCCCGCCCGGTTTGCCTTCAGGGGAGCGCCGATCATCGCGTGGCCGTCTTGCAAGGCCAGCACCCTGCCGTACCCGTCTCGTGCCTGGGTATCGTCCACGGCGAGTACGCTCGGCATGCCCCACATCCCCCCGGCAGCGCGCCGGAACGCGAAGACAACGCCTGCCGTCTCACGGTCGCCGGAGGCCCCGACGAGCAGGTGGTCGCCATCGACGGCCACGCTGACCCCGAATCCGGGCGCATCGGTGGTGAGCTTACTCGATTGAGCCCAGACGCCATCTGCGCCCCGCGTAAACACGTAGACGATGCGTGCCAGGGGCGCTCCGACCACCAGGGTCGTGCCCGAAAGAGCGAGCGCGCGTCCGAAGCCCATCGCCTCATCCCGCGCGTCCGACGGCTTCAGCACGTCGGCCTGCATCCAGGCATCGCCTTCTCCTTTTTCATAGACGAAGACACCGCCCGGCATCAACAAATTCCGCCCCTCCCCGACGAAGATCTGATCCTCACCGACAGCGACGGCGGCTCCGAACTGGAGCGCATATTGGGCGGATGCAGGCATCGCCACGAGGATCATCAAAGCCAAAAAACTGAGTAGACGGTTCATCGCTCCTCCGGGTTGAAGATGGAAAGCAGGGGCTACGCGGTGGGTCTACCGGCAAAAAAAGAAATGGGCAGACGTTCCTCAATGTATGCACGAGCGGTGTGCATTGACAAGATTTGAGGGATTGTTGCCTGTACCGTACGTTAATTCTGGATCTGTTTAACCGCAGAGATCGCAAAGGAGGCACAGAGGACACAGAGTTCTTTGCGTCCTCTGCGCCTTCTCTGCGCCCTTTGCGGTTAAAAACAGAGATCTACCGAAACTTCCGCCAACCTTGAATCCCATGAAACAAGCCCTTTTCATCCTGTTGCCGGTCCTCGCGCTCTACAGCCACGCTGCTGCCCAAGACATGCCGAGGGCGTTCATCGACGGCACCGGACCGGGATGGCGCACGCTGACCGAGCAAGACTTCGTCGATGTCAACGGCGAGCCGGAGACCTGGACGTGGCAAGGAGATCAACTCTTCTCTACCGGCGAGCCCATCGGCGTGCTGCGGACGCGCGAGACGTTTAAGAATTTCGAGATGGTGATCCAGTGGCGGCATCTGCGCGCGGCGGGCAACTCCGGCGTCTTCGTCTGGGTGCCGCTCGACGCGCTCGAAATCCTCAACCCCGGCGACCTGCCCCGCTACGGCATCGAAGTGCAAATGCTCGACCACGGCTATGCCGAGCAGTACGAAGCGCGGACGGGCCGCAAGGGCGATTGGTTTACCACCAACGGAGACATCTTCGCCGTGGGCGAATCGAAGCTGACGCCGTTTGCGCCGACCTCGCCCAACGGCGCGCGTAGCTTCCCGCGTAAAAACCTAAGCAACGGCGTGGGCGAATGGAATCACTACTACGTCCGCGCCATCAACGGCGAGGTGCGGCTCTGGGTCAACGGCGAGGAGGTGTCGGGCGGAACGGGGGCCGAGCCGGCGGAAGGGCACCTGTGCATGGAAGCCGAAGGCTCGCCCATCGAATTCAAAACCATTCGGATACGTGAACTTCCTTAGCACCTTTTAAAACATTCCTCGTGCAATAGCGCTTACAGAGGCGTTGCGTTCGAAGGGCGAAGGGCGGGGAACGAAGAGCGATTTTCTGACCTCGCACCTCGCCCTCCGCCCCTCGCTCTTCGAAGCCGCGACGTTTGCAGGGCGATGCCATCGTGATTGCACCACAGACTGCTTGAAATCCCAACCATTCACTCCTTCAACCACGCTGCCGGCACTGCATCGCGCCAGCGTAGCTGGTCGATGACAGCGATGAAAGCATCGTCGAGCGGGGCGACAATCGTCAGCGCCGCCTCGCTGTACGGGTGATTGAGGGATACCTCGGTGGCGGCCAGGAGCAGGCGCGAACAGCCGTAACGCGTGCTGAAAAATCGATTGTGCCGCCCCTCGCCGTGCTTCCCATCGCCGATGACGGGGTGGAAGATGTGCTTGAAGTGCCGCCGTATCTGGTGCATCCGCCCCGTCTCAGGCCGCGCTTCGACGAGCGAGTAGCGGCTCGTCGGATACCGCCCCACCGCGTAGGGCACCTCCACCTGCGCCAACCGCCGGTAGGCCGTCAGGGCAGGCTGCGCCGGTTTATCGCGCCGGACCCGAGCGTCGGTTTTTTTATCGAACGGCTCTTTCAGCGGATAGTCGATCACCCCCTGCGCATCCACATAACCGCGCACCACCGCCAGATACGTCTTGACCACCGCCCGCTGCGCAAACACCTCAGCCAGCCTACGCGCCGCTTCCGAAGAGAATCCAAACACCAGCACACCCGACGTAGGCTTGTCGAGCCGATGCACCGGAAAAACATGGCGGCCCACCTGATCGCGCACCGTCTGCATCGCAAAACGCGTCTCGTGCCGGTCGATCTTGCTCCGATGCACCAGCAACCCGGCAGGTTTGTTGACGGCGATGAAGTGATCGTCTTGATAGAGGATGTCGAGCGGCTCCAAGTTTGGAGAGGGAGAAAGGGTGAGTGGGGGAAAGGGGGGTAAAACGGTTTGTGTCTATCGAGGAAAGAAAAGATATTGAAGCCGTGAACAGCAACTGCGGTACTACACTGGCGTAGCCGAGTGATTCCCCGTCGTTCTCCTGAATTTTTTAGAGGATGAGGTTAGATTTATTCGAGAAATACGTCTATAGTAGAAAGAGACCTGACCCATTAATAAAGGATCGCTCCGATGGAAACTCTGCCCGATTATGAAAAATACGAGCGGGATAAACGAAGCGTTTGGATCTTTGAAAGAGAAAAAGTTTAAGCTTGCCAGACTCTATTACGTAGCCGTTCGCCTGTTCGGCGGCTTCGGTATGAAGAAACACCCCTCCCTCAGCAGCGCGGCGATAGCCCACGCCGAATAACTGGCAGCCTCACTGCTCCTGCTTCACAAAGCTCCCCCTGTCCAGCACATCGACCCTTTGGATGTCGGCATCGACGTCTTCGCGATAGAAGCGGGCGTCGCGCATTTCTTTTCGGGAGAACAGGTCGAGTTGGTCTCCGCGATGGGCCGAGTTTTCTTGCGTGGCGTTGCCGTAGCTGAGCAGGACGCGAGCCCGAACCCGTTCGCCGAATTCGATGACGCCGACCCAGGAGTCTCCGCCCTGGATGCTGGCCGTGCCGTCGTCGCCAAAGCCCCCGGACCAGGCCACCCTGAAGCTCCCGACCGAGCCGTCGGCGCCGTTGCCGGGCAGCGTCTTGCCGTAGTGGGTGATCCGATAGACCTCGCCCCAGGGCACGCTGAGGGTGCCGTGTTTCGCCTTGATCTCCTGCGCGGCGGTTTCCAGCGCCTCCACGGCGGCCTTGGGATCGGAAAGACCATCGGGTGTGGCGAGGGGGTTTTCCAGGTCGTACGAGGTCGTGTAGAGACCGGCATTCCACGGCCCCACGCGCATGGCCCAGGCGTAGAAGAGCAAGGCGCCCTCCGAATCCGCGTCGGTCTCTCGATCCCAGGCTTCCAGCACAGCCCCGGCCTCTTTGGCGAGAGCCCCGCCGTGCTCATCGATGGCGGCGAAGAGATCGTCGAGGAGGCGGTCGGCCATTTCGAGGTGGGTAGAGAGCTTGTAGGCCTCCAACTCTTCGAACGTGATCGACGCATCCTCGTGAAGCATGCGGGCCGAACGCTGCGGCCTGAAGGTGTTGCTCGTCGCGCGCGGCGCCATGTACGGCGGGAAATCGTCGGGATCTAAGGCCGCCGGGAAGGTGGACGTCCAGGGGGGATCGTTGGCATTTTGCAGCCAGCCTTGTTCGGGATTAAACACTTTGGGAAGATCGTCGTACGGATGCACCGTCGTCCAGATCTTATCCGAGTTGTCGCCCTTGACGATGGCATTCCACTCGTTCCAGCCACCGTCTTTCCTGACCGGCACCTGCCCGTTGAAGAGGTAGAAAATGTTGCCCTCTTTGTCGGCATACATCACATTCCAGAACGGAATCTGCCCCATCTTGAGGGCAGCCTCAAACTCATTGAAATTGCCAGCCGTCGCCATTTTCCACCATTGCAGGCCGGCGTTGGGCGTGTCGTAGCCGACCATGCGCAGGGCCAGCGCCTTCTTCTCGCCCATCTTAACCACCGGCCCGTGTTCGGCTTTCAAGACGTTGAGGTCGTAATCGGTCAGCCCGTCGTCTGTTTTGATTTTCAGGGTGACGGTCGATTTGTCGAAAGCCCGGCGCTGGCCGTCAAGCAGGTAACCGTCGCCGTCGAGCGTCAGTTCGTAGGTGTCGGCGTTGTCGATCGTGTTGTTGGTGTGGCTCCAGCCCAGGTTTTCATTGAAGGCGATGGCTACGCCCGGAAAGCCCACCAACGTGCTGCCGTAGCTGTTGACGCCGGGCGCGTTGAGGTGTAATTCAGTGAAAAGAAATTCCCGCCACCACGGCAAATGCGGATTTTGCACCAGCATGGCGTTTCCGGAAGCCGACCGACTCGGCGCCACGGCGTACGTGTTGGAGCCCACCTCAGACCATCGTTGCACCCGGCCCAACTCGCCGCCGCCCACAAAACGCGTATAGACCACGTAGAGATAATGCAGGTTGACGTCGTCGATGGTGACCGGCAACACCGCCTTCTTGTCTTCGTCGATGGCGTCCGGATGCGCCCCGGCGTAGGCATTCATGCCGTCAACCAGCGATGACGCCATGCGCATAAAATCCGGATCTTGCTGCGCCCGCCAGGCTTCGGCCAGCGCCGGAAAGCCGAGGGTGTGTACCAAAATGTCGTTTTCCAGGTGATCCTTGCCCCAGTACTCGGCGGCCTTGCCCCGGGCGGAGCCATATAATTCCAGGATGAGATTGGCGTGGAGATGCATTTGCGCCCAGCCTTGCGCAAAGAAGAGATCGTCGGTATTCGGCGCGTAAATATGCGGGACGCCCCAGCTATCCCAGATGATTTCCGTCCGCTCCGGCGCCGGAGGGCTGCACGCGCCCATCGTGGCTATCAAAGCGACGATTGCGAAGAGATTGGCTGATGATTTCATGGGGGCAAGGTTTTACGATGAAATGAGGCCACAGTACGTCCCGTTCGCCGAACGGGACCCAACCGTTGCGGATCCCGTTCGGCGAACGGGATGTACAGGCGACAACTCATCACCAGATTTAGTATGATCCGTCTCGCGAGGCTCGATCACTCCTCCAACGAATTCGTCCGCGCCCTCGGCGGCACGGCGATGGGGGCGAGGTTGAGCCGGGCATAGGCGGCGTTGAGCGCCGGGACGTCGACCTGGAGCAATGAATCCAGCGTGGTCTTGACGGTGGTCCATGCGCCCTCCAGATCATTCAGGCGTTCCTGCGCGCCTGCCGTCGGGCGTCCTTCCGGGCCGCCGGCGATGTAGCCGTCGGTGCCGGTGACGTTGCCGTAGAGTTCGAGGTACTGGTTGTCGAGGCGGGGCGCAAAGCGGATCGGATCCTGGTTGCTCTGGTTGCGCGTCTGGTGCAGTTCGTTTTCGATTGCTGTCAGTTTCTCCTTCAACGCATCCGTCAATTCGAAAAACGACGAATCAGCCTCAGCCTCCTTCGCGCGTTCGACGACGTAATCCACCTGCTCGCGCACCGACGTGATCGCGCGCATGGCGTCGAGGATCTCGTCGATGCGGTCGCGCACCTGTGAGGCGAGGATGAATTGCGCCTCGAAATCCTGCGGCGTCACGTCGTCGAGGCGCGGATCTTTGCGAACTTCGAAGCTTTGTGTGCGCACTTCGTCGCCGGTGGTAAGCCGCGCCTGGTACATCCCCGGCGGCGCTTTCACCCCGCCCGTATAGCCCCAGAGCACCATGTCTTCGATGAAATCGGGGCCGGGATAGTTGAGATCCCACGTCACGCGGTGCATGCCGGCTTTCTTCTTCAATACTGGCGTGCGCGCCTTTTTGGCTTTCGTCGAATCGCTGCTGAACGCGCGAGCTACGCGTCCCTGGCTGTCGAGGATTTCGAGGGTGACGTCGCCGGCCTCCTCGGCCAGATAATAATGGAGGATGGCGCCGTTGGGCGCGGCTTCGGGCGTAAACTCTTCGTCCGAGCCCCGGTTGTTGACGCGATAGGCCGGGCGCGGCTGGTAGAGATGGACGCTCGCCCCGGCCACCTGCGCGTCGATCTGATGCAGCGGCGTCACGTCGTCCAACACCCAGAACGACCGGCCTTGCGTGGAGACGATCAGATCCTGATGCGCCACGCGCAGATCCGTAACCGGCGTGACGGGCAGTTTGAGTTGGAACGGCTGCCAGCGCTGCCCTTTGTCGAACGAGACGAACATCCCAAACTCCGCCCCGGCATAGAGCAGCCCGGCGCGGTCCGGATCTTCGCGGACGACACGCACGGGATAATCGTCCGGAATCCCCTCGACGCGCAGCGACCACGACGCGCCGTAATCGTCGGTGTAGAAGATGTACGGCGCGAAATCATCCATCCGATACCGATGGACGGCCACAAACGCCTCGCCCGCCTGATGCGGCGACACGTCGATGGCATCGACCGTGCCGAGCGCCGGCATGTCGCGCGGCGTGACGTTATTCCAGGTCGCCCCGCCGTCGCGGCTGATGTGGATGAGGCCGTCGTCGCTGCCGGCCCAGAGCACGTCGGGCGTGTGGGGCGAGACGACGAGCGAAAAGACGGTGTTGAAGATCTCGACGCCGGTGATGTCGTGGTTGATCGGCCCGCCGGAGTAGTCCTGATGCAGCGGCGTGTTGGTGGTCAGATCCGGGCTGATGGTCTGCCACGTCATGCCGCCGTCGGTGGTCCGGTTGACGAATTGCGAGGCGTGATAGACCGTGTTGGGATCATGCGGCGAGACGACAATCGGCGAGACCCACTGAAACCGATGCCGCAAATTCTTGCCCGCCTCGCCGAGTTGAAGCTGCGGATACAGAATCACATTCCGATGCTGCCCGATCCGGTGATCGACCCGGTTGATGGCCCCGCCGTAACACCCGCCGTAGGTGATCTCCGGATGATCAGGATGCAACGCCACCGGGCCGGTCTCGCAACTGCCGGGGTTCGTCCACGTCGCCTTCGGATAGAGCGTGTTGCTCGACGCCCACGCGGGCACGCTGATGCCGGTGTTGTCCTGCTGCGAGCCGTAGAGACGATACGGAAACTGGTTATCGACCACCACGCCGTAAAGCTCGGCGGTAGGCTGGTTGTAATACGTCGACCACGTCTTGCCGCCGTTGACCGTCACCTGCGCCCCGCCGTCGTTGGCGACGACCATGCGGCGGTTGTCGGTCGGGTTGATCCACAGATCATGCACATCGCCATGCGGCACCGAGACCACCTCGAACGTCTTGCCGCCATCGACTGATTTGAGCAGGCGCGTGTTGAGGACGTAGACCGTGTGCTCGTCCTGCGGATCGGCGATGACGTGGGTGTAGTACCAGGCGCGCTGGCGCAGGCGGTTTTCTTTGTTGACGCGCGTCCACGTCTTGCCGCCGTCGTCGGAGCGGTAGAGACCGCCTTCGGGCTCGGCTTCGACGATGGCCCAGACGCGATTCGGATTGGCCCGCGAGACACTCACGCCCACCTTGCCGACGACGCCCTCCGGCAGACCGCCTTCGAGGCGCTTCCAGGTGTCGCCGCCGTCGGTGGTTTTGTAGACGCCGCCGTCGGTAGCGCCGCTGAGGAGCGACCACGGCTTGCGCTCGCCGCGCCAGGCCCCGGCGTAGATCTCACGCGGGTTGAACGGATTCATCGACAGCGCCACCGCGCCGGTGCTGTCCGAGAGCGCCAGCACGTGCTCCCACGTGGCGCCGCCGTCGTTCGAGCGGAAGACGCCGCGCTCCGGGTTCTTCCCAAACGCATGCCCCATCGCCGCCACGTAGACGAGGTCTGGATCTCTGGGATGCACGACGATAGCGCCGATCTGCCCGGCCTCACGCAGTCCCTTAAACATCCACGTTTTGCCGCCATCATCGCTCTTCCACAGCCCGCGCCCGGCAGACGTATTGCCCCGGATGCACGCCGAGCCCATCCCCACATAAATCACACTCGGCTCTGCATCCGCCACATCCACCGCGCCGATGGATCCGCCGAAATACTCATCCGAAATGTTCTTCCACGTCAGCCCGTCATCGTCCGTCGTCCAGACGCCACCGCCTGTCGTTCCCATAAAATACGTCGTCGGCATCTCCGCGATGCCCGCCACAGCGGTAGACCGCCCGCCCCGGTACGGCCCCACCATCCGATATTTCAACCCTTCGAACAGGGCTGGATCGACCGGGTGTTCATCATCCGACTGCGCCGAAGCCGTCGGGGCGATTGCTGTGAGTAAGAGCAGAACGCAGAAGAGGGAGCGGAGGCGAGAAAGCATGGTTCCGGAGGCTGAGGAGTGGAGGGAAGAAAGACGCCTCGGAATATAGCAAAAGTGCGCGGTAATGCCTGCTGTTCTCGCTTCTCGCGCTGGTGGTGGAGCCGACCTTACTGCTCGGCCAACTGCTCCAGATACGCCTCGGCCCGGGCTTTGTAGCTGCCATAGGCGGCGTTCTCGAAGGCGGCTTTTGCCTCTTTGTTGTAGTTCAACGACATCAACGCCTCACCCTTGACAAAGTAGATCTTGGCTTTGTCGGTTTTGCTGCCTCTGTGGATTTCGAGAGCCTTGTCGGCCATCGCAATGGACTGCTGGTAATCGCGTTTGGCCTTATAGGACTCCGCCATGTAGTAGTACAACTCGGGTTCGGGTTCGACGTACTCCTGCATCGATGTCAGGGCATCCAGGGCCTGGTCTGCCTGGGCTGTGGTGGCTCCTTCCTGGGACGCTGCGGCAGCCATGTCGTAGAAATCAGCACGGACGGCCTGCATCACCTCCTGGTCACCGGCAGACTGAGCACCTCGGTAGGCCTCCTCATACTTGCGATAGGCCGTCGTATAGTTGCCAGCCTCAACGGCTTCGCGGGCCCCGCTGAGGGCGTCTTTGTATTTCTGAGCCAGGGCCGACGGGGCGTTCATCCCCATCATCAGGAAAACCATCATCAGGGTGCATGAAACCAACCTCATCAGCTTGATACGGTGTCTGGTCATCTTACTAAGGGATTTGTTTGGTGATTGGGCTGTTTGGCAGAGAAGCGTTTTTTGGGGGCCTGTTGGCTCACGCATCGATATTTTTTGAGGGAGCGTTGATATTCGATCCAGATTTCGAAGCCCAGGTATCACCGTTTTTGACTTCTGGTTCGCTGTCTGAAAAGCATCGTTTTCCTTAGCTTCCAGCTTCTTGGCCTGCACCCTGGCCGGCAACAAGCGTTGTTCGACAGCGTATATACCAATCGTATACACTCGCACCATGGACTTTGAATGGGACGAGGCCAAGAACCAGAGCAACATCGCAAAGCATGGCCTCGGCTTCGAGAGAGCCAAGGCTATCTTTGATGGCTTCCACTTAATCCGCGAAGATGACCGCGAGCATTACGGCGAGAGACGGGATGTGGCCATAGGTCTGCTGGGAGGAGTCGCTGTAATTGTCGTGGTGCATACCGAGAGAGAGGGCCGAATCAGGCTCATCTCGGCGCGTCCTGCCAACAGAAAAGAAAGAAAAGTCTACTATGAAGCGCTACGAAAAAGAATTGACGGCTGAAGAACTGGCGGCATTGCCAGACGATCAGATCGACTACTCCGATATCCCGGAACTCGATGACGATTTCTGGGCGAACGCGAAGGTGGTGATGCCCAGGAAAAAAGAGCAAATCTCGATCAAGGTAGACCGTGATGTGCTGGAGTTTTTCCGCAAAGACGGCCCCGGTTACCAGACGCGGATGAATGCTGTGCTGCGATCTTTCGTCGAGGCGCACCGGGGCAAGGATGGCGCCGAGCCTTGAGGGCGTAGAAAGGATCTGTCTCTAACTCCGACCTTCATTTTTTCTCGTACTCGGTGCCTTCGAGGGTGTTGATCGGATCAGTGAAGAGCGCTGTAAGCTTTTCTGATTCAACCGTCGTTAGCTCAGGGCTGCCCCTTACAAGCCGGATGTGCAATCCGTTTCGAGTCATCCCTAGATAACGAGCCAGGGCACTCACGTTTAGGAACGGCGAGAGTGCTTTAAGTTCAGCCAGGCGCTTCATGGGAACCTGAATTTCTTATTTCGTGAATAGTTGACACTATGCATACAAAATTATAGAAAATATCTGCGCTTTTTGCGCAAATGCATACAAAAAATGTTGGCATATGCATACAGATTCCTTACCTTTTCTGCTGTTTGGTCAAGCCTCTCGCCTCGTTCCCTCAATGATGTTCGCAGCAGCCTAATCCTTGAAAAGAAGCGAGGCCCAAAGGTGGTGGAGCACCCTTGAGCCTCTAAACCCCTAACCGTCATAACCGATTAGAGGCCTTATCATGTCAACGAAAAAACACCCGGCAAGTGCCCACGAACCCTTCGAGGGCAACACCATCCCCGCCCAGTTCACCGTCGAACTTAACGACTACGAAGCCCAACTCCACATCACCCCTGTTCGCGTCGAAGAGTACATCCGCATGGGCGACAAGCAGACCCAACGCGTCATCTGCGGCCTCTCGCGTCAGGCCTTCACGGTCTGTCGCGACGGCATCATCTACATCATCCGCTCGGTGAGTGATGAGCACCTCTTCGATCCGCCCTACGTGCACCCCGACGTGGTCGCGCAAGAACCGACCTACATCCGGCGGTGCGTTTTGGAGAAGGCATCGCTGCTTCGTGAGAACATCCGTTTTGAGATGGTGAAGGTGGTGATGATGGAGCGCGGGGCTGAGTTGGATATAGTGTTTGATCTGCCAGAAGCATAGTCGGGTCTCATGGCACGAGCGGCCTATCATTTAAGAATCTAGCAACCCTAACGATGCATGTAGTACAAGACCCGATGATCGCGCGAACCTATCGACCAGAGGTGCATCGGCATGACGACGCCTGTGACGCTGCCGCCTGTAGCAGCGCCGCTTCCCAGCCAGTTCACGAGCAAGGTGGACAAAAAAGACCAACGACGCTTGCAAATCGGCGCCGATTCGTACGTCCACGGCAATGAGGACGCAGACACTTCGAACCGGGCGACGGTCTATGATCGCCACGGCAACGCGCGCCGCATGAAGACGAGGCGGTGAGAGTGTTTTAGTGTTATGGTGTTTGAGTGTTATGGTGTTTTATTTCATTGCACGAGGTTCTGCCAAGCCCCGTAGGGACGACCTGTTTTTACAGAACCATGAGTCATCCCGCTTTTTCAGCCCCGTAGGGGCGTCCTGTTTGTAGCACAAAGCTGTTAAAAAACAAAAAGCTCCTCCCGCCTTCCTCCCGCCTTCGCGGGAGAATCAGGGGGCAGGCTCCGGAGCGGCCTGTTCTAAAGAATCCATCGCATCCTCGTTGAACAGGTCGTCCCTACGGGGCTTATTTTTAGGCAGGGGCCGCTTTCTACAAACAGGACGCCCCTACGGGGCTGCTCCTACTATTCGGTTTGCGCACACGCACTAAAACACCATAACACTCAAACACGATAACACCCCACCAACACGTGTGGGGGAATCCCTTACCTCCCCTTCATCCTTTTTCCGGCACTAAAATTGGTTTGCGCTGGTTGCGCTGAAAGGGCGCGGCGGTTTTATTGGGCGTGTTGGAGGGGTGTTTGGATCGACGAAAAGGGGATCATGGACGTTCGCCTGAATCTC
The DNA here is from genome assembly GCA_028278205.1 of Rhodothermales bacterium. GTDB lineage: Bacteria > Bacteroidota > Rhodothermia > Rhodothermales > Bin80 > JANQES01. The sequence goes on from JANQES010000135.1 coordinate 14,109, forward strand.
AAAAGCACCGTCAGCGTCATCGGCTCCGTGTCCGATTTTACGTACAAATGGAGCCTGAACGCGGGGTTGTCGGAAGAAGAGGCCATTCGTCTGGCGCTGGCGCTGGACGAACTGGTGACGGACATCGTGTTGTTTGCCTACCGCGACGAACCGGGCGACTTCGACATCTCGTTCCGGCGCAGCCTCTCTACCGTCGAGATCGTCATCCACGAACAGGGCGAACCGTTCAACCTCGACCGCCACGTCTACAACCGCAACGCCGCCCTCCACGCGGGCAATTTCGACGGCGCCGGCTTCGAGTTGGTCCGTCATCTGGTCGATGACTTCAGCTTCGTCAACCGGGGGCGGCAGGGCAAAGAGTTTCGCGTCATCAAGAGCATCACGTCCGAGCACATTGCCGAGCTTATCTTGAAGGACGACCTGACGGCGCAGGCCAACACGGCTCCGGAGACGGAGTATGTGATGACGCTGATGGAACCCAAAGACGCCGAAGACGCCGCCCGGCTGATCTACCGGACCTACGGCAACACTTACATCAAAGACGAACTGTACTTCCCCAAAAAGATCGAGATGGCGCTGGAGCAGGGCGACAAGTTCGGCGTGATCGTGCGCACGCCCGAAGAAGAAGCTGTGGGCTACTTTGCCGTGCTCTTCACCACCAACTCGAAGATCGGCGAGGTAGGCGAGGCTGTCGTCTCCCCCCGGCACCGCCGCCGGGGGATCATGACGAAGATGCTCAACCGGTTGATCGGGGAATCCAGAGCGCGCGGCTTGCGCGGGCTCTTCGGCGAGGCCGTCACGGCTCACGAAATCAGCCAGCGCGTCAACGCCAAGTTCAACATGAAATCGACGGCGTTGCTGCTGGGCGCTTTCCCGACGGCGCGCTACAAAGACCTCGTCGAATCCTACGAACAGGACATTTCCATCATCATCGATTTTCTGCCCCTCGTGCAGGAAACCGAGAAGGAATGCTACCTGCCGCCGATGTATGCCGAGATCCTCACGGCTATCTATGAAACGCTCGGCATCACCGTTTGCAACAAAGAGGCAAAGGCGGAGACGCTTCCGGCGCACTGCGAGACCGACGTCGAGATCAGCCACACCTTCCGCCATGCCCTCATCACCGTCGAACAGTACGGCGAGGATTTGATCGAAAGCGCGCACACGATGGCCGAGGGGATGAAGGACCAGGACATCCGTGTGCTTTACATCGACCTGCCGCTCGACGACCCCTTGACGCCGCGTTTCGTGCCCCAACTCCGCGAGGCTGGTTTCGTCTTCTCCGGCCTCATGCCCATGTTCCACCACGAACGCGATTATCTGCGCTTGCAGATGATCTTCACCCCGCTCGACCTGAGCCAGATCGTGTTGTTCACCGATATGGCTCACACCATCCGGAAGCAGATTGAGGAAGAGATCGCATGGACTTCCTTCAAACAGGCGCTCGCCTAGACATCACGCTCCGGCGGGATTTCAACCTCCTGACGGCGCGCAAAGTGGCTAGCCTGGCCGACGAGGCCGAGGAAATCCACATCGACCTGGCGCGCTCGCGCCTCGTCGATAGCGAGGCGTTGATGTTGCTCTTCCGGCTGGTGCGCGCCGGCAAACAGGTCAAACTCAAAAGCCCGCCCCCCATCCTCGGCGAAATCATTCATATCCTCGGTCTCGAAACAGTACTCAACCTGGAAGAGTTGGTCGAATGATTTTAGATTTTGGATTAATCCAAAATCTAAAGCTGACTTATTTGCTACCGGACACTTTGACCCGGTTTAGCTCAGAAAGAGGAAAAGCCCGTGATCTGGTGTAGTTTGGGGTTGTCAAGATCCCAATCCACCCAACCGACAGGCTTTTCCATGAGTGATAATGTACGACGCTTTGCAGCCGTGCGCACGGCCTTGACCAAATACTATCCCCAAACCGACTCCAAACGCCATCACCGACACCTGACTACGCTCGCGGCCATGGTCGCTGGCATCGTCGCCGCCGGATCGAGTCATCTGCCCAAGATGGCCCAGAAAGCCCCCGACAAGACCAAGACCGAGAGCCGTGTCAAACGCTTCAGCCGCTTTATCCAAAACCAGCGCATCACCTACGAGGCCTTCTTCATGCCCTGTGCCCGCGACGTGGTGGTGAGCCTTTCGACGAACCAGCCGCTTTTGGTCGTATTCGATGGATCGGCCTTGGGCCGAGGGTGTGCCGTGCTGATGGCCTCTGTCATCTACGGCAAACGGGCCTTGCCCCTCGCATGGCTGGTCAAACGCGGCAAAAAGGGGCATTTCTCGGCAGAAGACCACCTCTGGCTCTTCGACAAGGTGCAGGCTTTGGTACCCGATGGGACCGA
>JANQES010000147.1 GCA_028278205.1 Rhodothermales bacterium
CGAGTTTGTCCATAATGCCAGACAGCGTGGGCAGGCGTTATTACCCTCGCTTTTAGGGCTCTTACTGGCGACTCCCTGGAATCCATATTGAGCCAAAAAAAATTCGCTGTATCCGCTTTGAACAGGTCGCCCCTACGGGGCTTATTTTTTGGCAAAAACTGCTTTCTACAAACAGGACGCCCCTACGGGGCTGAAAAATTGGGATGACTCATGAGTGTGTCTTCGTGGCAAGAAAACCGAGAATCCCAAAAAACCGAACAGCCGCTTAGACGAGCGAGCGCGGTGCTTCGGCCCGTTCTACGGAGGCATCTTCGACCGGCCCTACGTCCGGTTTTTCAGAGCACTGGCACGCGCTAAAACCCAGGCATACGACAAGACATCCGAGTATCAAAAAGCGTTTCATGGTGGCGTCTTCGGTTGGTTGCTTCGAGCAGAACGACGCGGTAATATACGCAACGAAGACACCTCCGGGCAGGCACCCCCGTCACGCCTCGCACAGTTTTCATCATTACTCACGAGTGCCTATCTTCCATGACAACGCCACCCCCTCTTTCATTCTACCCCTCCCACGCGTGTGACTATCCTCGGCATCGACGTCGGCGGCTCCGGGATCAAGGCCGCTCCGGTAGACATCACCACGGGCGAACTGCTCGCCGAACGACATCGCTTCGACACCCCGCAACCCTCCAAACCCAAAGCCGTCGCAGAAACCGTCGCGGATCTCGTGCATCATTTTGAATGGCACGGCCCCATCGGCGTGACCATGCCCGCGCGTGTCAAAAAAGGCGTCACCTTGACGGCGGCCAACATCGACAAAAAGTGGATCGGCACGAATGCCGGACAGCTTTTTGCGCAGGCGACTGGCTGCCCCACGCTCGTGCTCAACGACGCCGACGCCGCCGGGGTGGCCGAGATGTCTTTCGGCGCAGGTAAAGACCGCATGGGCCTCGTGCTGATGCTCACCTTCGGCACCGGCATCGGCTCCGGGCTCTTCATCGACGGCATCCTCGTGCCCAATACCGAACTCGGCCACCTCAAACTCCACGGCGACAAAGCCGAAGCCTACGCCGCCGACAGCGCCCGCAAACGAAACGCCCTGACCTGGGAAGCCTGGGCCACCCGCGCTCAGGAATACCTCGACCACATCGAGTTTCTCTTCGCCCCCGACCTGATCATCCTCGGCGGCGGCATCAGCCGGCCCAAAAGGATGAGAAAATACCTGCACCTGCTCCACACCCAGGCCGACCTCCTTCCGGCCCAGTTACAAAACGAAGCCGGCATCATCGGCGCCGCCTCCGCCGCCCGCATCCTGGCGGATGGTCACGATTTTGGATTTTAGATTTTGGATTGGTCTCTTGGGGCACCCAATCCAAAATCCAAAATCTAAAATCCAAAATTGTCACCCCCTACCGGAGGTCGTCTTCGAGTTCCCAGTAGCGGGCGAGGTCGCGGATGAAAGAGACTTCGCCGGGAACCAGGGCGCCGTCGGCGGTGGCGAGGTCGGCCAGGTCGTTGAGCACGGCGATGCGCTCTTCTTTGGACAACGCCGCTTTGATCGAGCCCATGGCGGCTTCGATCATCTCCCGGCTGTGACCGCCTAGATACGTCAACATCACCTCGTGCAAGATACGTTGGGCGCGCGCAGGTCCGATTTCCGGATGCCACTCCGTAAGCCGGCGTACCATCGTATCCTGCTCGTTCGGATCGATGTCCATGTCGGTGCCGTGGGCCAGGGCCAGGTAAAGCAACGCTACGTCGTGGAAGACACTCCATTCGGACGGTTCGGAGGCGTGGGACATGCTGTCGATGAGGGGTTGGTTTTGAGGATTGAAGGTGAACGGTTCTGCCGGAGCGGAGTTCTGTCGCCGAACCAAAAACCGATACGATTCGTTTGGGGCAAGCGGGAAGAAAGTACGAAGTATTTCCCAAGATTACCCTACACGCAGCGGTCGGCGCCGGTCATGCGTCATGGGTCATTAGAAACACTCATGCCCCATGACCCGCGCCTTCAGTCCCTTGCAATGCCGGCCTCGAACATACCACCACACGTTGCCCAATGCAAAAAATGCATCCCTCCCACGCATGAGCCACCTGTACGTGACGTATCGCCTCGAGGCGACGCCCGGCGAGGCGGCTGCGCTGGCCGAGGCCATCCTCCTCGAACAAACCGTCGAGACGCCGCGCCGTGTGGCCGAGCGAGACGCCTTCGTGCGCGACCATTTGATGGGTCGTATCGACGCCATCAGCCCGGCAGAAGACGGCACCCGCGTGACCCTGGCGCTGCCGATGCTGACAGCCTCGGCGGATGCCTCGCAGTTTATCAATGTGCTCTTCGGCAACACCACGCTGCAACCCGGCGTGACGCTCGAAGACTTCGACGTGCCGCCATCGGCGCGCGCGCTGTTTCGCGGCCCCCGGTTCGGCGTGAAGGGCTTGCGCGAACGCCTCGGCGTACCGGCGCGACCACTGACGGCTACGGCGCTCAAGCCGGTGGGCCTCGGCGTAGACGCCCTCGCCGCGCTGTGCCGCACCTTCGCCGAGGGTGGGATCGATCTGATCAAAGACGACCATTACCTGGCCGATCACACCTTCTGCCCCTTCGAAGCGCGCGTCCGGGCGTGCCAGGACGTCGTAGATGAGGTCGCTGCGCGGACGGGCCACCAGGCCGTGTACGCGCCCAACCTCTCCGGCCCACCGGATCAAGTCTTCCGACAAGCCGACCTAGCCCAGGAGGCCGGCGCCGGCGCGGTGATGGCGGCGCCCATGCTGCTCGGTTTTCCGACGTTCCACACCCTCACGCACACCCGGCTCGACGTGCCGGTCGTGGCGCATCCCACCTTTGCCGGCGGCCCGCGCATCCACCCGGAGACGATCCTGGGTAAGCTCTTCCGCCTCTACGGCGCCGATGCCGTCATCTTTCCAAACTACGGCGGACGCTTTCATTTTTCGCGAGAGCAATGCGCCCGCCTGGCCTCGGCGCTGCGCGACGCCTGGGGTTCCTACCGAAGCACCTTCCCCGTTCCGGCAGGCGGCATGAAGGTCGAACGCGCCGGAGAGATGATCTCCTTTTTCGGGCCCGACACGGTGCTGCTCATCGGCGGCAGCCTGCTCGAAGCCGGAGACGCAATGCTCGAACGAACCCGCGCGCTGGTAGCCAGCGTCGAACACGCAGCTAGTGAATTTTAGATTTTGGATTAATCCAAAATCCAAAACCCGAACCCTTTCACGCAGAAAACGCAAGCGCGATGAACCAGCACGACGCTCAGGAGATCTCAACCAACGCTCCGCCGGTAGTTCGTTCTTTTCGTGAAAAGCAGGACGGCTATCGATGGGATGCGGTGTCTCTCCTGGCTTATAAACCAGCAGGCACTCATTTTAAGGGGATCACCCGGCAGGTGCTCTTTGGTGAAGCGGAAGATCTGGCATGCCAGCTTCGGTATTTTGAGATCGAGCCGGGTGGGCATTCCACGCTGGAGCGGCACGAGCACGTCCATGCGGTGATGATCGTGCAGGGCCGGGGCCGCGTCTTCATTGGCGAGGCGGTGCATGCCGTGGCGCCGTTCGACCTCGTCTACGTACCGCCCCTGACGTGGCATCAATTCCGCGCCTCAGATCAGGATCTGCTGGGCTTCCTCTGCCTCGTCCCCTGCGACCGCGACCGCCCCGTCCGCCCCACCGCCGCCGAAGCCGACACCCTCCGCACCCACCCCACCTTCGGTAATTTTATCCGGCTGTAATGGTGTTTTAGTGTTTTAGATTTCCAGCCATTGTACGCGACAAAAAACCGATAGCGGTTGAAATAGAACGCGGATGACGCGGATCCTGCGGTCAGTCGCTTCGCTCGTGTCGCTGGATCCGCGTCATCCGCGTTCTATTAAAAAAAGCCTGTACTATGCACGAAAACACCAAAACGCTAAAACACGACAACACTATCCAACCATGCACGCTGACCTTCAAAGCCGCATCGAGACGCTGGCGGCGCAAGACAATGATTCGCTAGACCGGGGCGCCGCCGAGGCTGCTTTCCAGGCTTTGCTCGAAGCCCTCAATGCGGGCCTCGTCCGGGCGGCTACACGCAACGACGACGGCGTCTGGACGGCGCAGACCTGGGTCAAAAAAGGCATCCTGATGGGCTTCCGCCTCGGTCGCCTCAGCGATCTCTCGACCGAGCGTTTTCCCTTCTTCGACAAACACACGTATCCGCTGAAACCGTTAACGCTGGAGGCAACGGTGCGCGTGGTGCCGGGCGGCTCGTCGATACGGACGGGCGCCTACGTGGCTCCGGGTGTCGTCTGTATGCCGCCGATGTACGTTAACACGGGCGCCTACGTAGACGCGGGTACGCTGATCGATTCGCACGCGCTGGTGGGCAGTTGCGCACAGATCGGCAAAAACGTTCACCTCTCGGCGGCGGCGCAGATCGGCGGCGTGCTCGAACCCATCGGAGCGCTGCCCGTGATCATCGAGGACGACGTGTTCGTCGGCGGGAATTGCGGCGTGTACGAAGGGTGCCTCGTCCGGCAGGGGGCAGTGCTCGCGCCCGGCGTCATCCTCACCGGCTCGACACGTCTGTACGACCTGGCTCGCGAGCGCATCATCGAACGCGCGGACGGCAGGCCGCTCGAAGTGCCGGAGCGCGCCGTCGTCGTGCCGGGTTCGCGGGCTTCGTCGTCGGCTTTTGGCCGGGCGCACGGCCTCTCGCTCTACGCCCCGGTCATCGTCAAATATCGCGATACCAAAACCGACGCCGCCACCACGCTGGAGTCCGCGCTGCGGTGAATCGATTTTGGATTAATCCAAAATCACCTCACCAGCGTCACCCGGTCGGGGGCGATGAAGGCGCTGGGGAAGCGGCTTTCGACGATCCGGAGCATCCGCTGGGCTTCGGTGCGCGAGGCAAAATTACCGACCCGGACGCGATAGTAGGGCTGGCGAAAATCTTGATAGACCGGAGGCGGCGACGGTTCGTAAGGATAGAGGTCGTCTAGCTCGCCAGCGCGGAGTTGTTCGCGCCACCACGCCACCGCCTGCTCGGCCCGCCGGTCGGCGGCGCGTTTGTCTTGCGTAGAAAAAATCTGGATGCGATACCCCGGCCCCGTGCGGCTCACGGGTGGGGCATCGACCTTGCCTTCGAGCAGGCTCTGCGGCACATCGTGCTCGACGGGGGCCGACGGCAGGGGCGGATCGTCCTCGTAGGGCGCCACGTCGAAATCTTCAAAATCCGCCATGTTGATCGGATCCGGGACGACTGGGCCGGGATCCGGATCTGTGGCATCGCGGGGTCCCGAACACGCCGCTATCATCAGCAAAACCACGACGAGCCAGGCCGTATGCCGGTCAATCAGGGCCTTTTTGCCAGAGGTTCGTGCCTTGTTTCTATAATGCATCCCAAGGTGTTTTTTGATACGCAATACGCAGTACGCGATACTCAATACCCATCGCCACCGACCAGACCCTTCATGATGGCCACCGAGGCGCTGGCGCCGATCCGCGTGGCGCCGTGGGCCACCATCGTCTGAGCGTCTTCGAGCGTGCGGACGCCGCCGGAAGCCTTCACGCCCATCTGCTCACCGACCACGCGGCGCATCATCGCCACGTCGGCAGCAGTGGCGCCGCCGCGCGAGAACCCGGTCGAGGTCTTGACGAAGTCGGCCCCGGCATTTTGCGCCAGCACACACGCGACGACCTTCTCCTCGTCGGTCAACAGCGCAGTCTCTAAGATGACTTTTACGAGCGCGCGTTTGGTGCCGGTTCCGCCGCGCCGCGAAGACCGCGCCGCCTCGACGACGGCCCGGATGTCTTTCTCGACGTACTCATACTGCCCGCTTTTGAGCTTGCCCACGTTGAGCACCATGTCGATCTCGGAAGCGCCGTCGCGGACGGCCAGCTCGGCCTCGGTAGCTTTGACGGCGGTCTGGTTGGCGCCCAGCGGAAACCCGATGACGGTGCACACGGCGATAGGGCTGCCGGCGAGCAGGTCGGCGGCTAACGGCACGTAGCACGGGCTGACACACACCGAGGCAAAACAGTATTGCTCGGCATCTTTGCACAGTTGCCGGATGGTGTCTTCGGTCGTCTCGGGTTTGAGCGCCGTGTGATCGATGAGCCGCGCCAGCGGCGGGGCCAGGTTGCACGCCGAGAAGCCCCGCGCCAACGGCTGATCGGCCCGCATGCCGATGCGGCAGGCGCCGGCCTCGACCATGCACCGAAGCGCATCGTGGATGTAGGCATCCGCCGGGTTGTGGGGAACGCCCTGCTGCACCCGTGCCGCCAGGCGCTCGACGATCTGTTTTTTCTGCGTCGCGTCCATGCTCGCCAAAATACAAAGCGCGGGGGATAGTTTTGCATTATAAACGCAAGACGCTGATTTGATCGTAACGCATAGAAAAAGGAGAGACCTGACGGCCTCTCCTTTTTCTAGTTATTTCACGGTGCTCATTCCTACCGTCCTCCGCTGACTATTACACATAAGTTGTCTTGAGATCAAAATGCTTGCTCCCTTCCTCCTCACCGATTCCTCGTTCCCACGGAGACCGTGGGAACGAGTACGAAAAGGGTGCCCTTAGAAAGGCCGAGACAAGCACCCTCACGTTTCACGAAATAAAAAACCCGAAGGGCGAAGTGCCACCCTTCGGGTTTAATCTCTTGCGAGCGTGAAACTTACCGCCTCACCAGATCATCGAGGTTGTAGCGTTTGCGCTTTTCCCACAGGGTCTTTTTAGAAATCCCCAGGAGGTCCGAGATCTCGGCGTAGCTGGCGTTGGTCACCTTGAGCGTGTGGAGGATGTAGGCTTTCTCCAGTTCTTCGAGCGAGGCGCCGATGGGGAAGCGGAACTTGCCGTCGTTAGGCTCGGCCACTTCGCGTTCTTCGGTAGGCGCCAGCGCCAGGTTGTGCCCGTCGATGAAGTTTCCCTGCGTAAAGATCATGGCGCGTTCGAGCACGTTGCGCAACTCGCGGACGTTGCCCGGCCACTGGTGCTCCACGAGCTTCTTCTCGGCCTCGGCGGTGAAGCCTTGCACGTGCCGGTTCAACTCCGTGTTGAACTCCTCGACGATAGACTTGGCCAGATGGATCACGTCGCGCCCCATCGTCCGCAGCGGCGGCATGAAGATGTTGACCACGTTGATGCGGAAGTAGAGGTCTTTCCGGAATTCTTTCTGAGCGACTTTCTCTTCGAGGTTCGAGTTCGTCGCGCAGAGGATGCGCGTGGTTACGCGAATGTCTTCGACGCCGCCGAGCCGGCGGAAGGTGCGGCTCTCCAGGAACGACAAGAGCTTGGCCTGCAAGGCGTGGCTCATCGAGTCGATTTCGTCGAGGAAGACCGTGCCGCCGTCGGCTACTTCGAGCAGACCCGGCTTGGCCTCACGGGCGTCGGTGAAGGCGCCTTTTTCGTAGCCGAAGAGTTCGGCTTCGAGCAGGTTGTCGGGCAGCGCGGCACAGTTGATCTCCATGAAGCGCCCGGCATTGTAGGTCGAATTATAATGGATCGTCTTGGCGACGAGGTTTTTGCCAGTGCCCGTCTCGCCCATGATCAACACAATCGTGTTGGGGACGTTCTGGAGGGTGCGGATGGTCTGGCGGACGCGTTCGATGGCGTCGCTTTCACCGAGGATGCGGTCTACGGCGTGCGAAGCCCGCTTGGTGTTTTTAATCTCGGTAAGCTCTTTCTTGGCATCGTAGAGATCGAGCGCTTTGTCGATGAGCGCACGCATCTCTTCGAGGTTGACGGGCTTCTGGAGATAATGAAACGCGCCCAGGCGCATGGCCTCGACGGCGGTCTGCACCGACGAGTGGGCCGTCATGATGATCACCGGCACCGTCAGTTTGCGCTGCTGAAGAGCTTCGAGCAGTTCGATGCCGTTGATACGCGGCATCATCAGATCGGCGAGGATGACATCGGGCTTTTTGCCCTGGTCGATGTGTTCGAGCAGCGCGACAGGGCTCATGAAAGAGCGTGCATCAAAACCGTCCCGGCGAAGCACGGTAACAAAGAGCTCACCAATCTTCGGCTCGTCATCGACGATGAAGATACTCTTTTTCACGTTTTCCTTGGACCGTGCCTTGGTGGGGGTAGTTTTGTAACGTTGCGGGGCGGCAAGATAGGTCATAGCAGGTAAAAATTTCCTCTCCTATTTACGCCAGGGGGTTAAAAAATACAAGGGCCGGGATCTCGACCTGCCCTTTCAGCATCACATAGACGTAGAATAATTCAGCGTTTAGCGCCGTTTCTTCGTCTCGGTGGGGCCTGGCAGTACAACCCCAACCGTGATTCTGAACGATCGCATGCGCTACCGCATGCATGTCCCGTGCCTTTGGTAGCTCCCTGGATGGCTGCTCGAACCACCTGTGATCGTCGCGCGGGCAGGGCGTCTTTTTACTGATTCAGAGGGTGACGAGTCGGCGGCGTTTGACGCGAGGCTTTCGGCCTTTGTCGCGCGCCATGCTCTATGGTAGACTGATCCTCCCTCAAAGACCTGCCACCCTCTTCCGTACCCGGCTCAAATCGCATAATGATTCAAGACGTAGCGCATCAGTCTAATTATCGTGTCGAGAGGCGTAAATCTTAAGCGCTTATCGTGTCAAAAAAACCAAAGGTGTCGCTTTTTTGAACAGACCGCATGTCCTGGCAAGATTCTGCCCTTTGCATCAAGGCATGGGTCATGGGTCATGGGTCATGGGTCATGAGGCCAGAATCACCCATGACCCGTGACCCATGACCCATGACCGACGCCGTCTCAAAGGAGGCTAAAAACCGCACAAATTTCCCCAATCACCCGGAAGGCACTTAACCCACCGGCAGGAGCACCAACAGCCCCTCAGACACCACTTCGACCTCAACGGCTCGGGCGCAACGTGTCACAATTTCTCCGTCGGCGTGGATGGGAAGGCAGGCTTCGGCGGTCACGTTTAAACGATGGATAAGCGCCGTATGCACTTCGGGTTCACGCTCGTGCCGGCCTTTGAGCGCGCGGGGCAGAATACGAAGAATACGCCAGGGCGACGCCTCGGCAACCATGCACACGTCGAGGAGGCCGTCGGTGAACGAAGCGCGCGGGGTGAGGTAGAACGAGCCGCCGGAACTGACGCCGTTGCCGGCGGTGACCAGCAACATCGGGCCGTCGAAGAGCACCGAAACCGGGCCGGCAGGCGTGGCCGCACCGCTGATACGCACCGGGGGCGACTGCCATCGCCCCAGGGCCTGCAAGACGGCAACCACATAGCCGGTGACGCCGGGCAATCTCTTGAACGCGTCTACTTCGGTGGCGACGAAGGCATCGAAGCCCATCCCGACGGCGTTGACGAAGATCCGCTCGCGTGCCTTGCCCTCTTCCTGCCAGCGCACAACGCCGTAGTCTATCGGCGTGGGGACGGCGGCGGCGAGTTGGCGGGCCGCCGCCGCCGGATCGCGCGCCATGCCGAGCATCTTGACAAAGTCGTTGCCCGTACCCAGCGGGATCACGCCCAGCGGCACCGGGCGAGCGCTGGCAATCAAACCCCGGCTGACTTCGTGGATCGTGCCGTCGCCGCCGACGGCGAGGACGGCCTCGGCTTCGGCAGCGGCCTGCCGGGCGAGCGCTACGGCGTGGCCGGGCGCCTCGGTCAGCCACACTTCGCCTCCCAACCCGGCCCCGCGCAGCGCCGCCTCGACGTCAGCGCGCCGCCGCCCCGCCTTCCCGCTGGCCGCCCTGGGGTTGAGTATGGCAATGGCTCGCATTCGATTTTGGATTTTAGATTTTGGATTTTGGATTGTTATCCGCTAGGTTATTCAATTGACGAAAAAGTCGTGCCCTCTGTGCTGTTTCAGCCTTTTCCACGAAGCAGATCGTATGGGTCTGAAGCAATCCAAAATCTAAAATCCAAAATCCAAAATCGACAACGCATTACGCAGCGTGCATTTTCAGCCCCTATGAATGCCTTACGCCTCCTCTCGGCGCTCCTCGTGGCCGGTGTCTTGCTGGCCGCCGGGTGCCAGCGGCAGCGCGAGACGCCCCCGCCCAGCGCACCCACCACCGACGACCTAGGGCGCACCGTCCAGGTGCCCGGCGTCATCGAACGCGCGGTGACGCTGGCGCCGAATCTTACCGAAATCATCTTTGCCGCCGGCGCGGGGCACAAACTCGTCGGCGTGACGACGGCAGACGACTATCCCCCCGCCGTCGAAAACCTGCCGCGTTTTGGCGCGCTGCCCATCGACTACGAGGCCGTTGTGGCACTCAGGCCGGAGTTGATCCTGGCGACGGACCACGTCAACGCTGTCAACGATGCCGCGCAGTTCGAAGCCCTCGGCCTGCCGGTCTACTTCTTCTCGTATGACGACCTCGATGGGATGCTGCAAAGCATCCGCGTGGCCGGCGGCCTGCTGGGCACGCCCACCCACGCCCACGCCAAAGCCGACTCGCTCGCTGCCGCCATCGACACGCTCCAACAACGGACCGAATCGGTCGCGCATCGCCCGCTGACGCTGTTTCTCATCAGCGACGAGACGCTCTTTTCCTTCGGCGACGAGAGCTACATCCACACGTTGATCTCGCTGGCCGGCGGCCAGAGCGCCACCGCCAATATCGGCACCAACGCGCCCGTGCTCACCGACGAATTCGTGCTCACGATCAAGCCGGAAGTCATCGTCGGCGCCTTCGGCGAAGACTACGACCCCGCGCGGCTGCTCGAACTGCATCCGACGTGGGACATCGTCCCGGCTATCCAAAACGGACGGGTCTACGGCATGGATCCGGACCTCTTCCTCCGCCCCGGCCCCCGGCTGGTCGACGGCGCCTGGCGTATGGCCGAAAAGCTGCATCCTTCGCTCTTTTAGCTGGTCCGTGGTTCGTAGTCCGTTGTCAGTTGTTATTTTGTGCTGCTATCAGGGCGTAGCTACAAACTGAATTGCTGAAAAACATGAGTCATCCCGATTTTTTCAGCCCCGTAGGGGCGTCCTGTTTGTAGCACAAAGCTTAAAAAAACAAATAGCTCCCCCTGCCTTCGCAGGGGCAGGCTCCGGAGCGGCCTGTTCACGAGAATCTGCCGCATCCCTTTTTGAACAGGTCGCCCCTACGGGGCTTGTCGAGAAATAAACGTCGCTTTCTACAAACAGGTCGTCCAAACCTGCCCCTGCGAAGGCAGGGGGGACTTTGCTGACACGCCTGAAAAGAAACAACAACAAACCACGGACAACTGACCACGAACCACGGACCATCGCCCATGAACAAGCTGATCTTCCTCGTCGCCGGGTTGGTGGTGTTGTTGATCGTCTCGATAGGCGTGGCGGTCTCGGTGGGCGAGCCGGTGGCGCTGGGCGAGGTGTATCGGGTGTTGTGGTATCATCTCTCGTTCGGGCAGGGTGCCGTGCCGGACGAGACGGCGGATCGCATCGTGTGGTTTTTGCGGATGCCGCGTGTGCTCTTGGCCTTGCTCGTGGGCGGCGGCCTGTCGATCATCGGGGCGGCGATGCAGACGCTCGTGCGCAACCCGCTGGCCGAGCCCTACATCCTGGGCATCTCCGGCGGCGCCTCGGCGGGCGCCTCGCTCTTCTACATGGGCTTTCTGCCACCTCTGCTCTCGAAGGCGCTGTCGATGCCGCTGGCGGCGTTTCTGGGCGGGCTCGTCGCCATCACCATCGTCTATCTGGTGGCGCGGTCGGGGTCGCGGCTGTCGGTGGCGCGGCTGCTGCTGGCCGGCGTGGCGATGGCCGCGCTGATGGCCTCGATCACCTCGTTCGTGACGTTTGCCTCGCCAGACACGGACAAGCTGCGAGCGGTGCTTTTCTGGCTTTTAGGCTCGCTCCACAATGCCAACTGGACGATGCTGCCGCTGCCAGCAATTGTCACGATCTTCGGGTTGCTGGTGATGATGGCCCTGGCCCGCCCGCTCGACGCCATGCTCATGGGCGACGAACCGGCACACAGCCTGGGCGTGCCCGTCGAAGCCACCAAACGCGTGCTGATCGTGCTGGCGGCACTGGTGACCGGGACGCTCGTGGCCTCGTCCGGCGCCATCGGCTTTGTCGGGTTGATCGTGCCGCACGCCGTGCGCTCGGTCGTCGGCGTCACCCACCGGCGGCTGGTGCCCTTCAGCTTCCTGGCCGGCGCGCTCTTCCTGCTCTGGGCCGACCTCGCCGCGCGAGCCCTGCTGCCCTCCGAACAGTTGCCCGTAGGCATCATCACCGCGCTCTGTGGCGTGCCCTTCTTCCTCGTGCTGCTACGCCGCAGCGACTATGGCTTCGGCTAATGCAACCGCAGATAGGAGCGGATGAGCACAGATGAACGCGGATAGGGCGGCGAGTGGATCGCGGTTAGACATCGCTGATTATTCATCAACCATCTGCGTAAATCCGCGCCCATCTGCCCCCATCTGCGGTTGCAAAACGTAACAAATGCGATCTCCCGTAAACTCTTTAGCAAACCCGTCGTATATTTTCTCGGCTTTCAATAATTTTTGAAAATAGGCCCATGGAAGGCGTCGAGACGATCAAGGCGGAACAGGACGGGGCTGCCATGCTCCCGGAGGCACGGGCGACCTCGCTGGCGTCTATCCAGGGCACTGTCGCAGACGAACTCAAGGAATTCCGGCGGTACTTCCGCGAGACGATGCGCTCGCCGGTGGGACTGCTCGACAAGGTGCTTCAGTATGTGCTGCGTCAGAAAGGCAAGCGCATCCGGCCCACGCTCGTGCTGCTCTCGGCCCAGGTCTGCGGCGGCGTCACCGAGGTGAGCTATCGCGCAGCGGCCCTCGTCGAACTGCTCCATACCGCCACGCTCGTCCACGACGACGTGGTCGACGAGGCCGAGGTGCGACGCGGCGTCTTTTCGATCAATGCCGTCTGGAAGAACAAAATCGCCGTGCTTCTGGGGGATTTTCTGCTCAGCCGCGGCCTGCTGCTCTCGCTCGAACACAAAGATTATCAGCTCCTGCACATCCTCTCCGATTCGGTCCGCCGCATGAGCGAGGGCGAGTTGCTTCAGATTGAAAAAGCCCGCCGCCTCGACATCGACGAAGCCACCTATTTGCGCATCATTTCGGACAAGACGGCCTCGCTGATCGCCGCCTGCACCAAATGCGGCGCCTACAGCGCCACCGACGACCAGGACGCCATCGACCGGATGCACAAGATGGGCGAAAACCTCGGCCTCGCCTTTCAGATCCGCGACGACCTCTTCGACTACGGCGCCGTCGACGTCGGCAAACCCGTCGGCATCGACCTTCAGGAGAAAAAACTCACCCTGCCGCTGATCTATGCGCTACGCACCGCCACGCCGGGCGACCGCAAGCGCATCATGAAGATCGTCCGCAAGAAAAAGAAAAACCGCGCCGACCTCCGGGCGGTCACGCAATTCGTCGAAGAAACCGGCGGCCTCGACTACGCCCGCGAAAAGATGGCCGCCTACGCCGCCGAAGCCCGTCAACTCCTCACCACGTTCCCCCCGACGCCCGCCCGCGACGCCTTGATGGACCTCGCGGACTTTATTGTGTTGAGGAAGAAATGATGAGTGTCGAATTTCGAATGTCGAATGGTGTATTTTGACTCCCCATTCGACATTCGTCACTCGCCATTCGACCTTCCCCATGCCCACGCTTCACCTGCTCGGCACCGGCGCCGCCTTCAGCGACCCACATCGCACGACGACCA
This sequence comes from Rhodothermales bacterium, assembly GCA_028278205.1. GTDB lineage: Bacteria > Bacteroidota > Rhodothermia > Rhodothermales > Bin80 > JANQES01. Next base: position 13,626 of record JANQES010000147.1, read on the forward strand.
TGCTGGCCTTCACCGATGACGCCTCCACCCTCGTCGTCGATTGCGGCGGGGATGTGGTGCAACGCCTGCTGGCCGCCGGCATCGACCTGACGACCATCCAGGCACTCATCCTTACGCACGAGCACATCGACCACGTCGGCGGGTTTCCGTTGTTTATGGAGAAGATCTGGCTGGCTGGTCGCCGTGCGCCGATCCCCGTCTACGGCATCGAACCGGCGCTCGACCAGGCCCGCCGCTGCTTCGCCACGTTTGACACGAGCCGCTGGACGGGTCTGCCCGACGTACACTGGATTCCCTTCCCCGAAGAACCCGACGCGCTGGTGCTGGCGGATATCAACTGGCAGGTGACGGCCTCGCCGGGCTTGCACTCGGTGCCCGTCGTCGGCTTGCGCGTAGAGAGCAAAAAGACGGGCGGCGTGGTGGCCTATTCGTGCGATACGCGGCCTTCGCCGGAGATCGCCTCCCTGGCCCATCAAGCCGACATCCTGGCGCACGAGGCTACCTCCAGAAACGGTTCGTCCGCACACTCAACGCCAGCGCAGGCCGCCGAGATCGCAACGCAGGCCGAGGCCGGGCGGCTCCTCCTCGTCCACCTCCCCCCCGCCCTCACCGACGACGACTTGATCGAGCCCCGGCAGGTGTTTGCGAAGACAGAATTGGGCGAAGAGTTGGGGGCGTATGGTTTTTAAAACAATGGTGATGTTTCACCCGTGTAGCTTTGAATCGATACGGGATTCGAGATACGGGATGGCATTTCGTGAAACGTGAGGGTGCCTTTAAAAAGGTCTCAGCGAAGCACCCTCACGTTTTACGTTTCACGAAACAGCATCTCACCTACAGCAAGCCCAGGTGCTTGAAAACATCCCGCGTGACTGCCTCGCGCGCCCGGCTGTCTTCCGATTTCATGATGGCGACGGTGGTGGCGAAGAAATAAACATTATCGTCCTGCTCCAGATAGCCGACCAGCCAGCCCGTCTGCCCCTGCCACCCCGTCTTTGCCCGGAAGATGTAGGCGTCCGTCTTTTCCTTGATGAGAATATCCTTGACGATATCCATGGCGCGTTGCGAGAACGGCAGGTCGTCGTGATACAACCGCCGCAACACGTCGATCTGCTGCCTGGAGGTGATGCGCAGGCCGCCGGTGAGCCAGAACAGGTCGATGCCGCCGCTGATGTCCTGGTTGCCGTAGCCGGCCTCGTCCACGAAATGCTGCATCCGTTCTTCGCCGATGCGACGGGCCAGTTCCTGATAAAACCAGACCGCTGAATATTTGATAGCCGACCGTAGCGTGTGATCCTGATTCCACGCCTCCACGATGCGCTCTTCGCCGTCCCAGGGGATAACCTCGTTCTCATCGGCAATGACGCCCGTCTCCAGGGCCACGAGCGAGTTGAAAATCTTGTAGGTTGAAGCCGGGACGAAGGCTGTTTCGAAACGATCCGCATTATATCCTGAAAAGGCGTCCTCCCGAAGATCATAAATCAAAATGGATCCTTCGACCTGATGCGCGTCGAAGAAAGATTTGAAATCCTCGCGCAAGGTTATGGAAGAATCCTGCGTGGTTTGACATCCAGCCAGGGCCAGAATCACAACGATGAGAAAGGCTGCCCTGTGCATCGATTTCCTCTTTTTTGGTGATGGACTACGCGCTGGAAACGCTTGAAAATATACGCTACGTTACATCAATATCGCCTCTGTTAAACCTTTTCGATCCAGGTGGCATCTAACAGAGGAATCACCCACCGAATCACACCGAGCCGGCTGAGCAACGACTTGGAACAGATAGACACCGTCACCACACGCGACGTGGCCCTGGTGCGACGCGCGCAGGCGGGCGACACGAGTGCCTTCGAGGCGCTCTATCGCGCGCACGTGGGACGGGTCTATGCCGTCTGCATCCGCATGACCGCCGACGAAACTCGCGCCGCCGAGTTGACGCAAGACACCTTCGTGCGGGCGTGGCAACGACTGGGCAGTTTTCGCGGCGAGAGCGCCTTCTCGTCTTGGCTGCACCGCGTGGCCGTCAACGTGGTGCTCGTGGCGATCCGGTCGGAGCGCCGCCGCGCCGCCCGCGTCCAGACCACCGACAACCTCGATCCTTTCGACGCGCCGGGCTCGAACACCCCGCCCGGCACGGCCATGGATCTCGAACAGGCCATCGCCGCGCTGCCGCCGAAGGCCCGCCACGTGCTGGTGCTCCACGACGTCGAAGGCTACCGGCACCACGAAATCGCCGGCATGATGGGCATCGCCGCCGGGACCTCCAAAGCCCATCTGCACCGGGCGCGGCGGCTGTTGAAGAGCTTTTTGAACCGATGAACGAGCACGCTCACATAGACCACCTGCTGCTGGACTACCTCGACGGCGCGTTGCCGCCGGACGAGCGGCAGGCCATCGACGCGCACCTGCAAACCTGCGCCGCGTGCCGGGCCGAGAAAGAAGCCCTGGCCTCGGTGATGACCGCCGTAGACACCCTGCCCCGCAGCATCGACCCGCCGCGCGACCTCTGGCCGGAGATCGAAGCCCGCCTGAAAGCGTCGCTGCTGGACGACGCAGCGGCGGACCTGGAACGCCGCAAGAATGGCCGGATGGACCGGGCGCCCGCCCGGCGGAGGCGGTTCAGGACGCGGCACGCGGCAGCGCTGGCTGCCTCGGTGTTGATCGTGGCCGGGGTGATCTGGTTGATGCCGATCCTGTTTCCGCCAGCCTGGGAGGTGGCGCGGCTCGAAGGCACCCCGCGCGTCGGCGAGGCGCTCCTGGCCGACACGGGCTCGGTGCGCCGGGGCCAGTGGATCGAAACCGACGACCAGTCGCGCGCCGCGCTCGACGTCGGGGTCATCGGCAATGTGGAAGTGCAGCCCAACACGCGCCTGCAACTGGTGCAGACCCATCCCAAAAATCACCGGCTGGCGCTGGCCGAGGGCAGCATCCACGCCCGCATCTGGGCGCCGCCGCGCCTGTTTTTCGTCGAGACGCCCTCGGCGCTGGCTATCGACCTGGGCTGCGAATACACGCTGGAGGTCGATAGCACCGGCGGCAGCCTGCTGCACGTGACCTCCGGCTACGTCGAACTGCAACACGGCGAGCGGACCTCGGTGGTGCCCGCCGGATCGATGTGCCTGACGCGGCCCGGCCTCGGCCCCGGCACGCCCTTCGACGAAGAGGCCTCCGAGGCTTTCCGCGACGCGCTGGCCCGGCTCGACTTCGAAGACGGCGCCGATGACGCCCTCACCGACCTGCTCGCCGAAGCTACCCTCTACGACGCCGCCACCCTCTGGCGCCTGATGTACAAACGCGACCTCGACGACCGTGGCCGCCTCTACGACCGCCTCGTCGAACTCACGCCGCCTCCGGACGGCATCACCCGCGACTCCGTCCTCCACGCCGACCTCGACGCCATCGAAGCCTGGGACCGCCACCTCGACCTCGACTACGACGACGGCTGGTTTTTCCGGTTTTTCAACAAGAAAAAGAAAACCAGATGAGAATTTTGGATTTTAGATTTTGGATTTTGGATTGTTTTCTTCCACGCAATCCAACAACCCGAAATGCCGAGACGGTAAAGACCACTGCAACTTTTTCGATTGAGAGAACGGTTCGATACAGATCAATTACTTCGTCAGTCGCCTTCGGCTCGTGTCAAAATCCAAAATCTAAAATCCAAAATTACACCCTGCTTGCCGTCTTCCTCCTCACCCTCCCCCACCTCGCCGTGGCGCACCCGGGGTGGGGCCTCGTGATCGACCGGCAGGGCAGCGTGTATTTTACCGATCTCGAACGCGTCTGGAAGATCGATGCTGAGGGCCGCGTCTCCGTCTTCGTCGAGGATGTCCACACGCATGATCTGTACCTCGACGACGCGGGGATGCTCTACGGCGAGCATGAATGGTACGAGCAGAGCACCCAGACCTTTCACACCCGGTACTGGAAAGCCACGCCGGAGGGCCGCGTCTCGGATATTTCGGAGGAAGAAGCAGCTCGTTTTTTTGATCGATGGGATGCCGAAGGCAACCGGTACCGGCTCACCAACGACCGAGAAAAAGCCGTCGTCCTCAAGACAACGCCGCAGGGCGAGACCCGGCGCATCGCCGGGGGCGCGTTCGGCTATGCCGACGGGCCGGGGCACGCGGCGCGCTTCCGGCTCTTCGGCACGTCGACGTGGGGGCCGGACGGGCGGATCTACGTCACCAACGGCGGCCTGCTTCGCGCCGTCAGCACAGACGGCACCGCCGCCACGCTGGCAGGACCGGAGCAGGGCTTTCCGCACAGCGTGCAAGACAATGGCCGCCCGCGTTATTCCGCCCTGCTCGGCCTCGCCGTCGCCGCCGACGGCACGGTCTACTTCGCCGACATCGACCAGCGCAAGGTCTTCAAAATCACCCCCGACGGCGCCCTTACGACGGTGCTTGAGCCGGACGCGCTCTGGATACCCGTAGGCATCGCCCTCGACGGTAACGACGTCTACGTGCTCGAATACCGGCGCGATTTCGCCAGCCCGACCAACCGAATCGGCCCCAGCGGCCCGCGTGTCCGTAAGCTTTCGCCGGACGGCTCGGTGACGCTCGTGGGCGTTGCTGACCGATAGAAAAAATAGTACGTCCTTTCCCCCTTTATCCCATTCACCCGCCGCTATCCCACCGGACTTCCATCTCATCCCGGTCTCCGAGCATTTTGTAGAGCTTGTTGACGAGGTCGTCGTCTGCGCCGCGCTCTTTCAGGAAAAAGACCGTCGCGCGGTTGACGTAATAATCGGTATCAGCCAGCGATTCTTCCTCCAGTTGATCGATCAAAAACTGAAGCTGTGCTTCCGTGATTTCGCCGAGGGCTTTGCCGGTCTCTTTGTCGTACAGGGTGATCATGGGTTTCCTCTGAGGATGGTGTGTTTCAAGCTGTTTCTTGCGAAAAGATCGGGCATTACTCGTCGCGCACGTCGAGCGGGCGTCCGCGTTCGACCGTCGCGCCGGTGCGTTCGTCGCGGACCGTCACCGTCAGTTCGTAAGCGCCCGGTGGCACGTCCTTCATGTCGATGGCGACGTATTCGACCGGCGACCGGATAGCGCCTTGCTGCTCGGTGGCCGTCAGCGCAATGGCGCCCTCGTCTTGTTGAAGCAGGCCGCGCAGGCCGCCCCGCTGCTGCGGTGTGAGCGTGTAGGTGACGCTGTAGCGCGTCTGCCCCTCCGGCGAGCGTGCCAGGTCGTAGATTTCAAAATAAACAAAGACCGGCTTCTGCGTACTAAAACGTCCCACCGGGTTGACCCGCACGTAGAGGTCATCGCGTCCGAGAGGTTGGGTATCTTCCAGTTCGATGACAGCGTCGGCCAGCAGGATATCGCTCATCTTGAGGCCCGGCCCGTCGAAGCGCGGCGCGCGATAGCCGAACGTGTGCGCGCCGAGCAGCGGCGTCTGCAACGAGCGACCATGCAACGCCACCGAATATGAATCAGGCGGCACGTCGATCTGGAAACGGTCGAAAGCCAGCGCGGCGCGGTCGTTCTGTGGCGGCAGGCGATTGATCTTGCGGGAGAAGCCGATGCGGCGCCACGCTGAGTCGTGGACCGCCATGCCCACTTCGACGGCGACGGTGTCATCCGGCTCGTCGAGGGCGCGCGAGAGGCGGCCCAGCGGCAGCGCATAATGCACCTCGATGAGGGTGCGCCGATCCTGGCCCCGGAAAGCCGCTACGATGTGCGGGATCTCCATGATCTTGAACCGGTCCGGCCAGCGATGCCGGTCGGAGGTCAGGCCCTTGTCGAGATAGTCTTTGCTCATCCGTTCCTGCTCGAAGGCATCGATCCCCACCAGCCGCCCGCCCCAGATCCTGCCCCGAGGCACCGGGCTGAAGTGTTTGGTTACACCACAAATGCCGGCGACACAGGTCGGCGCGAAGTGGAAAATCATCAGCGAATCTTTATACATCCACGAGCTGGCTTCTCCAATCGTAAAATCATCCGGTTCGCCGTGGCGGATGAAGATGATGCCCCGGTCGTCGAAGTCGCTGCTGAGCGCGTATGTGATGGGGAAATCCTGCGCATCGCCGGTGTACCAGTTTCGATACCAGCCTCGGAAACCCCGGAAGAGGAAGTCCCGTTCGGCCACACGCAACCGCCGGTAGTGCTCGACCAGGCGCGCGTTGTAGGGCGCCGCCGGCATCGGATTGCGCTGCGCCCAGAACGTCTCGAAAAAACGACGGTACCCCGCCGCATCTTCGATCTGGTTGAACGCCTCCAACTCCGCCGGGCTGACGATGTACTGCAAATCGTTGAAAAGAAACAACGCATCCGTTTCCGACTTAATCGCCGCGATAGCCTGCTCGACGAACGCCGTCGCCAGTTCGGGCTTATGCCAGGCGGAATGCACCCGCGCTCGCGCCAGCAAGAGCGCCGAGGTCGAGAGGTCGGACGGGCGTTTGAGCAGATCGGCATAGACGGCATCGGCAGAAAAGTTCAGCGTGCCGCGCCGGTGGATCTCGCCGATGAAAAAGGCGGCGTAATCCGTCTCTTGCTCTCTGAGCCACCGCCGCGCCTTGTCGGGATTCGTCTCGACGATGAAGCGCCAGTAGAACTTGTACAGGCCCACGTGCGCGTGAGCCAGATCGGGCTTGAGGCGGATTTGCGCATGCCCCAGCCGGATGGCTTCGGGATAGTCGGCGGCGTAGCGGTGCAAGACGGCGTACTGATAGAGCACGTCGCGGTAGAGCGAATCGCGCGCCAGGATGAACTGGAAGTCTTCGCCCCCTGCGCTCAAAAAATCCTTGATGCGACTTTCCAACGTCGGATGCTTGCCGCGCTCGCCGTAGCAGATGCCGCGCAGATAGCGAGCTTCGAGATGCTCCGGCTCGTCTCGGATGACCTCCGTCAGGAGCCTGATAGCCCTGGACCACTGCTGCCGGTGCATGGCCTCGCGGGCCTCCACCAATCCATCCCCCTCCTGCTCTACAGCACCTGCCGGCCCAACCGGCACGCCGAAGAGCACGAGCATCATCAACCAGCCTGTGCGCCGCAAATTCATGGCAACGGTGGGGCTGTAGATTGAGGGTTTCTCGTGGTGGATCCTTCAAACGAGAAACCCAAAACACGCAAACAATCTATTCTACGAAATCTTTGATAAAAGAAGCGATAAAAGCTTCCGCGTCGTACCGGCCCTGGATGACGTCCCACAAGCCTTTAGCCAGCGGCAGCGATACGTGCATCTTCTCGGCCAGATACAAAACGGCCTCCAGGGTGGTAAAGCCTTCGGGCAAGACCCCCATCTTCTGCCTGGCCTCTGCCAGCGAGGCACCGCGCGCCAACAACTCGCCCAGGTGCCGGTTGTGGCTGTGCCCGCTGAGCGACGTCGCCAGCAAATCGCCCATGCCGGAGAGGTAGAGGAAGGTCTCGATGCGCGCGCCCATCCGCACGCCGAACCGGGCGATCTCTTCCAGGGCGATGGTCAGATAGACCGCGCGGAAATTGACGCTCGTGACGTTCTTTCCGTCAAACAAGCCCAACCCGATGGCATAGATGTTTTTCAAGATGCCGCCCAGTTCTACGCCTACCACGTCATCGGAGAAACGCGTGCGGAAATAGTCGGTGTCGAGCAGATGCGCCACAGTGAGCAAGTCGCCCCGGTGCGCGCCGGCCAGCACGACCGTCGTGGGCATCTTCCGGACAAACTCATTGGCCACGGAAGGCCCCGAAAGCATGACGCTGGGGTTTCGGGGGAAGAGGTCGGCCATCGTCTGAAACGCCGTCAAGCCGGTCTTTCGATCGATGCCTTTAGCCATGTTGACCAGCAACACCGCCTCGCCGGCTTCGTTGCGCAGCGGCGCCAGCGTGGGCCGGATGAACACGGAGGGAATGGCCACGAAGACCACCTCGCATCGCCGAAACACAGCGCCCGGATCCGACGTGGCCACCAGCCGGGGATGCAACGCGATGCCAGGCAGATACCGGGTGTTGACGTGCGCCACGTTGACCTCGGCCACCACCGACGCGTTGTGCTCCCACCCCAACACGTCGTGCCCGTTGCCGGCGATGAGATGCCCCATCGCCGATCCAAAATTCCCCAGGCCGATGAGTCCTACTTGCATGGTTTCGGTTTGGATTTCGGGTTTCTCGTTTTCAGTTTCTGGTTTCTGGTTTTCTAAAAAAACAACCAGAAACCAAAATCACGTCTGAATCACGCCCGGATTAAACGGCGGGATGTCCGGATTGTGATCGGCCATTTCGATGCCCCGGCTGATCCACCGGCGCGTCTCGACGGGGTCGATGATCTCGTCGATCCACAGGCGGGCGGCGGCGTAGTAGGGCGAGGTCTGGTCTTCGTAGCGCTGCTCGATGGTGTGCAGGAGTTCTTTGCGCTCTTCGTCGCTGATCGTCTGTCCCTTTTTTTCGAGGTTGCGCACCTGGATCTGGAGGAGCGTCTTGGCCGCCTGCGTGCCGCCCATCACCGCGATGCGCGCCGTCGGCCAGGCGAGCATCAGGCGAGGGTCGTAGGCCCGCCCGCACATGGCGTAGTTGCCCGCGCCGTACGAGTTGCCCATCACCACGGTAAACTTGGGCACGGTCGAGTTGGCCACAGCGTTGACCATCTTGGCGCCGTCTTTGATGATGCCGCCCTGCTCGGCGCGTTTGCCCACCATAAAACCCGTCACATCCTGGAAAAAAACAAGCGGCACCCGCTTCTGATTGCAGTTCATGATGAAGCGCGTGGCCTTGTCCGCCGAGTCGGAATAGATGACACCGCCGACCTGCATCTCGCCCGACTTGGCGCGCACGACCTTGCGCTGATTGGCCACGATGCCGGCGCTCCAGCCGTCGATGCGGGCATAGCCGGTCAGGAGGCTCTGGCCGTAGCCGGCCTTGTACTCGGTCCACGAATCGCGGTCGATGATGCGGGCGAGCACCTCGCGGGTGTCGTAGGGCTGCGTGCCGGCACTCGGCATCAGGCCGTAAATCTCTTCGGGCGCAAAAGCCGGCTTGAGCGGCTCGACGCGGTTGAAGCCGGCGCTCTGGCGTTGTCCGAAATGCGAGACGAGGTCGCGGATCGTCTTCAGACACGTCGCGTCGTCGGGCATCTTGTAATCGGTCACGCCCGAGATCTCGGAATGGGTGGCGGCCCCGCCGAGCGTCTCGGCATCGACCTGCTCGCCGATGGCGGCTTTGACCAGAAACGGCCCGGCCAGAAACACCGACCCCGTGCCATCGACGATGAGCGCTTCGTCGCTCATGATGGGCAAATAAGCCCCGCCGGCCACACAGCTTCCCATGATGGCGGCAATCTGCGGAATGCCTTTGCTCGACAGGATGGCATTGTTGCGAAAGATGCGCCCGAAGTGCTCTCTGTCGGGAAAAATCTCGGCCTGCATCGGCAGGAAAACCCCGGCGGAATCGACGAGGTAGATGATCGGGACGTGGTTTTCGAGGGCGAGCTCCTGGGCGCGCAGGTTCTTTTTGGCCGTGATCGGAAACCACGCCCCCGCCTTCACCGTGGCGTCGTTGGCGACGATCAGACACAGCCGCCCGCTGACCTTTCCCAGGCCCATCACCGTGCCGCCGGCCGGGCAGCCGCCTTCGTCTTCATACATCTTGTAGCCGGCGTACCGACCCATCTCGCTAAAATCAGCCGGCGCATCAAGCAGGCGCGCGATGCGTTCGCGGGCCGTCAGCTTGCCGCGCTGATGCTCGCGTTCGACGCGTTTGGGCCCGCCGCCTTGCTCGATCACTTCGGTGCGTTCGCGCATCCGGTCGAGCAGTTCCCGATACTGCTCCTCGCGCTCTTTAAAAGCCTTCGACGCCGTATCGACGGGCGTGCCCAGCCACTCCTGCTGTATCGACTCTGCCATGAAAAAGCGTCTTTTTATTTTGACTGGGAAGGCCTTCCCAGTCAAAATAAAAAAAGAGAAAAAAAAAGCCCGGCCTCGGAGGCCTGGGCTTTTCGACGTGGAAGGTCGTGAGGGGGCGGTGTACTCACCGGGGGGCCTAAATGATGGCGCTGATCTTCTGGAAGATCTCACCCTGAGGCTCGCCGGTCTTCTCGTGAATGAGCTTGACCATCTTGCGCATATCCCCACGGGCTTTCTTCATCTCCTTGTCGCCAAACTCCGCCTCACTCCAAATGGATTCGATTTGCAATCGTACCTGACTCCAACTATCGTTCATGCGCTGCGTCGCCATAGCTTCCTCCATGATTGGTCGTGAGAAACGGTTCCTGATGCTAACAATATACAACGAAGAGATGTTCCTTTTCTCGGTTATTCTGGCTTCTCCGCGAATTTTTACGTTTTAAAGGACCGCGTTAAAGCGATTCCAGAACATCAAGACCAGCAACACGAACCAGAGCAGGTGCCCGATGCCCACACTCATCGACACGCGTTTGCGAAACGCCTCGGCGTCGGAGCCGGCTTCGACGGCAGCGCGCAGCTTCTTCCACGACGGCTGCACCAGCGCCCACTGCACCACCACCAGCACCACGATCAGCAGCGACGCCATATGATATTGAAATTGCCCGGGATAGCCGCCGCCTAACCCGAGCGTGCCCAGGGCAAAAACGAGCGTCAGGACGATGAAGATGCCCATGAAGCGCACGGTGCGCGCCACGTCGTCGGCCAGGGCCAGGGCGGCGCTGCGTTCGAGGCTAAGCACCGTGCGCGCCTGCGTCGCCAGCCGAAGCCCCATCCCAAACCACGCCGCTGCCACGACGATGTGTAAAAAGACGAAGACCTGAAGGAGGATAGCCATTTCCGATTTTGGATTTTGGATTGGGGATTTTACTTCGTCAGTCGCTACGCTCGTGTGGATTGGTCTGATCCGACCCGGCCTTCTTAAACGAATAAGCCGCAGCGGTTTCCACGGCACGGCTTATTCATTTGGCGAAGACCGAAGAGCCGGACAATCCACACGAGCGTAGCGACTGACGAAGTAAAATCCAAAATCTAAAATCCAAAATCGATGAAATCCTGGTTATAAAACACCATCCTCAAGACCGGGAATCCCCCCTCGTTCACAGCACAACGCTCAGGCAACCCCGCCTTGCAGCGTCAGGTAGTGCATAAACTTGCGCTTGGCCACGGGCAAGATCGTCGGTTCATAAGGGAAATCTAACGCCGTGGCGAAAAAATAGGTGGCCGGGTTGGGCAGATCCCATTTTTCCGAGAGCAGTTCGAGCTTGATGCTTTGGGGCGACGGATAAACAGTGCGCTGCGTTATGCTCTTGACGTGCATTGTCTTCAGACTCCGGAAACGTTCCTCTGCGCGGGTAAAAACCGAAAGGGTATAATGAAGAATGTGCATCTCCTGCTTTTGCGGATCCGGCAACATCAAATACCCTTCATTGATGTACGACGGAATGATGCCGACTTCTTCAAGGTGCATGTTTTCTTCAACAAACTCAAAGATGAGCTGCCCTTCGCTGATGGCCTTCTCGATATGCGGCAACGACCAGCGAATGAGATCCTCTACTTGATCTACCTTATACGAACCCAGTTGTGGCCTTTCATACATGATCTTGTACGTTTCAGGATCTAACCCCACAATAGAACCTCCGAATGCTTCTTGAAGGTCTTCGATTTTGCCGATGACCGAGTTTAATGAATAGTAGAGCTTAATCAATTCACCCAGGTATGGATAGATGATATTGCGCGAGAACGCTTGCCGTGCGCGTTGGAGGCCGCTGAGAATACGGTACTGCGCACTTTCGAGATCGTCCGCCGCACTAATAAACTGTTCTAAACGCAAGCCGGTCATGTCTAGATACACCTCAAGAAACCGTGACGCCGTTCCATATCTCCCTTTTTCGGGGTGATGTCTCAATGTAAAGAAATATTCACTGATGGTTCCGTTCTTTGCATTTGGACGTGTTATTCTTTATGCTCGATCAGGAGGTGTTTACACTCAACCAGAGAAAGCAACTTTGCGCTCAATGGCGTGCAGATCAAGACGCGTCTGATGGCGAGAATCAACACCTTCCGGGCGTCGTGGTTTTTTCCGTTTTTTGCAGCAGTATTTTGGAAAGAAGCGATTGGGACTATGCAAAGTCGATGCTGCACCTGAAACAGGATACTCTCAAACTAAATTTCCTTTCAACCGAAACTAATGACTGCTGAAATCATTGCCGCCGCGATTGGCGGCTTCGCTGGCTGGCTCTTGATCCAGGTAACACGCTATCTCTCTATGCGCATGCGCGTCATCCGCTACCTGATCGTTCAGATCAACCTTAAACTATGGGACAACACAAGCAACCATGAATGGCTTCAAGATATCAAAGAAACGAACATAAAAGAAGGTGTGATTATGGAAGCCGCAGCCCGCTTTACACCAAACGACGTAGCAGGTGTGTCCGAAATCCGTCCTTTCTTGTTAGAATATCTCAGGGCAAACGAGATCGAAAGGCTAATAAAACTGTTCAACATCTTGCGAGAAAGCGACATTCTCTACGAAGGATTCTGCTTAGAAATAACTAAGTACAAGGAAAAAGAAAAACCACTCAACTTAGATGATGTTAAATTCCTCAAAGGAAAGATCAAACGGATTGCAAGCTTGCACAAAGTTCTACCACGCAAGATAGATAAAATCAAGGATGTACCAGTTGACTACGCAGGCATTCTCGGCCCCGATTCTGTAGATATCTCACCCCGTAGATTAACAGGTCCGGAATCGAGCGATTCTTGATATGTGACCAACTAGAGCATTCTTCAGTTGGATGTAAGCACCAAACATCCACCTGTGACAAGCGCAGCGGCTGACGAAGTAAAAACGCCCTAAAACGAAGGGGCGCTCGCTTCAGGATGCCCCCTTCATTTTAGAGTGGCTCTTCATATCTCTACGCTGCTCACCGCACCAGCGCTATCTTGCCACCGAAGACCGCGTCGTCGAGGACGACGAGGTAGAAGTAGGTGCCGGAGGGCGCCGGCTCGCCGGAGAGGGTGCGCCCGTCCCAGACAACCTCGTATTCGCCGGGGCCGGCCACGCGGACGGTCAGGATGCGCACGAGGCGACCCAGCGCGTCGAAGATCTTGACCTGCACCGTCTGCGGCGCGATCTGACCGAGGCGGAAGCGGATGCGTGTGCTCTCGCGGAACGGGTTGGGATAGTTGCCCAGTTGCTCGAACTCCAACTCCGGCAGGTCGATTTCGTCTTCGGTGGATGTGGCGCCCCCGGTGTCGTCGCCCGGATCTTCGGGTTCTTCGGTGCCGCCCCGGAAGCTCGTAAACGGGCTGATGACGCCGTAGCCCAGGCTCGTCTGGACGATCTCCTCGCGAACCGCCGACGCCTCCGCCGAGAACGGATCGAGGGCGAGATAGCGCAGGTAGAGATGCTCGATCTTGAGCTTCGCCCAGATCTTCGGGAGGAACTGATAGGCCGTGGCGTTGCTGTCGGCCAGGTTCAGCGTGTACGAGAAATCCACCGGCTGGCCGAAGGCCGTGCCCGATAGCGTGACCTCTACCGGCACGGGCTCGTTATAGCGCCCGGAGACGATCATCTGCTGGCCTTTGTAGAGATTGGGCAACGGATCGGGATAGACCTCGGCGATGGTCGGCAGCGAAAAGGCGATCTGTGTGCCCAGCACGACGGGGTTGCGGATCTTTTCATAAAACTGGGTGATGCGCGTCTCAAGCTCGGCACTGCCCAGAAACTCGACCAGCCCGTCGTTCTCCGTCGCCAGCCGCGTGAGCAGTTGCCTGTTGACGTCCGGCCCCACGCCGAAGGTGAAAATCAACGGCTCGGTGGCATGCTCGGTTTTCAGCTCCCGCACATGCAGCAGGATGTCGTCTGGATTGGTGAGGCCGATGGTCGGCTTGCCGTCGGTAAGAAAGACGATGATGTTGGCCGTCGAGTCGTTGGTGGCGGCAAACTGCGGGATGGCCGTACCGAAGGCGCCCGATATGTTGGTGCTACCCTGCGCCCGGAACCCGGCGATGTAGTCCAGCGCAGCCTCTCGATTAATGCCATTATAGGGTACATGGATCTCCCGGAAGCTGGCTACGTTGTCGCTAAAATCGACGATGTTGAACCGGTCGCCCTGGTTGAGATTGTTGACGATGAAACTCGCGGCGTTGCGCGCCTGGATGATCTTGTTTCCGGTCATGCTCCCGGAGCGATCGACGATGAGCGTGAAGACTTTATCGACGGCTTCATTGTTTTCGCTGGGATCGGGCTCGGCTACGAACAGGAAAAAGCCGTCGCCCAGGTTGTCTACGCCGAGCGAATCGGGCCATTGGGTGCTGAAATCGAACAGGCCGAGTTCCTCCGGATTGATCGTGTAGCGGACGTGATAGTCGCGGTCGGCGCGCGATTCGGTCAGGCTCGCCCGGACGACCGCCGAGGCGCCGTTGTTGAACGTGCTCGTCGAGCTATGGCTGAGCAGGTCGAGGTCGAGGATCGTGCGGCCCGAGTTGAGCACAAAGTCGAACGACTGCTCGTCGAGGGGCCGGCTTTGAATCGATTCGTACTCGTTGGGATACGTAAACTCGACGTTACCGAATTCATAGGGCAAGAGCTGCACGTAGGTGATCTCGACGGTGATCAAGGCATCTCTGGCCAGCTTCTGCTCGATATCGAAAAACAAGGGCGAGGGACCGAGGTAACGCAGCAGATCCGGATGGATCGACGAGCCGGAGCCGGGCAACGTCGTATCGGCCTCGGCAGCGGCGAAGTTGGCCTGATACCAGACGCCGTCCATCTGCCAGCGAAGCCCGGTGGCGCTGGCGCCGTCGGGCATCGGAAAGGCATACTTGAGCCTGATATCCGAAAAAAACTGATTCCGAAAAACGTGACGCGCCGTCACGAGCGCCACCTGATTCTCCACCGACACTTCGACGCGGCTGCTGACGAGCCAGACGTACTCGCCGGTGGTAGCATCGACCACACCGACGCCGTTGGCAAAGGCGCGGGATGCAAAAACGACGATGAGCAGGGCAAAGGGCAGTAATATTTTTTTCATAACAACGGCCGGGCTTTATCAAGGTGGATGAACTACCACTTCCTTGATGGGCAAGGCCGGTGCCAAACCGTTTTTTCGCCGTTTTTACCGTCTTTTTAGCCCTTTTCAGGATTCCTCAAGAATGGTTGCGCAAACCATGCACACCCCGGCGCAAACGGTGCGCATACTATGGGGAATGGCCAGTGGGATGTGGCCAGTGGGGATTTTGGGGAACGGCGAAAGGGTGAGAGGGAGAATGGCCAGTAGGATGTGGCCAAGGGGGAAAAGAAGAAGAAGAAAAAAGCCGACCTTAGCCGGTGGGCCGTCTCGAAATCGAAGATTCACGAAGTAAACGGAGCGCAGGTACGCGACAAGGAAAATTTGCTGTCTGAGCTTCGCCTAGCGAAGCGAGTTTCAACGTTGAGCGCGTGCCGTAGAGACGTTACATGTAACGTCTTTACACGGCCCAGCGGCTAACGTCTTGATCTTTTGGTCCTTTTGGATCAAGCCAAAAGGAC
>JANQES010000075.1 GCA_028278205.1 Rhodothermales bacterium
ACGGCGCGCAAACAGGGCAAGCATGTCTTCAAAGAACTATCGCGGGCGTTGCAAGAACCGGACTATGTCTTGATCCAGCCCGCTACCTAAGTGATTACACGACAAGAATGAAAAGCTCGCCCTCTCGCCCTCTCGCCCTCTCACCCTTTCTCATCCTTCTCATCTTGCTCAGCGTTCCCGTTTCGGCACAACCTGCATTCGAACTCCACGGCTACGTCAAAAACCTTGGCATCCGCTCCTCGTCGATCTTGACGAACGAGACGTTTGGCCTCGACATCAGCCGGTTTCGCGCGAAAGGGCTTGTGAATGCCGGAGACTGGCTCCATGCCGAGGTCTGGCTCGATACCGAGTTGCTGCTGGGCAGCTTTCTCGATACGCCGGAATTCGAACTGGGCGAGGCCATCGAGCGCACCACCTTCTTCGATTTGGACTGGATTGTCACCGACCAGCGAGATTATCAGATCCGCCAGCAGCTTTTCCGCGCCTTCGCCACGGTCTACGTGGGGCAGACGCAGTTTACCGTCGGGCGGCAGCGCATCGCCTGGGGGACGGGCTTTGCCTGGAACCCGACGGACATCCTCAACCCGTTCAATCCCGGCGCTATCGAACTGGGCGAAAAGGCCGGCGTCGATGCGGCGTACGTCAACGTGCCGCTGGGCGCTTTTTCGCGGATTGAGGGCGTCGTAGCGCCGGGCCGACGACAGGGGCAGTCGAGCGTGGCAGCGCGGGCCGGCACCAACTGGCGCGAGTACGACGTCTCGGTCATGGGGGGCTATTTTCGCGATGATTGGGTCGCCGGTGGTGATTTCGCCGGATACCTCGGCAACGCCGGTTTTCGCGGCGAGGCGGCCTATACCTGGAGTGACGATGGGCGCAACTACCTCCGCGCCATCCTCAACGCCGACTACAACTTCGCCGGCGGCTACTACGTGCTCGTCGAACTCTACTACAACGGCCAGGGCAGCCGCGACAAGGACGATTACGACGTGACGACGTTGCTCACCAGCGAGACGTTCAACCTGGCGCGAGACTACGCGGCGGCCTCCGTCGCCAAATCCATCACGCCGCTGCTGGCCGGCGCCCTCTACAGCCTCGTCAACCTCGACGACCAGAGCGCCCTCGTCGGCCCGGCGCTCACGTATTCGCTGGCCGAAAACCTGGAGTTGGCCGCCAGCACCTACTTTTTCCTCGGCGCTAGCGACACCGAGTTCGGCGCGCAAGAGCACGTCTTTTTCGCCTCGCTTCAGTGGTATTTTTGATCAAGATGCTGCGGGTTCGAAATCTATGCTGAGGTGCAAGCCCGCTGTAGCCAGCAGGTTCACAAGCGCATCGATAGAAAACTCGTTGATCTTGCCGCGTGTGAGATTGCTAATGCGGGGCTGCTTGACACCGAAAAAGGTTGCTGCCTCCTGCTGCGTAAAGCCCTTCTCCTCAATGAAATCGATAAGACGGCTCATCAAGCGGGCGCGCACCTGAAGATTAGCCGCCTCGGCGGCATCGAAGCCGAGATCCGCAAAGATATTGCCGGAGCTTTTATCCATTTTCATGAAGCTATCCTCGTTGTCTAATTAGTTCTCGATATCGACGTTGGCCGATCTCAAGATCTTTCCTTGCTGTTTTGCGCGTCTTCTTTTCGAAGGCGTGGAGAACGTAGACGGCCTCTTCAAACTTTGCCACATAAAAGACGCGGTGCGCCTGGCCTTCCTCGTGGATTCGGATCTCGAAGACGCCTTTACCGACGATTTTCATCGGTTTGGCGTCCGCAGGGTGTTTTCCTTCTTGTACACGAAAAAGCTGAAAACCGGCTTCGCGACGGGCGTTATCGGGAAAAGCCTGAAGATCGCTCTTCGATGATCCAAGGAAGATGACGTCTTTCATGCTTTTCTTTCTTCTATCGGATTTAAATCATTATACTGAAGTCGGTATAAAAAGTTTTAGAGATTGCCGAGGATAGATACGAAAACCTGGAGTTGGCCGCCAGCACCTACTTTTTCCTAGGGCAATCGCATCTAAATGAGGTTATTTTGGGGTACCACGTTTCTGGTTTCAACCCAACCTCGTTTGCCATGCCCGATGCGATCTCTGCCTCGATCA
>JANQES010000091.1 GCA_028278205.1 Rhodothermales bacterium
CCTCGAACACCGTCGATCACGCTGCGCCGCCCGCTCCGCCAGCGCACTTCGATCCGCAGCGAATCGGCCACGGCGCCGGCGGGTGTGCCGGCGGCGAAGCTGTAGAGCGTCTCGCTCGACGAGAGATACTGGCCGCCGGCCATCACCTCTTTCACCCGCCCCGGCAGGCCGCCGCCGGTAACACGGATCGTCGCGCCGATGCCGTGGGTGTTGGGCGCTGCGCCGCGCAGCCGCACCGCCAGGCGCGGCGCCGACGCGTCGTTGCGAAACACACCCGCCGGCTGGTTCAACCGATTCACGACGGCATCGAGGTCGCCGTCGAGGTCGAGGTCGGCCAGGGCGAGGCCGTGCGAGACATCCGCCTCGGCCCCGATGCCCCAGCCCTCGGGCATGGCCTCGAAAGTGGGAGCCGGCCCTGGACCTGATGCGGGGTCGCCCCGGTTGCGGAAGGCGAGGTTGTGGAGATCGAGTTTCGGAAAAAGCAGCAAGAGCCGCTGCCACACCTGGCCCGCCGGGGCGTTCGAGACGCGCATCTGCGTGTCGGCGTCCATGGCGTCGTAGGCGTGGCCGTTGGTGAGGAGAAGGTCTTCGTAGCCGTCGAGATCCACATCCACAAAAACACTCGACCACGTCCACTCCGAGGCCGCGACCCCGGCGATGTTGGCGGTCTCGGCAAAGGTGCCGTCGCCCCGGCCCGTGAGCAGCATGTTCTGCATCTCCTGCGGGCGGTTGTCGATGTCGCCGAGGCCGGAGAGCACGGGCGGCGTCATCTGCACCTGCGCCTGCCGTCGTTCGTGGTCGCGGCTGAGCATGTCGGCCAGAAAGACGTCGGCATGGCCGTCGGCATCGACATCTGCCACGGCGACGGCCATGGTCGATTGGCTGGTTTTGCGCAGGGCCAAACGCGGCGCCGCGCGGAAGCCTCCGGCGCCGTCGCCGAACCAGACGTGATCGGGGCTTTCGAAGTCGTTGCAGACGAAGAGATCGGGGTGGGCATCGCCGTTGAGATCCTGAAACCGGACCGTCAAGGCCCAGTCGCTCGGTGCCTCGGCCAGGGCGTTGCCGTCTTCGTCGAGGAACGCGCCCCCGGTGAACGGCACCGGCGTGAAACGGCCCGCGCCGTCGTTCAGGTAGAAACGATCCGGCTCTGCGTATTCGTAACGCGCCAGGCGGTTACCCTGCCGCTCAAGCCGGTAATGCGCCTGCATTTCGGGGATGATTTCAAAGTCGTCGCCGCGTTGCACCACGACGCGCTCGAAGGCCCGCACTGAGGGCGGGAAGAGATCTTTAGCCGTATGCTTTTTGTAATTGCCGGTGTAGAGGTCGAGGTCGCCGTCGCCATCGACGTCGGCCAGGGCCATCGTCGTGCTGCCGTAGTCCGAGGCCAGCCCAGCGGCTTCGGTGACGTCGGTGAAACGACCCGCGCCATCATTGAGAAACGCCGCATTCGGCCCGCCCATCGCCGTCACGAGCAAATCCAGATCGCCGTCGCCGTCGAGGTCGGCCAGCGCGGCGCCTGTCGAGAAGCGGTCCGGCGCCGCCACGCCTGCGCTGTCGGTGATCTCCACAAAACGCCAGCCTCCGAGGTTACGATAGAGGGCATTGGGGCCGTCGAGCCGCGCAAAATACACGTCGGGCAGGCTGTCGCCATCGACATCGCCGAGGGCCACACCGGAACCGTTGACGTAGTGGCGGTTGGCGAGGAATTGTTCTTCCTGGAGATGATTGACGAAGTCCAGGCCCGTCTGCGGAGGCGCCATCCTGGTGAAGCCCGCCGCCCCGCCCTTTACATCCAACGCTGCCCATCGATAGCCGTCTTCTTGATGCCAGACGCGCGCCGTGTTCGACTGGCACGCTGCCAGCAGGATCGCGATCCCGGCGGCAATCATGCTTAATGGAACGCGGATGACGCGGATGACGCGGATTGACGCGGATGGGGCCTCAACCTGATCCGCGCAAATCCGCTGTATCCGCGTCATCCGCGTTCTATTTCGACTGCTGTTGATTTTTTGCCGTGTACGATGGTAGAAGAGCGCTGGCCCATCCAAAATCTAAAAACTGGCATCCAAAATCCACCTAAAAAGGCCTGTCCGGGCGCTCTCGTTGTGATCGTGCTTTCGAAGCCGAGCCGTCGCCGCCGCCGCCGAAGGTGTAGTTGGCTTCGAAGAGCAGTTCGAGGGCTTTGGCGGGTATGGGAAAATGAATGGGCGTGTTAGTGACCAGATCTCCCCAGCCGCGGTCGTCGAAGTAAGACAGCCCGCCGGCGGTGTGGAAGGTCTCGATGCGCTTCTCGTGCTTGAGTTTGGCCCAGAGGCTGGCCGTGTCGAGATGGCTCTGCGCGTCTTCGTGCGTGCCGGCGTCGTCATCGCCGGTGGCCGGATTCAACTCACCACGCTCGACGCGGGTGTTGTTGATCAACGCGGCCACGTCGTCGGTGCTGCCGCCGGTGCGCAGGAGCGCCTCGGCCCGCAGCATGTCCATCTCGGCCACGAGCATCACGGGCATCGGCCCTATTCTGCCGGATTCGCGGTAGTCCTGATAGCGTTTGTGATTGTGCGAGGAGTAGTGATAGGTGCCACGCGAGGGCGGGAAGGGGCCGTTGGTGCCCTGATATTCGAAATCTTTGCCATCCACGCTCGGGTCTACGTCACTGCCGACGATGCGGCGGTCGCTAGTGAAGATGTCGAAGACGAGGCGGTCTTGCAGCGGGGTAGCCTCCCAGGCCTGGAAGCCGCCGGACTCATCCGCCGGGCCGATGGTGCGATAATCAGCGCGGGTCCACGTCTCGCCCTCCTGGCCCCGGTCTTTGAGACAATCATATCGTGTACCAAAGTTGCCGTCGCTGATAGGTCTGAAATCATCGATGATGCCGGTGTCGAGGTGTTCGAGCACGGCGTTCCAGTCTACGGCGGCGCGTTCTTCGGGGGTGCGGGCGGCCTGCGCCCGGTAGCGAGCGCTGTAGGAATGGATGAGCCGGGCCAGTTGGTCGCTGCTGGGCTCCAGCCCGAAGATCCAGTCGAACGGGAGGCGAAACGTGTTATTTTCGCTGAGGGCGATGGCGTCGTCGAAGTGAAGCAGAGCGCCGGCCATCAACTCCGGATACGGTTTCAATTCCGGTATTCGACGGGTGAGATCGTCCTCGCCTTCGATGAGAAAGGCCTGATCAAACATGAGGGCGAGGAAGCCCTGCGAGAGCCCCTGCACGAACGTCGCCAGCGCCCGCGCCGCCACGGTGTCGCGTCCTCCCGACCCCACTTCGGCGCCTTCGTCGAGCATTGATAGCGCCCGGCGTGCCGTCAGAATAGCCCGGTAGTGTGCGTTCCAGGGATCCTCGGTCATCCGCCGGTAGCGGTAGCTCAGGGTGTTGTTCCAGGCCGCGCGCGGCTCAGAAGACAGGTCGCGCATGGCAAAGTTGGCCCAGGCCGACGACGCCTCATCGGCTATCACCGAGAAGGTCAGCGCGGGTTCGCAATCCTGGGATCCTTGCCAGTAGGCGGCAAAGGCATCCCTGACCAGATTCTCGACCTGCACGGCCTCGGCGGGCAGCGCCTGTGCCGTCAACGGTTGGAGCGACACGCTGCGGTCCTCAGCCGTCGGGCCGGGCTGCACTACGGCCTCATCACAGCCGGCCACCAGCAGTAGGATGAAAACAAGCCCCATTCTTTTTTTGATGATCATATCAAACCCCCATACCATTCATCTATTGACTCCGGTGTAGGCTGGCTGCCGGTTATCGCACGAGGATAAGCTTACGCGTCTCGACGCGTTCGCCGGCTTGCGCCTGGTAGAAATAAACGCCGCTGGCGAGATCGCCGGCCTGCCATTCCACCGTGTAGGCGCCCGGCGCCATGGGCTCGGCCACCACGGTAGCCACTACCTGCCCCAGCGTGTTATAGATCTTCAGCGATACGTGGCTGTGCTGCGGCAGCGTCAGCGGAATGCGCGTGATCGTTCGAAACGGATTGGGATAGTTTTGTCCGAGAACAAACCCTTCGGGCACCGCCTCGGCGGGAGCGACGGCGACTTCGACCTCGACGCGGCTCCGGTAAAGGCCGGCGCCCCGCGTGCCGGCCAGCAGGTGGCCGTCGGGGGTTACGCCCAGAGCCAGCACAGCGGCCTCAGGCAAGCCCTCGTTCAGAGCCGTCCAACGCTCCCCGCCGTCGTTGGAGGCAAAGACGCCGTCTTCGCCGCCGGCCACGAGCAACCCGTTGGGCTGGTAGACGAGCGACCACATCGGCGTACCTTCCAGGGCCGTGAGCCCCCAGGAATCGCCGCCATCCTCAGACAGCCAAACACCGCGGTCGGACGCGGTAAAAAGATTTCCCTGATAGTCAACGACGAGGCTGCGCACTGCCAGTTCTTCACTAAGATCGTTTCTGAACAACCAGCGCGTGCCGAGGTGGGTCGTCCGTTCGACGCCCAAGAAGCCGGCATAAAGAACGCCGGTTTGATCGAGGGTAAGCGTGCGGGCGCCGCTGGTGGTTTGAGACCAACTTGCGCCGTCATCCTGCGAGACAAACAGGCCCTGGTCAAAGGCAGACACGTAGAGTGCGCCGTCGGGATGAGAGAGGATGGGCCAGATGAGCGTATCGGGGAAAGCCGCCAGCGTCCAGGTGGCGCCTTGATCCGCCGAGCGATACAGCCCGGCGAGGGTTCCGGCCAACAGATCGCCCGAGGGCAGCGTGGCGAACGAGTAGACCGTCGACGGCAAATCCTCGCCCATCGGCTGCCAGGTCGTGCCGTTGTCTCCGGAACGATACCCGCCGCCGCGCAACGTGCCCAGCAGCAGCGGCATTCCGGGATCAGCCAGGATCGTGGTGAAGGATTCAGCGGCAAAATCGGTGGCCACTTCCGTCCACGCTGCCATCTTGATCGGCGGAGGATCTCCGCCGCCGAAATCGATGGAATTATCGAGCCAGAAGTTGGCGTTGGGCTCCCAGAGAAAGACCCCGCCCGATGCCGTTCCGGCCCAAACGCGATTGTTGAAAACCGTCAACGAATAGACAGCCGTGTTGGTCAGACCAACGTTGATCTCGGCCCAGGTGCTATCAAGAGCATTCCATCGAAAAACGCCGGTATCGAGAAAGCCGGCGAAGACAAAGTCGCCCTGGGCAGTGATGGCGTGGCCTACGCCTGAGGCGAAAATGCCGCCAGGGACGAACAGTTGCTCAAGCGTGTCGGTGTCGGAGTAATAAATTTCGCCCCGGACGCTGCAGCAGTGAGTGGCGACGTAGATGTTGTCGTTGCCGCGCAGTGCGAGGGCCATGCCGCGTCGTAAGGGAAGGCGGTCGTTGGTGACACCGGTCCAGGAGGCCCCTTGATCCCGCGAGATCCAGAGAAAGAGAGAGAGGTCTCCGGTGGGTGGGTCTTGTTCTTCGACGGTGTGATCGGTGCCGGCCACCAGAAAACCGTCATCACCGGCCACCAGCGACCGCACGGTGAGGCTGTCGAGCCCGGCGGCGCTCCACGAATCACCGTCGTCCTCCGAGCGAAAGACACCGCCTTGCGTGCCGGCATAGAGATGCCCCCTGTTGGGATCGACGGCCAGCGCGTGGACGGTGCGAAAGGTCAACCCTTGCGAGACTTCTTCCCACGAGGCGCCGTCGTCGCGCGTTCGATAGATGCCATCCCAGGTAGCAGCAAAGACGTCGCCGTTGGGCTGGGCCGCCAGGGCAAAGACCCGCGTATCGGTTAACGCCGTGCGGGTCCAGGCGAGGTTGTCGCCGTCTAAAGCGCGGAAGACGCCCACGTTGGTCCCGGCAAAGAGGTAGCCGTTGGCATTGCCGGCCATCGTCCAGACGACCCCCGGCGAAGAAGCCACCCCGGCAGGCGCGTTATCGGGCGCTGCCAGAACGCCGGTGCTTTCCAACCCGATCAAAAGGATTCCGAAAAGCAAATGGAGGCAACAATCGCATCTGTTTCTCATCGTTTTGTAATGATTTATGAGGAATGGCACTATCAACAAACAGAAACACTATAACATTCAAGCACCGGAAAAACAAACCATTATTCCACCTCCGCCAGCAACAACTCCATCATCGCCTCGGCAGCGCCGATGCCCAGTTTTCGGATCAGCGCGCGGTCCGACTCGTCGCCCACTTCGTAGGTCATCGCCGGCACGCCGAAGGTCTCGTAAAACCAGTTTTTCGACACGGGCGAGCCGAGGCCGTAGGGTTCGTCGTAGACGGTATAATCGGGGAAGGCGGCGCGGATCTTGTCGAGCCAGGCATCGGTGAAGCCCGGCGGGTCGGTTGTAAGATCGCGGGCGAGGGTGTAAAAGACGTCTTCCTGCGTCGAGTGAAAATCGATGCCGAAGTAGACCTTGACGCCCGGCTTGTCTTTGAGCTTGCCGAAGATTTCGCTGACGGTTCGGGCTTCGGGCTGGTTGAAATGCAGCCAGTCGCGGTTGAGATCGACGCCGCCGGTGTTGTGCCGCCAGTGGCCGTTGTCTACACCGTCGGGGTTCATCAACGGGACGGCCAGCACCGTGAAGTGCTTGCGGAAGGCCCGCGCCAGATCGCTCTCGCCGGCGATGGTTTCGAGGAACGGCAACGCCGCGAGCGTGCCCGTAACTTCGGGCGGGTGCTGCCGGCTGATGACCAGCACGTAGCGCGAGGTCTCCGGCGCTTCGGTGATGGTGAGCATCCGCAAAGGCCGCCCCTGCCTCGACTCGCCGATCACGCGCCGAGTGACGGCAGGGCGGCGGGCCATCTCGTCCATCCACCGCGCAAAGTGCTTCGAGGTGATCAACTCCTGCGCGGCCACCCAGAGCGTATCGGGGCCGATTTTCAGCCGCAGCGTGGCCGTGCCGTCGGTGGTGTCGTGGGCGTACGAGGCGTCATCTATCGGCGTCCAGCCCTCGCCGTCGCGGCTTAGTTTGGCGACGTAGCGATGGTCGCCGTCTTCGTACGTCAGGCGGACGTTGACAGTCTGCGGGCGCTCGGCCCAGATCTTGAAAGCATACCACGCGCTGTTGTTGATCGGCGCGTTTTCGGGCCGGATCACGGCGGTATAGGCCGAGTCGTCCGTCCGGTAAAAATCGTTGAGCCGGGCGCCGGTGAATTCGTTACTGACCCAGACACCGCTCTGCGTAAACCCGATGGTGCGCCGGTGCTGCGGCGCAATCGCTTTGTCGGTGGTGAGGGTAGAACCGGGCGGATCGTACGACAGCGGCGCATCGCCGCCGGTATGACGACACCCGACGAGCAACAGACCGAGTGAGCAGAGGGCTATCCAGAGGCGCATGGATTTAGAGCGTTTTTCAGTCGAATGTAAACATGCGTGAAAAAGAAAGGGGGAAAGCGAGAGAGGGGGAAAGGGAGATCAGTGAATTTCTTCTCCCTCTCTCCCTTTCTCCCTCTCGATCTGTGCAGCATATCGACAAACGCACCCTACCGCACGCCCGCCTTGAACTCGTTCTCCAGGTAGTCGACGATTTCGTCGATGTAGACTTTGCGTTCGGCGGTCAGGGAGGTATTCATCCAGTCGCCGCCGCCGGCCGTCGGTTGCACCTGGCATTCGGCCACGAGGCGGGCCGAGTAGGTTCGCGCGCCGCCCCCGGAGCGGCTGCGGGGCCGCGCCGTGATGGTGATCCGCACGCGCGCAAAGGCGTAGCCCTGCGCCTGTTCGTCGCGGGTCGCCGGGAGTTGTTTCCATTGCGTCTCGTAGCGGATGTCCTCCGATGAATCGACGCGGCGCTCCATGAGATAGCCGTAACGCCTGACCAGAGCATCCTCTGACGTCTGGACGATGTGTTCGCGCGTGGAGGTGCCGAGGTTTTCGGTCACGGTGCTCGACGCGCTGCCGCCGGTGCTCTCGCCGGAGCCCGAACAGCCCGCCAACAGCGCACAGGCGAGCACGAGGATAAAGCTAAAACGAATCCGCAGCATGATCTTCCTTGGATGGTGGATAAGCTTTCGTGAAGGCGTGCCAGACGCGCCCTTAGCGTCGCGTTCGCAACAGCTCGTTTTTGACGTAATCGGCGATTTCCTTGATGTAATCCTCGCGCATCTCGGTCATGGGCATCTTGACCCAGTCTAAGCCCCCCTGTGCCCGAAGCTCGGTTTCTGCTACGAACCGGGATGAGAAGGTAGCCCCGGCGGAAGCACGGCTTCGGGGCCGGGCCGTGATGGTGATCCGCGTTCTGGCAAAAGAATACCCTTGCGCCTGCTCATCCCTGGTCGCCGTCAGGTCTTTCCATTCGGTCTCATACAGGATGTCTTCGCTCGTGGCTACCTCTCGCTGAAACCGATAGCCATAGCGCGTCAAGAGCGCCTCGTTGACGACCCGGACGATGGTTTCCCCGTCCGTCGTGGTGAGACTGGTGCGGTACGTGCTCGAGCCGCCGCCGGCTGACGAACCCGATCCGGAACAGCCGGTAAAGACGGCCAAGACGATGAACAAGGCGAAGTACGATAAGCGTCCATGCATCTCAAGCACCTCCATATCGTCGAGTCTGTTGGTGTGATATCATGATACGGAATCCGGGCCAAAAGCGGAAAGAGGTCAACACCGCTTCAGTGCTGACCTCCTCCCGTTTTCTATTAACCGCTATGCCGCGTCTTACTTGGGCGCATGCGTATCCCAGATGTCGGCGCGTTCTCGGAGCATTCTCGGCGCCGAGCCGGGGCCGCCGCCGCCGAAGGTGTAGGTTTGCAGATCGAGCGTCTGCAGTTCCTTACCCGGCACGGGGAAGTGAATCAGCGTTTGCGAGACCAACTCGCCCCAGCCCCGGTCGTCGAAGAAAGCCAGGCCGGAGGCGGTAGCTATCGTCTCGATCCGCTTCTCATGCTTGAGCAAGGCCCACAGGCTGGCGTCGTCGGCAATGCTCTGGGCATCGCCCGGCGATCCGGCAGGGTTGCCCGCCGTAGCCGGATTCATCTGGCCGCGGTCTACGCGCGTTTTGTTGATCAACGCGGCGACGTCTTCCGCCGAGCCGCCGGTGCGCAGCAGCGCTTCGGCCTTGAGCATGTCCATCTCCGTGAGCTTCATCCACGGCCCGGTCCCGTTGTCGCCAGCCACGCGGACCTCCTGATAGCGCTTGTGGTTGTGCGACGAGTAATGGTACGTGCCGCGCGCCGGGGGGAAGGGGCCGTTGTTGCCCTGATACTCGAAGTCCGAGCCATCCACCGTCGGATCGTCGGCGCTGCCATTGATGCGGCGGTCGGGCGTGACGACGTTGAAGACGAGGCGATCTTGCAGCGGCGTGGCCTGCCAGGCCTGGAACCCGCCCGATACGTCCGCCGGGCCGAGGGTCCGATAGTCGATGCGGGACCACGTCGTGCCGTTCTGCGGGTGATCCCACATGCAATTATACTCGCCTGGCTGGGCGCCGTTTTCGTCGAGCGTCACGAGGAAATCTTCCGTGATCCCATTGTTGATGCGGTTGATCACCTCGGCCCAGTTGACAGCAGCCCGCTCGGCGGGGTCGCGCGCGACCTGCGCCAGGCTGCGGGCAACGTAGGAATTAGCCAGTTGGACCAGTTTTGTGTTCGACACAGCGTTGCCGAAGAACCAGTCGTCGCCGGCAGAAATCTCGAACGAATTGGCCTGAGCCAGCGAAATCGATTCATCGATGAAGCCTATCGCCGCGTTCATCACCTCGCCGTAGGGCGAGAATTCAAGCGTGACGGTCCCTTCGGCCACGGCGTTGAGATCGACACTCTCATCGACGATGAAGCCCTGGTCATAGTAGAGCGCGATCCAGGCGTGGGCAAGGCCCTGCATGAACTTGGCGAAGGTCCGCGCGCGGTTAACGTCTACACCGGACCAGAGGCCGTTGTTGACACTGCCGGCGGCTTCCGCCGCCGCGATGGCGATCAACACGTCGTTGGCGTTCGAGATGGTGATGTAACTGCGGAACCAGGCCGATTCCGCCGCCGTGGCGCGGGAGTAGGCCGGCGAGTTGTTAAAGGTAATACGCGGCTCCGACGAGAGGTCGCGCATGCCCCAGTTAGCCCACGACGACGAGATCTCGTCGGCCATCGTCGAGAGCAGGAAGGCCATTTCGCAGTCTTGCGTGGCCCAGAAATAGTCGCGCAAGAGGTTGCCCGCGAGGGTTTCAACGTCCTGCGGCGTAGCCAGCGCCAGCAATCGGTTCGGGTTGTTTTCGTTTTCGACGGTCAAATCGACACAGCCCGCGAACCCGATAGCCATTGCCAGAACCAGGCTATAGGTAAATGCTTTCATAGCACCAGAAGTCAGATGAGTGGGTGGAGAATCACGGCACCTCGTCTATGCCGGGCGAAGCCGTCTCAGCGGTCTACGCCCGGCATAGCGAGGGGGGTGAGAAGCTCGGTTAGAATTGGATTTCGAGCTTGCCCGTGAAGGTCCGGTAGGGAGGCGGATTGAAGTTGTCGAGGCGGAACAGCGACGCATCGCCGCCGACGCCTTCGTTCGAAGCGGTCGAGCCGACTTCCGGATCGAAGCCGCTGTAGTCCGAGAACGTCAGCAGGTTACGCCCGATGATCTGGATGTTGACCCGGTTGAGGACGTTGCCGAAGACTTTCTGCAACTGGCGCCGGTCGAAGGTATATCCCAGGGATACCTCGCGCAGCTTGACGTAGCTGCCATCCTCGATGAAGTGGGCGTTGGTGTCTGTGGCGTCGTAGAGCGCCTCGTAGTAGGCCGCCGGCTTTTTGAGATCTTCCGGCTTATCGCCCTGATCCTGGTCCTGGTTACGCCCGTCGCGGTAGCTCCACTGCTTGGTGAAGTTGTAGACGTCGCCGCCGAACTGGGCATTCCACAACATATGCGCCGTCAGGTTCTTGAAGCGGAACGTCGTGTTCCAGCCCAGACTGAAGTCAGGAATCACGTCGCCGATCTGCTGGAAGGTCTGGCCTTCTTCGTTGAGCACTTTGATAGGCATGCCCCAGTTGTAGTCGCCGGTGCCATCGCCATCGACGTCCACGGTGGTGCCCCAGAGGTCGTCGGCGGTGCTGACGACGCCGTCGGGACCGGCGCCGGAGCGGAACGTGTTGCCGTTGCCCACAGCGACGAAGTAGCCGTCGTCGTTGAGGTCGAAGGCGCCGCCGGAGCCACTGAAAGCATCCGGCAGGTCGTTGACGTTGCGCGCCCATTCGATGCCGTAGATGGCGCCGAGGATCTCGCCTTCGCGGATGTAGAAGGCTTGCTGCGGGCCGCCCAGGAAGGCGTTGGCGTCAAACTCGGTGATCTCCTGCCGCGTGCGGTCGAACGTGAAGCCCATGTTCAGGCCCAGGTCCCGCTGGCTGATGAGGTTCGTGTTGAGGCTCAACTCGAACGTGTTCGACTCCAGCGTGCCGGCGTTGCGCCACTGCGACTCAAAGCCGAAGAAGCCGGGCAGCGGGATCTCCAGAAGCTGATCCTCCACTTTCGTGTCGGCATAGACGGCTTCGAGGAAGACGCGATCCCAGAAGGCAATGTCGATGCCGAACTCTTGCTCGGTCGAAAGCTCGGGCTTGAGCAGGCTGTTGCCGAGCGTGCCCTTGCGGATGGTGCCGTCGTCGAGGATGAACGTCTCGTACTGCGCCTCGAAGTTAGGCCGCCCGCCGGCGGTGCCCAACGAGTAGCGCAGCTTGAACTCGGTGAGTTGATCTTTGGCCGGCCACCAGGCTTCTTCCGAGACGCGGTAGGCGCCGCTGACGCGGAAGTAGGTCTGCCAGCGCTCGTCCGCGCCGAAGAGCGAGCTGCCGTCGCGCCGGATCAGGAAGTCGGCGATGTACTTGTCGCCGTAGTCCACGCCAACGATGCCGTAGAAGAACTCCGAGCGGACGGTCCGTTTGGTCGTCGTCGTGGTTTTGGAGTCGAGCTTCTTGCCGTTGTCGAAGTCCGTAATGCCCGCCGAGACCAGGTCGTTGACGATGATCAGCTTCGAGATAAAGTTGTCGTCTTCGATCTGATACTTGACCTGCCCGCGCGCGGTGAGGTCGCCGAAGGATTTGCGCAGCGACATTGTCGCGTCAGCGTTGAGCAACTCGTCGACGGCGTCGCGGCGCTCGATGCGGCCCGAGTTGATGATGGACTCGTCGATGGTCTTGAAGCCGCGGTCGTAGAATTCCAGGCCGTCGCGGTCCGAACGGTCGTAGGCGAAGTTGGCTTCCAGATCGATCCATTCGGCGGGGCTGTAGCGAGTGCGGAAGTTACCCAGGATGCGCGCCCGTTGGTTGTTCAAGTCGAGGTTCTGCACGATGTAGAGCGGATTCTCCTCGACGGCCAGCGGGTCCGCCTGAATCAAGAGTTCGCCGTTCTCGTCGGTGGCTTCGAGGTTGGCCAGCGGGTTGGTAAACATCAACCCGAAGAAGGGGTTGAAGTTGGCGTTCGGGTTGAGCGACGAACGCGGCGCATCGCTCTCAGACTGCGAGTAAAAACCCGACACCGAGAGATCCAGGTCGGAGAAGACGCGGTGGTCGAGGTTGGCCCGGACGCTCTTGCGGTTGTAGCCGTCGAGACCATCGATGATGCCGGTTTCATTCACGTTGGTAAACGAAACGTGGAAGTTGGTCGTGGCGCTGTTCTGGCTCACCGAGATGTGGTTGGTGTAGAAGTTCCCCGGATTGAAGAACTTCTCGAAGGCATCGAACGTCTGCCCGGCGATGAACGGGTTGTCGTAGAAGGCCACGCCCGTGGGGCCTTTGTCCTGCAACACACCCGGCCCAAAACCGTTATCCAGGCACGTCGAGCAGTTATTGACGTTGCCGTCGGCGTCGAGGAATTGCCCCTGGCTGTTGACGACGAGGTCGTGCGAGCGGTTGTCCGTCAGGTTCTTGGGCAACTGGTTGAAGCCGAACTCGTTGCGCAGCGTCACGCGCGTCTGGTTGAGCGGAACGTCGGTGCCACGCTTGGTGGTGATCTGGATGACGCCGGCCTGCGCCCGCGATCCGTAGAGCGACGAAGCCGCCGCGCCTTTGACCACCTCGATGCTCTCGATGTCGAGCGCATCGATATCGACCTGGTTGGAGCCCAGGATGACGCCGTCGACGATGTAGAGCGGCGCTGAACTGCCGGTGATGCTCGTCGATCCGCGCAACCGGACCGAGATGGCATCGCCCGGCGCGCCGGTGGACGCCACCGCCGAAACGCCGGCCACCTTGCCTTGCAACGAGCCGACGGCGCTCGTAGCCGGCGCCAGTTCAACGGCATCCTTAGACAGCCGGCTCACGGTGAAGGCCAGCTTCTTCTGCGGCGTGGCCTCAGCCACCCCCGTAACGACCACCTCGTCGAGGTTGAGCAGGTCGAGCGAGAGCATGAAATCCTCCGTCATCGTCCCGGCGGTGATCGTGATGGTGCGGCTCTGATCGGTGAACCCGATGTACTTGGCCGTCAACGCAACCGATTGGCCGACGCGGGAAGACGGCACCTCGAAAGAGTACCGCCCGTCGATGTCCGTCGAGGCACCGAGCACCAGTTCTTCGATAACGACGTTGGCGCCGATAAGCGGCTCGCCATCTTCGTCGGAGACGGTGCCCATGATGGTGGTATTCTGAGCAAGCGCGATGCCGGGTAGCAAGAGCAAGCACAAGAATGCCAGTAGTAGCTTCCTTTCCATAGGATCTGTCCGATGAGTGGGTGACAGGGGCTATACGTGTATGGCAGCAGGGCTGCGGCTTGGATATGAACCACAACCACTCCGATGAACCAACGATGCCGCGAGAGGTATTCCCAGGATCTCGCAGCACGACGCCTATCAACGGAGCAGCGCCGTACGAGGGGGTGCGGGATTAAGCACGACGCCGAGAAAACTGCGTGGGTGAAAGCAACGGTACGAGACCGTTACATATTTAAAGATAAGATAAACATAGAAAGGGATACAAGGCAAACCATCAGCCCTGCCGATTCTTTGTACCTGCTGAATGCCTGAAACGTACAATGCGCCCCGTCTACCGTTGTTTTACGAGCGTCAACGGCATCGTCCGTTCGACCTCGCGGCCCGTGACGCGGTCGGTGATGCGGACGGTGACGACCAGCGCGCCGCGTCCTTCCCATTCGCTAAAATCGATCAGGATATACTCACGCGCGGTGCGGCTGCTGCCGGTGTAGTCGGTCTGCGCCGATGTGCCTTCGCCCCTGGATCCATCCAGAAAACGCAGCAATCCGCCCTTTTCCACGCTCTCGACTTCGTAGGCGACGGTATATTGCGTCTGATCGGCGGCGTCGAAGGTAAG
Source organism: Rhodothermales bacterium (assembly GCA_028278205.1). Lineage (GTDB taxonomy): Bacteria > Bacteroidota > Rhodothermia > Rhodothermales > Bin80 > JANQES01. Next base: position 14,142 of record JANQES010000091.1, read on the forward strand.
GTGGTAGACTTCGAAGTAGAGCAGCAGCGGGGTTTGCTTTTCTAACCGGTCGAAGGGATAAAGCGTGGCGACGTCGGCCAGGTTTTCGGCCCGGGCGGCGGCCCCGGCGTCGAGCACGATCATCGGTTTGAGGTCGCTCATTTCGAGCGTGGCGGGGTCGTTGTTGAGCGCGCGGAGCGAGTCGGCGCGGAAGGTGTTGGCTTTTACGCGCAGCCCCAGCACCATCGGCTGGCCGTTGTCGTCGAGCGTGGCGGTGTACTGATCCCACTGCATTGCCACGTGATAGAGGCCGGTGTCTCCCTGGGCGATGTAGGTCTGCGGCGGCATCGCGGCATCGCCGGCATCTTCGAGGTCGCGCAGCAAGTGCCGGCGGTAGTTGACGACGCGCTCCTGGTAGGCCTCGGCTTTCTGCACGACGGTGGTTAGCAGCAGATAATCCTTCGGCTCATATCCCTGGTCGATGATGGCCTTGCGCATCGAATTCGTGGGTTGCAAAGCGCCGGGCGGCACGCCCCAGTAGAGTTCGGTGCGCGTGGTGCCGTCGTCGTCGAGGAAGCGGGCCAGGCGCGCGACGGTGCGCAGCGGATCGGTGTCGTCGAAGGCGTTGGAGTGGGTCTGCGGCACGTACTCCTGGCGTTGCAGCATGGCCTGCTCATCCTCGATGTGCGCCTGGTTGAGGATGCTTTTGGCGAACAGGTCGGGCCGTTCGGCGCTGAAGATCGAGCCGGGCATGCTCACACTGGCCGCCCCGGTGTTGCCGCTCGACAGCGCATCGCGGACTTCCTGCGGCAGCGACTCGTCGCCGCCTTCCTGCTGCTCATTCTGCCGTTCGGCCTGAAACTGCGAGATGCTCTCCGCGACAAAATCGGCCTCGTCGAGCAATCCGGCGAAGCTCGCCACATCTTGATAGATCGTGGCAAAATTGGGGTGATACAGCGAAAGCTGCCGGTAGATCTCATCCATCGACCGGACGAGCGCGCGGGCTTTGCTCTTACCCCGCTCCGAAGACCCGATCCCGGTACGCAACACCGACGGCAACAAATCCCGAATCTCACCCAGACGGTAGCGACCTCCGGTTTCGTAAAACAAGAACTGCGCCGCTTCATCGACGTGTTCGTAGACCCAGAACTCGTTCTGCGGAAAATCGGACATGTGCAGCGTCAGGCTGCGGTCTATGACTTTGGTTCTGAAGCTGAGATTGTCGAACGAGACGGTGGTGGTGTGCGAGGGCTCGCCGAGCCGGATGTAGACGCGGCCCCGGTCGTCGTAGTCGTCACCGTCGGCATACTTAGCCTGGGCGTAGACGACGCGCCGGAGGTGTTCTTCCACGCGCTCGTTGTTGCGCGAAGCCGGCGCCACGTCCCGGCTGCGCCACCACGCCCTCAGGCGGGCGCCGGCCTCGTCCGAAAGCGCCGCAAGCCCCTCCTTTTCGACCCGATCAAGCCCGATCTCTCGCTGGAGGGCATCGGGCAGGACGAGGGTGAGGTGCTTCAGATGATCCAGCGGCAACGCGACCTCGTCGCCGGTGTAGGGATACCAGTCCAGGCTTTCGAGGAGGCGGAGATATTCGCGCCCGGCCAGCGGATACTCCGTGCCGTGCTGATGGGTGAAGGTCAGGCGAATGAAGGCATCGGCCAGGCGCGGGTCGAAGCGGAGGGCTTCGTTGAAGGCTTCGAGGCCTTCGGTCCAGACCTCGCGTGTGCTTTCGAGGTCGTCGTCGGCTTCGTAGGCGCGGCCCAGCCAGTACGCCGCCGATCCCTTCCCCACCACCATATACGCCGGCTCATCCTCGACGAGAACCTCGAACAGGTCGATGGCGTCGTCGATCTGGCCGGCTTCGAGCGCGCGCAGGCCGGCGCTGAAGCCGGCATCCGGCGCTGCGTCTTGCGCCCGGCCCGGCCCGGCCAGCAACAACACCCCCAGCATCATCACTATCGACAGTCGCATCGGTCGCATAGGCAACGTATCGAGTGGGAGAAAGGGTGAGAGGGGGAAAGGGAGAACAAACGTTTTATCACCCTTTCAACAAGTCGCTGTTTTTTATACCAACCCGTTTTTTAATAGATGCACCACGACGATGAAAAAGAAAAGGCAATCCCCAATCCGAACACCCTCATCAACCAGACAAGGGACTGCCCCCAACGAGACAGCCCCTTGCCCAATCATCCTTTTTTAAAATTTTCCGCCCAGGAAAATTTTAAAAATTGGGGTTAATGTTGCGTTCGCTCTGCGTGATGGGCAGGAACTGCCACGTGCCGGCGCCGAGGTGCCAGGTGCCGAAGCGGCGCTGGTCGGGCAGGCGCAGGCCCATGGTGAAGAGTTCCTTCTCCCGTTCAAGTTGCAGCACGTCCATGTTGGCATCGGCCAGGGCGCCGATGCCGTGGCTGTCGCGGATGGCGTTGATGCGTGCGAGTGCCCCGGCGGCGTTGCCGTCGCGCAGGTCGAGTTCAGCCAGCATCAGCTCGTTCTCCTGCCAGGTCGAAAACGGCAGCGGCGTCCCGCGTTCGACGTAGCGGTCCTGGCGGTAGAAGGTCGTCGGCGGGTCGTCGTTGCCGATGACTTCGATCAACTGGATGCGGTTGCCCTCTGCCGGGTCGGCGTCGACGTAGCCCTTGTAGCGGAAGTCCACGACCCACTGATGGCGGCCTTCGCCGGCCTGCACGTACCAATAGTTGGTGTTTTCCGGCGTATGCAACGACTCAAAGTCGGCGTCGCCGGCCACCATGCCGCCCTGCGCCGCCGAGCGGGCCTCGCTGAAGTTGCCCTGGAACAGATGAATTCGGGCAACGAGCGTGTTGATGACACGCGTGTGGTAGTCGTCGGCAAAGCCTCGGGCTGCATTGAGCTTATCGAGTGCCAGCGGATACATCTGGGCCGACGGCACGAACGGGCCGGGGTTGGCCGGATCGTCTGTGATGACGCCACCGCCCTCGGTTTGCGAGAGCGCGTAATAAGCCGCGTAGAAGTAGCGGGCTACGCCGCCGTAGAAGTTGGCGGTAAACTGGGCTTCCTGCTGAAGCGCCGCATCTTCGAAGGTAACCTCGCCGATGCGGGTGAGCAGGTTGTCCGCGAAGAAACGCAACTCGCCGAGGCTGTTGTAGAGCCCGTCATTCGAGTTGTTAGCAAACGTGATGTCGCCGTCGTCCATCTCTTTGAAGCTCGGGAACGTAGCATTCGGGACGCGCTGGTCGAAGATCAACTCGTCCGAGATGCCGCCGGCAAACACCGCGATGCGGTCATATGTGGTCGAAAACCGAGACTGAATACCCGTGATCACAAAGGGGATCTGGGATTCGTCGGTCAGTTGCGAGTCGTCGATGGTATCGATGGGAAGATCGACCTCCTCGACGAAACTGTCACAGGCGCCCACCATCGTCAGCAGGAGCACCGTGGCCAGAAGGGTTATAAGCTGTCTCATGATTCTATCTCCCTAAAGGTCGTTGTCACGAAAGTACGGGGTGTTTAAGTGTTTCAGTGTTTGTGTGTTATAGTGTTTTAGTTTGATCATCCTAAAAACACGATAACACGATAACACCCTAACACTCGAACACCTTTAGAGCCCCACATTGATGGTGAAGTAGAGCACCCGAGGCTGCGGCAGCGTCAGGAAGTCCGACGACCGCGTCGAGCTTCGCGCCCCTGTGAAGTTGACTTCGGGCTCCGGCCCGCTGTACTTCGTAGACATCCACAGATTTCGCGCCGAGAGCGTGATGCTGAGGCTGCGCACGTAGTTGCTGAACTGCGCCTTGCGGATCAAGTCCGTGAAGTCATACCGCAGGCTGATTTCACGAAGCTTGATGAAGTCGGCTTCTTCGATCCAGTTGCCGTCGAGATCCACGCCACTGTTGGTGAACTCCGTGGCCGCCACGACCTCCGCCGCCTCGATATACTCCGGCGATCCTACCGAAAATTCGGTGATGTCGGCATATTCGGGCAGGACGTTGTCGTTGTCGTCGCAGAGGCCGGCCTGGCAGGGTTCGAGCTGGCCGATCTGCACGCGGGCGATGTTGCGAGGCAGGTAGGCCCCGAAGCGGCGCGAGAAGAGGAACGTGTTGTTGTAGACGCTCAGGCCCAGGCTCCAGTCGAAGAGGCCGCTGAGGTTGAAGTTCTTCAAAAAACGAACGTTGGCCGTGAACGAGCCGCTATGATCTGGATACGGCAGACCGAAGAACTGGCGGTCGGGTTCACCGTCGCCGTCTTCGTCGGTCGTGGTCAGTTCGGCGCCGGCATAAGTGCCGTCGTCGTTGAACGTCGCGCGCGAAGACCACGTGTAGAAGGCGTCACGCGGGAGGCCTTCTTTAATGACCTGCGTGTCGAAGCCAGAGAAGATGGGCTGCGCGCCGCCGAGGTCTTGCACTTCGTTTTCGGCGTAGTTCCAGATCAGGCCGAAGTCGAGACCGAAGTTGCGCGTCTGGATGGGCGCGGCCGTCAGGCTTGCTTCGATGCCCCATCCCTGCGACTCGCCCACGTTGAAGGGCACGTCGCTGGCCGTCTGGCCGGACGAAGGCGCGTTCTCGAAGTCGATGATCGAGTTTTTGGCCCACTGCTTATAGTAGGTCAACTCCAGGCCGACGTTGTTGAAGAGCTCAGACTCCAGGCCCAGTTCCAACTCACGGATGCGTTCGGGCTCGATCTCGACGTTGCCGATGAAGTCGAGCACGGCACCGGCGCCGTAGCCGGAGGGCTCAGCAGCCCAGCGCAGGAACGACCCGTCGAGCAGCCCCGGAAGCTGGCCGGTCTCGCCATAGGCCGCGCGGAACTTCAGGAAGTTGACCTGACGCGGCAGATTGATCATCTGATCCATGCGCAACGCCAGACTAGCCTTCGGATACCAGATGGCCGGCGCCTGTTCGCCCACCGTGCTGGCAAAGTCGCGGCGGACGCCCAACGTCAGGAAGATCTTGTTCTGGAAAGCGAGTTCCTGCTGGCCGAAGACCCCCGCTTCGCGCTGATGCAGGAAATCCTCATCCGCCGTGATGAAGTCCGCCCCGGCGCCGAGGTTCGTGATCAGTTCGGTCGAGAAGTTCTGCTTGGTCGCGTTCGAAATGCGCCAGATGCGGTTGAATGCCTGGGTCCCGACAATCGAGGTGGCCTCAATCGCCGGCGTGATGTTGTAGCTGTAGCGAGCGTTGAAGTCGTACGTATACTGCTCGTTGCGCCGGTTGAAGATGTTGCGCTCGCCGTTGGTCCGCCCTGAATAACTCAGGTTCGACGGATACGTCTGGTCGGCGCGCATGTCCGTGCCGTCGAAACCGACCGAGGCGCGCAGGCGCAGGTTCTCGATAGGCTGGTATTCGACCTCCGCCGAAGCCAGGAAACGCGTGATGCGCGAGCGGTTGGTGAGGTTTTCGATGGCCGTGCTGTCGGTGAAGATAAACGGCGAAGAGGCCAGCAGCGTGTTGCCCAGATAGCCGAAGATGTTGTTGTCGTTCTGGGGCCGGTCGATCTCGTTGAGCGTGTACCCGGCGTTGGCGCGGACGGTCACCTTCGACACCGGGAACGCCTCGAAGTTGGCCCGAAAGCTCTGGCGGTCCTGGGCGTTGTTGTTGATGTGGCCTTCCTCCAGCGATTTCTCGTAGGAGGTGAAGTAGCGCACGTCGTCCGATCCACCTGAAAGACTGATCGAGTGTTTGGCGATCTGACCGTCCCGGAAGAAGGCGTTGGCCGTCTCCGGGGTGCCCGCCGTCTCGCGGGTGTATTCTTCGAACTGCTGGTTGGCGCCGAAGACGCCCTTGTAATTAACGTTGAAGGGCACCACACCGCCGCCGGCAAGCTTGCCGCGTTTGGTGGTAATGAGCACCACGCCGTTCGAGCCGCTGGTGCCGTAGAGCGCGGCGCCGGCAGGCCCTTTCAGGATATCGATGCTCTCGATGTCTTCGGGGTTGAGGTTTGCCAGCATCCCGACACCCTGGCCGCCGACAGCCACGCCTAAGCCGCCACCCGTAACCTGGGCGTTATCGACACGCACGCCGTCTACGTAGATGACGGGCTGGCCGCTGCCGTTGAGCCCCGTCGAAGAACGCATCACAAAACGAATGCCACCCCCGACGTTGCCCGACGAAGGCTGCACGCTGACGCCGGCCACCTTGCCGTTCAACAGCTGCGAAATATCCTGGTAGGAGTTCTGCTCTTGCAGCTTCGACGCATCGACGCGCGAGACCGCCACTTCGGCCCGCGCCTTCGACGTCGACGAGGCAATACCCGTGACGACGACTTCTTCGAGGCCGGTGTAGTCGGGCGCCAGCGCCACATCGAGCGTGTTGCTGCCGCTCGAAAGCGAGTACGCCTGTTCGCTAGACTTAAAGCCGATGAAGGTCACCCGTACGGTGTAACTGCCCGTGGGGATGCCCGTGATGGTGTAGTTGCCGTCGATATCGGCAGCGGCGCCGGAGGCCGTCTCTACGATCAAGACGTTGGCCCCCGGCAGCGGATCGCCCGACTCAGCGTCGGTGATGGTGCCGCTGAGCGTGCCGGTCTGCGCCAGGGCAAGCCCCGGCACAAGCAGCAGACCCAGCAAGGGTAGGAGCGTACGTAACGTTCTCATGGGTATGGTCCGGTGAGTGAGTAGTGAACTGTGATGAAACGCCGGGCAGCGCCAGGGAGCCAACAGCGTTGCGGCGTCTCGCTCCGGGCGCAACACTGCGCGAGAGCGAAAGGGGGCATACGATGATTCTAAGTGAGCTTCCCAGGGGGCGTATACCGTTTTAGAGGGGGCCGATACGATAGGAAGTTCCGGCCTTGATTGCCAGGATAAAACGTATTATTCACGCAATACCCGTACTGCCTTTTCTCGCTTAAGCGTCCGCTGCTGTGTTTGAACCGTGCCCTCTCGCACATGAACGGTGTGAGCCTCTTTCTGAGGCGAATAATGGAAAAACACCCTTCTTCTGCTCTTCATTCCGTATTCACAGAAAAGGCATTAACCGAATCGGAAGCGCCTTACGCTCTCCCGAATGAGCCCCTAAAATTCTACTTCCAGGCATGTTGCGTAAGTGGCAATACTCCCCTTTATGTTGAAATGGAAAGTCCTACTGCATTTGTAGTGGAAACACTCACGTCTGTAGGGGTGCCAATTGCGAATGGGCCTCGATTGCCATCGTTTTTTTACCAGACAACGGAAGCCGCGCCGTATAAATACAGCGCGGCTTCCTCATGCAAGCCTTTAGATTTTCCGACCAGGAAAATCTAAATCTAAAAATTTTCGTTGTTATTGCGTTCGCTCTGCGTGATAGGCAGGTATTGCCACGTCTCCGGACCCAGGTGCCAGGTCTCCATACGGCGCTGATCGACCAGGCGGAACCCCTCGGCGAATAATTCCTTCTCCCGCTCAAACATAAGTCCCTCCAAATCGATGGAATCCAGCGGATCGAGGCTGGAGACGGCGCGCACTGCGTTGACACGGGCTAGCGCCCCGGCGGCATTGCCGTCGCGGAGATCGACCTCCGCCAGCATCAAGGTGTTCTCCTGCCAGGTCGCAAAATCGATAGGCGCGTTGTTGGCGAGATACTTGGCCTGGCGGTAGAAGAGGGTCGGGGCAACCCCCGCATCCGGGTCTCCGTCATTGCCCTCAATCACCTCAAGCTGAACACGCACGACTTCAGCCGGATCAGCATCGACGATCTCCTTGTAGCGAAAATCGCAGACCCACTGCGTGCGTCCGATCCCGGCTTGCTGGTAATAGCGATTTTGAGATTCGACGCTGTGCTGGGATTGGAACGGCGCATCGCCGTCTTCGAGGCCGTTCTGGGCCGCCGCCTGCGCCGCCCCGTAATCCCCCTGGTAGAGGTGAATACGCGCGATGAGCGTGTTGACAACCCGCGTCTGGTAGGCATCGGCAAAGCCTAACGAAGCGTTCAGCTTGTCGAGCGCCTGGGCATACATCTCAGCCGACGGGATGAACGGGCCGGCATCGATAACCCCGCCGCCCATGCGTGGCTCCAGGCCGAAGAAGGTGGCGTAGAAGTACCGCGCCACGCCTCCATAGAAATTACCCACAAACTGCGCTTCGCGCTGGAGTTCAGCATCCTCGAACTCAATTTCGGCAATACGCTCAAGGAGTTGATCCGAGAACAACCGCAATTCGCCGAGCCCGGTGAAGGGGTTGTCTACCGAGTTGTTGTCGAGGGTGATTTCGCCGATATCGATCTCCTGGTAGGTAGGAAACGTGGCATTGGGCACGCGTTGGTCGAAGATGAGTTGGTCAGAGAGTCCATCCGAGAGCATCGCCAGGCGGTCGTGGGTCGTTGCAAAACGCGTCTGCAGCCCGGTGATCAGGAAAGACACCTGGCTCTCCGTGGTCAGTTGCCCGTTGTCGATGGTATCGACGGGCAGATCGACATCCTCGACGAAGCTGTCGCACCCTGCAACGAGCAGGACCGCGAGCAGCGAGGCCAGGATGGTGGATGTCAAAGTTCGCATGATTCTATCTCCAAGAATGGCGTTTTCGAGAAAGTGTTTTGGTGTTTTTTAGCTCGTGAACGAGCTAAAAAACACTAAAGCCCAATCGAGATCGTGCCGTAGATCACCCGTGGGCTGGGCAGCGTCAGGAAATCCTGGGCGCGGGAGGCATCGCGTGCGCCTCGGAAGCTCACTTCCGGGTCAGCGCCGCTATAGGTAGTCGACGTCCAGACGTTACGCGCCGAGAGCGTGAAGCTGAGGCTGCGCACATAGGTGTCGATCCGCCTTTTGCGCAACAGATCCGTGAAGTCGTAGCGCAGGCTGATCTCGCGCAGCTTGAAGAAGTCGGCGTCTTCAATGAAGTTGCCCCGGGTGGCAATGCCCTGGAAGGTGGTCGTCGTGCCGGCCACCGTCTCCGCCGCCTCGATATATTCGGGCGAGCCTACTTCGAAGGCTTGCAGGTTGGCATCCTGAAACTCGGGCAGAATGTTGCCGTCGTCGTCGCAGAAGTTAAAATCGCAGGGTTCGGCAGCGCCGATCTGTACCTGCGCCCGGTTGCGCTCGAAGTGCCCGCCGAAGATGGCCTGGAACCGGGCGGTGCTGTTGTAGATGCTGTTGCCCAGTTGCCAGTCGGCCAGCACATTGAGGTTGAAGTTTTTGAGGAACCGGACGTTAACCGAGAACGACCCGTTGTGCTCCGGATACGGAATGCCGAAGAACGCGCGCTCGGTCTGGCCGTCTCCGTCCTCGTCGGTGGTCGTTAATTCCGGCCCGGCGTAGACGCCGTCCTCGTCGAAGGTGGCGCGGGTGGCGAAGGTGTAGAACGCATCGCGCGGCAGACCGACCTCGATCACGTTGGTGTCGAAGGCGTCGAAGATGGGCTGCGCGCCGCCGAGGTCGTCCACTTCGTTTTTCTGATAGTTCCAGATGGCCGTGAAATCGACCCCGAAGGTGCGGCTGCGGATCGGCGCCGCCGTCAGGCTCGTTTCGAAGCCCCATCCCCGCGATCCGCCGACGTTGAACGGAATGCCGTTGAAATCCAAATTGGTGAAGGCCGACAGGCCCGTCGAAGGCGCGGCCACAAAGTCGATAATCGAGTCTTCGGCCCACTGCCAGTAGTAGGTGACGTCGAACCCGACGTTATTAAAGAGTTCGGTCTCCAGCCCCACTTCAAGCTCGCGGACGCGTTCCGGCTCGATCTCGGTGTTGCCGATGAAGTCGATCACGGCGCCAGCGCCGTAGCCCGAAGCTTCCGCCGACCACCGCAGCGCCGAGGCATCGAGCAGCGACGGCAACTGCCCGGTCTCGCCGTAGGCCGCCCGCAGCTTCAGGAAGTTGATCTGCCGGGGCAAAATCCCGAATTGATCCAGCCGCACGGCGAAGCTGGCTTTCGGATACCAGATGGCCGACGCCTCGGAGCCGACGGCGCTGGCATAGTCGCGGCGCAGCCCCAGGGTCAGGAAGAGCTGCTCATTCAACGCAAATTCCTGCTGGCCGAAGAGGCCGGCCTCACGCGCGTGGAGGAAGTCTTCGTCGCCGCCGAAGAAGTCGGCCCCGGCGCCGACGTTCGTGGTCAGTTCCGTCTGGAAATCTTCCTTCTGAATGAAGAACGTGCGCCGGATGCGGTTGAACGCCTGCCCGCCCACGATGGACGTGGCCCGCAGCGATGGGCTCAGGTTGTAGGTGTAGCGAGCGTTGACGTCGTAGGTATACTGCTCGTTGCGGCGTTCGAAAATGCTTCGCCGTCCATTGTCGGTGCCCGAGTAGGAAAAGTTGGAGGGCCGTGTGTTGTCGTTGCGTAATTCCGTGCCGTCGAAGCCGACCGCCGCGCGGATCCTCAAGTTGGGGATCAGTTCATACTCCGCCTCCACCGAGCCGATGAACCGCGTAATGCGGTTGATGTCCGAAAGGGATTCGATGGCGGTGCTGTCGGTGAAGATGAAGGGCGTGGGCGCCAGCAGCGAGTTGCCCAGATAGCCCAGGACGTTATTATCGTTCTCGGGCCGTGTGATTTCGTTGAGGGTGAAGTTGCTATTGGCCCGCAACGTCAGTTTTTGCAGCGGAAAGGCTTCGAAATTAGCCCGGAAGCTCTGCCGGTCTTGCTTGTTGTTGCGCAGGTGGCCCTCCTCGAAGCGTTTATCGTAGGATGCAAAATACCGCACGACATCGCTCCCGCCGGAGGCGCTCAACGAATGCTGCGAAATCATCCCGTCTCGGAAGAAGCCGTTGGCGACGTCCGGGGTGGCGGCATTGACCCGGTTGTATTCGTCGGCCTGCTGGTTGGCGCCGAGGACGCCCTTGTAGTTGATGCTCAGGGGCGCAATGCCGGTAGCGCCGAGCCGTCCGCGTTTGGTCTTAATCAGGATGACGCCGTTCGAGCCGCTGGTGCCGTAGAGCGCCGCCCCGGCAGGCCCCTTCAAGATATCGACGCTCTCGATGTCTTCGGGGTTGAGGTTGGCCAGCATCGAGGTGCCCTGCCCGCCGACGCCAAAGCCGTTGGCCGCGATAGACCCCGGCCCCCCGATCTCATCATTGTCGATGCGCACCCCGTCGATGTAGATGATCGGTTGGCCCTGGCCGTTGAGGCCCGTCGAGGACCGCATCACAAAGCGAATGCCGCCCCCGACGTTGCCCGACGACGGCTGCACGCTGACACCGGCCACCTTGCCGTTCAAGAGTTGCGAGACATCCTGATAGGCATTCTGCTCCAGGAGCTGCGCGGCGTCTACGCGCGAGACCGCCACTTCGGCCCGCGCCTTCGACGTCGACGAGGCGATGCCCGTGATGACGACCTCTTCGAGACCGGTATAATCGGGCTCAAGCACCACGTCGAGCGTGGCGGTGCCGCTCGAAACCGAATAGGCCTGTTCATTGGTCTTAAAACCGATGAACGACACACGCACCGTGTAGGCGCCTGGAGTAATGCCGGAGATGGTGTACTGGCCGTCGACACCGGCAGCAGCGCCAACGGCAAGCTCCACGATAAAGACATTGGCGCCGGGTAACGGATCGCCCGACTCGGCGTCGGTGATGGTGCCGCTGAGGGTGCCGTTCTGCGCCAGGGCCAGCCCCGGCATCAACACCCCTATCGCTACGCAGAAGAGCAGAAAACGTAGCGACATGTCTGGAAGATTCGCGCGGAAAAGTCCACGCGAACGCTGAGTAGCATAACGCATAGTACGACCTCTTGTTGATGGCTGAAACAACGTTTCGACTTGACAACAAGAGCGCCGTCGCCTACTATGCGGGTTGCTCAGCGGGGGCCACGCACGCCCTCGTTGTCACGGCTGTGGAAGCCTGGGTACCAGCCAGGCTCCACAGCTTTTTTCATGTGCTCCCCCCCTCTCCCAGTAAGGGGCGCATGAAAAGCATGGGCGCACGACTCACGAAAAGGATCTACCGCACATCCAACCTTCCCCCATTTCGCCGTGATCTAAAGTAGAAAGTACGGACTCTACTTTTTTCGTTTTACTGCTTACCTGTGCACCGGGGCGAATGAACGGTGCATCCTTACCTCCGAGCCGTGAGACGGAAAAATGCCCTGGAGGTTACGCTATCCAATTGTTTGTGCACTACCCACTTTTTACCAAACATCCTTCGAATTTGGACTAATTTTAGCCATGTGATTTTTTTAACACCAATCCCAACCGTCTCATCGTTTTTAGCAATCAAATAAGCCACGCCGTTCGAATACAGCGCGGCTCCTCAAAAACGTTTTTAGTTTTTCCGCCAGGAAAAACTAAAGCTCAAACATCAGCGACCGTTCTACGCGTTGCCCGGTGACCTCGTCCGTCACGCGCACGATCACTTTCAGTGCGTTGGCTACCACGTCGACGAGCAACGCCCGGCTCGGCGCGGGTGAAGTGCTGAATTTTTTGTAGGCAAAAACCTCACAAAAACGCCAAAATTCGCCCTTTTTAGAGCGAGCTTCGGAATATCATGATGGCTGCATATATCGGATAATAATCAAAGAAAAAAGACTGACCGGTTCCTCGTCCACCCCGAACGGTCTCTTTCGGGGAACGACTGACGGATTCAAAAAGGGATGACCCCGGCTGTTCTGATTTTGGATTTTGGATTGGTCTGATCCGACCCGATTTGTTCAATCGAAAAAGTCTCAGCGGCTCCAACCGTCGCGGCTTTTCCGGTTATTGGATCGCGTGGAAGCGAACAATCCAAAATCTAAAATCCAAAATTCCTCCGGCCTACTGCCCGCCTAGAATCAGCGGCAGGCCGTCGCCGCCACCGCCGACGATGACGGTCTTGCTGTTGGGCGAATTGGCCAGTTGCTGCGTGGCCTCGATGCCTTTGAAACGCAAGAACTGCTGCGTAAGGCTGGCCGTGATGATGCGCTGGTATTCGGCCTCGCCCTCGGCTTCGATCTTCTTACGCTCGGCTTCGAGGCGTTCTTTCTGGATCGTGAACTCGTAGCGCTCGGCCTCCTGCTCTTCTTCGAGCTTGTTCTGGATGGCCAGCTGAATCTGTTGCGGCAACTCCAGGTCGCGGATCCGCACCGCGTCGATGAGCACGAACCGCCCCTCGACGGCCAACATCATCTGTTGCTCGATCATCCCCTGAAGTTCGGCGCGGCGCGTCGAGTACAATTCTTCGGGCGTAAACTGCCCGACGACCTCGCGCGCGGCGCTCCGAAGTTCGGGTTGGATCAATTTGGTGTAGTAATCCCTGCCGTAGGTGGTGTGCAACTGCGGCAGTTGGGCCGACTCCGGACGCCAGCGCACCGACACGTCCATGCCGATGTTGAGGCCGTTGGACGAAAGGACGGCCATGTCTTCGAGCTTCTCCTGCACCCGCACGTCGTATTTGATGACATCGACCCAGGGCGCATGCACGTTCAGGCCTTCGCCGTAGGTCTGGCTCAGGTCGGTGCCGCCGAAGGGAGTGTACCGAACGCCGGCTTCGCCGGAGACCACGGTGGTGGTCATGCAGCCGGCGCCGAGGGCCAGGACGATCAGAAAAATCGCTATGCCCACCGCCGACCGGGTGAAGGCGCGTGTGAGGTTGGGATAATTGTTAGCCATTGTGTTGGTTGGTTTCGGTCAGGTTTTCATCGGGACTTGGTCTGCGTAAAGAACCCTCTCTCCTTTACGCAAAGTATCAGCAAAGATACACGCCCGCCGCCGCTTCATCGTAACGCCTGCACGCGGCGATTGCGTTTCTGTTGTAAGCGTCATTCGTCGATTAAGTTCTACCATCGTCCTGATTTTTCTGTCTATGAGCCCTACGCCCATCGATCCGGCAGCCCTCGACACCCTCCGCCACGCCCTCGGACCCGACCGCCTCCAACGCGACGTGGTCCTGGCGCCTTACACCACCTTTAAGATAGGCGGCCCGGCGGACTATTTCTTCGAAGCCCGCACCGCCGACGAACTCGCTACGGCGGTCCGGGTCGCCCGCGAGGGCGCCGTGCCGTATCGGTTGCTCGGCCTCGGCGCCAACGTCGTCATCGGCGACCGGGGCGTGCGCGGCCTCGTCATCCACAACGCCGCCTGGCGCATCGATCTGGACGCAGGCGCCGGGCGGATCCGGGCCGAGAGCGGCGCCATCGTCTTTCCGGACCTGATCGAACAGGCCGTCGGCGCCGGGCTTTCCGGGCTGGAGCATTACGTGGGCATCCCCTCGACCGTCGGCGGCGCGCTGTGGCAGAATCTGCACTTCCTCGCCCCGCCGCCCAAACGCGAGCGGACGATGTTCATCGAAGAGGTACTCCTCGAAGCCGACTTGCTCACCCAGGAAAACCAGCGCCGCACCGTCGATGTCGATTATTTCGACTTCGGCTACGACTATTCGATCCTCCACATCCGCGACGATGTGGTGCTCTCGGCCACGTTTCAACTGGAACCGGGCGACCAGACGCGGATGCGCGAGATCATGAAAGCCAATCTGGAATGGCGCGCGCTGCGTCATCCCCCGCTCGATACCGAGCCGAGCGTCGGCTCGATCTTCAAAAAGATCGAAGGCATCGGCGCCGGGCGGCTGATCGACGAGTGCGGGCTCAAGGGCGCGTGCATCGGCGGGGTCGTCGTCACGCATCGCCACGCCAACATCATGATCAACCGGGGCGGCGCGCGAGCCGCCGACGTGCAGGCCCTCATCGCCTACGTGCAGGCCGTGGTCGAACGCGAAACGGGCTATCGGCTGGAAACAGAAATCGATTTCGTCGGCGACTTCGACCCGCCGACCGCCGCCAACCCCATCGTCCTGCCTCGCCCGCCGGGGTTGGTGACGGCGGAAGAACGGGCGGCGATGCGCGCTGAACGTGGCGCTGCGTGATGTATATTGTCATTTGCTTTGCGTCATTTGCTTTGCGTCATTTGCTCGCTTCGCTCGCTGTCAATTGCGCCTTCGGCGCGTCATTCATTGTCATTGGTTGAAAAAAACAGTGACAATGAATGACCACAAATGACGCGAGCGAAGCGACCAAATGACCGGGAGCGAAGCGACCAAATGACGGGAGCGAAGCGAACCATTGACGCGAACGAAGTGAGCAAATGACCAACTGGCTCCACGGCGCCTGGGCGGTTTTTTCGAAAGATCTGCGGCTCGAACTGCGAAGCCGCTACGCCATCAACATGCTGTTGATGTTTGTGCTGGCGTCGATCTTGCTGGTGCTCTTTGCCGTCGGCAGCGAAGACATCAGCCCGCAGGCCGAGGCGGGGTTGTTGTGGATTGTGATCTTGTTTTCGGCGGCAGTGGGGCTGGGCCGGGCGTTCATTGCCGAAGAAGAGCGCGGCACGGTGCTGCTCTTGCAACTCAACACACGCGGCAGCATGGTCTATGCCGGGAAGCTGCTTTTTAACTTCCTGTTAGTTTTGGGCGTCAACCTCGTCTCGCTGGGGGTCTTTTTGGTACTTTTGAGCGTTGAAGTGGCGCTGCCGGGCCTGCTGCTGCTGACGCTGCTGCTCGGCGCGCTGGGCCTTTCGGGCGCTACCACGCTTCTGGCCGCCATCATTGCCCGCGCGGCGGGCCGGGGTCCGCTGCTGCCGGTGTTGTTGTTTCCGCTGCTGGTCCCGCTGTTGCTCTCGGTGGTCCACGCTACCCAGAACAGTTTTGCCGGCGCCGTGCCGGGCAGCGACGGCTGGACGGCCTCGCTCAACGACTTGCTGGCGCTGACAGGTTTTGCCGGCGTGGTCATCACTGCCTCGGTGCTGCTGTTCGACTATGTGTGGAATGATTAGCGGGATGGCTCCCTGCGGTCGCCGTCATTTGCTTCGCGTCATTTGCTCGCTTCGCTCGCTGTCAATTGCGCCTTCGGCGCGTCATTGATTGTCATGGGTCGAACGAGACAATCAATGACCACAAATGACACGAGCGAAGCGAGTAAATGACCATGAATGACAGGGAGCACAGCGACCCCATGACGCGAACGAAGTGAGCAAACTTATGGAAGCGAAAACCCCATCCGCCGCCGTCAACGTGCCGCTCTACCGGAAAATCCGCCTCGCCGTCGTCGTGTGGATGACGGTGGTGGTGCTGGCGGCGTTCTCCTTCGGGGGGCTGTGGTTGAACATCCCGCGCATCAACATGCTCGAACACACGGCGCGCAACCTGTACTTCCACGTGCCGATGTGGTTTACGATGATGGCTATCGCCATCGTCTCGGCGTATCATTCGTTTCGCTACCTGCAAAACGGCCACGTCATCCGCGACGTGCGGGCGCGGGCGGCGGCGCTCCTGGCCGTGGTTTTTGGCATCCTCGGGCTGGTCACCGGGAGCGTCTGGGCGCATTATACGTGGTACGAAGGCACCAACATCTGGTGGAACTTCGACCCGAAACAGTCGATGGCGGCGATACAGGTGTTGATCTACGGCGCCTACTTCGTGCTGCGCTCGGCGCTCGACGATCCGGAGAAACGCGCGCGTATTGCCGCCGTATATAACCTGTTTGCGTTCGTGACGGTGCCGTTCTTGCTCTACGTGCTGCCGCGCCAGCAAGACAGCCTGCACCCCGGCGCCGAAGGCAACCCGGCCTTCAGCGACATCACCCACCCGATCATGCGCTTCGTCTTTTATCCAGCCATCATCGGGTTCATCGGCGTATTCTGGTTGCTCTACACGCAACGGGTACGCGCCGCCCAGATCCAACAACGCCTCGACGCCCTCGACGAACCGGAGCTTTAGCGAAAGGGCGAGAGGGAGAAAGGGGGATTCAAAAAGATTTTTGCCCTCTCCCCCTCTTCCCCTCTCCCTGCCCGTTTATCAACAGCGCGCAAGCCGATAAAAACGTTTCGTGTGTAACACCCTGCCTTATGAAAACCCTCCAAGTCGTCCCCGATACCAGCCAGACCACGGCAACGCCGTATGACAGCATCTGGGGCAATCCCGACGTACCCGTGCAGGCCGTCTCCGGCCTCGATCAGGTGATGCTCTCGAACGACAAGCTCTTCGTGGTCATGGCCGTGGCGCTGATCATCTGGTTCGGCCTCGTCTTTTTCGTCTTCCGCACCGACCGCAAACTCGACCGCCTGGAACGAACCCTCAACGAGCGCATTGCACAAAACGAGGAGTAAGAAATCAAGTGTTTGAGTTTGCCGAAGGGATAACGAAACACTACACCACGCACACCAAAACACTAGAACACCAAAACACTAGAACACCAAAACACTCCAACCCATTATGAAACCCAAGACCCTCATCGGCCTGGTCGTGCTCGTTGGTTTTGCCTCGTTGCTTTTTCTCAACTTCGGCGAACAGGTCGGCGGCTACATGAGCTTCGAAGAAGCCGCGCAGACCGGCGCACGGGCGCACGTCGTCGGGCAGTGGGTTCAGCACGATCAGACCCGCTACGACCCGACGCAAAACCTGTTTGTTTTTTACATGGAAGACGACCGGGGCGCCGTGCGGCAAGTGCGTTATTCCAACCCCAAGCCGGCCAGCTTCGAAGATGCTGAAAAGCTCGTCGTCGAAGGCCGCCTCAAAGACGACGTGTTTGTGGCCGAACACATCCTGATGAAGTGCCCCTCGAAATACAACGACGAGCGCGGCCTGCAACAAGCCCAACCCGGCGTCTGATTCCGCTTTCGAGACGCGCACCACGTCGCCGCGTGTTCTAGTTGAGGGTGCATCCCGGATTACGAAAAAGGGTGAGAGCGAGAATGGGAGAACGAGAAAAAAGCTTTTTCTTGTCCCCCTTTCCCCCTTTCCCAAAATCCCCACTGGCCACATCCCACTGGCTATTCCCTATCCTGCCCGTACTCAAGCGCCGCAAAGCCCCGCATTAGGCGCGATGCCGATGCGTTTGTTGGCCCGGTCGAAAACGTAGAGGCCATTTTCCATGAAGACCTGCCCCAGGATGTAAATCGAACGGGATGCCCGGAAGCCGAAAACGCGTTCGTCGGCATCCTGAAAAATGGCTTTGAGGTAGGTATCCGGGCTGATGTCGAAGGCTGCATCCTGGCCGCTGGCGTCGCGCAGCATCACCTGCAAGGTGGGGAAAAGCGCCACCTCCGCCGCCGGTATTTTATGCGAATAGTCATCGCTGGCCGGGTCCGTGGTTGTCCAAAACGCGTCCGGGATGTTGGTGATGTTGTTGTCCTGGACGGTCTGTTTCATCAGCGCCACGATGGCATCGACCATCTCGGAAGGCAAGAGCGCCATCGTGGTGCCGCTATCGATAATCGTTTTGACTGAACCGGGAAACGCGAGGGCGCTGTCGCCGGCAAACGTGCCGCCGCCCTTGATCTGAAGCGAGCGCGCCTCGACGACGTAATAGGATTCTTCGAGGAGGGGAATCCACTGATAACTCGCATCATCCGGCCTTCTTTCATCCCGCCCGCCCAGATCGATACGGCTGCCCGGAGCGTGGCCGCAGAGCAGCATGGAAAACTCATTGTCGAGGCCATGCTTCTCGACGAGTTGATCAAAAAAAGGAGACAGGGTTCCCCGCGCGATGCTTTGATAGGCGAGGCCCAGGATATTGGGCAACCCCTTGTTGGTCGTGATCACCCCAAACGTATAGCCTTCGATGGGATCGCCGCATTCCAGGCCCACGGCATCCTGATACTCAGCCGCCGTGGCCGATCCCGATCCGTAAGAAATCTCAAAATCCGCTCCCACCGAATGCCCCTCGGTGGGCTGGTAGCGCTCGTCCTCAGAGCCGGTGCAGGTGGGGCAAAGGCTTGCATTGCCTTGAACGATCAGGTTCGAACTGCCCGTATCGGCCACAAAATCGATGTCTTGCTTGCCCACTTGCAGCCGCGCGGTGTATTCTGCCGGCGTGTGATGCAGCGTCTCGTCGATGTCTACCTTCGCGCGCTGGCTCATGGGATGACGATGGACGGAACACTGGTCTTTTTCCTGGACGATATCCCCGCCGCCCGGCTCGCATCCGGCGACGATCAGGCTCAACATTCCGGCGAGCACGATGCCCGGCAGGATGGGTTTCGTTGGATTGCTGAGCATGGAAAATCCCTCCATCATCCGGCCGTCACATACGGCAGATACAACAGCGTTGCCAGGGCAAAGAAGACGATCAGGCCGATGATATCGTTGCTGGTGGTGATGAAAGGCCCGGTAGCCAGCGCCGGATCGATCCCAAAACGATTCAAAAACAGCGGGATCGTCGTGCCGATACTGGCGGCCAGGAGGATCACGACGAAGAGCGAAAGCCCGGCGGTTACAGCCAGACGGAAGGGTTGCTCCACGGGATGAATCACATTGGGAAAAAGCTGGGCCATACCCACGAACACTACAAACACGAACAGGGCAATAGCAATAGCCAAGGCCACCCCGTTGATCAGCGCCACGACGGTCTCTTTGCCCAGCCGGCGCATCATGTCGGTAGACCACACATCGCCGGAAGCCAGGCCCTGTACGATGATGGCTGAACTCTGAATGCCGGCATTGCCCGCCATGGCCATCACCACCGGAATGAAGGCGGCCAGGATAGACACTTTGCTGATGGTATGCTCGAACGCCCCGATGACGCTGCCGGCGAATCCGGCGCCGATCATGCCCAGCAGCAGCCACGGCAACCGCCCCCGGGTGATGCGCAGCACCGAGTCGGTCGGCTCTTCGTCGCCGGTGATACCGCTCATGCGCTGGATGTCTTCCTCAGCCTCCTCGCGGATGACGTCGACGACGTCGTCGATGGTGATGCGCCCGACGAGGCAGCCGTCGGCATCGACGACGGCCAGCGAGACGAGGTCGTAGCGCTCCATGATGCGAGCCACCTCCTCCTGATCGACCTCCGTGGGCACCGAGGGCACGTCGGTCTTCATGACATCGCCGATGCGGGCTTCGGCGGGCGAGAGCAGCAAGCGTTTGAGCGAGACGAAGCCTTTGAGCCGCTCAGTCTCATCCACGACAAAGACGACGAAGATTTCCTCGACGGTCTCGGCGTTGCGCCGCACCTCTTCGGTCGCTTCGGCGACGGTCCACGACGGCGAGACGGCCACCAGTTCGGTAGCCATGATGCCGCCGGCAGTCTCTTCGTCGTAGGCCAGCAGTTCGCGGAGTTCGGCGGCATCTTCGAGTTCGGGCAGCACCTGCGAGGCCACTTCCTCAGGCAGGTCAGCCAGCACGTCGGCGGCTTCGTCCGTGTCGAGTTCGTCGATGATCTCGGCCAGCCGCTCGGTCTCGACTTCTTCGAGCAGATCGGCTCGGAAGGTGTCGTCGAGGTCGTCTACCACATCGGCGGCTACATCGGCGGGCAGCCATTCGAAGAGTTGCTCGGCCTCGTCGCGGGGCAGGTGGCTGATGAGCCGGGCCAGGTCGGCAGGGTGGAGATCGGCCACCAGATTGAGGACCATCCCCCGTTGCCCGGTGTCGAGCAACGACGAGAGGTCGTCCACCAACTGCTCATCGACCTCCAACACCGGGTTGGAGAGGTCTTTGTCGGGCGTTATGGGGGCCGGTTTGGTCATGAATGAAGCTTTTTCACAAAGTCATGGGGCATGGAAAAAACACTCATGACGCATGACCCTTCGAAAAAAGCAAAACGTGAAGAAACGGCACGACGTGCAAGCGAAGCACTTACTCCGAAATCCGAGACCGAAGATAACGCGCCAATTCAACAAAAGCAGGCGGTGGTAATTCTTCGGCCCGCTTACGCCCCCAGCCATGGGGCAAATCGAGACCGCGCGTTCGCGTCCACTGGCTTAGACTATTATGGAGCGTTTTTCGGCGCTGGTTGAACGCCGCGCGCACGACCCTGCGGAGAAAGGCTGAATCGACGTCCGGATCGGGGGGGGGCGGCCCGTCGAAGGCAAGCCGAATAACGGCGCTGGTCACGTCAGGTTTCGGGAAAAAAACATTTCGAGAGACCGAAAAAAGCAATTCGGGCCGGGCATAGAGTTGCGTGAGCACGCTGGGGATGCCGTATTCTTTGGTGCGCGGCACAGCCACCAGGCGTTGCGCCACCTCGCGCTGCATCATCAAAACGGCTTCGCGCAGATGCCGCCGGTGGTCTAACAAACCAAACAGAATAGGGCTGGTGATGTAATACGGCAGGTTGCCGATGACGTAGAGCGGCCCGCCTTTTTCGGCAGCCAGCGCGGCCCAATCCACCTCCAACACATCGGCCTGCCGCACGTCGAGGCCGGGGTGTTCAGCCTGCAAATAAGCCACCGCCCGCGCGTCGATCTCCAGCGCCGTCATCGCCGGGTAGCGCGCCAGGAGCAGCCCCGTGAGCGCGCCCGTGCCCGGCCCGATTTCCACCACTGCCTCCCCCTCCGGCGCCCGCAACGCCGCGATGATCTTACGCGCCGTGTTCGGATCGGTCAAGAAGTTCTGGCCGAGATGTTTTTTCGGCGTGATCGGCGGCATGGGCGTCTTGTTTGGGGGATTATATCGAATCTATTTTTTCGGCGATTTAAGTCAAAATTCCCCCTTTGAAGGGGGTGCCCCGACGAAGGAGGGGCGGGGGATGTTCGCGCGACCTGATGAGAGGTTTTCAGCAAGCCGCCCGAACATCCCCCTGCGACCGGCTCCACATTCGTTTGCCGGTCGCTGTCCCCCTTCGAAGGGGAAATTTTCGGTGCCTCCCTTCAGGGTACGAGTTGTTGAATTTGAAAAAACATCACCCGGCTCGCAACACTTTGATCATCTAGGCGTATCCCTTCCACAACCCTAGATCATCTAAATAAACAGACGGCCAGCGCAGACCATGTTTTCTCGCGAACTGACGGCGGCCTCCGCCAAGCCGATTGTGCTCGCCATCCTGGCGCAGGGCGAGAGCTACGGCTACGAGATCATCCAGCGGGTGAAAGAACTCTCGGATCAGGAGATCCAGTGGGCCGAGGGCGGTCTCTACCCGGTGCTCTACCGGCTCGAACGCCAGGGGCTGATCGAATCGTTCTGGCGCGTGTCGGAGCAAGGCCGGCGACGCAAGTACTATCGCCTCAAAGAAGAAGGCCGCCGCGTGCTGAGCACCGAACGCCGGCAATGGGCCATCACCAACACCGTACTGACGAAGCTATGGGGACCCGAACCGAGTTTGACTTAGACCGCCACATCACGAACTGGCGCAAGCAGTTCCTGGCCGATAGCACCTTCTACTCTGAGGAAGTCGAAGAACTCGAAAACCACGTCCGCGACGGCGTCGAGCACTTGATGGAGACGGGGTTTTCGAAAGAAGAGGCGTTCTACGAGGCCACCGCCCGCCTGGGCAGCCCGGACGCGTTGCGCGCGGACTACCAGAGGGCGCGACCCCTCGCCGAACGCTCTTTTACGCTGGCGCGCGCCGTGGCACTATGTACGTTCCTCATCCCCATGCTGATCGTACCGATGACGGGCGGGTTGAGCAATATCATACACTCGCTGGGTGGGCACGCCGCGACCCTGGTCCTCTACCTCGGCGCCGTCCTGATGATCATATGGACCGGCCATCGATCTGCGCTGACATCTGCCGGAGAGTTCGGGCTGCGGACCGGCTCGGTGCTCATCCTAGCGGGTATGGCAGTCGTCATGCTGCTGGTCAACCTGCTCTCCCCCTTCACCGTTCTCCTCTACTCGCCCCTGGCGCCCTTCCTGGCGATTGCGCTCTCGTGGATTTCGAAAGGCCATGTGCCCGTTGGCGTCGCCCCGGCCCTCGTCTTCGTCCTTCTGCTGTTCTCCGTGCTGTTCGGCTGGGCATCGCTCGCCATGGGGCCGCTCATGCTGTCGCTGCTGATCACCTATGCCGTGATGGACGCCACGCTGGGATGGATCGTAGAACGCGCGCTCGCCGACCGGCATCAGGCCACCACCACGTTGCAGCCGGCATGAGTCCTCACCCACACCGCACCGACGAAGCTATGGGGACCCGAACCGCGCTTGACTTAGACCGCCACCTCACAACCTGGCGCAACATGATAAGATCGGTTCAAGGTTCGAAGTTCAAGGTTCAAAGTCGAGCCAGCACGCGGTGCGATCTCCCTCTTTTTCGCTTAATCTTCCAGCCGATTTTTAGCAACGCTGCCAACACACGACGGGCTTTTGTGGCACGCCACTGGCTCATGCTGCCTCAGCAAAAAGAGGTGATAGTTCCGGCACAGGCTCGCCGTGCTCCAGCCGGTCTGCCAGCACGCGAAGCGCAAGGACTTTCACCTTCGCCGAAGCATCCTCATGGCTTTGGCCGTAAACCATGACGCCGGGCAGATCTGGCACTTCTGCTATCCAGCGCCCGTCTTCTTCGCGTTCCAGTTCTATTTTCATAGCGTTTCCCTCACCGCATCCGTTTGCGGCGGTTGCGGACGTAGTCTTCGAAGATGAACTCGCCCAGGTTTTCGAGGCTCGAATAATAGGCCCGGCCCTGGTTGGCCTCGGTCAGTTCGTGGACGAAGTTCTGGAGATACGGATCGTGGGCGATCATGAACGTGGTGATAGAAATGCCCTCGCGGCGGCAGATGACGGC
This sequence comes from Rhodothermales bacterium, assembly GCA_028278205.1. GTDB lineage: Bacteria > Bacteroidota > Rhodothermia > Rhodothermales > Bin80 > JANQES01. The sequence goes on from JANQES010000091.1 coordinate 37,390, forward strand.
TTCGTCGAGCACTTTGTTGACGATGCGGCGGTCGAGGCCGAAGGCGTTGCGATACATGCGCCCGTTTTCGAAATGGCAACTGGGCTTGCCGTCGGTGATCAGAAAGATCTGTTTGTTGCGATTTTTTCGACGGCGCAGGATGTCGCGCGCGCGTTGCAGGCCGGCGCGGGTGTTGGTGTAATACGGCCCTACGTTGAGATACGGCAGGTCTTTGATCGATACCTCCCAGGCGTCATTGCCGAAGGCGACGATGTCGAGCGTGTCTTTGGGATAGCGCGTCATGATGAGTTCGGCCAGCGCCATAGCCGTTTTGCGCGCCGGGGTAATGCGGTCTTCGCCGTAGAGAATCATCGAGTGCGACAGGTCGATCATCAGCGTCGTGGCCATCGTCGTCCGGTGATCGGTCTCGTAGACCTCGAAGTCGTCCTCGGCCAGGTTCCAGTCGTCGAGGCCGGCGCGGCGGAAGGAGTTCGAGAGCGTGCCCGTGACGTCGAGCAGATGAGGATCGTCGCCGAAGTGCCAGCCGCGTGTTTCGGGGAGACGTTCGTCGCCGGCGCCGGCGTAGGGCGTTTTGTGATTGCCGCGCCCGCCTTTGCGAAGCTGCCGGAAGACTTCTTCGAGCGACCGCTGACGGATGGCCCGCTCGGTGCGCGCCGTGATTTGCAACAGGCCGGTCTGCTCGTCCTCGCTGAGGTAGCCCTGCCGTTTGAGTTCTTCGATGAAATCGCCGATGCCCATGCCGTCTTCGGTCAGGCCGTAGCGCCCGTCGAGTTGGGTCAGCCAGTTGAGCGCCTCGGCGGCATCACCGGCGGTGAATTGCAAAAGCTGCTGAAACAGATCCATCAACCGCTCGAAGGTAGACATCGCCTTCGCATGGCGCTCAGGATCCCATTTGACGTAGCGGAACTGCATCGGCCTGGGGGCGGGTTGGATGGACGGATCTAGCACATACTGGCGAACGAGCAGTTTGTTTTTGCAACCGCAGATAAGGGCAGATGAACACTGATGAACGCGGATGAATGGGGAACGCAGCCCTATCCGCGTTCATCCGCGTCCATCTGCGGTTGCAATTATCTGCGGTTACAGCTTCGCCTCCGCGTGGATCGCCAGCGCCTGCATCGGCGCGACGGAGACGGTTGCGGTGCCGTCATCACCCACGGAGATCGCGCGACCGGTGCAACCCTGAGCATCTTCGGTAAACTCACCGTCGGTAACGTCGCAATACGTGCCGGCGGGCAGGCCGGTCTGGAGCGTCTCGTTCAACGCGGCGTCTTCGCGGTTGATGACGACGAAGCCCCGGTCGCCTCGGCTGAAGGCGATCTGGTTGTCGCTGCCGGTCCACCAGTTCGAGACGTCGGTCGTCGAAGCCGTGGCGTTGTTGAAACCGACCATCCCGGCGATGGTGCGGTGGCGATGTTCACATTGCCATTCGTCGCCGAAGCAATTCACCTCACTGCCGTCGTGGACGCTCGTGATGTTGTAATCGGCATCGGCGGGCGGCCCCTGGGCGGCATCTTCGAAGGCATAGCTCGACATCACCCGAGGGCGCCCGTAGGGATAGGCCAGCATGAACGCCACGGCCAGATCGTAGAGATCGCCGTCTTTGTGGGTGACGATGTGGCCGCCGCCCCCGTGCCCGCGCTGGTTGTCGTGGTTGTCGATGAAGACGAACGCCTTATCGCCCGGCAAAAAATTGATCTCCTGCCAGATCGATCCCGCGCCGTGAAGCCGCGTGAGCGGGCCGTTGAAAAACACGTCGCTGACGACGGCGCTGTAGCGAAACTCCGTCACCGTTCCATTGACATAATAGTCCTCCGACCAGTTCGGCGGGTCGGGGTCGATGACTTCCTGATAGACATACGGCGTGCCCTCGACACGGTCCAGCACAGCCCGGATCTCGGCGGCGGCGACGTGGCGAGCGGCGTCGAGCCGGAAGCCGGCCGCACCCAGACTGATCAAATCGTTGAGATATTCGGCCAGACGCGCCTGCACCTTCTCCGCGCCGGTGTCCAGATCAGCCAGATTGACCAACTCGCACGTCGTCACCTGGACCGGATCGTCCCAGACCTGGATCTCGTCGCCGTCGGTGAGGCCGCAGTGGTGGAAGTCGTCGTAGCTGTAGATGCCCGGATAGTCGTACTCGCCGAACGTAGCGCCCGCCGTGCCGACGCCCTCGTAGACACCCGTCATGTGGTTGAGGATGGCATCGACGTAGATATCGACGCCGGCGGCTTTGCAGCGGGCCGTCATGTCGGCGAAAGCGGCGCGGTCACCGCTGCGGTTGTCGAGCTTGTAGGTGGCAGGCTGATAGCGTTCCCACCAGGGCCGCATCGGATCTTCGACCACCGCATTCTCCGTCGGCGGCGAGACCTGGACGGCTTTGTAGCCCATCGGCCCCAGAAACGTCTCGCATTCCTGCGCGATGTCCGTCCATTTCCATTCGAACAGATGCACGACCACGTCGCGATTAGACAGCGCCATCGGCGTCGGTTCCGGCGGCGCCACCGGCTCCGTTTCGGCGCAGCCCTGCGCGAGGATGAGCACGACGAGTAAGCAAGCAATGAGTGTTTTCGACATGATTGGCCTTTTTATGATGTATGAGAGGGATTCTAATTTTGGATTTTAGATTTTGGATTTTAGATTTTGGATTGATTACCTGCACCGAATAGAATAATCGAAGAAGCCCCGACGGTTTGAACCGCTGCGGCTTCCTCGATTGCGATGACGGTGATGGATGAGATCAATCCACAATCCAAAATCTAAAATCCAAAATCAGTGCCCGCCCCCGCCCGGCGGCGTCGCGGCGGCTTCGTCGCTTTCGTCTTCTTTGACCAGCAGCCAGGCCGCCGCCGAGAAAGCAAGCGTGGCGGTGCAGACGATGAAAAGCAGGCTTTTGTCCGGCGCGTTGTTCACCGCCTCGCCGACGCCGAGGCTCGCCACCAACTGCGGCAACACCACCGACAGGTTGAACAACCCCATGTAAAGCCCCATCTTCGCCTGATCGATCTTCTGCGACATGATGGCGAAAGGCAGGCTGACGATAGCCGCCCAGCCGACGCCCGTCACCGCCATCATCACGTAAATCGCAGTCGGCGAAAAGCCAAAAAACAGCAACCCTGCGTAGCCGAGCGTCATGACGACCAGCGCGCCCATGTGGGTCTTCACCCGGCCTATCTTTTCGGTGATGGGTTCCAGCACCAGCACCGGCAACGCAGCCCCCACGAGGTTGAGCACCAGGAACGCAATCGAAACCACCCGCCCGGCATCAATCTCGGAGAGATCCGGCAGCTTCTGCTCGACGTACGGATACATGTAGATGAACATGCTCTGCACGCCGATCCACGAAAACGAGTGCGCCGCCAGCACCTTCTTAAACCCGATCATCCCCGCCTCTTCCTTCGACTTACCCGACTCCTTCGCCACGAGCGCTTTACCGATCAGGAAAACCGTCAACACGCCGCACGCGATTTCGACGTAGTAGTGGCCCAGGTCGAAACCGATCAGGCGCCGGGCCATGCCGTAGATGGCGTAGACCAGAAAGCCCCACAGCGGCTCGATGGCCCTGCCGATTTCGGTCATCGAAAAACCGCCGCCTGCCGACGCTGAGACCTCCAATTTTTCCTGCATGTCGTCGGGTGAGGGCCGGGCGGAAGGATCCATCGGACCCACCTCGTCATCCTCGTCGTCCCAACTGAGCGAGGCGGGTTCTTTGATGAGAAAAGGCGGGATGAACGTGAACAAGAAAACCAGCACCACGCCCACGTAGATCAGCACGTAATTATCCCAGATACCGCCGATGGCGTAGGCCAGCACGCCGAACGTGCCGGAGATGGTCTGCATCCACGTATAGCCCTTCGTGCGGTTGACCCCTTCCGGCGTCACGTCGGCGATGATCGACCGCGTGGGGTTGAACCCGACGTTGATGGCGAAGTCGAGCGTCAGCGCCACGGCAATCGCCACGCCGAGGATGCCGTCGATGCCCATCGACGAAGAGATGATGTCGATGCTGGGCAAGGCGAAGAGCATCAGCGAGGCGAAGACGCCGCCGATGAGGATGAACGGACGACGACGCCCGCCCCAGAACCAGACGTTGTCGCTGATGATGCCGAAGATCACCTGTCCGAGAATGCCAGCGATAGGTCCGGCAGCCCACACCAGCCCGATGTCGTCGATCTCCAGATGGTATTTGGTGGCGAGGATCCAACTCAACGCCGAGATCTGCACCGAGAGCGCAAACCCCATCGCCGTAGCCGGCAGGCTGAGCAACGCGAAAAAGGACCGGGTGAGGTTTTTTTGGATATCGAGCATGTGGGTCGGGTGGGATGGTGGGGTTGGGGATTAGGATTTTGGATTTTAGATTTTGGATTGGTCTGATTCGACACCGTCATCAGAGTCGAAGAAGTCACAGCCATTCGGTCCGTCACAGCTTCCTCGATTATCTGATTCGGTGACATCAAATAATCCAAAATCCAAAATCTAAAATCCAAAAATGACATCACCGTCATTCTTCGTCAGCCTCAACCTGTTTTAACACCACGCCCGTCAGCGGCGGCATCTCGACGGCTACGGCGGCGCTATCTGCCGTCAGGGTTACGGCGTCTTCATCGTCGGTGGCGAAGGCGATTTCGAAGGAGGTCTCCTCGGCGGGCGCCGGCAGGTCGAGGCGGTAGGCTTCCTCGCCCCGGTTGATCACCACCACGAGCGTCTCGTCGTCGAGCGCCCGGCGGAAGGCATAGGTGCGGAACTGATCGTTGGTGGCGACGGCCTCGAAGGTGCCGCGCCGCAGCGCCGCGTGCTCGCCGCGAAGCCGCACGACACGCCGGTAATAATCGAACACGGTGCTGTCGAAAGCGACGGCGTCGGGCTCGCGGGGGCGGTTCAGCGGGTCGGCGGCTTGCGCATCGTAGGTGAGGTCGGGCCAGACCATCGGCATGCGGTCGTCGGGGTCGTCGGCGCCCCACATGCCGGCTTCGGTGCCGTAATAAATCATCGGCGCGCCGACGTAGGTCATCTGAAAAAACGCCACCAATCGCTGGATGCGCCGTTCGCCGTCGTCGGGCGCGCGCACGAGGTAGCGGTCGGCGCCACGCGGCGAGGAGCGCTCGCCCCGGTCGTAATCGAACCACTCCGGCTTGATATACTCGTAGTTCCCGGCGTTAACGATCATCGAGGCGAGGCGGTCGGTGTCGTGCGAGTCGATGAGGTTTTGCGCCTGATACCGGGCCGTTTCAGCAAACGAAATCCGGCGCTCCCGCAACATCGCGTCGAAGCCCGACGGCGGCAGCGTGGCATCGATCAAATAGCCTTTGACGGGAAAGGCAAAGCCGTGATAATTCATCGTCGCCGAAAAACTACCTTTTTCGACGAATTCGGCGGCTTCTTCCCAGATTTCGGTGACGGTGTAGGCGTTGGGATTGAGGCGGCGCACGTGGGCATTCCAATCGGCCCAGAAGGCGATAGGCACCTCGCTCGCCACGTCGAGCCGCCAGCCGTCGATGCCGTCTGCCGGGTTGCCGTCGCCGTCGGGGTCCATCCAGCGGGCGGTGGCATCCATCACATACTGTTTGGGGCCGGGGTGCAGATCCTCGCCGTCCTCGGTGTCGGCAAAGAGCGGCAGCGGCTTGTAGCCCCACCAGCCCTCATGATCGAACTCATCCTCCGGTGTATCCGGGTCGTCCCAACGCTTGACGATGTACCAGTCTGCATAGGGCGATTCTTGCTGATTTTCGCGGATATCTTTGAAAGCGAAAAAATCGCGCCCGGTGTGGTTGAAGACCCCGTCGATGACCACGCGGATGCCGCGCGCGTGGGCCTGTTCGAGCAGCGAGAGAAAGAGCCGGTCGGCGGCGGTCCAGGTCCAGCTTTCCGGGTCGAGCGCGTTTTCGCCGTCGATCAGTGCGATGTCGCCGTCGGGATCGGGGCCGAAGTAGGGATCGATGTGATGGAAGCTGCTGCCGTCGTATTTGTGGAGCGAGCGGGCGTAGAAGATCGGGTTGAAATAAATCGCGTTGATGCCGAGGTCTTCCAGATAATCGAGTTGATCGATCACGCCTTGCAGGTCGCCGCCGTAGCGCCGGTGGAAGACAGCGTCGTAAAAGCCCTCGCCCATCTCTTTTTCCCACTCGGCGCGGGCATACCAGTCGCCGGTCCAGGGCGAGATTTCCCAGGATTCCGGCGCGCGTTCACTCATCTCGATGGACGCGCGCGTCGGATCGTTCGAGGGATCGCCGTTGCGGAAGCGTTCGGGGAAGATCTGGTAGAAGACGGCATCGCGCGCCCAGTCCGGATCGAGTGCGGATTGCGGATTGCGGATCGCAGATTGCGGATTGGATGGATCGACCGGTTCTTCGCCCCCGGTGCCCGTCGCGTCGCACCGGGTAATGGCCTGACCGGCGACGAGCAGGATAACGGCGAGGTAGAGGAGTTTTGCCATACGTGATACGGTTTTTATCAACCTCGGAAGAAGTCCTGTTTGTTTTGCTTTTTTTGGACGGTCACTGGTCATTGGTCACTGGTTTGCAAAGAGACACCAGTGACTAATGACCAGTGACCAGTGACTTTAACGAACCAACACCATCGTCTTCGTCTCGATGCGGTTGCCGGTTTGGAGGCGGTAGACGTACGGGCCGCTGGGCAGAGGACCCGCGTCGAAGACCACTTCGTGCGTGCCGCCGGGTATGAACGCATCCACCAAAACCGCCACGCGGCGGCCCAGCACGTCGAACACGTCGAGGCGCACGGGGCCGGCTTCGGCCAGGCGGTAGCGTATCGTCGTGGCGGGGTTGAACGGGTTGGGATAATTCTGCTCCAGATGGAACGTCTCCGGCACGTCCGCCGCGTCTTCCACTGCCACCGTGATCAGACCCGGCTCAGGCGGCGTGATGCGCCGGCTCGTGTAAACGTGAAACGCACCCGGATCGAGCGTTGTCGACCGGCTGCCCGTCACATCCAGCGAATCACCGGAGAAGAAGTCGTACCAGAACCTCGGCGGGTTCGAAAATCGGGCGATGTTGGCGCCTTCGGTGACACCGAAGTTACCGACGATCTCGACCTCCATCTCCGGATGCGAAAGGTGGATGCGCTTGACGGCGTCGTCGAGATCCAACGTAACCTGCGTTTCGGTGCTGCGGAAGACCTCGTGCTCGTTGCGCAGGTTGATCAGCGCCGCCCACGCCTGGTAGAGTTTCTGGCGGAGCGGATCGTCGCGGTAATCCCAGCGGATGGGTTTGGGGCTGGTGCGTCCGGGCGCGAAGGGCGGGCAGTCGTTGTCGCGGAGGCACTGCTCGCCCCGGTCGCCGTAGCCGTAGCCCAACTCGCCGAACTGCCACATCATGCGGGGTCCGGGCAGCAGGAAAAAGAACGCGCCCGCCATCTTCATGCGGTCGAGAGCGGTGGGCAAATTCCGCACGTTATAGGTGCCGAAATTCTCGTTGAGACTGGGATCGCAGCCGTCGCCGAAGCTGCGCTCGCACGCGCCGAAGCTGATGTTCCTGAACATGAGCCACTGCTCGTCGTGGCTTTCCATGTACGAGATCGTGTGTGGCACGGGCCAGCCTCTGCCTCCGGGGCCGTAATAGGCATGCGAAAAGTCGGACTTCCCGCCGTCGTGGTAGCCCATCGTGGCCTCGTTATAATTGAAGTTGGCGTTGTTCCAGAGCATCATTCCCGGCTTGCCCTCGTCCATGCCGTAGGTGGCCAGTTCGCGTTCTTCGCGGTCTTCGGCGAAGTGCTCTAAGATGACGTACGCGTCCGGATCGACGGCCCAGATCTGGTCAGCCATGCGCTTGAGCAGGGCGATACGCGAGGCGTCGTAATTGCCCCAGGCGCCGACGTTGCCGCCCGTGTTGCGCTGCGTGAAGCCCTTCGAAAGATCAAACCGGAAACCGTCTACCTTGAACTCGGTCAGCCAGTAGGCATTGACGCGGTCGAGCCAGTATTGCGTGTAGGGATCCTCGTGATTGAGATCGAAAAAGACGTTGAACGGATGCCGGGCCGGGACGTTGATCCACGGATTAGTGTCCGTCGCGCCGAAGAGTTCGATCAGCGGCGAGGGCAGGTCGACGTGGTTGTAGACGACGTCGAGGATCACGGCGATGCCGCGCTGATGGGCCTCGTCGATGAAGCGTCTGAGGTCGTCGGCAGGGCCGTAGTATTTGTCCGGGGCGAAATAAAACTGCGGCTGATACCCCCAGTTGATGTTGCCTCCGAATTCCGCGATGGGCATCAACTCGATGGCGTTGACGCCGAGGCGGTCGAAGTAATCGAGCGTATCGACGAGCGTGGCGTAGTCGTGCGCCGCGACGAAATCGCGCAGCAGCATTTCGTAGATCACCAACTCGCCCTGCGGCGGCCTTTCAAAATCCTCGACGACCCACGGATACGCATCGCGCCCCGGCTGAAGCACCGAGACGAGGCCCTGCGTCTGCCCCTCCGGATAGGGTTTCAGGTTGGGATACGTCGCCTCCGGAATGAACGGATCGTTGCCCGGATCGAGGATCTTTTCTGAATACAAATCGGCCATGCGCAACTCGCCGTCTACGAGGAATTGATAAGCATATTCCTGCGTGGCGTTGAGATTGTCGATTTCCAGCCACCAGTGTACGCTGTCGTCGCGAATCACGTCGCGTTTCATCAAGAACGCGTCGTCGATCTGCCAGTTGTTGAAATCGCCGAGGACGTGGACGAAGCATTTGCCGGGCGCAAAAAGCGAGAGCGCGGCTTTCGTCGGGTCGTTGTCGAAATAGGTGATGCCGTCGCGGATGTCGGCGGGACGGGCGGCCTCCTGAATGGCCGGCGGGACGACGCCTACCTCCACGCTCGCCGTGCCGCCCACGGCATCGGTGGCCGTGAGTTTGAATTGCAAGGCGCAGACCACCGGCTCCGGCAATTCGTACCGGAAGATGCTCTTCTCGGCATCAAAAAACGGCAGCCCGTCCTGCGCCACCCCGTTGATCTCGAACGTCAACGCCGTGATGTCCTCCGATCCAAAAACCCCGGCGGAGACTTCCACGATTTCGCCGTCCTCATTCTGCCGGCGGGCCGGTTGAAAAACCATCGGATCGGTGATGGTGACGACGGAGTTGTTGTTGTCGTTGACATTAATGCGGTCGTTGAACGGATCGGAAATCCACTGCCACTCCGACCCCGACCCGTTAAAGTGAAAGTGCACCTTGTACTGGTAATCCTGCCCCACCTGAAGCGCCGTCGTGTAGAGCCACTGGTCGAGGTCGGTGTCGAGGGTCATCAGCGAGGGCGCGCCGATGGCGATCTGCCCGCCATTGTTCGGCCCCCAGCCATTGAACTCGCCGGGCAAAAACACCCGCATAAAATTGTCGCCGGGCTGCTCGACGTAGCGAAACGTGACGTCGAGCGTCTGCGCATAGGCAGGCACGAGCCCGGCCCCGACGAGGCCGAGCACCACCAAAAAGCGGATAAACGGACGATGCATGGGTGTTCCTCCTCTTGCGTACTGCGTAATGCGTCTTGTGTGATGTCATCGTGCCGGCACCGAAAATTCCCCCTTCGAAGGGGGACAGCGGCGCGCAGCGAAGGCGGAGCGGCGCAGGGGGATGTTGACGAAGCCTGCTAAGAGGTTGTCAGCCAGGCTTTGCAACGGCGCCATGTCACTCCACCCGCAGCAACCGAAAATCGTACGGCCCCAGCGAGAGCGTCTGGCCGCTGATGACGGGTTCTTCCCGCAAAACGTCCATCAGCCGGTCGCCCTGAAGCGCTGTCGGCAGCGTCACGGCTGCGCTCCGGGGGCGGGTGTTGACGGCCACGAGCAGTTGTTCGGTGGCCGCCGTGCGGGCAAAGAGCATCACGTCGTCGTTGTCCGGGGCGAAAGGCGTGAAGCTGCCCTGCCGCAGCGCCGCGCTCTCGGCGTAGAGGTCGAAGAAATCGCCGTAGAACGTCCTCATCTCCGGGTTTTGCGACCAGTCGTAGGCGGTCTGTTCGAAAAACGGGACGGGGCTATCCTGGCCGGTCTCCTGCCCATTGTAGAGCAGCGGCACGCCGGGCAACGTATGCGCCAGCACCGACGCAGCGCGAGCGCCCTCCTGCCCGCCGAAGAGTTGCGGCGGCGTCGCATCCCAGGCCGTCTCGTCGTGGTTGGTGGTAAAGCGCAGGCGGTGGGCGCCTTCGGGCAGTGCCGCGTCTACCTCGCGCACGAGGGTCCTCAATTCAGAGACCGGCGCGCCCTCCCAGACGGCCTTCAGCGTTTGGTAAAACGGCCAGGCATACGTCAGATCGAAACCCACGCGGTGCAGGCCCGGATCCTCCGACTCGGCCAGCATCAGGACCGGCTTGACCTGCCGCACCGCCGCGATGGCGTCTTTCCAGAAGTCGAACGGCACCCAGCCGGCCACGTCGCAGCGGTAGCCGTCGATGTCAAACTCTTCGACCCAGTAGCGCATGACGCCCGTCATCTCGGCGCGCAGGGCCCGGTTGTCGTAGTTGAGGTCGGCCACGTCGGTCCAGTCGGTGAGGTTGTCGTTGGGATCGAGCGGCACGGTGATGCCGCCGTCGGGGCCGGGCGTGTACCAGTCCGGATGCTCGGTGATCCAGGGATGATCCCAGGCAGTGTGGTTGGCTACCAGATCGAGGATGAGATACATCCCCTCGGCATGGACGGCGCCGACGAGCGCTTTGAAATCCTCCTTCGTGCCATATTCAGGATTGACATCATAAAAATCCCGCACCGCGTACGGCGAGCCCAGCACCCCCTTGCGTTCTTCGATGCCGATGGGATGGATCGGCATCAGCCAGATCGTCGTGACGCCGAGTTCTTTGAGTTCGCCCAGGCGCGGAATGATGGCCCGGAACGTCCCTTCCTCGGTGAAATCAGGGACGAAGAGTTCATAAAGCACCGCGTCGTCGATCCACGCAGGCCGCGCGGCGACGGTCTCCGTGAGGATGCCTTCCTCGCCGGTCTGCCCGCCCGGCGCCTCGCTGCATCCCGCCATCGCGAAAAACCAGAGAGCGGTGAACAAGAGCAGCGAACAACGCAACACGATGGTTCGGATGGGCAATACCAAATCCATTTGAAAACTTGCCTTATCAGTTGCAACAGAAGTACATCCCGTTCGCCGAACGGGACCCTCAACGCTCGATCCCGTTCGGCGAACGGGACGTACTTTCGTGCCATTATTCAACATCACAACGGCCAAAAGGCAATTTCGAATTCGAATTCCATCATTCTCGCGGCGCCGAGAGGCTGGCGAGCAGGCGCCGGCCATCCTGGTGTTCGGGCGCCAGTTGAAGCAGGCGCATCACCGTCTCGCGGGCTTGCTCCAACTGGCCGGAGAGGGCATAAGCGCCGCTGAGATTATAAAGAGCTTGTTGGTTTTCCGGGTCGAGGGCTACGGCGCGTGTCAGGTGTTCGATGGCCTTGTTGCGGTCGCCCCGCTCCAGCAAAATGCTACCGATCATACGCTGCGCCATCGCCGACTCCTCGATATCGTTCGAGACCGTGAAATAGGTCATGGCTTCGTCGTAGCGGCGCTGTAAGACCAGAATATTGCCGGCGGCGAGGTACGGCTGCGGCAGAAACGGATATTGCTGGATATGCACCAGCGCCGCCTGCAACGCGCTGTGGTAGTCGCCCTGCTCCTGGTAATAGCGCCGTAGCGCGTCGGTGGCTTCTTGCCAGCCCACCTTCCGGTAATACAGATCGAGGGCGATCTGCTCGACGGGGTTGCGCGCCTTCACCGTGTCCATCGTGTTCACGACGACGCCGGGCGGCTGAAACGGCCAGGTGCCCATCAACTGGCGGATGCGGTAGACGCCGTAGAGCGAATCGATGGGCGTAAGCAAGACCTCTTTGCGCGCCCTCACCGTAGGCACAACGCGATCCCACGAACCGATCAGCCGCGCCTCGGCCAGCGCCTTGTAAAACGCATCGGCGATGAGGAAATAGCCATCCACATTCGGGTGCAGGTGCTCCATCATCAGATCAGAGCCGATGATGCCGTTCCGCGCGGCCTGCGCCAGCGCCGCCTGCGTCTCGACGACGCCGACGCCGGCCCGCTCAGCTTCTTCCCGAATAATCTGGTTGATGGCTTCCGGCGCGCGGAAACGAAGCTGGTCTCGATCTTTAGCCGCGAGGTAGGCCGCCCGCGCCTCGTCGTAGCGTCCCCCGGTGTCAAGGAGGCGGGCTTTGGCGTAAAAAGCATCGGCGGCGAGGCTGTCCATCCGGATGACCTCGTCAAGAATGGAGAGAGCTTCTTGCAGGTTGCCTTGTTGCGCAGCGTTTTGCGCCTGCCGGTACAGCATCTTCCGGGCCTCGGCATCAGTGCCGGGGACAAGGTCGCTGATGAAAGGCGCGTGCGTACGCTCGTTGCTGGCGAGCGTGCCGATAAAAACGGGAATGCCGCGTTCCCGGTAGCGCGCCATCAGATCGCGCAGGTTGCCGCGAAACTGCGCCAGGCCGCGTCCATAGAGCGCCGAGCCGTAGGCAATCTTTTGCTCGCCCACCATCCGGTCCATCAGCGTGGCGCCGGGCCGTTCGCCTTGCGCACGCCCGCCGAAGAGCGATCCGGCTCCGGCCAGCACGGCGCGAAGCCCCTGCACGATGCGCAGGTTGCGCAGGCCCAGATACAGGTTGACCATCGCGCGGTTCTGCCCCAACGTCTCGGCAGAACCGACGCCGAGCGCGCCGTAGAACTCGTTGTGCCCGGCATAGATCAGCACGGCATCCGGCTCCTGCGCGATGATCTCGTCGGCAAAGTCGAGGAGCGTGTAGGAGTTGACCGCCGCCATGGCCGTGTTGACCACCTCGATGGGGCGTTCGGGGAAGGTCTGTTGCAGGCGTTGACCCAGCATCCGCGAGAAGCTGCCGCCGTGGTAGAAAGGATAGCCGGCGGCGCTGGATCCGCCCTGCACGAAGACGCGGAAGATGCTGCTGTCTTTCTCAGCTTTGAACGCGTCGCCCAGGCTCGTGGGCACGCGTTCTTGCCGGGTGAAATAGCGCCAGCCTACGTCCCGGTTCTGCGCCATATAGGCCGGATACCCGGAGATCGGCTTGAACAGCGGATACGAATCGCCATAGCCGGCCAGCCGGAGCACGCCTTCGAGCACGACAAAAAAGAGCACAGGCATCAGCCACATCACCACGCTGAAGAGGCGACGCTTCCCGGCGGAGAGGGGCGCTTCGGTCTGTGTCTTCGGCTTGCTCACAGGGCAGGCAGCGTTAATCTTCGATATTAAACTGGGTGATCGTGTTGCCATCGAAAATTCCCCCTTTGAAGGGGGACAGCGACGCGCAGCGAAGGCGGAGCGGCGCAGGGGGATGTTCGTGCAGCCTGAGAAGAGGTTTTTAGAAGGTCGCACGAACATCCCCCGCCCCTCCTTCGTCGGGGCACCCCCTTCAAAGGGGGACTTTACGGGGGTGCCCGCTTTAACCCGATTTAACTATCAAAGAGCATCAGAGAACGGACATAAAAACCAGCGCCGGGGCCGGCGGACGTGCAAAGCCACCGGCCCCGGCAACACGGTTTTAGGTTCGAAAACGCGCGGTTATTTGATCAACAACATGCGCTTCGTCATGACCTGATTGCCGGCCTCCAGGCGGTAGATGTACACACCGCTGGCCAGGCGGCTGGCATCGAAGGTCACCTGATAGGTAGCCGGCGGCTGCGTCGCATCGACGAGCGTCTCTACGAGCCGGCCCAGCATGTCGTAGACGCGGATCTTGACGTTCTGCGTCCGCGTGATGGCGTACTCGAACGTGGTGGTCGGGTTGAACGGGTTGGGGTAGTTCTGGCCCAACGCAATCGTCGAGGGCACCTCGTCGTTGACGGCTTCGACGCCGACGGTCACCGGGTTCTGTTCGAAGGCGCCCGTAAATGGCCCGCCTTCCGGACGGAACGTCTCCTGGGGGAAGTCCCAGGAGGGCGGCCAGGAGCCGTCGGCGTTAGGCGCGATGAAGCGCGTGCGCCGTCGTCCTTCGCCGGCAGTGCCGCCCTCCGGCTCGATGAAGAACTGCCCATCGGCCCCATAGGCATACTGATACTGGATGGCGCCGTAGGTGAGCCCCCGGAAGGTCAGCGTGCCCGTGTAGATCATGTCGTTGTCATCGTCGGTGAGCTGGAAGATCCTGGCAAACGACGCCAGATTGATCCCGTCGCCCAACGTTGGGTCATCGTCGCGTGGGGTCAGTTCGTAGCCCTGCGTGATGGCCCAGAACGGCTCGGCGATGCGGATCGAGACGGTGTCGGAGGCCGGCTCGAAGGGATCCGACTGGTTCGCCAGGGCCGGGCTCATGTCTACCGAGAAATTGACATCGACGTTGGCGCCGTCGGGGATGATGTTGCCGTCGTAGATGTCGTTGAAGCGGAAGACCGGGAGATCCTGGAAATCGTTCTCAAGGCCTTCAAAGATGAACGTCCGGTTGGCGCCCTGGGTCGAGATAGGCTCCTCCCAGCCGCTGGGAATCACCTCAACACCGCCGAACTCTGCCCGGAAGAGCGAATCGTTCAGGTTGAGGAAGAATTTGTAGTTGCGTTCTGTCAGGGGGATGGCCGTGATCGGGATCGCCTGCTCGAAGACGGACTCGCCGGGCGCGCGTAACAGCAGACAGTCATCCGGGTTGTCGCAGTCCCATCCGTTAAAGTCGCCGCGCACTTCCAGGGTATCGCCGCGCGCGACGTCGAAGAGGCCGAGGTCTTCCAGCGGGCTCAAATCGACCGAGAAGATGACGGCGGACGCGACGGGCTCGGTGCTCGTGGGCGGCGTGTTGCCGAGGTAGACCCATTGCAGCGTCGAGTCGTCTTCCGGAATGGTGAAGGTGCGGTTGTTTCCGCTGAGGTTTGCGTCTTCCCATCCCAGGTTGCCATCGTCGAGGACGGCGTCGTCGATGACAAACTTATAGGCCTGCTCCGTCCCAGCGGCTGAGGTAGGATAGTAGGCCACGCCGGAGTAGATGTTGTAGCCGGCCACATTGTCGTTGGTGGACTCGCGGTCCAGGACGAGGTTGGTACTGCCCCAATCGAGCATACTCGCGCTGCCGAGGTTGTCGCCCCGGACGCCGATGTTTTGATCGGGCGAGCTGGCGCTGGGGTCATAGCCCAACTCTTCCGAATGCGGGCCAAACATCGCCACGCGGAACCAGATGGCGATGGAGTCTTCCTTCGCCTCCCAGGGCCGCCAGTCGTAATCGCCCCGGTCTTGTTCAGCGCCCCGGTATTCACTCTGCGCCTCGAAGAAATGCACCGTGCTCAAGGGCACGCCGGTATTGGTGGTGTCGCCCGTGCCGACGGGGATTTCGGGGTTGGGATCAGCCTCCCAGCCGTTGAGCCCGGCGTCTTCGGCCTGCTGCGAGTAGAACTTGAAGACCAGATTGGTGGTGTCGGCCACTTCAAAAGTGACCCGCCAGTAGTCGCCGCCGATGTTCTCCGGCTCGATGGTGCTGACGTCGCCCCAGTCGATCATGTTGCCATCGACCAGCGTGAAGGGCGCTGTGCCGTTGCCGGCGCCGCGCACCTCAATGAAGCTGTCCGTCCTGATCGTGTCGGCGACGGTGGCGGTGTTGAGTGTGAGGGTTACCGTCCGGTTTTGGCCGTAGGCCGTCCCGGCAAGGCAGGCCGTAACCAGAAGCAGGCCCAGCCATCGGCAGTACGTGGTAGCGATTCTCATTGGAGTCTTCCTCCGTGTTGTGATGAAGTGTCGCATCAAGTCAACCATCCGATCCGAGACGCCGCCGGTCGGGTCGGGCCGTCTGCACTCAGACAGGCGCGGCGGCGTCGGTTGCGGATGGAATGAATCTATGTAAACCCGCAGGTAACGGACAAGCGTCGTCGTTGCCTCAGGGCGTCAAAGAAACCGTATCAGTAGCGCAAGGGTGTTGACGTGTAGGAAACAACCGCCCCCTTGAGGGGGCTGTCGCGCAGCGACTGGGGGGTGTAAACAAGCCGCGTTACACCCTCCGGCCCTGCGGGCCACCTCCCTCAGGGGAGGGGTTGTTTAGCCTCACCAACACAACAAAGAACACTACCTTTAAAATTGCACCGCCAGCGTAAAGCGGTTGACGCCGTCGAAGAATTCCTGATTCTCGTAGGCGTAATCGAGGGCGAAGTTGAGCGCGGCGAAATCGTAGCGCAACCCGCCGCCGAGCGAGAACGAACGCACGCTGTCGTCGAGGAACAACTCGCTGTAGCCACCCCGGACCATCAGCAAATCGCCCAACAACCCGAGTTCGGCGCCGACGTTGACGTACTGGCCGCTGTTGTTGGGGCTGAGCGCATCGACGGCGAGCGTCAGGCGGCTGCCGGCGGTCTGAAACACCTCGCCGGCCAGCCCGATGCGCATCGTCAAGGGCAGGTCGAACTGGTCGGTGCGCAGTTCGGCGCGGTTGCTCTGGTTGTTGCCCTGGTTGTTCGGATCGATATCGACGAGCACCAGCAAATCATCCCCGGCGATCTGCATTTTAGTGCCGAAGTTCGAGATCGAAGCGCCGAGGCGGATCCCTCGAAACGGCGTGACGAAAACGGTGCCTACGTCGAGGGCCAGCCCGGAGGCGTTGGAATTCCAGATGCGTTCGCTGATGAGCTTGGCCGTGCCGCCGATGGAAAACTTATCGGTGAGCGCGCGCCCGAACGACAACGAAAAGGCGTACGACGCCGCGTCGAACATCTCGCCCGTGCCGTTCTGCTCGGTGACGGTGGTGACCTCCATGTCGGGCGTCCGCATGGCCGTCACGCCCAGCCCAATCGTGCCGATGCTCGTCGGCAGCACCACGGCGACGTAGTTGAAATCGATGCCGGCCAGCCACGAGGCGTGCTCGGCGGCAAACGCCGCCTTGCCCATCTTGCCCAGCCCCGCCGGGTTCCAGTAGATCGACGTGGCGTCGTTGACCGAGGCGGTGATGGCGCCGCCCATAGCCGTCGCCCGCGCGCCGATGGGGATGCTGAGAAACTCGGCGGCAGTGGTCCCGCCCCGCGTCACGTCGCGCGTCTCCTCCCCAAACTGAGCCGCCGCCGGGCTCGCCCAGAGCAGCACTCCCACCAGGAGCACCCCCCCCACTCTTCCTATCGTCCTATTCGTCATAACAAACCCCATCGTTGTCCCTTATCGGTTTTTGCGCCAGCAAAAATCGATTATTTGATGATGGCGAAAGTCCCCGTCTTCTCGCCGAAGCCGGGCGCCTCTACGTGGTAGAGGTAAATGCCGTACGAGACCGTCAGGCCGTCTTCGCTTTCGAGGTCCCAGGTCAGCGTGCCGTTGAGCAAGTCCGCCGCTGTCAGGTTGTCGTTGGAGCCCTCGTGGAGGTCGAGCCGCCGGATCAGGCGCCCGTTGACCGAGAAAATCCGGACGGTGCATTGCGGCGGCAGGTTGATGAACTTGATCACCCGCGGCCCCCGGCCCGTCGAGAACGGGTTCTGTGGCTCGAAGCGGTTCGTGGCGATGTAGGGGTTGGGCACCACGCGGATCCGCGCCAAAAGCGAATCGGGGTTCGACGCATCGACCTGCGGGCCGAATGCCGTGAACTCGAAAGCATCGCTGGAGAGGAACGGCTTGCGCGTGACGATAGTCGCCACGTCGCCCTGCGTCGGATCTTGCCGGTTGGAAAAAGTAAAGTTGAGGCTGATCTGCCAGGTGATGATCGGCTGACCGCCTTCATCGCCGACTTTGTTTTCGAAGACGATGATGCGGTCGCTCTCACCCATCGCCGGCTCGGCGCTGAACGTCGCCGGGACGGTCGATTCGTCATCGACGAAGTCCGGCCCGGTCAGATCCCAGAAGGCATACTCCACCTCGACGTCGCGGGTGCCGCCGGCGCCGTCGGGCTCGACGCGGAAGACCCGGACGTTGGTAGGCCGCGACGGCAGCGTCTTGCGCCGTGTCACTTGCAATTCGATCGATTGCCCCTCACCCGGCCCGACGACGTCCACGCGGTAGTCCGCCGGATTCCGCAGCCCCTTGACGAAGCCCGCCGAGAGATACGGATCGAGCGCAATCGGATAGACGGCGTCATTATCCCACCCCGTCGCGCTGGTGTTGACCACCACGCGCGGTTCGGGGAAGAAGAACAGCTTGAAACCCAGCGGATTGCCGAAATCATCGAGCACCGGGAATTCCTGCCCCTCTCTGAACGCCTCAGACCGATCCAGCAACGTCTCGCCGCTGTCGAGATCGATCAGCGAGAAGTTCTTCGTCGTCAGCGTATCGGGCGAGACGAGGGTGCCCAGGATGAGCGTATCCTCGAAGACGATCCGGTAGCGATTGCCGTCGTTGATCATGCGAGGATCGACGATGCTGAAGCCGATGCGGCTGCTGGTGAAGCCCTGCACGCGCGGCAGGAAACCGTTGATGGTTTCGAGCCCGGCGCCGGTGTAGCCGCCCACCGGCGCCTCCGGCGTTATCGCCACCACGTTCGGCCCGGTCTCGATGGAGCCGTCGGGCAGGCGGCGGATGCGGATGGGCGTCTCGGTCGGCGAAATGTTGGCCGAGGGCGCACCGAAATCGTACGCCGTGACGGCATAGAAATACTGAATGCCGTTGGTGACTGTCGAATCGGTGAAGACGTGCGCCAGGCCGTTGCCCGCCTCGCCCGGATCGCGCCGGTCGTTGCCCAGATCGAACTTGATGCCGTTAACGTCCACCGGATGAAACCCGCCGATGCCGTCGATCAGGTCGAACTGCGCGATGGGTTTGCGGAAGGTCAGGTTGCCGCGCCCGTCGGTGATGACCAGCGGATCGAGAAACGCCGGGTCGGTGGATCGATAAATGCGATACCCCTCAAAGTCTCGCGAGGGCAGGCCGAGGCTGCGCAAGAACGGATCGTCGGATTCCTCAGAAGCCGAATCCCAGTAGAGCGTCACGCGGCCATCGCCCGGCACCGCCGTGACCATCGGCGTGATGGGCGCCTGGGCGAACTGGTAATCTTCGAGGTAGGCGTCGAGGGCGTTGTCGCGCGCTTCGAGGGCATCGTCCTGGGTCTGGCCCAACTGAATCGAGAGCGAGATACGCTCGGTCTGGCCGGCCTGTAGCGGAAACAGGCCGCTCGCCACGGCGAGGTCGTTGTCGCCCGGTTCGGGCTTTTCGAGGTCAAATTCACCCGGAATCAGGAAGTTGAAGAAAAAGAACCGGTCCGACTGGGTGTTGACGTTGAGGCTGAAAGCCGGGAAAAGCTGGACGTTGGTGATGCCGATCTGATCCGACTCCGAGACATCGGTGATGTCGATGTTTTTCTCGCCGGGGAAGTCGGTGCCGGTGCCCGAAGTAGGCACGCCGTCGCTGTCGCCGGGGTCGGCGCTAAAGGGCACGCCGTCGAGGCCGTTGTCGTCCTGCAGCGGGTTCCAGTCGCCGTCGTTGTCGATCCCGTCGGCGCGGCTCTCGTCGATCATCTCGTCGATGCCCTCGTCGATGCCTTCGTCGATGGCGCCGTCGCCGTCGTTGTCGAGGCCGTCGGCGTAGGCTTTGCCGACGTCTTCGGACCCGACGTCGTAAAGGATGATGTCGGTATCGGGCACGCGGTAGCGCCGGTAAGCATCGCCCGCAGCGGCATCGACCATGGCCTGCGTGACCGTCGGCGAGCCGGGCTCAGACAGGTACGGATACGCGCTCGTCGGCTGCGCGTTCGAGCCGTCGTTGTCGATGTTATCCCTGAAAGCCAGCCCCACGTCGTCCGTATCCACGTCGATCAGATGGACGAGGAAGCCGCCGTCGAGGGCTTGCTGCACGGCGTCGTTTTGCGGATTGGGCGGCCAGCGCCTCCACTGATCGCCCGCCACGTCGGCCACCATCTGCGCGGTGACGACGGGGCCGCCCTGCTCGCCATCGCTGTCGTTATCGATGAAATCGGCAAAGCCGACGCCGAGTTCGTTGTCGAACGGCACGTGCGTCAGGTTTTCATCGATGAGCCCGTTGCCGTTGTCGTCGATGCCGTTGGTCGCGTTCTCGCCGGCCAGAAACGTCTCCGGCACGACGGGGCTGTTGCATTCGCCGTTGTTCGTAAAACAATCATCCGCCGTCGAGCCGTCGCCGTCGTTGTCAATCCTATCGACGGCGTTGCCCGGCGTTTCGAGGAAAGCGATGGCCGCCGCGCCCACCGGATCGGCGCCGAAGTTCTGGTCGCCGATGCCGTCTTCGTCGGTCATGAAAGCCACGTCTTCGAGCAGGTCGAAGAAGATCACGTCGTCGGCGGCATCTCCCCCGACGAGGTCGGCCAGCCAGACGGCAAAACCGACTTTATCGAGATCCTCGGTGCCGTCGTTCTTGACGCCGTGGATGAGAAAGATCACGTCGTCGATGAGGATCTGGCTCCAGGCCATGATCCGGGTGTCGATGATCAGGCCGAGGCCGGCGCGCGTGGGATCGGTGGCGTCGGGCTGGTAGACGCTGCGGAAGCGGTCGTACTGGTCGTCGCCGGCTTTGTAGAAGAATTCCTGGTCGGCGTTGAAGATGTCTTTGCCGAAGAAGCCGTTCCACGACCCGACCCACCCCGGATCGCCGACGTCGTCGAGCTTATCGGGCCAGAGCGGCGGCCAGCTATCGGGTTCGTCGCTCTGCGCCACGCCCAGCTCGCTGCCGGCGGGGTTGACGTAGCCGCCAATGGGCTCGAAACTCCACGATGTGCTGCGGCCTTCCTGGTTCTGCCGGAAATCAGACACGTTGAAAATCCAGAGATCCTCGCCGACGTTGCCGCCGATGTTGGCCGGTACCTGCGCGCCCACCCAGAGCTGCGTCAGCGCCACGTAGATCCGATTGGTGTTCTTGGGCCACTCGTAGAAAAAGTCGAGCGACGCGTTGCCGGACTGCGCCGTCTGCGTCCAGTTGGTGATGGTGGCGCGGATGTTGTTGCCGTCGATGTCGTCGCGCCGTCGTTCCAGCGGATCGACGCGTTCGAGGCTGGGCACGTGGTTGCGGTCGATGACGCCCTGCGCGGTGGCGGCAGGCACGAGCCCTAGTAGCAGAATCCCGGCCAAAAGCCAGGCGCTCCCCTGGGAGAACGAGAGGGGGAAAGGGGGAAAGGGGGAAAGGGGGAAGGGGAGGGAACGGGTTTTTTCACCCTTTCTCCCTCTCTCCCTTTCACCCTCTCTCCCTCTCACCCTCTCACCCTCTCTCCCTGTCAGAAAACTGCGCATCAGAAGCACGCTCAGAGTTAGTCGTTAAAACGAGAACCGCACGCCGACGTGGGCGCGACGGGGTTCCGAGAAGAAGTTGGGCTGCAGGAAAAAGCCGGGGTCCGCCGAGATAATCGGCGCCGAGAACGTGATATCCGGCTCGCCGGTATCGCCGTAGACGTTCAGCGCGTTTTGGGCATTGAACAGGTTGAAGACCTGCACGAAAATCCTGGGGCGGAGGCGTCCGAAGGTGAACTCCTTGTAGGCGTTGACGTCCACCTGGAACGAATTGGGCTGGCGGCGTGAGTTGGTGGGGAACTCCGGCGGCACGTCGGAGCCGAAGATGGCGGCTTCGGGGAACGACGGCGTGTACGGGAAGCCGCTGCCCCAGACCGCCAGCATCGAGGCGCCCCAGCCGTTGCCGCCCACGTAAAACGAGCCGGCCACCTTGTGCCGCTGATCCCATCCCAACGGCAACAGCGTCAGACGCGGCTCCTGGTTCGACAGGCTCGCAAAAAACTCTTCGTCCGGGTTCGAATTCGATCCTTCGACGACCTGGTAGGTGTAGCTCATGTCGAAGCCCCAGTTATCCGAATACCCCTTCGACACCGTCAGCGTCACGCCGCGCGTGTTGGCGTAGTCGCGGTTGGCAAAGACGACGTACGAGACACCCGGAATCTCCGTCGTGATCAGCCGCGAGGTCGAGACCCAGCTGCGCACGTCGCGGTTGTAGGCCGTCACGTCGAAGACAAATTCGCCGATGGCCTGCTTGAGGCCGATCTCGTACATCACCGTCCGCTGCGCCGACAGGTCGGGGTTGCCGAACGGCCCGTACTGCCCCGACTCGCGCGGCACCTTGAAGCCGAAGTTATCAAAGAGTCGGTTGAGCGTCGGGATCTGGAGGAAATGCCCCCACGAAAAGTGAATCACCCCTTCTTCGGTGATCGGATAGGCCACGCCCAGACGCGGCGAAATCTGAAACTTAGCCTCGGCGTCTTCCCACCAGTACGCCTCGCGATCCGCCTGCGTGAGCTGGTTGTCATCGCGCTCTTCTTCATCGGTGATAATGCCGTCGCCGTTGAGGTCCCGGAAGCGGTTGATCTTCTTGAACGGGTTGAAGATGTTGGGGTCTTCGGGATCAGCAGGCACCTGCGCGCGCGAATCGAAATAATCGAGCCGCACCCCGGCGTTAACGATAAAGTTTTCGTACTCGATCTTGTCCTGCACGTAGGCGCTGACGGTGATCGGCTCGACGTCGTCGAAACGCTGGAAGAAGATCGACTCGCTCGGCGGAATGGCAGGCTGGTACGGCTCGACGACCTGTCCATTTTCGTCGATAGAAGGGATCAGCGCAAAACCCTCAAAAGAAAGCTGGTCGAGCCGCGCTTCGAAGCCGACTTTGAGCAGGTGATGCTGCGTAACCTGGCTCGTCAGATCGCCTTTCATGAAGTAGGAACGGGTGGTTCTATCGAGACGAAACGGATCGGTGCCGCCGCGCAAAAAGCGGTTGCCGCCCCGCAGCACCTCCTCGAAAACGCCCGGCATCACTTCGAGGGAATCAGGCGTATTCGTCAGGAAATCGTTATAGCGTGGATCGTTGAGGTCGTCGTAGAGGTAATGCTCGGCCTGGCGGAAAAAGGTGGCGACGTTCAGCGTGTAGAAGGTCGTAGCGCTGAGCAGGTGGGTAAACTTGAGCTTGAGGTCATTGCCGAAATCGAAGTCCTCACCGAGGCCGGCAGGTGCCCAGCGCCAGGCGTGGCTGAACGGCTTGCCGGTAGACTGCGAGCCGACGCTGATGAGGTTGATAAAAGCGTTGCCGGTGAGTTGGAAACGCAGGTTGCCCTGCCAGCTAACTTTCTCGAACGTGTTCATCGGCACGAGGGACGAGTCGCCCCGGGTGCCGTCGATGTTGAAGAGGTTGGTGCCGTAGAGCCACCCGTCATTTTTGAAATAGCGTCCGAGGACGAAGAACGTCAGCCGGTCGGTGAAGAGCGGCCCGTCGAGCGAGGCGTTGAGGTTGTTGTAGTGCAGGGGTTCGATGGGCAGATACGAATAGACGTCGGCCTGGCTGTAGGGGAACCCGCCCTCGCTGGTGAATTCATCGACGTTGGTGCCCAGCAGCAACTCCTCGCCGCCGTCGCCGGGGACGATGTAGGAGCCGGTGTAGGCTTCGAACGAGCCGCCGATGCGCTCGCGCCGCCCTTCTTTGGTGACCACGTTGATCACGCCAGACATGGCGTTGCCGTACTCGGCGTTGAACGTGCCGGAGATGACCTGCAACTCCTGAATGCCTTCGTTTTCGAGTTGGATGGCCGACGAGCCGTCGTAGGAGTCCGTCACCGGCACGCCATCGACCATGACGACGACCTCGCTGCTGCGCCCGCCGCGAATGTGCAGGCCGTTGCGGTCGGTCACGCCGGCCTGCACGTTGAGCACCTGCCCGAGTTCCTGCACCGGCAGCCGGTCGATGGTCTCGGCGGTCACGCGCGCCTCCGAACTCGTCAAATCCTTCCGCACCTTCACGGCCTCGGCGGTCACGACAATTTCTTCGCCCTCAAAAACCTCCTCGCGTAGCGAAAAGTCCACCGTCGTCGTCAAATCCACGTTGACCTGCACGCCTTCCTGACGCTGCGTGGCAAAGCCGATGAACGAGGCCACGACGGTATACACGCCGGGCCGCACGCCGATGATGACGAAGCGCCCCTCAAGATCGGTAGCCGTCCCCTGCGAGGTGCCGTCGATCAACACGTTGACGCCGGGCAACGACTCGCCGGTAGCCGCGTCGATGACGGTGCCGGCAATCTTACCGGTCGTCTGGGCCGAGGCCGGGATTGCCAGAAACAGGCACGCAAGGATGCCGGCTATTGCATACTGCGTACTGCGTAGCGCGTACTGCGTAAATCCTCGAACAAGGCTGTCATCCCGGACCCCGATTACTCCGTCAGTCGGCTTCGCCTCGTGTCGGGATCTCCTTCGAGCTAGCTGCTCCGTTCGGGGAGATCCTGAAACAAGTTCAGGATGACACCAACGGAGTATTGACGGAAGGTGCTTAGTCCTCGTTTCCATGGGTCAACGGCATTGAATAAAGCAACGCGGTATCGACGTCGATGTCGTAGCGCGTGTGGAGGTCGTCGTAGAGCGCGCGGCGGTGCGCCCGCGTGTAGCGATGATGCAGCGCCTTGACGATCTGGTCGCGCGCTTCGTCGTAGGTCATCGGCTGCTCGGCGCGGCGGGGGCCTACCTTGAAGAGGGCATAGCGGCCTTGCAGTTCGAGCGGTCCGAGCACCGCGCCTTCGGCGGCGCCAAAGACCGTCTCGGCCAGCGGGCCGAGTTGACGGGCGTTTAAAAAGCCGAGGTCGCCGCCGGCAGCGCGCGCGCCGGGCCGCAGCGTATGCGCCCGCGCCAGCGTTTCGAACGACGAATAGGCAAGCTGCGCTTTCACCTGCTCGGCCTCGGCTTTCGTAGCCAAGAGGATCTCGCCCACCTGCACCTGCTCCGAATGCACGAACGTGCCCATCGGCGCCGCCTCGAACGTAGCCCGCGCCGAATCCTCCGGCACCTCGATCTCAGCGTCCATGCGTTCGCGGAGGCGTTTCAGCACGTACTCATTCATCGTCTCCGCCAGCGCTTGCTCGAACTCCGGCGATGCGTCCCAGCCGCGTTCGCGGGCGCGGTCCATCATCACCTCACGCGCGACCAATCCCTGCACGAAATCCGTCAGACCCTCCCGTGTGCGGACCTGGGCGCGCTGCTCGTCGCTCGTGTGTTGGGCACGCTCTCGGAAGGCTTCGACAGTCCAGGTTTGCCGCTGCGCCGCCGGGCCGAACGTGACGAGCGGTTCGGCCAGCAATTGCCGGAGAGCTTCCTCGCTTTCGATCATCGCGCCGCCACTGATCTGGCCGAGCAAGGCGTTGAGGGCCGTTTCATTGAACGCGAGATTGAGATCCTCCGCCAGACGACGGACGTGGTCGTGGCGGGCTTGTAGGCGTTTGCGACGGAGGACGTAGGCGCGCAGATTTGCCCGCTTCTCGGCATACTCGAACTCGGTCAGCAGCGGCCTGGTGAAGCGGTCTTCGAGTTGGATGATCGAATACCCCTGCGCCGTTTGCACCGGCTCCGAGATCTCGCCGACGCCGAGCGCGTAGGCAGCGTCTTCGAAAGCCGGATCCATCTCGTCGAAGCTGAAATAGCCGAGCGAGCCGCCGGTGGAGGCCAACCCAGGATCCGCAAACACCTCCCGCGCCAGGTCTTCGAACGTCTCGCCGGCCTGAAGCCGGGCGTAGAGCGCGTCGGCCTCTTCGCGAGTGCGGGCATAGAGATGACGCGCTTTGAGTTGCGTCTGCGTCCGCGCGAACATCGCCTTCACCTCGTCCTCGCGCACGTCGAGCGTGTCGAAGAGCGCGCGTTGGGCGTAGCGTTCGACGAGCAGCTTGCGGCGGACCTGCTCGTGCCGCGCCTGATAATCCGCCTCCTGTTCGATGTCCTCCTTGCGCGCCTCCGCGATCAGCAGTTGCGAGGCGATGAGATCGCCCAGAAACGTCTTGCGCAGCGCCGGTTGATCCTGCACGCCCGTCGAGAGGAGGTAGTCTACGTAGCGCGCGCGGAAGACCTCGGCGGTCACCGCTACGTCGCCCGCGCGGGCCAGCACGGGTTCGTCCGGATCGGGTTGCGAGGCGAGTACCCAGCCGGTGCCAGAGAGAAACACGACCATCAGGCCGGCGAGGATCACGCGTTTTCTATGTGGCAGGACCCGGTTCATGCCTCGCCGTCGCCCTCCACAGTTTCGGTGAGTGGGTGCGCCGGGCTCGGACCGCTCGTGTCGCGCACGATGAGTTGGGGCGAAAAGACGGTGTGCGAGACGGGGCGATCCGGAAGCTGCAACCGCGTCAGGAATTTCTCGACGGCTAGCTCGCCCATCTGGCGCATAGGCTGGCGCAACGTCGAAAGCCCGACGTACCGGCTGATGAAGATGTCGTCGAAGCCGATGATGGCGACATCGCCGGGTACTTCCAGGCCGGCCTCTTTGAGCGCGCGCATCGCGCCGAGGGCCTGCACGTCCGACGTGGCGAAGACGGCATTGGGTGGCGACTGGTGTTTGAGCAGGCTCTGCATGGCGTCGTAGCCCGCCTGTTCGGTATAGCCATGCTCTTCGATCTCGATGCTCGCCTCGATCATCGCTTCATCGACCGGAAGCCCGGCTTCCTGCAAGGCGCGTTCGTAGCCCTGACGACGCTCCAGCGCCGGCTCGCCGCCGCTGGCCATCACCATCCCCACCCGCTTGCGGCCTTGTTCGATGAAATGACGCGTGGCCAGATACCCGCCCATCTCATTATTGACCGACACCGAGTCGAAGTCCGGATGGAAACAATCGACGAGGACGATGGGCAGGCGGCTGCGTTTGAAGCGCTGCACGCGCTCTTCAGTGATGGGCATCGAGAACAAAAGCACCCCGGCAGCCCGGCCTCGCTGGAGGGCGCGTTCGAGTTGGGTATCTACGTCTTCGAGGGCATTGGACGTATAGACCAGCAGGTCGTACTCGCTCTCGGCCAGCCGATCTTGCAAACCGCGCAAGACCTCGACGAAGAAGTAGTTGGTCATCACCGGGATGACCGCCGAGATGACGTGCGTTTTGCGCCGGGCCAGGCTCTGGGCCGAGACGTGCGGCTGGTAGCCCAACTCTTCGGCCACGGCAATGACGCGCGCGCGCGTTGCATCAGAGACGCGCGGATGGTCGTTGAACACACGCGAGACCGTCGCGATGGAGACTTCAGCGCGCTGGGCTATGTCGTAGATGGTGACTCCCACGGGAGCGCGGGCCTGGTGAGAAGACGAGCGTGTAAGCGCTTACACGTAACATTTCGTTAATTAATGAAAGCGCTTCATAAAGTCAAGGCATTGCTTCGTGATCCCGGCAGCACTCCCAAGGTTTTGATAAACAAAATTTTAACTCATTCATGGATATCGTGAAATGTTTTTTTCACACCACCTTCTTGCTTCAAATAATGCCTCTCTCACCCGGCCCGCTTTCATGAAAGTAATGAAAAGATCGGCCTTGTAATTCTCGAATGGCGAGATTTACTTCCCCCATCGCCTGCAAAAACACTCCCCGAAGATGACCGATGAAAGAAGGCCGCATCAACCTCTACAGCGATACCCAGACCCGCCCGACGCCGGCCATGCGGCAAGCCATGATCGAAGCCGAAGTGGGCGATGAACAGCACGGGCTCGATCCTGGCGTCAACCGGCTTTGCGAGCGGGTGGCGGCGTTGCTCGGTCAGGAGACCGCCGTCTTCTTGCCCTCCGGCACGATGTGCAACGAGATCGCGATGCTGGTGCATTGCCGGCCCGGCGATGAAATCTACGCCCACCGCATCGCCCACATCGTCAACTACGAAGCCGGCGGCGTGGCTGTGTTTGCGGGCGCCCAGGTCCACGCGCTGGAGGGCGAACGCGGTATCTTTTCGGTGGATGCGCTGTGCGCGGCGCTCCGGCGGAAGAACCGCTATGAGCCGAGGTCGTGCCTGGTCGAGATCGAGCAGACGGCTCAGGGCGGCGGCGGGGCCGTCTGGTCGCTCGACGAGATCCTGGCGGTGGCCGAGGTCGCAAAGGCGCGCGACCTCCGCCTGCACATGGATGGCGCGCGTCTGTTCAACGCCGCCGTGGCAGCAGGCGTACCAGCGCGCCAGTTCGCAGCGCCTTTCGACAGTGTGTGGATTGATCTGACGAAAGGGCTGGGCTGTCCCGTGGGCGCCGTGCTGGCCGGTTCAGCGCGCTTCATCGACGAGGCGTGGCGCTGGAAACAACGGATGGGCGGCGCGATGCGGCAGGCGGGGATGCTCGCCGCCGCTGGTCTCTACGCCCTCGATCATCAC
This sequence comes from Rhodothermales bacterium, assembly GCA_028278205.1. Lineage (GTDB taxonomy): Bacteria > Bacteroidota > Rhodothermia > Rhodothermales > Bin80 > JANQES01. The sequence continues at coordinate 65,321 of JANQES010000091.1, forward strand.
ATCGACCGGCTCGCCGAAGATCATGAAAACGCGCGCCGGCTCGGCGAGATCATCGCGCAATGCGAGGGCGTGCGCCTCGTCTTCGAGCCCATCGAGACCAACCTCGTCTTCGTGGATGTCTCCCGCGCCGGGGTCTCCCCACGCGACGTGCGCCTCCGCCTGGAAGAGCGCAGCATCAACGTCGGCGGCTACAGCGAGACCCTGATCCGCGCCGCGACGCACCTCGATGTGGGCCGCGCCCAGGTGGAAGAAGCCGGCGCGGCATTCGTCGAGACGGTGCGATCGATTCAAAGAGCGAATAGGGAATAGCCAAGAGCCAATGGGGACTTAGAACATCCCCACTCGCCATTCCCCATTGGCTATTCGCCCTCCCTCTACGCCTCCTCGACTGCTTCCTCCTCTTCATCCCACGCCTCAATCGCCTGAAGCACCGTCTCGACGATCTGCGCTTCGGGGACGGTGCCGACGACTTTGCCGCGTTTGAACAAGTGCGCCCGGCCTCGCCCCAGCGAGACGCCCAGGTCGGCGCCCTGCGCTTCACCCGGCCCGTTAACGGCGCAGCCCATCAGCGCCACCGTCAGATCTTTGTCGAATTTGCGCTTTTTGACGGCGGCTTCGACCTCCTCGACGATGGTGAACAGATCGCCCGTGAGACGACCGCACGTGGGGCAGGCGACGATGTTGACGCCGGGCCGCCCCAGGCGCAGCGACTTCAAAATGGCGTGCCCGGCCTCGACTTCTTTGACCGACTCGGTCGCCAGCGAGACGCGGATCGTGTCGCCGATGCCTTCGGCCAGCAGCGCGCCGATGCCGATGGAGCTTTTGATGGTCCCCGTCGTGGCGGAGCCGGACTCGGTCACGCCCAGGTGCAGCGGGTAGTCGGTGCGCGCGGCCACCAGCTTGTAGGCCTGGATCATGAAGTACACGTCCGAGTGCTTGACCGAGATGACGATGTCTTCGAAGCCGTGGCGGGTGCAGATCTCGACGTGGCGCATGGCGCTTTCGAAGAGCGCTTCGGGCTGCGGATAGCCGTATTTGTCGAGGATGTCGCGCTCCAGCGATCCGGAGTTGACGCCGATGCGGATGGGCGTGCCGGCGGCTTTGGCGGCCAAGAGCACCTCGCGCTCCCACTCCTCTTTGCCGATGTTGCCCGGATTCAGCCGCACCTTGGCGACGCCCGCTTCGATGGCTTTGAGCGCGTAGGTATAGTTGAAGTGGATGTCTGCGACGATGGGCACCGGCGCTCCCTGCACGATGTCGGGCAAGGCGTCGGCGTCTTCGGGCCGGGGCACGGCCACGCGCACGATGTCGGCGCCGGCCTCGGCCAGCCCTTCGATCTCGGCCAGCGTCGCCGCCACGTCGTGCGTCTTCGAGACGGTCATCGACTGCACGGAGATAGGGGCACCGCCGCCGATCTGCACGTCTCCAACATGCACCGCGCGGGATTTTCGACGAGGACGTTCCATTTTATTTTCGGGTTACTGGTTTCTGGTTTACTTCGTCAGTCGCTTCGCTCGTGTCCGGTTTCTGGTTTTTTCCTTTGAGAACGATCAACCAGAATTTCGCCCCTATCAACACCTGGCGGGATACGAGGTTCGTTATTCAACGTTACGAGATGGTTTTTCATCATCCCGGAAAGCCAGATCATGTTTTTCATTTCGCACTCTCTTGTTCTGCCGTTGCAAATATCGGCCATCCGCTATCTGCTATCCGCAATCAAAAAATCCTCCCATACCCCCATACTCCCACACACCCAAATGCCCTCACTCCCGCCACCGCAGGCGCACGACGAGAGGTCGGTGGTCGGAATAGGGCGTTTCGGAGACACGGGCCGAGACGATCTGCCATTCGGGGCTGACGAGCACGTGGTCGATGCGGGCCACCGGCAGGCGGACGTGGTAGGTGGCGCCCCAGCCCCGCCCGGCCACCTTGAAGGCATCCTGCAACCCGTCGACCAGCCGGTAAAAAGCCGAGTTGTGCGGCGTGCTGTTGAAATCGCCACTGACGATCAGCGGCAGGTGCTCCTGATCGAGCAGGGCGCGGATTTTTTCGCTTTCACGCGCCCGGCGGACGTAGGCGTCGCGGTATTGCCGCAGGTAGGTCCACCAGAACTCCGGCGAGAAGAAGTCGCGGCGTTCGTCTTTCCAGGGCTTCTTGCTGCCGAAGCCGTTGAGGTGAAGGTTGTAATGGACGGCCTCGCGGCCCTGCCATCGGAAGTGGGTTCGCACGACGCGAGAGATCGCTTTGCCCTCGACGTCCCGCTCTAGCACCATCGGCGTCTGTTCGATCAGTTCGACGCGGGCCAGGACGGGTTGCGGGGTGTAGATGGCTTCCTGCAAGCTGCGGGGTCCTATCGTCTGATAACCCAGCGAGTCGATGAGACCGAGCAGCCGTAGTTCGGGCCGTACCGCCTGGCCTGTCGGATGATATTCGACGTAGGTTTCTTGAAAAGCAGCCAGATCGGGCGCTTCGGCCCGCATGAGCGCAGTGATGGACCAGCCTTCCGGAAAGTATGTAGCGCGGGTGCCGGACGACGTGTTGAACGTCAAGAGCGTCAGGTCGTCCGGACCGGGCGGCGCAGGCCGTTCGAACGAGACGAAACGCGCGGCGGCCAGCAGCACCAGCACACCATGCACTGCCAAAAGCTTCCATCGCCGCGCACATCCGACGAGCACGGTAGCGCCAAGGAGCCCGAGGCTGAGGAAGGGCAACGCGGTCGCAATCAACTCGGCCCACCACGTAAAGCGCGGCGTGCCGTAGCGCCCCAGGTAGCCTATCACAAAAAGCGCCAGCACCCCCCCGTCGAGCAGCAACAAGACGGTCTGAAAGAAGCGACGCTTCCCTCCACGCTTGCCAGGGCTGTTGACAGTCAACTTCGGGAAAACCTCCTTAATGGAAAAACCATGCGGGACGCGCCTTATTGACGGCTGGCTTCCTCAAGCACGCGCTTCTCCTCTGCCGTGAGCGACTCGATCCCCTGCTCGCTGATCTTATCGAGGATGCGGTCGATCTCGTTTTCGAGCGAGCCGGCGGTTTTCTCCGTGGGATGCAGCACCCGAATCTTAGCCATGGGCAATTTGCCGCCGGTCTTCGCGCGTTTCTTCGACTCGCCGCGAGACCGCGACTTTGTTTTCTCGTTGTCGCGGGCGGCCAGGCGCGCTTCGAGGCGTCCGAGGAAGCCCTTGCCTTCTTCGGCAGGCGCCGGGCTGCGGCGACGGGAACGCGGCTCGCGGAAAAAGATACGCGTCCACGACGTCAGATCGACGCCTTTGTCTTCGATTTTGATAAAGAGGAAACCGAAGAGCGCCCCGCCCAGATGCGCGGCGAACGCCGAGTCGCTGATTTGCGAGAGCACCAGCGCGTCGAGAATTAAGAAGCCGATGACGACGTAGAGCATGCGCACCGTGCCGATGAGCAGCAGATGCACTTTGCGATGCGGATCGAGCGTCACCAGCGCCGCCATGATGCCCAGGACCGACGCCGAAGCGCCGTGAATAACGGCTTCTTCGGTGCCCAGCACCGACTCCGGCAACGCCGCATAGGCCAGCGCCGAGACCACGGCACCGCCAATGCCTGTGATCAGATAAAGCGCCAGGAGGGATTTAGAGCCGTAGAGATCCTCGTGTTCGCGCCCAAAAAAGTAGAGCAAATACATGTTGAAGCCGATGTGGAGAAGGCTCCCAAAACCGAAACCGGGTTCCTCGTAGGAGCCCAGGTGTAGGAAGTTGTACGTGATGAACTGCCACGGCTCGATCAGAAAACGCGGCCATTCGGTATTAAACGCCAGATGGTCCCAGAAGAACGCGCGGGTGAACGGGATGTGTACAAACAGCACCACCCAGCATATGTAGACCACGACGTTGATCGTCATGAGCCACCGGATGACTTTAGGAAGCGCGTGATACCAGGTTTGGAGTCGCGACACGGGGGTACTCTCCTATCGTTACAGCCTCTAATACACCTGCGAAACGTGCAGTTGAGGATGATACCTGCTAAGCAGGCGAAAGGTTTTCTTTTAGAAAATGAATGCTGCAGCATTCATTTTCTAATAATATGATCGTCGTTTGGGTTTGATGGGCAGCTTGCCGCGCCAGTACATGATCAGCAAGAAGCCGAAGAGCATCCCGCCCAGGTGGGCAAAGTGGGCCACTTGCGAGCCGGTGTTGGCTACCCCGGCAAAAAATTCGATCAGGCCATACCCGATGACCACCCACTTGGCCTTTATCGGAAACAGAAAATAAAGATAGATCGGCTGGTTAGGAAACATCATGCCATAGGCCAGCAAAATCCCGAAGACCCCTCCCGATGCGCCGACGGTGTAGGCATAACTCCCTTCGAGGCTCGTCACGAGAAGCTGGATCAGCCCGGCGCCGGCAACGCAGACAAAATAAAACAGCGTAAACCGGCGCGACCCCCACGTATTTTCGAGTTGCATGCCAAACATCCACAACGCGAACATATTGAAGAGGATGTGCCCGATGCCCGCTGTGCTATGCAAAAAACCGTAGGTGATCAGTTGCCAGGGCAAAAAATCTGCCGGGGTGTAATAGCCAGAGGGCGTGTAGACGATCTCCGGCGTGTTGAGCGGCCACAAGGCAAACCACCTCACCAAAATCTCATTGGTCGACGGCACTAGCTGCGCCATGAAGACCAGCCCGTTGATGATCAACAGGTTTTTAATAACGGGGGGAAAAACCGAAAACGCCGTGGGCGGCCGGTAAGCATTCTGAGTCATGCGATTGGTGCTGTTGAGAACAAACGCAGCGTAACGCCCCTTATAGCGCGTAGGGATAGCGAAGGTTGCAGGCATGCCGGGCAGGCTGCCGCGCAGGAATGCCCGCGATGATTTAGCTGGCCCTCCTTTTGGCCGATTAGATAAGAATACCGGTCTGCTGCTCGATCATCACTCCTTAGTTCCTCCGCGCGGGTGTTTTCCTTCGTCAAAAAAAGGGATCCAAACACTGCTGCTACCCCCCCAAAAAAGCGCCGTCGTCGATGGCTGTTGGGGGTGGGGCTGGCGGTGTTGCTTGGGCTGCTTAGCCTCGGCCTGCTGTTTGCAAACGTCTACACCCACATGGGCGTGCCCAACCTGGCACATCTGCGAGCCGGGCAGCACCCCCACCTCGGGCTGGCCAGCGTCGTCTACACCGCCGAGGGGCGCGAGTTGACGCGGTACTATCGCGAGAACCGAACCTGGGTCTCGGCCTCCTCGCTCTCGCCCCACGTCGCCAACGCGCTCGTAGCTACCGAAGACCATCGTTTCTACACCCACCGGGGCGTCGATTGGTTTCGCCTGGCCTCGTCGACGTGGAAGACCGTCTGGGGCGACCGGCAGGGAGGCTCGACGCTGACGATGCAACTGGCTCGTAATTATTTCCCGGACGTGGGCCGGGCGCCGGCGCTCAAACGCAAGCTCTACGAAGTCGCCACGGCGCTCAAAATAGAGCGCGTCTATGACAAGCAAGAGATCCTGGAATTGTATCTAAACACGGTGCCCTTCGGCTATCAGGCGTATGGGATCGAAACCGCCGCTCAGACCTATTTCAACAAATCAGCCGGCGCGCTCAACGTCGTCGAGAGCGCGACGCTCGTGGGGATGTTGAAAGGCATCACGCGCTACAACCCCGTGCGGTATCCAGAACGCGCAAGACAACGCCGCAACGTGGTCTTGCAGCAAATGCTCAAAAACAACGTCTTCTCCCTGGCCGATTTCGAGCGATTCCTTCAAGAACCCCTCACGCTCGATTTCCAGTTCGACACCCAGACGACGGGCCGGGCCTCCCACTTCGCCGAATATGTGCGGTCGTGGCTCGAAGACTGGGCCGCCCGAGAAGGCTACGACCTCTACGCCGACGGTCTGAAGATCTACACCACGCTCGACGGGCGCCTGCAAGCGCAGGCCGAAGCCGCCGTCGAGACGCAACTCAACGGGCTGCAAGCCGTCGCCGGGTATGAATGGAGCCGCCGTTCGCCGTCGCTCCTCGGCGGCACGCCGGTAGTCTACGAACGCGCCCTGGAAGCAGGCCGCTTCGAGCCGTTCGCCTACTTCCGCCGCGCTCGTCAGGAGTTGATCGATCAACACGTCCGGCGCTCGCAACGCTACCGGGATGCCCTCGGGCAAGGCGCCACGCCCGACGACGCCCTGCAAGCGCTCCGCGACGACGCGGCGTTCATCGATTCGCTCTGCGCCGACCTGACGCGCCTGGAAACCGGCCTCGTTGCGCTCGACCCCGCCACGGGCCGCGTGCTGGCCTGGGTGGGCGGACGCGATTTTGCGCAGGATAAATACGACAAGGTGGCCCTGGCCCGGCGACAACCCGGCTCGACGTTCAAGCCGTTCGTCTACGCCGCTGCGCTCGAAAACGGCTATTCGCCCCTGGACGAACGCACCGACAGCGTCCGCACCTACACCACCAACGGCGCCGACAGAACGTGGACGCCGACGAACGCCGGCGGCAAAGCCACCGGCGATACGCTCTCGCTGCGCGACGGGCTGGCGCTGTCCAAAAACACCATCACCGCGCAACTCATGGACGAGTTGGGGCCCGGCTGGGTGGCACACATCGCCCGGCGCATGGGCATCCGGAGCGACCTCGCCGAAGTGCCGTCGCTGGCGCTGGGCACGAGCGAGGTATCGCTCCTGGAAATGGTAGCCGCCTACGGACCGCTGGCGAATCACGGACGCTATCACAAGCCTTTTTTCATCACCCGCATCGAAGACCGAAACAGCCAGCCGCTGGCCGTCTTTGAGCCGGAAGGCCGCGAGGCCATCTCGCCCAACACGGCCTACAACGTCCTGGAGATGATGCGCGCCGTCGTAGACGAAGGCACCGGCGCGCGGATCCGCTCGCAGTTCGGCATCAAGGCTGATGTGGCAGGCAAAACGGGCACCACACAAAACAATGCCGACGGGTGGTTCATCCTGCTGCACCCGCGTCTGGCCGTCGGCGCCTGGGTGGGTTTCAACGACCGCCAGGTGACGTTCCGGTCGAACTTCTGGGGGCAAGGCGGCCACAACGCCCTCTACGTCGTCGGCGACTTTTTTCAGCGCGTGCTCGGGGTGGAAGAGGCGTGGCACAAAGCGCAGTTCAAAGCACCCCGTGGCTACACCCCGCCGGTGCCTCCCGACTCGCCCCGCGCCCTGGCGGCCCATCCCGACTCGGCAGCCTCACCGCTCATCGCTCAGCCTGGTACAGACCCCAACGTGGACATCGAAGGGTTTTTTCGGACAGCCGTCGCCTCGAACACCCGCAACGACGGCACTCCCAGCGCCGACACCGCTGGCATCATCCTGCCCGACACCGCCGGCGTTACCCGGGCCGCTGAAACATCCGACGCCGACTCGGCTCGATCCGCGCCTGTCATCGCCCCCATCGACACCGACCCGCGCCGCGCGCCGGCCACCTCCAGAAACCAGGCCGAAAACGACGTCGAACGCGCCATGCGCCTGATGCTCGGCCCCGTCAAACCCTCCCGCCGCGATTCATCCCGCACGCGCCGCTCCGGCAGCCGGAGAAATCAATAATAAAACGTGAAACGTGAAACGGGGTGCGTGAAACGTGAAACGTGAAACGTGAGGGTGCTGTTAGAAGCGTTTTTAGAAGCACACGCGTGTTTACGTCATCCTGCGACGTTTTGCATCGAATCGTTATTAAGTTCGCAGTTTTTGGATGCAAAACCGGGAAAACGAGCACCTGAGGCGATGCCCCCGCAAAACGCACCCTCACGTGTCACGTTTCACGCTCCCTACCCTGCGGCACAACGACGCTGGGCGGCACGACGCTAAAGAAAACGCCCCGCCATCTCGAACGGCATGATCCTCTTCGTCTCAGACATGCATTTTGGCCGGGGTAGCCCCGCTGAGGAACGCGCCAGCGAAGCGGCGCTCGTGGCCTGCCTGCGCGCCTACGAAGCCTCGGCGGAGCGGCTCTACCTCGTCGGCGACGTCTTTGACCAATACATCGAATACCGCGCGCTGATCCCCAAAGGCTTCGTCCGCTTCCAGGCATTGCTGGCCGAATGGACCGGCCGCGGCGTGCCCGTGACGTACCTCGTGGGCAACCACGATCCGTGGCATATCGATTATTTCGAGCAAGAACTGGGCGTCCGCGTCGTTTTCGATGAACTGGTCGAGACCGTCGGGGAGCGCGCGCTTTATCTGAGACACGGCGACGGGGTCTCCAAAAAAGATCGGGCCTATCGATGGATGAAGCCCTGGCTCCGGCATCCGTTGCCGGTCTGGCTCTACCGGTCGCTGCTGCCCGCCGACGCCGGCCTGCGCCTGGCGCGTTGGTTCAGCCGGCATCAGGGCGATCAGGATGTTGAGGCGGCCACCGTCGAGGGCTTACGGGAGCACGCCCGGCGCATCCTCAGCGACACCGAGGCCGGCCTCGTCGTGATGGGCCACAGCCATCTTCCCGAAATACACCACTGGCCCGAAGGCACCTATCTCAATACCGGCTGCTGGTACAAAGCCCGCACTTTTGCCTGCCTGGATGAGGCAGGCCCCCGGCTGCTTCAGTGGAACGGAGAAGAGGCCGTCATCGTTGATCAAGAAACCGTCGCCTGAAAGACGCTAAACCTCTTCCTCGCAAAAGCTTGTAACGAATCGCCTGCCGGCGTCGTTGAAAAAGGGAAACGAATCTTTTTGCTAAAAAAGAACGTGTTTCTAGATTCGCGCCGGGCTGCGCCGGTAGAATGTACGCTCGTCGATGCTTATTTTGGGCCGAATTAGGGTGTATTGATATCCATTCTGAATGTCAACACGCCCTGGGAAGCTCCAGAAAAAAGCCTTGCAGCTTCCGACACCCTGAAGACGCACCATGCCCGACTACTCCGACCAGGAACTTCAGCAATATTTCGAAAACCGGGATCACCGCCATCGCCGCGCCGGTGACGGGCTGAGTATGCCGGTCGCGGAGCCGGGTGCTCCGGAAACACCACCTGCGCCGGAGCCACCCGCCGGAAGCGGCCCTTCGTCTAATGGAACAGGCAGCCCGCCGCCGGCCTATCGGGGCTATCGCGCTTTTCTCTACCGCAAACTGCACGATCCCAAAAAAGTCGATGCAGCCTTTGCCGTGTCGGTGCTGGCGGGCTTTTTCTTCTTCTGCGTCTTCGCGCTGGGCCTCTACATGCTCACCTTCCTGGGCGATCTGCCTTCGCTCGAACAGATCGAGAACCCGAACCTCGAACTCGCCACGGTTGCCTATACCGCCGACGGCGTGGAACTGGGCCGCTATGGCCGGCAAAACCGTTCCTGGGTTGCCTACGATGACATCTCGCCCTACGTCAAAGAGGCGCTCATCGCCACGGAAGATCATCGGTTTGAGCGACACTGGGGGATGGACCTGTTCCGCACCGCCTCGGCAGTAACCCAGACGGTGCTGGGCAAGGTCGGCCTGCCCTTTGACCGGCAGGGCGGCTCGACGATCACGCAGCAGTTGGCGCGTAACCTCTACAACGAACAGATCGGCTTCGAGACCAGCGTCACGCGGAAGCTCAAAGAGATGGTCACGGCTGTGCAGTTGGAGCGGCGCTATACCAAGCAAGAGATCGTCGAGATGTACCTCAACACGGTGCCGTTCCGGCATAACGCCTACGGCATCGAGGCTGCCGCGCGCACCTACTTTCGCAAATCCGCCGCCGAACTCGACGTCCTGGAGAGCGCGGCCATGGTGGGCATGCTCAAGGCCAGCACCCGCTACGACCCGGTGCGCAACCCGGAGAACTCGCGCGGGCGCCGCAACGTGGTCATGCGGCAAATGGTCAAACACGGCAAGCTCGACGCCGCCTTCTACGAGGCGCACAAAGACTCGCTGACGGCCACCAACTTCCAGTCGGCAGACGTGACGGACAGCTTCGCGCCCTATTTTGCCGAGTACGTGCGCAACTGGCTCGCTGCCTGGGGCGAAGAGCGCGGCTACGACATCTATGCCGAGGGCCTCGTCGTTTTTACCACGTTGGATTCGCGCTTGCAGGCCTTTGCGCAGGAAGCCGTCGCAGCCAAGATGAACGGCTTGCAGGCCGTCGTCGATTGCGAATGGAGCGCGCGGTCTAACCCCCGCTACCGCTTCGGCGAAAACCTGCAAGCCTACCAGGACGCCGACTGTCATAAGGTCAAAGAAAACCGGTTTGCCTATTTCTGGGAAGCCAAGGATGACTTGTTCGAGAAGTTCATCCAGGAGAGCGAGCGCTACCGGAGGCTGCGCAACCAGGGTGTCATGGCCGACTCGGCGCTGGCGCAGTTGCGCAAGAATGAGGCGTTTGTCGATTCGCTTAAAGCCGAAAAGACGCGCATGGAGACCGGCCTGATCTCCATCGATCCGCACACCGGCTATGTCAAGGCCTGGGTCGGCGGGCGGGATCTCAAGGATGACTGGTTCGACCACGTCGCCATTGCCAAACGCCAGCCGGGCTCGACGTTTAAGCCCTTCGTCTACACCGCCGCGATCGACAACGGCTACACGCCCTCGCACCTGCTCACCGATACGCTCTTTACCTACATCGATCCGGTGACCAAACAGCGCTGGCGCCCGCGCAACTCCGGCGCCGCCGCCAGCGGGCGCACGATCACGCTCCGAGAGGGTCTGGCGAAATCGCTGAATACGATTTCGGGGCAGCTCATCATCCTGATCAAACCCAGCACGGCGGCTTTTTACGCCCGGCGCATGGGCATCGAGAGCGAACTCGACCAGGTGCCGGCGCTGGCCCTGGGCACCAGCGACGTGTCGCTCCTGGAACTGGCCACGGGCTACAGCACGCTGGCCAACGGCGGCATCCGCAACGAACCGATCGTGGTCACACGCATCGAGGATAAGAACGGCAATCTGCTCTACGAAGCGCAGCAGGCGCCCAAAGAAGCCCTCTCCGACCAGACCGCCGCGCTGGTCGTCGACATGATGCGCGACGTGATCGCCTACGGCACCGGCGCCCGCATCCGCAACCAGTTCAAGCTCACCGGCTATGACTTTGCCGGCAAAACGGGCACCACGCAGGAAGGCGCCGACGGCTGGTTCATGCTGATGCACCCCGAACTGGTCACCGGCTCCTGGGTCGGCTTCAACGACCGCCGCGTGACGTTCCGCTCCGGCTGGTGGGGCCAGGGCGCCCACAACGCCCTCTTCGTCGTCGGCGATTACCTCAAGCGCGTCAACACCTCGCCCGACGTGGCGTTGAGCAAGGGCGAGAAATTCCCCGCGCCGGAAGCCTACGACTTGCCCCTGCCGCTCGAAGCGCTCGAAGCCCAACGCCGAAGCGAAGAAGAAAACCGCCGCGTCGGATGGTAATGCAACCGCTGATGAACGCTGATAAATGCAACCGCTGATGCACGCTGATAAACGCAGATTTTGTGAGGCATCAATGTGTAGCGACGCTTCATCCTTCTTCGCTTCATCCCTTTTCGCAACATCCCTCCCATCTGTGTTCATCTGTATCCATCTGCGGTTGCAATGAAAATCCTGCACACCGCCGACATTCACCTCGGCAGTAACACCTACGGGCGCATCGACCCGGAGACGGGGCTCAATACCAGGCTGCTCGACTTCAAGCGCAGCTTCGAGTTTATGGTCCAGCGCGGCCTCGACGAAGACATCGACGTGTTCCTCTTCTGCGGCGACGCCTATCGCACCGCCGACCCGACGCCGACGCAGCAAAAGGTCTTTGCCGAATGTCTCAAACCCATCGCCGACGCGGGCCTGCCCATCCTCATGGTCACCGGCAACCACGACCACCCCGTCTCGTTTGGCAAAGCCTCGGCCATCGACATCTTCGGCTACGTCAGCGGCGACGTACACGTTTTTCGCAGGCCCGATACCGCCCGCATCGAGACCAAAAGCGGCCCGTTGCAACTGCTGGCCATGCCCTGGCCCATCCGCAGCATGTTGCTCTCGAAGGGCGAGTATCGCAAGAAATCGCCCCTGGAAATCCGCGAGATCATCGAGCAGTTGTACGTCGATTTTATCGCTGCCGCCGTCGAGGAGTTCGACCCGGCACTGCCGACGGTGCTGGCGGGCCACTTCAGCGTGCAGGGCAGCGACCTGGCCGGCTCGGAACGCACCAGCCTGATCGCCCACGAACCCAAGTTTACGCCCGGCCAGCTTTCGCCGCCGCCTATCGATTATGTGGCGCTCGGTCACATCCATCGCTTCCAGGACCGCCGCACCGACCCCGAAGCGCCGCCCGTGGTCTATTGCAGCAGCATCGAACGGATCTCGTTCAAAGAATGGGACGACCGCAAAGGCTTCGTGCTGGTGACCATCGACACCGAAGGCGCCGAGAAAAAGACCACCTACGAATTCGTCGATACCCCCGCGCGGCGGTTCGTCAACATCGAGAAAGACGCCCGCGACGCCGTCGATCCGACCGAGGTGATCCTGGCCGAGATTGCACGCGAAGACGTCACCGACGCCATCGTGCGGGTGCGGTATCACGTGGAAGAGGCGCAGGTAGCGCAGATAGACATGCACCGCATCCGGGAGGCGCTCAAGCCGGCCTCGGTCATCGCCTCCATCGAACGCACGGTCGATCCGGTAGAGCGCCAGCGCCGCACGGTGCTCACCCGCGAGTCGAGCCTGCACGAGGCCATGACCAGCTACATCGCCCAGCACGACAACCTGGCCACGGTCAAAGACGACCTGATCAAGGCGGCGCTGGAGCTGGAGGCCGAATATGACGCCAAACGACGCGCTGAAGAGTAGGTCGTATTGAAATCCTTCATCCGAATTTCGATATTCAGCTATCTACTCCGCTCCAGTGTATAATTATCAAGCAAGCCCCGACGGAAGGCTGGACCGATGTCTGTCGAAGATTTGACTGTGGTGGTGCCGCGCAAAGAGGGCGTGACCGCCAGCGAAGAGCCGAGCACCATTGCCATATGGCCGCTCGTGGAAGCAGCGTTGAAACGGATTGAAGCCGACGAGACGACGGCCGAAGCCGCCCGCGCCGCCCTGGCCTCTAGCGACGGCTGCGTCGTGCTGGCCAACTATCTCAACAGCGAGGCTAAACGCATCTTCAGCATGGACTACCAGTTCAAGGTCCCGCTGATTGTGCTGGCTGCCGAAATGGCCCGCGAAGACGACGGCGCCGACTCCATCTACGACCCCGAAGAAGGCGCCCTCTACTTCGAAACCGACGAGGGCCAGTATTCCTTTCACGTCTTCAAGGAATGGACCGTCGATTGGGAAACCGTCGCCGACGAGGTGCAAAGCGGCTACGAGTGGAACGGCATCGAAAACCAAACCTGGGCCCTCGACCTGCTGCTCGACTACCTCGACTACGGCACCCAGACGACCTTCGGCGGGGATTAGGGAGTGTCTGCAAACTGAATCGTCGAAGAAGCCCCGTAGGGGCGTCCTGTTTGTAGTACCTCGCGTTTCCTGAAAAAATAGCTCCGTAGGAGCGGCCTGTTAAAGAAAGAAACAGGTCGCCCCTACGAGGCTTTGCAAACACGCCCTATGCTGCGTGTTCTAGCAACGCCAGCCCATCCTCATCCATCTCGACACGCACCACGCGCAGCCCTTCCTTGCGAAGGGCGGGCAACACCATACCCAGTGCTGCATCGAACGAATCGGCTTCGACGGAACAGTCAGCCAGCGCCCGCCCATCCGACACGACGAGTGTGACATCTTGAACACCCTCAGGCGCCGCGCCGCCCGCTCCGAAATAACCATACAGGCGGTCGATGGCATCGAGATCGGGCGCTGTAGCCAGAATCACGTGGAACGCGTATGCGCGCATAATCCTTTGCAGGTCAATCATACGGATCGTGAAAGTGTCTGTTTGGCTTTAGATAGAGCATTTTACCGGCGTAATCAAAGATCAGATTGAACCGGCTCAGCGAGGCGTGGCCGAGGATGGCGTCGGCGTTATCTTGTGATGTCACCGTCATCATCAACAGCAAGAAGATCATCGACGTCTTGCCGCGACTCCTATTCTTGACCTGCTGCGTCATCGGTTTCAGGGCGCTTTGCAATCGGGCTTGACCCAACTCAAGGGGCCGTAGGCGTCCGTCGTCCAGCACAGCGGGGCGCCGGCCTCGGCCCAGGCGGTGTAAACAGCCGTGGTGCCGGGGCAGAACCCAACGCCGCTAGACTTTTCTCACTTTCACCATAAATAACTTCTGGCGAAAGACCAGTTCCCCCTCCTGGTCGAGCCGTTGTTGCAACGTCTCCAGATGCCTTCCACCCCCCTTTTCGGTTTTTGCGAAGCAAAAATCGAATATGTAACCCTTTGGCGGTTCATCCGTGTCTATCTCTACGACGCGTCTCTCTTCTCACCCGCAGCCGCCCGATCTCATGTTTAGAAGCTATCTCAAGACCGCCATGCGTTCGTTCCGGCGGCAGAAAGCCTATTCGTTTATCAATGTGTTTGGGCTGGCCGTGGGGCTGGCCTGTTGCCTGCTCATCGTGCTCTGGGTGCAGGACGAAGTCAGCTACGACCGCTTCCACGACGAGGGCGACCAGCTCTACCGCGTGATGCGCCATTATCACGCCGACGACCAGATCTACACCTGGGCGGCCATCCCCAAACCGCTGGCGCAGGTGCTCGAAGACGACTACCCGGAGATCACCCACGCCGTGCTCATGACGTGGCAGGAAACGATCCTGCTGACACGCGGCGACACGGCCTTCCGCGAAGACGGCCGGCACGCCGGGCCGGGGTTCTTCGAGATCTTCTCGTTCCCGCTGATCCAGGGCAACCCCGCCACGGCGCTCGACGAACCCCACGCCATCGCCATCTCCGAGAGCCTCGCCGAAAAATACTTCGGCGCCGACTGGCGGAGCACGGCTATAGGCCAGACGCTGCGCATGGAAAACCGGCTCGACCTCACCGTCACCGGCATCTTCGAAGACGTGCCGGAGACTTCCACGCTACGTTTCGACTTTGTGATTGCCATCGAGGAATTCATCCAGCGCAACACCTGGGTGGAGCACTGGGGCAACAACGGCCTGCGGATGTTCGTGCGCCTCGAAAAAGACGCCGACGGCGAGCAGGTCGGCGCCAAGATCGAGCACGTCATCAAAGATTACCACGACTCGTCCGATTCGTTTCTCTTCCTCCAACCCTACACCGACGTCCACCTGTATTCCGAGTTCGAGGAGGGACAGCTCGTCGGCGGGCGGATCGAGTATGTGCGGATGTTCGGCCTGGTGGCGCTGTTCATTTTGCTGATTGCCTCGATCAATTTTATGAACCTTTCGACGGCGCGGTCGGCGCGGCGGGCGCGAGAGATCGGCGTGCGCAAGGCCGTCGGCGCCACGCAGCGGACGCTCGTGGGGCAGTTCATCGGCGAGTCGGTGATGACGGCGCTGGCGGCGCTGGTGATCGCGGTGGGGCTGGTGCTGCTGATGCTGCCGGCCTTCAACGAGCTGACCAACAAAAGCATCACTATCGATTTTCTCGACCCGATGACGTGGCTGGCGGTGGTGGGCCTGGCGGTGCTGACGGGCTTGCTCGCCGGAAGCTATCCTGCGTTTTACCTGTCGTCGTTTAACGTCATCGGCGTTTTGCGCGGCACGGTGGCGCGGCGGCCCGGCGCCGTCAGCGTGCGCAAAGGGCTGGTGGTGTTTCAGTTTGCGATGTCGACGCTGCTGATCATCGGCACGCTGACGGTCTATGCGCAGATCGATTACATCCGCTCGAAAAATCTGGGGATGGACCGGGAAAATCTGATGTATCTGACGCTCGAAGGCGGCGTCGAAGAGCAGTACGACGTCTTCAAACAACAACTCTTGCAGCAGCCCGGCATCGTCGGTGTGACGACGTCGAGCCAGAACCCGCTGTCGGTCGGCTCTTCGACGAGCGATCCGGAGTGGGACGGCAAAGATCCGGAGAGCGAGTTGCTCTTCCACATCATCAACGCCAACTACGATTTCATCGAGACGATGAAGATGGAACTGGCCGCCGGGCGCGTCTTCTCGAAAGACTTCGCGACGGATTCGGTCAATTATATCATCAACGAACAGACGGCCCGCGCCATGGGCAAAGACCATCCGGTGGGCGAGCGGCTGGCGTTCTGGGGGCAGGAAGGCCAGATCATCGGCGTCGTCAAAGATTTCCACATCAACTCGCTCTACCAGGCCATCGAGCCCACCATCATCCGCCTCGATCCGGAAGATACGTGGATGCTGTTCGTCCGCGTGGAAGCGGGCAAGACGCAGGACGCCCTCGCCGGCCTCGAAACGCTCTACACCACGTTCAACCCGGACTATCCCTTCACGTATCGCTTCCTCGACGAGAATTACGAGCGGATGTATCGCAGCGAGATCGTCATCGGCTCGCTGGCGAATTTCTTTGCGATCCTGGCGGTCTTTATCGCGTGTCTGGGCCTGTTCGGGCTGGCGTCGTACACGGCAGAGCAGCGGGCCAAAGAGATCGGCATCCGCAAGGTGCTCGGCGCCACCGTGCCCAACCTCGTGGCGCTGCTCTCGCGCGACTTCATCACGCTGGTGCTGATAGCCTTCGTCCTGGCGGCCCCCGTCGCCTATTTCGCGCTGGAGACGTGGTTCCTGAACGACTTCGCCTACCGCATAGAAATATCGTGGCCGATATTTCTAGTGGCGGGCCTGGCGGCCCTGGTGATTGCGTGGCTGACGGTGAGCTATCAGTCGATCAAGGCCTCGCTGGCCAACCCGGTGACGGCGCTGCGGACGGAGTAATGGCAACCGCAGATGAACGCGGATAAACGCAGATTAGGGCAGAACGCGGCTTTATCTCAATCCTATCCGCGTCCATCCCCGTCCATCTGCCCTAATCTGCGGTTGCAATTAGCCATACATCCCCTCGCCGGTGAGCGGGTTGATCTTGCGCAGCAGGGCCTCCTTTTCTTTTAATTCCGGGGAGAATTCGGTGGCTTTGTTGCTCGCCAGGTCCATACACCGATGCCGCAACGCTGCCGTAATTTCTTTGAGCGCGCCGATGACGGCCTCGTTGCCGGGATCGTTTTGCAGGGCGCGTTTGCCCACGCGGTAGGCTTGCTCGTAGCGGGCTTGCCGGGCCAGCGATGCTATTTCTTTGGCGGGTGCTTTCATGGGCAACAGGTTCTTAGAGGTGCTTGCTCCGAAGCTCTTCCAGTTTTTGCACACGACTGCGTACCAACGCCGCAACGTCAGGATCCGCCTCGGTGCTTATTCCTTCTTTTATCGGATTTTGGCTGGGCGCGTCAGATGAATCATATCCTGTTACTCCGGCTACATATTCTCCTGGACTATCGACTGCTCGCCTACCTCATCAACCTCGCCATTCAAAAGGCGCACTCCGAGCCCGTGCTCCATCTCCCAGGTGCATTCCCAAAGCAAGACGATGCACCAGGGCGCGGCCCCTTCAGCTTGCTTCGGTATGAAGACCTGAAGATCGCTCATCAAGCCCCAGATCTCACCCGATTCTTCGAGGCGGGGAATATCCTCGTCCACAAAATCGGGATCGTAACCCTCTCGGAAAACATCCTGCATGGTGTTGTAATATGTAAAAATGGCGTCTTCGAGCCGGGGTTTCAAGGCCTCCTGGTTTTCATAAAAGCGGGAGAAAGCGCTCCGTTGACGATCTGTATTGAATTGTTCGGCAAATGCGTGTAGTTCGGCAGACGATTCGCATTGTGAGAGGGTATCCGCGAAAGACGCATCGTTCTGGCAGTCGTAGAGCAGGTAGTCAATACGAGCACGTTGTTCATTGTTGAGTTGCACTGTCATCAGCTTCATCAACGGCGTGGTTAAGCAGCTTGACGGTTTGCGGTTCAAGCGCGATGGGCTCAGGGCACAGTCCTGGCTTATAGCAAAGTAGACAGGGCGCTCTACGGCCTCGGCGTCACAGCTCCGGAAAGGTCAAACCAAAACGCGCGCAAAGATCTGGAACACTCCCCAAATCCATTTCGAGCGAATACTTCGCCGCGATCCCGGCCAGTTGCTCCAGATCCGGAGGTCCAGCCAGCGCCGCCGCCAACTCTCGAAAGTAGTTCTCAAACCCGGCAGGCGAGATGATCTCAATGATGTGGCACGGCGTATCCCCTGCATTCCAAAAGGTGTGCCATTGCCCACGCGGCTTGAACACCCACGTCCCCGGTCCGGCGGTCACCACCTTTTGTCCCAACAGCCCTCCCAGCGTACCCTCTAGCACGTAGGAGTATTCGTCCTCGTTGTGATGGTAGTGTAGCGGGGCCGCTAAGGCGTGGGGTGCCAGGGGGTGGTGAACAACAGCAAAGCGCTGGCCCGTGTCAGGGCCGTCGATTTTCCAATGCACGCCCAGCCCGCCGAAGTCGAACAAATCGCCTTCGTCAGGTAGAATTACGGTGGGCTCGTCGTTGGTCATTCCTGGTTTATCCATCGTGTTACTCATGGTAGCGGTTTCGTAGTTACGATGAGCAGGGCAGGAGAATCCAAGTTCCGTGTCAGCCATCAGCCATATAACGTGGCGTTCAGGCGCAATGGGCTGAGGGCACTACGCTTACTCGCAGCAACATAGACACGGCGCTAGAAACAGGCAAGACCGTCCCGCCCTTGTCGTACGCAACAGCAATCACCAACGCTCTGCTACTCCGTGATAAACCTTTTCAAGCGATCCGGTATCCAATCTGATAAAGACCTACCTTGTCAACCATTCAAGGAAATTATGCATCTACACTACGGGATGCCTCAATGCAACAAGGAGTTCTACTTGACTTGAATACGCGTTATGAAGAATAAGCTCGCCTATGCAGGCCTGGGGATCCTGGTTGTTCTTGCGATCCTGGGGAAGTCTGCTGTGATGTTGGTTTCGGTACTTGGTATGGGGTTGATGTTCTGGGTCATGCGCGCTGCCCCGTTGAGGAAGCAGCTATTGGCTATCGCGTTGGGTGCGCTCGTTGCCAGCCTCATCGCGGAGGGGGTCCACACGCTTTATCATATGATGGAGCCGGCACCGTCCGGTCCTGGAAGCGACCAGGGCGGCTTCTTTGTCAGTGCTATCCTCGTGGGGCTTATAAATGCAGGCGTCTTCGTGTCCTTTCTGCTACTTCTTGAATGGATATTTAAGCCTGAGAAGGCGTAGCATCATCGCCGTTGAAGTTGATCGTTCATTGGGGCTGCATATCGAGATCATCAAGGGTTAGCTTTGAAGGAAGAGTCGATTTGTTTCGAGTACTCTTTTCACGTCACGGTTCATTCAAGAGGCATAACTTGTGTATATCCGCCCTGTAAACATTCCTGGATGTAGGAACAAGTTCCTGGATCTAGCAACATGTTCCTACATCCAGGAATCTCTATATCTGGGAACTTCCTGTATCTGGTAACATCGCGTCATGCCCCCTCACTGGCAGGCTACCTTGCCGTCGTTGATGTAGAAGCCGCCGGTCTGCTCGGCGAGTTTGCAGAGGAGTTCTTCATCCTGATCCGGACCGATGCCGATGGTGTTGACGACGATGCCGCGCCCGTTGTCTAACGCGGCAAGGCCGGCTAAAATGTCAGGGCCGGCGGCGTCGGTGGGGCGTCCGTCGGAGACCAGAAAGATGGCTTCTACGTCTTCGAGGCCATAGCCTTCTTCGAGGCCTTTGTTCATCGGCGTGCCACCGCCGGCGCTCAGGTCGGCGACGAAGGCTTGCGCGGCGCGGCGGGCAACACCCCCGACTTCGCGATATCCGCCCGGCCACTCTTTCACCTCGCTGCCGAAGGTGATGATGGTAAAGCTGGCCTCGCCGGGGAGGCCTTCGAGGGCGCGGATCAGTTCGCGGCGGGCCGAGCCGAGCTTGGTCGTCTCGCTACGGGCGCGGCGGCCCAGCTTACGACCGAGCTTGCCGCCGAGCTTCTTACTGACACTCTTCTCTGCTTGGTTGAGCGCCGCCGACATCGGCTTGCTCGCGGCGATGCCTTCGTCTTTGCCCTCCATGCTGCCGGAGATGTCTAACAAAAACGCCACATTGTTCTCCTCGATCTTGATGCCGTAGTACTCCTGGCTACGGGCCTGTTGAGACACCATCAGGCCGAGGCAACAGGCCAGCAGCGCACACCGGAGAAAACAATTTCGAAGTGTCATGGGTCTTTTTCGGTTCAGGTTAAAAGGGTGTCGAATCACGGCTGTTCTTGCTCTTCCAGTTCCTGCATCACCTGCTCCCGGATGGCTTCGTTCTTCCTGGCAAGCCATGCGCGGCTTTCCTTTACGATAACTCAAATCAAGCCGCAGAGCAATAGGAAGCAGGCAAAACTATGTTGTGCGGCTTTTTTGACGGTGTCACGCTGCTGCCCCGTTGGCGTCGGTCATCGGTCATCAGAAAAAACTCACTGATGACCGATGACTGATGACCCATTCCAACGGCTCTACGAAGTGGAACCACGAAGCCTGCCGTTACCCTGCTGCTTATTCTCGACCTTGAAAATTTCCGTGAACACTTCGATGCGTTCGATGTGGCTATAGCGATCCTCCACTTTGGCTTCATTCAGGGTATACATAAAGCGATAGTCGCCTGCCGCAAGCGAATCGGGAAGCTGCCGCGAGGCTACGACTCTGTTGCCGGAGCGCAGTTCAAAGCCTACGTCCAGGCAGGCCCCGTCCCGGTAGATCGGCGTCCATCTGAACGGGCCGTCCCGCTGCTGCAATAAGGCATGGCAGAGCGTGCCGCTGACCATGAACGTCCGTCCGGAATTATTGAACAGGGTAAGCTCGACCTCCTGGCCGGGTTGATAGGCGTCGGCGTCGGCTTCGAGCCGTATAGGGAGCGTATCGTCGCTGCCGACCAGTTCACAGCCGCCGAGGCTCAGGAGCAGGAATGCTGCAAGGCAATACTTCATCGTCGTGATGTTCCTTTCTGACGGAAATGGCGGGGCGCTTAGAAAAGATACACCGCGCCCTTCGTCGATAGCTATCCCAAACCGCTGCCCTGCCACACCCGATAGCCTGCCTGCCGGGCCGCTTCGGCAGCGGCGGCGGCGCGGGCCTGTTCCTCAAAAATCCCGAACACCGCCGAGCCGGAACCCGACATCGCGGCGTAGCCTGCGCCGGCATCGAGCAAGACGGTTTTGGCGGCGCGGATGGCCGGATAAGCCTCGAAGACCGAGGCCTCGAAATCGTTGACCAGTTCTGCGCGCCAGCGGGCGAGGTCGTTGGAGGCGACGAGGGTGCGCAGGTCGGGGCGGCGGGTGTCGTGGGGGCGGATGCGGGCAAAGGCCTGGGCCGTCGAGACGTGGACGGGCGGCACCACGACGACGAGGTCGTAGGGCAGCCGATAGCCGGGCAGGGGCGTCAGGATTTCGCCGCGCCCGGTGGCGTAGGCAGCGGCAGCGCCGAGGAAAAAAGGCACGTCGGAGCCGAGGCCGAGGGCCAGCCGGTGCAGGGTGGCTTCGGAGGCGTCGAGCTTCCAGAGGTCGGCCAGCAGGCGGAGGGTGGCGGCGGCATCGCTGGAGCCGCCGCCGAGGCCGGCGCCGCGCGGCAGGCGCTTTTCGAGGTGCAACGCCGCGCCCTGGCTGGCGCCGCAGGCCTGGGCCAGCGCGCGCGCCGCCTTCATCACCAGATTGGTTTCGTCTGTAGTAAGGGAGGAATCCGAACAGGTAAGCGAGAGCGACGCCGCCGGGCGGGCCGTCAGCGTATCGGCCCAGGGGAAAGCCAAAAAGACGGTTTCCAGATCGTGGAAGCCATCGGGCCGCTTGCGCAACACGTGCAGGCCGAGGTTGAGCTTGGCGGGCGCCTGTCGTTTGAGAATCACTTGAAGAGTACCGTCCAAATTGCACCGGCTAGCCGGATGTCGTAGTTTAGCTATACATTTCCACCTCTACATCCCCACCTCCAGCGTCTGATCGCCTATAGGCAGCATCGTTACTGCGCGAATGTCCAATCCCTAATTTCGAAATTCGAACCCGGATTTCGAAACCATCTTCCTATGGTTGCTCTACCAAGTTTAAAGAGAGCCTGTGCCAGCGGCCTGGCGCTGGCGGCGTTGTTGCTGTGGACGTCGCTGGCCGGCGGCGGGCTCGTCCAGGCTCAGAACCGTGTGGGCCGGCCCGGCCTGCTCGATCCGACCAGCGCCAACCCGCTGCTTCAGCTTCAGCAACGCGCCCTGGAAGCCTCGCTGCAAAACGGACTGCTGGCCCTCGAAGGCGCCGTCGATCCGGCGGAATACGTCTTAGGGCCGGGCGATCTGTTCAACATCGACATCGGCGGCCTCGTGCCGATGAACCAGGCGTCGCCGGTGTCGGTCTCGGGCAATCTGGTGCTGCCCGAAGCCGGTATCATTCGTGCCGCCGGGCGCACGCTCGAAGCGGTGCAGCGAGAGGCCGTGGCGGCGCTGCAAAAACGGTTTCAGAACGTCCCGGTAGACATCAGCCTGGTGCAACCCCGGATGTTCTACGTACACATCTCAGGGGCCGTGCCAGAACCAGGCCGTTACCTGATGCTGCCCGTCTCCCGCGTAGACGATGTCTTGCAACAAGCCTACGCCTCGCGCATCGTAGAACGTCCCGATGCCGACGGCCAGCCGCGCATCTTCACCTCGGCCACGTCGGAGCGTCCGGCCATCAACACAGACTTCCGCCCCGCCCTGCGCAACATCATCGTCACGCGCCGCGACGGCAGCCGCGAGACCATCGACCTGATCCGCTACTACACCACCGGCGAGACGAAAGACAACCCCTACCTGCGCGACGGCGACGTGGTGATGGTGCCCTCGTACCACGTCCGCCGCGACGCCGTCCGCGTCTCCGGCGAGGTGGCCTATCCCGGCGTCTTCGACGTCCGCCCGGACGACACGGTGCTCGACTTGCTGACGCTGGCCGCCGGGCCGACGGGCCTGGCCACGCTGGGCGCGGTGCGCCTGACCCGCACCGGCGCCGACGGCCGCACCGAGATCATCACGCTCGACGCGCAACCCATCATCAGGGGCCAGACGGCGGCTCCGGCTGTTCAGGCAGGCGACCACCTCAACGTCTTGCCCGAAGAAATCGCCCTGGCGAGGATTCAGGGACGGGTGATCTATCCCGGCACGTTCCGCATCGAAAACGGCAAGACGACGCTGCGCGAACTCGTCGAGATGGCCGGCGGCCTCAAGCCCGACGCCAACCTGCGCGCGGCCTTCCTCGAACGCCGCAAATCGTTAAATTTCCAGGAAAACAACCGTGCCACCGATCTGAGTTTCTTCAGCCGCGCCTACGCTCAGAGTTTCGCTGAACAGACGGAAAACCGGGTGATCGTAGACATCGAAGCGGCCTTGCAACCCGGCGGCCAAGACATCGTCCTCTACGACGACGACCGCGTGGTCTTCCCCCGCGACGAAGGAACCGTCTTTGTGATGGGCAACGTCCCGCAACCCGGCTACGTCGAATATGTGGCCGGGCAACCGGCGCGCTACTACATCAACCAGGCCGGCGGGGCGGGGCCGGATAGCCAGAACATCTACGTCTTCGAAGATGGATCGGGCCAGATCCGCATAGGCGAGAACAGCCAGGTGCAATCGGGCGATACCGTCTTCATCGACCGCAAGCCCGTCGCCGAGTCGCCACAGATGGCGCAGTTGCTGCTTCAGGAACGGATCTCCCGCCGCCAGTCTCGCGCCATCACAACCCAGATCATCTTCGGCGGCATCACCGCCACGGTCTCCATCCTCGCCACCTTGAACAGCCTGGGGGCCTTCGACTAATGCAATCAGAATTCGGCACCAACCCGGATCCGTTCTTGCGGATCGATGCGGAGCGCCGCGCGCGGGCCGAGCAGACTTTCTGGGCGCTGCTGAGCACGCTCTGGCGCCGGCGCCTGCTCATCATCGGCGTGACGGCGGTGGCGGCGGTGGCGTCTATCGTCATCAGCCTGTTGCTGTCTAACTGGTTCAAGGCCGAGACGCGGCTGTTGCTGCCGGCACGCGGCAGTTCGGGGTTGCTCTCCGGCGCGCTGCTGGGCAACCTGCCCTCGTCGGCCAGTTCCCTGCTCGGCGGCATCACGGGTGATTACCAGCGCTATCTCTCGATCCTCGACAGCCGCACCGTCAAAGAGAACGTCGTCAACGAATTCGATCTGGCAACGGTTTACGACGTGGCCGACAGCGAAGCGCCCGTGCATGCCGCCATGGAGGTGCTCAACGGCAACGTCGATTTCGTCGTCGATGAAGAATACAACCACCTCTCGATCCAGGTCTACGACCAGAAGCCGGAGCGCGCCGCCGAGATGGCGAATTTTTACGTCGCCGAACTCAACCGAATTAACTCTGAGCTGGCTTCGCAGAGCGCAGGCGCCTTCCGCCGCTACGTCGAACAACGCTATCAGGAAACCGAGGCTGAACTGGCCGGCGTCCTCGATGCCTTGCGCGACCTGCAAGCACACTACGGCATCGTAGATCTGGAATCGCAGGGCGAAGTGTTCATGACCGGCATGACCGAGTGGCGGCTCCAGGCGATGCAGGCGGAGATCGAGTATGAGCGCCTGCTGCAACTCTACGGCCCCAATAACTCAGCCGTCCAGTCGGCCAGGCGCGGCGTGGAGGCAGCCAACCGCCGGTATCAGGCGGCGTTAGCAGGCCGGGAGCGCCTGATGCCGGTGCCGCAAGACAGCCTGCCCAACGTGGCGCGGCAGCTCCTCGAATTAAAGCAAGACCAGCTCGTCCTGGCGAAAATCGTCGAATTTACGCGGCCTGTGCTGGAAGAAGCCCGGCTCGAAGAGCAGCGCAAGATCGAAGCCGTGCAGGTGGTCGACGTGGCGGTGCCGCCGGTGCAGAAAGCCCGGCCCTGGCGCGCGCTCATCGTCGTCTCTTCGACGATGTCGGGCTTTTTGCTGGCGGTCCTCTACGTGCTGCTGCTGGCCTGGTGGCGTCGTCATCACGCCGATTTCGCGCAGCGGTTCAAGACTGCCGGCGCCGGCGCAGCACCGCATCCGCCCGTGGAGACTAATTGAGCGGATGGTCATGGGTCATGAGTGAGAACCCCATGACCCATGACTCGTGACCCATGACCATCCTAAAAAAGCACACCGAACAGGACTTTTTTCGACGTAAGTAAGGCCTGATGAGCACCCGGACCACTTCTCTTTTTGCGCTCACCCCGGAGGCGTTCTGGAAATGGGGGCGCGCGTTGCTCGCGGCGAGCCTCGTCTTCGGGCTGGTGCTGGTGGCGCTCATCGCCTGGAAAGCCTCGTACCTGGCTCCGTTTTTTCCGCTGGCGTTGGCGGCCCTGTCGGGCGCGTTGTTTCTGTTCAAACGGCCCGCGCTGAACCTGTACGTGGCGCTGGCGGCGTTCGTGCTCATCACTGGATACAGCGAAGGCCTCCAGATTCAAGAAGCACTCTACGGGATGTACTTCCTGGCGGTGCTGGCCTACTGGTTCATCAGCCGCATTTTCTTCTACCGTGACCGGCTGATTCACGCGCCCGAAGACGCAGCGCTGCTGTTTTTCTTGCTCTACGCGGGCGCCTCGGCGGTGTGGGGCATGCTCTTCGGCGCCCAGGTGAGCACCATCATCGGCGAACTGCTGGTGCTGGTGATGCTGGCCTTTTACTTTCCCGTCAAAGAGCAATGCGCCCGGTCGCAACGCGGCACGCTGATCGTGCTGGGCATCATCTTCTGGTTCGCGCTCTTCGTCAGCCTGCGCAACGTGCTCGAATACCGGGCGGCGCTGAGTTCGGCTACGAAGCTGTACCAGATTGCCACGGGCCGCGTAGCGCTCAACGAGGTGCTTTTGATGATGCCAGCGCTGGCGTTTCTGGTGATGCTGCTCTACGCCCGCCGATGGCACACCGGCGTGGTGCTGCTGGGCTGCTTCATGATCGTCTTCGCCGGGTTGATCCTTACGCAGAGCCGGGGTTACTGGGCGGCGTTCTTGCTCGGCGGCATGGCGCTGTTCGTCTTGACAGACCGTCGCCGCAAAGGCCGCATCCTGCTGCTAATGTTCGGCGGGATGGCCGTCGTCTTCTTGCTGGGCCTGTTGTTGTTTGCCGATTTCATGACCACCATCGTCGGCGGGGTGATCGAACGGTTTTCGTCGCTCGGCACGGCCATCACGTCGGATGTCTCGCTCGTCAACAGGTTCTACGAGACCGCCGCTGTCTGGGAGCGGATCCAGACCAACCCGATCCTGGGCCATGGAGTGGGCGCACCGTACCAGTATTTCAATATCACGGTCGATGCCACCCGCGCGTGGGCGTTCGTCCACAACGGGTATGCGGGGTTGTGGTTTAAATTCGGCCTCGTCGGGTTGGGGTTGATGCTGTATTTCTGGGGCCGGTCGATCTGGAACGGTGTGCGGTTGTTTCGGATGCAGACGGCGCCGCGCCTGCTGCGCCTGGCCGGGCTCAGCGCCGCCCTCTGCCTGATCGGCGAAGCGCTGGTGGCCAACACCTCGAACCCGTTCTTGATCTCCGACGCCACCTTGATGATCGCGCTCTGGGGCAGCCTCGCCAGCGGCGGCCTGGCGTATGCGGAGCGGTTTTCGCAGGTCGAGGAGGCGTGAGATGGTAGAGCGCAGCGCCAGAGAGCAAGGTGAGGAGGGTGAGGAGCGAAGGGCGAGGAGCGAGATCCGAAAATCGCCCTTCGCTCCTCGCCCTTCGAACGGGACGTGTCTCGAAACCACCTTGTACAAGGGATAGCACATCAACACATCAAAAAACACCCACCGTCTCAACCGAATGGCCGCGAGCATTCTTAAGAACATCACCTGGCTCGGCGTCGGCAACGCGGTGGTTAAGCCTGTCTGGTTCATTTTCATCACAGCGGTGTGTGTGCAGATTCTGGGCGTGGGCGAATACGGGGTCATGAATGCGTCGCTGGCGCTGGCCGGCATCGTCGGCAGCCTGATCAACTTCGGCACCTCCCAGTTCTCGATCCGCGAAGTAGCGCGCGACCGCAACCGGGCCGCGACGTTTTTCTCGAATTTCTTCACCTTCCGCATGATCACCAGCGCGCTGGGCCTGGGGCTGGTCTTGTTGATCGGCCTGGGCCTGGGCCATCGCAACGACGACCTGCTGGCGCTCGGCTTCGCCGCGTGTTACGGCTTTGCGCTCAACCTGACGGAATACTGCCGGGCGTTCTATCGCGCCTTCGAGTTGCTCCGCTACGAAGCCGTCTCGATCATTCTGGAGAAGATCGTGGTGGTCAGCGTGGGTACGGCGTTGCTCTTGATGCAGCCGCGCGCGGCCTGGGTGCTCGGCGGCATGGCCCTGGGCATGACGCTGACGCTGATGGGCAACGTGCGCTGGCTCACCTACCGCCTCACCGCCTTCCGCCGCGACCTGATCGACCGGGCGTTCTTCCGGCGAACGTTGCCGCAGGCGCTGCCGCTGGGCCTGGCGAGCATCTTTGTGATGCTCTATTTCCGCACAGACAGCGTCATGCTCGAAGCCATCCAGGGCGAGCTGGCGGCGGGGCAGTACGGTCTGGCCTTCCGCATTCTCGAAGCACTCATCCTGCTGCCGGCCATCATCGTGGCGGCCTTTCTGCCCCGGCTCTCGAACCTCTTCGGCGCGCAGGAGCAGGACGCCTTCGGGCGGTTGATGAAACGCGGCATCGGCAGTGTGACGGCCCTCAGCACGGCCCTCACGCTGGCGCTGTTCGTGGCCGCCCCGTTCGTGATCACGCTGATGGACCCCGACCCGGCGGCAGCCCCGGCCATCGACGCGCTCCGGGTCTTGATCTGGACGTTTCCCTTTGCGTGTGTAAATTACCTGCTCAGCACCGCCCTCACCGCCACCGACGACCAGAAAGCGCTGGCGTGGATGCTGGGCATCGCGGCGTTCTTTAACATTGCGCTCAACGGCGTGCTGATTCCGCTCTACTCGCTCTACGGCGCGTGTGTAGCCACACTGCTCACCCAGGCAGGCATCACCGCCGCAATGAGCGCGCGGTACAGGAGAGGGAGAAAGGGGGAGAGGGAGAAAGGGTGAATCTAATGGTGAATAGTGAATGGCCAATTGTGAATGAGTTGCCTCATTAACCATTCGCCATTCACTATTCACTATTCACTATTCGCTATTAAAATCCCCCTTTTTCTATCGAATTCAACAAAGAAACCACTCAATGGCCTCTCTGGCGACGAATCTTAAAAAGGCGATACGCGATCCCTGGAAAGCCGTCCTCGTTATGCGCGAGCGGGTGCTCAACGGGTATGTGAAGCTCTACAACGGGCTGCGCGGCAAGCCGGCCTCGCCGGCGCGGCCTTCGGGCATCGCGGCCTTCGAGGAGGTGCGCCGGTACGCCTTGCGACGCTCCGACATCAACGAACACCTGCCCCGGCTCTTCGTCGAAACGCTCCGCGTGCGGCCCCGGTTGATCGTCGAACTCGGCGTGCGGCGCGGCGCGAGCACCTTCGTCTTCGAACGCGTGGCTCAACTCTGCGAGGCGACCCTGGTAAGCGTGGACATCGAAGACTGCGCGGAGGCGTCGGATTACCCGCACTGGCATTTCATCCAGAGCGACGATGTGGCTCTGGCGCCGCGTTTCCCGGCGTGGTGCGCCGAGCGCAACCTCCCCACACAGATCGACGTGCTCTTCATCGACACGAGCCATATCTACGAACACACCGTGCAAGAGATCGACGCCTGGTTTCCGCTGTTGGCCCCGCAGGCGCTCGTCTTCTTCCACGACACCAACCAGCGCCTCGTCTATGCCCGCGACGACAAAAGCATCGGGCAGGGCTGGAACAACGACCGGGGCGTCCTGCGCGCCCTGGAGGAGTATTTCGATCAATCGTTTAATGAACAGATCGACTTTGCGCACGTCGAACCCGGCTGGATCATCCGCCACCACGCCCGCTGCAGCGGCCTGACGATCCTGGAGAAAGTGAATTTTGGATTTTAGATTTTGGATTGGGTGCGGTCTGCTTCGTTTTCAATAATCGAAAAAGTTGAGACGGTCCTAACCGTAGCAGCTTTTTCGATAAGTAAATTGGCTTGAAGTAAACAATCCAAAATCCAAAATCCAAAATCTAAAATCCAAAATCACCCATGGACTGCTCCACCATCATCGTCAGCTACAACACGTTCGACCTGACGCGGGCGGCCGTCGAGGCGGCGCTGGCGGCGGCGGGCGATCTGGCCCATGAGGTGATCGTGGTGGACAATGATTCGCCGGACGATAGCGCGGCGCGGTTGCGGGCGGCGTTTCCGGAGGCCGAAAATCCGCGCGTCCACATCATCGCCAACACCGAGAACGCCGGGTTCAGCAAAGCCAACAACCAGGGCGCGGCCCGCGCGCAGGGCACCGTGCTGTTTTTCCTTAACCCCGACACGCTCGCCCACAACCACGCCATCCGCACGCTCTACGATTTTCTGACGACCCACCCCGACGCCGGCGCCATCGGCCCGCACGTGCTCAACGCCGACGGCACCGACCAGCCGAGCACGTCGTCGTTTCCGACGACCCGGCGTATTCTGCGGCACCACCTGCCTCTGGGCTCGCTGCTGCGCGGCAAAGACCGCCGCGACGATGCGATTCCTTCGACGACGCAGCCCGTCGACATCGTCAACGGCTGTGCGCTGGCGCTGCGGCGCGAGGCCTTCGACGCGGTGGGCGGCTGGGACGCGTCGTACTTCATGTATACCGAAGAGGCCGAGTTGTGCTACGCGTTGCAGCAGGCGGGCTACACGAATTACTTCGTCCGCGCGGCGCAGATCACGCATTACGGCGGCGCCAGCACGCAAGACACGTACGCCGCGCAGCAACTCGTGCAGCAACGCAGCGCGCTGCAATTCTTGCGTCGCCACCACAGCCGCTGGTTCGTTGCCTGGTACCGGGCTACGGGCGCGCTCGGCTTCGGGCTGCGGGCGGTGCTCTTTCCGCTCCTGGCTCGCCTCCGCCCTGAGCGCGCCGCCGCCTATCGAAAGCGCGGCCAGGCCGCCGCTGCACTCTTCGGCTGGTTCTTTTTTGGTGATTCCTGAAAAGTGGATTACTGAGCCGAAGTGATTCTTGCACATTTTTAACGGCTGGTCATGGGTCATGAGAAAGAAACCAGTGACCCATGACTCATGACCGTTCATAAAAAGCAAAACGAGCAGGGCTTTTCTCGACTTAATTAAAGACCCCAAACGACCTCTTAGAGACTAATCATCGTGCCCTGAGTGCGATAGGTCCGGCCCGACGCGGCAGCGAAATCGACCCGATACACGTACAGGCCTGCTGTGGGGACGCTCAGTTGTGCCTGGGTGGTTATGAAAGTGGTTCGTATTTCCTGTCGATCTATTCGCCGGCCCAGCACATCGAAAACCGAGATCACCGCAACGCCGGGTTCGGGCACGGTCAGATACAACGTTGTGCGTTCGGTAAAAGGGTTCGGCGCATTGTTGGCCCAAACCTTGAGAAATGACGGTTCAAGATCAATCGATGCCAGCACATCGGCGCTGCGTTCTGCCACGAATAGCCAGTCGTTGTCGTCAGGTGCTTGCAGGCTCAAGATGCCGCCGCCCTTGCCCTTGTTGGAAAAAGGGATGCTTTCTCCGTTCGAGGGATTGACCCAGGTGAACGTCGGGTTTGAGCCCAGCACGCGCAGGTCGAGCGTGGCCGAGGTGGTACGCGGGGAAAAGTAGGCCAGCATGCGCGTGAAGTTTCCGGCCACGGGCAGGTTGGTCTCTGTTTCTGCCCGGAGGATCAATTCGGGCAGCGGCCTGAGGGTATACCACTCATAACGCTGCATCAGATCTTTGAGCACAGTCATCTGGCTGGACCCTGGGAAATGGAGCGCTTCGAGGGCCGTTCTGTTGGCGCCGAAGCCGCTCATCAGCCACGGCATGGACCATTGCCAGATGCCGTTGGCGCCGTAGGTAAAACCGCCGAGCGACCCCGAGAGGATGCCCTGATACGCCGCCGCGCGCACGTGCTCGGCTTGAATACGCCGGGCGCCCGTGGTGTCTTCGTGATGAAGCCAGAAATTATGAAACAGGTTTTCGAAGTTCGATTCCAGGCTGAGGACGGGCCGGACGGGCCTTGCGTCGTAGCCTTTTTGGGCGCCTAGCCAGGTGTAGGTCGAAGCTTCGGCGTAATGGCCGGCGGTATAGGTATGGAAGTCCAGCCACTCATCGTCCATCCCATAATAAAGAAACGAGCCTCTGTATCCCGACGCGTGTACACTGGTCAGGTGCATCGCGCCGCTGGCCGCCTGCAGCGTTCGTCCGAATTCGGCCCAGTACTGTTGTTGCTCCGGGTCCTCATATTTCCAATCGCCGGCCACGATCCACATGACGTTGTGCCCGGCATAGCGCGCGCCCATATAACGCGCCCAGAGCAAGCCCTCCTCCACCGTCACCGGAACCCCGTAGCCCAGTTCTTCCGCCACGAACTCGATCATCCGGCCCCAAAGCGGAAAGACGGCCACCATGATGCCGGCTTCATTAGCCTTTTCGACGATTCGATCCAGATAATCAAAATACCGGGGATTGAGCCGGGAGAAGTCCTCGTTGAGCACGAACGGCTGGCCCTGCCGGTTGTTGACCCCACGCGGGCGGATGTACATATGCGACATGGCCACGACGTAGATCACGTTGAAGCCTTTGGCCTTGCGGTCGGCCAGGTAGACATCCACCTCTTGCTCGGTGGACTTCCACACCATCTCAGCGGCCCAGTCGCCCAGCAGAAATACGGGGTCGCCGTCGTCATAGACGAAGTAGCGGCGGTCGTCCGAGAGCCGGGGCCATCCTTTGCGCGCGAACGGGTCGTCGCCGGTATAGGGCGCCACGTCGATGACGCCTTCCTGATGGTGCAAGCCGCCATTGGCGCTGTCGCTGGCCTGGGTCCGAAACGACCACCGGCCCGCTTCGGGCGGCGCAAACCGAGCCTGATAGGTCCGGCCTCCGTTCCAAAAGCCGGCTACCTGAATCTCGCGGTCGCCGGGGCCGGTGAAATACACGTCCACCTGGACGTCGCGGTGGGGATTGTCGTACGTCGTAGAAGACGTAAAG
Organism: Rhodothermales bacterium; assembly: GCA_028278205.1. Lineage (GTDB taxonomy): Bacteria > Bacteroidota > Rhodothermia > Rhodothermales > Bin80 > JANQES01. The sequence goes on from JANQES010000091.1 coordinate 97,136, forward strand.
GTGACTTCGACCGGCTGATACACCCGGGCGTCCTGCGACAGGCCGGCCAGTGGCAAAGGCAACGTCATCAGCGCTGCCAGTATGATCACGCGCTTCATTCTGGATTCGGATAGAGGGGCCGTGTCAAGTTATAGCGGTGGTCATTTTGATAGCGGATGCTTTTTGAATATCGAACCGCAGAACGTCGATTGCAGAATGGTCGACATTTCACACGCGTGAAATGATTTCTGATGTCGAGGCGATGTTCTAATAAACAGTACACGTTACGTTCAATCAAGGCATAAATAGGAAATAAGTACCGTGACGGAGATATTGATGGATGCATCTTATCCCGGCGTGGTGGTATGATCGCGTTTGGTTGTCCTTTTGGCTTGATCCCGGCGTGGTGACATGATCCCGGTTGTTCGTCCTTTTGGCTTGATCCAAAAGGACCAAAAGATCAAGACTTTACCCGCTGGGCCGTGTAAAGACGTTCCATGTTTTAGAGACGTTACATGTAACGTCTCTACGGCACGCGCTCAACGTTGAAACGCGCTGCTTCGTCGCTCAAACAGCACATTTTCCTTGTCGCGTGCCTGCGCTCCGTTTACTTCGTGACACGAACGAAGTGACTGAGCGAAGCTAATCTTCGATTTCGAGACGGCCCACCGGCTAAGGTCGCCTTTTTCTTTTCTCCTTCTCCCTCTCTCCCATTCTCCCTCTCCCCCTTTCACCCTTTCCCCAAAATCCCCACTGGCCACATCCCACTGGCCATTCCCCAAAATCCCCACTGGCCATTCCCTCGCTCACCACTTCTTATAGCCCTTCGCCCCGGCGGGCTTCGCTTCGACGGGTTGGGGCGGCTCGATCACATCGGCCTCCTCGGCGTCGATAAAATTGCCTTCCATCCGAATGCGCTTGGCACTGCCGGCGAGATTAAAATCATCCTTTTCATTGTCGAAGATATAATTCGACGCCACGAGCGCGCCGTCGGTATAAAAACCCTGGATGCCGTGCTGCCCGTTCTCGGCGCACACGTTGCCGGTCACGACGATCTGCCGGGCCTCCTCGCCGGAGGCGCCGGCCATCACGATGCCGTGCTGCCCGTTTTGCACCGCGCGGTTGTTGGTGATCGAGACGCGGCTCACCTTGCCAGGCCACATCGCGAGACCGGCGTTTTTATTCCCCTTGAGCAGATTCCCCTGGATGATGTTTTCGACGCCTCGGACGCGGATGCCGGCGGCATGGACGGCGGCGTCATCGGCGCGGGCGCCGTATTGGGCGAAGACCGGCCCCGGCTCGCCGTTGTGCATGCAAATGTTGCCCGTCACCACGGCGTTGTAGGCTGCGCCCAGCACGATGCCCCCCCGGATCGTCGCGTCGCCCTGGTCGGGTTGGCCGCTGCCGCCGAAGCCGTTGTTACAGCAATAATTGCCGGTGATGACGAGGCGTCCGTCCTGCGTATAATTAACGGCGGTGTTGACGTAGACGCCCACCCAGCCGTTGTTCTCACATCGATTGCCTGAGACGAAGACGCCGTCGTCTTCCATCTCCGCATAGCTCGTAATCAGGCCGTGGCGGCGATGGCCCGAACAGATGTTGCCCGTCAGCCGCGTATGCCGCACGTACCCGCCGTCGCCGCGCCGGTGATAGACGAACGCGATGCCCGAATCGTTGCCGTAGCGGCTCGACGCGTTGGGCGTGAAGACGCAGACGTTGTCTTCGATGCGGATGTTCTCGAAGGCCGGGCCGTAGAAAAAGATGTCTTTGTAACTGCTCGGCCGGCCCGACTCGCCGGGCCGGCGGTTTTGTAAGAGATGACAGTCTTTGACGGTGATGCCCGCCATGCGCTGGTCGTTGCTCTGGGTATAGAAGAGGATGCCACAGCCGCTGGTATTCTCGATGCGGCAGGCCCGCACGACGATGTTTCGGGCTTCCACTTGCCACGAAACGATGCCACAGCCCTTGCCGAGAGCACTCGCCGCTTCCTGCGAAATATCCGGACTCACACCCGGCCCCCGGATGTAGAGTTTGCTGATCTCGATGTCGTGCGGCACGGCCTCGTCGCCGCTGTCGAGTTCGATGAGGTTGACATCCACAGCATCCGCTCCTTCCGAGTCGACTGCCAGCACAGTCCGTTCGCCGACACCGGTGAGGTGTACGTTCGGTTTGAGGCGGAGCGCGCCGTCGAGCAGGTAGACGCCACGGGGCAAAAAGACGAGCCCCCCACCCTCAGCGTGGGCTTTATCGATCTCTAGTTGAATGCCGGCCCGCGTATTCCGAGCGACGACGTAGGCGTATTGAGCCATGGTTTTTTGTGTTGTCTGGAGAAGGCGTTTCAAGCATCATCTTACACAAAAAAATGGGGAGATGTAAAACCTGCTTCGCGAGGCATAAGTTGATAATTATTTATTGTATGGGGGTATGGGCGTGTGGGGATGTGGGCGCATCGTCAACGTCCAAAAGTGCGTTGTAAAGATCGAATCTGAATCTATTTTTTCGACGACGCCACTAGTCATCCCGTCCAGCTTACGAACACCTGGGATGAGAACACACGCGCCGTTGACCTCGGAGCGCCGGGGCTGTAACATCCTTGGAAAACAATGGACAGAGGGATACCATACCCCGTGTTCCAGTTCGCGTTTTTGTGCTGCGTGGCTACTTTCGATTATCCGACAACAGCCATCGGCCAAACTCAAAAAGTATCTCTCGTCGCGCCCTTAGCCTCTTACCAGCCCCCGTCTGCGATGCCCTCTCCTCCGTTGTACGGCCCGGACGTAGTGCCCCGGCTTGCCCGCCAGAGTGCGCCCGCCCTGTCTGATCTCGAACAAGCCATCCTGCTGACGGTCCTCTACGCCGACCTGTTCGATTACCCGCTGACCCGCGATGAACTCTACCGGCGGCTCGTCCACACGGCGAGCAACCGGGTCGCCTTTTCGCGCGCGGTCGCGGCGCTCACCGGGCCGTATCTGACGGCCACGCAGGGCTATCTGACGTGGACAGGACGCGAAGACCTGGCGGCTGTGCGTGAACATCGCCGGCAGGCTGCAAAGACGCTCTGGGCCGCCGCCTATCGGTATGCCGGATGGCTGGCGCGGGTGCCGTTCGTGCGCATGGTGGCCGTATCGGGCTCGCTGGCCCTGCGCAACGCCGAGCCGGAGAGCGACATCGATCTCTTCTGCATCACAGCCCCGAACCGGCTGTGGCTGGCGCGGGCGTGGATCGTCCCGCTCTCGAAGCTGACGAGCAAGCTGCCGCGTCTTTTTCCGCGCTATCTCTGCCCCAACTACATCCTGACCCTCAACGCCCTCGACATCGAAGACGGCAACCTGTTTACGGCGCACGAGGTGACGCAGGCCGTGCCGCTCTGGGGCAGCGACGCCTATCGCTGCTTCGTGCGTGCCAATCCGTGGGTACACGACTTTTTGCCACACGCGCGCTCCGAGGACCGGGCGCAGGCCTTGCTCCCCCCCAACCGGCCCTGGTATACACGCGCCCTCGAACGCGCGCTGCAAGGACGCCTCGGCGACACCCTCGACCGCCTGGTACACCGGCTCTTTGTGACGTTCTACCGAAGACGAGCCGAACGCGCCGGCTGGCCCTGGCACCGGCTCGCGCCGGCCTACCAACGAAACCGCTATACCGTCCCCGAAGGCGGCTACGCGCGGGTGATCCACCGGCTCTTCACCGAGCGGGTGCGCCAGCGGCTGGGCCCGCAAATCCCAGACGCCGCCCTCGACCAGCTTTTTGCCTTCACCCACGAAGAACCCGCCCGCAGCGTCTACGACTGGGAAAGCCGCTTCGCGGAGGATTATGGGGTGGCTGTCTCCAACGGCTCAAAACGAGGAAAAAAGGAAGCGCCTTCCCCAAGCAAGCCATGAGTCATCAGTCATCGGTCATCAGAAAAAGTCTCACTGATGACCGATGACTGATGATCGATGACCCCGTCAATACCAGCACCGAGGGTCGTCCTATTTCGAGAGTTCGAGATGAGCGAAATACTCTTCGGCCAGGCCTACTACCTGCGTTTCGATCCCAAGCTGTGGGAGGCGATGCAGCCGTACCCGCCGCTGGGCGCGCTCTATGCCGCCGGCTACCTGCGCCAACGCGGCTACGACGTCGCCTTCTTCGATGCGATGCTGGCCGAATCGGAGCAGGAATGGGCACAGGCGTTAGACCGCGAAAAGCCCCGGTTTGCCGTCCTCTACGAAGACAACTTCAACTATCTGACGAAGATGTGCCTGCTGCGCATGCGCCAGGCTGCCATGACGATGATCGATATGGCGCGGGCGCGTGGCTGCACGGTCATCGTTTGTAGCTCCGATGCCTCGGACCACGCCGAAGACTACCTCGCGCGCGGCGCCCACTTCATCCTCGTCGGTGAGGGCGAAGAGACGCTGGGCGAACTGATGGACCGCCTCACCGGACGAACCGACACGCCCTTCGACGCCATCCGCAGCCTCGCCTTCCCCGATCCCGAAACCCGGAACCGGGTCGTCTTCACGCCGAGGCGCCCGGTGCTCAAAGACCTCGACGCGCTGCCGTGGCCTGCCTGGGACCTCGCCGATATCGCGCACTATCAGGACGTCTGGCACCGGCGGTACGGCTATTTTTCGATCAACATGGTCACCTCGCGCGGGTGTCCGTTTCATTGCAACTGGTGCGCCAAGCCCATCTGGGGCCAGCGCTACCACGCCCGCAGCCCCGACGACGTCGCCGCCGAGATGCAGTGGCTCTCTGATCAGTATCAGCCCGATCATCTCTGGTTTATGGACGACATGATGGGCATCAAACCGGGCTGGCTGGCTCGTCTGGCCGATCTCGTCGAAGAAAAAAACCTCCGCCTCCCCTTCAAATGCCTCAACCGCGCCGATCTGCTCTTGCGCGACGGCGAGATCGACGCGCTGCGGCGGGCCGGATGCCAGATCGTCTGGACGGGCGTCGAGTCGGGCTCGCAGCAGATTCTCGATGCAATGGACAAGGGAACGACCGTCGAGCAGGTGCGCGAGGCATCGCGGCGGCTGCACGAGGCCGGCATCGAGGTGGGTTTCTTCCTCCAGTTCGGCTACCCCGGCGAGACGCGGGGCGATATCGCCAAGACTTTTGCGCTCGTGCGCGAGTGCCGTCCGGATCAGATCGGTGTCTCGGTGTCGTACCCGCTGCCGGGCACACCGTTTTACGAAGCCGTCAAAACCCAACTCGGCGCCAAGCAAAACTGGATCGACTCGGACGATCTGGACATGATGTATCGTGGGCCGTTCACGACGGCGTTCTACCGCAAGCTGCACCGGGTGCTCCACAAAGAATTTCGCGCCCGCAAGGCGTGGGATCACCTGCGCGGCGCCGTCCGCCGGCCCGCTCAACTTCGCAAAAAACACCTGCGCGAAGCCGCCGTCATGGCCTACCACACGGCCACGCTGCCCCTGGCCCGCCTCCAGATGAAACGTCTGGCGAGGGTTCCTCATGAAGGCATCGAACCCCTACCCGTGTTAATGACTCCCAACGAAGCCGCCACCCCGAGTCCATTTTAGATTTTGGATTTTGGATTGTCGATCTGATACGGATCTAGCATCCGAAAAAGTCGCGACGGTTGAAACCGCTGAGGCTTTTTCTTCTGAGATCACGGTGTCGAACGAGACCAATCCAAAATCCAAAATCTAAAATCCAAAATGGCCCTTCCAACGCGAAATGGCCGGAAAAAAGCACAAGGTAATTCTCTATAACCCGTCAGCGGTCTTCTACACGATGCCGTTGGCGTTGGTGGCCGTGGGGTCGAACCTCGATCCGGCGCGGTATGACGTGCGCCTTATTGATGGACGGCTGGAGGACGATCCGGTGCGCGCGGTGCTGGCCGAACTCGACGACGCGCTCTGTCTGGGTGTGACCGTGCTCACGGGGGCGCCCATCCGCGACGCCCTCCGCGTCACGCGGGCAGCCAAAGCGTACCGGCCCGATGTGCCCGTCGTCTGGGGCGGCTGGCATCCGTCGCTCTTTCCCACCGACACCCTCGCCGAGCCGGGCATCGACGTGACGGTGCAAGCGCAGGGCGAGGTGACATTTCGCAAACTGGTGGACCGGCTGGCTGACGAACGCGATCTGGCCGGACTTCGGGGCATCGCCTATCGGGCCGAAGGCGCCATCATCCAGAACCCGCCGCGCCCGATGATCGATGTGAACGATCTGCCGCCGCTTAACTACGATCTGCTCCCCGTCGAGCGCTACTTCGGGCTGAAGAAACAGCGGCAACTCGATTACGTCTCCTCGACGGGATGCTTCTGGCGATGCGCTTTCTGCGCCGATCCGTTCGTCTACAACCGGGGCTGGACGGCCCTCGCGCCCGAACGCCTCGGCCAGGAGATCGAAGACCTGTGGCAGCGGTATCGATTCGACGAACTGGCGTTTCAGGACGAGACGTTCTTCACCTACAAAAAGCGCGTCATCGCCATCGCCGAAGAATTTTTGCAACGCGATTTTTCGTTCCGATGGACGGCCACTATGCGCGCCGACCAGGGCTTTCGCCTCGGCGAGGAGGCGTTTGCCCTGCTCGCGCGCTCAGGCTTGCGCCGCGTGCTGATCGGCGTCGAATCGGGTTCGCAGGCGATGCTCGATTGGATGAAGAAAGACGTGACGCTCGAACAGGTTGCTCTTTGCGCGGATCGATGCGCGCGGCACGGCATCGGCGCCATCTTCCCGTTCATCGTTGGGTTTCCAGACGAGACCGACGAGAGCGTGCGCGCCTCGCTGGATCTCGCCAAACGCCTCCGCGCGATGAGCCCTCGTTTCGAAACGCCGGTTTTCTACTTCAAACCCTACCCCGGCTCGGCCATCACCGAGGCCGTCGCGCGCGAGGGCTATCGCCTGCCGCAATCGCTCGACGAATGGGCGGATTTCGACTTCGTGGGCTCGTCCGGGCCGTGGGTGACGCCGGAAAAACACGAGTTCATCGAACGCTTCAAGTTCTACAACCGGGCTGCCTGGGGCCGCCGCACGTGGCTCCGCTGGCCCCTCCAACGCCTCGCCCGCTGGCGCTGCGAGCGTGATTTCTATCGCCTTCCGCTGGAAAAACGGGCAGTGGAATTCCTTAGACCGATGCCACGATTATCGTGAAGTGTTTGAGTGTTCAAGTGTTATAGTGTTTTAGTTCTCTGCTTCCAACCAAAACACCATAACACTGAACTACCACCGCCTGAGGCGGTGGATTCTTTGACAACAGGACCCTGAAAGGGTCTGAAACTCAGGAAAAGAGGTCGTAATTGCGCTGCTCAC
>JANQES010000092.1 GCA_028278205.1 Rhodothermales bacterium
TACGCCGACGGTTCGCTGGGTCCGGCGCGCGTGGTGACGGCGGGTTCGGGCTACTGGTCGCAAGCCTCGCCGGTGCTGTTGATGGCGAAACCGGAAGGCGTTCAGGCCGTGTGGGTCCGATGGCCGAGCGGCGTAGACACGGAGGGCGCGGTGCCGGCAGAGGCGGCTGAAATAACCGTTTTGTACGAGAAAGAAGGATGAATGTCTCTCACGGGATGAATAAAATCTTTGTTCTCATCTTGATTCTGGCCTGGGGGAGCCTGGCGGGATGTGCAGAGCAGACGTTCGTCTGGCACGAAGAGGCCGGCTATCGATGGATCGAACTCGATGTTCCTTCCAGAGGCCGCGCTGGCTTTGCAATGCTTCCGCCTGCCCGAACCGGCATCGACGCCGTCAACCGGGTGCATGAAGATCAGATCGTGAAAAACCGTTTCTTTATGCACGGTTCGGGCGTGGCCCTCGGCGATGTCAACGGCGACGATCTGGTCGATATTTATATTGCGCGTCTCGAAGAACCCAACGTGCTCTATCGCAATCTCGGCGGCTGGCGCTTCGAAGAAATCACAGACAGTGCGGGCGTGGCTTGCGAAGGCCGGGCCTCGACGGGCGCCGTGCTGGCCGACCTCGACGGCGACGCGGACCTGGACTTGTTGGTGACGATGCTGGGTGGGCCGAATGCCGCCTTTCTCAACGATGGCAAGGGCCGGTTTACGGACGTGACGCGCGAGGCCGGGCTCGTCTCGCACCGGGGCAGCACCACCATGGCCCTCGCCGACGTCGATGGCGACCGCGACCTGGATCTCTACGTGGCTAATTATAAACGGATCGCTCTCAAAGACAGCGTCACGCCCGATCAGATTCTGTGGGACAAGGTTGTCAAGAAAGCAGGGGATGCCTATGTCATCGCGCCTGAATTCAAAGAGCATTATCAGGTAAAAACCATCGACACGCAGGTGATGCGCCTGGAGATCGGAGAGCCGGATCGCCTGTATCGCAACGACGGATCGGGCCGTTTCACGCCGGTGCCGTTCACCGAAGGGGCCTTCCTCGACGAAGAAGGTCAGGCATTGCAAGACGATCCGAGGGAGTGGGCGCTCGTGGCGCGTTTTCAGGACGTAAACGGCGACGGCTACCCGGACCTCTACGTCTGTAACGACTTTGACAGCCCCGATCATTTCTGGCTCGGTGACGGCAAAGGTCATTTTCGGATGGCGTCGCGCCTGGCACTGCGCAAAACCAGCAATGCCACCATGGCCGTCGATTTCTCGGACGTAGACCGCAACGGCGCACTCGATTTTTTCCTGACCGACATGCTCAGCCGCGACTACCGGCGGCGGCAGACGCAGCGCAACACCCGGATCCCGATTCCGCCGCGCATCGGCGAGATAGACAACCGCCCCCAGGAGATGCAAAACATGCTGTTCTGGAACCGAGGAGACGGAACCTATGCCGAGATCGCCAACACGGCAGGTGTGGCGGCTTCCGGGTGGTCCTGGTCGAACGTCTTCGTCGACGTAGATCTTGACGGCTACGAAGATATGCTGATCACCACCGGCCACGTCTTTGACGTCCAGAACGCTGATGCGCAGGAATGGGAACGGATGAATATGACGAGGATGCGGACGGCGGATCAGTTCCGTCGCCTGTTGTTGTCATTCCCCGATCTTCAGTTAAAAAACGTTGCCTTCCGCAACCGGGGCGATTTGACGTTCGAAGCGATGCCCGATGGTTGGGGCTTCGGGCCGGAGGCGGACGTCGCGCACGGCCTTGCCCTGGCCGACCTCGACGGCGACGGTGACCTCGACGCGGTCGTCAACCGGATCAATCGCGCGGTGGGGCTCTATCGCAATGACGCCTCGGCGCCGCGATTGGCCGTGCGGCTGCGTGGCGAGGCGCCCAACACCCACGGCATCGGCGCGACGATCCGGGTCATCGGTGGGGCGGGGCCGGATCAGGAGAAAGAGATCGCCGCAGGCGGGCAGTACCTCTCATCGAGCCAGGCGCTGGTCGTCTTCGCCGCCGGCACACCCGCCGGCGCCGTGGCCGATTCGCTGCGGATCGAAGTGCGCTGGCGGAGCGGGCGGCGCAGCGTGATCGACGGTGTTCGAGG
>JANQES010000093.1 GCA_028278205.1 Rhodothermales bacterium
GCTCAACGACGAGACGCGGAATTCCTCGCGCCAGTTGAAGTTGTAGCGTCCGTTGGGCGTGGGCGACTCTTCCGGGTTGCCGGTGTTGATGATACCCCATCGCACGAGTTGGCCGTACTCGTAGGCCGCAAAAGCCTGGATCGTCTTGTCCATGATGAACAATTTGTCGAACTCGCGCCCGCCGGTGTAATACCGGGGAAAGGGCGAGTAGGCCCGGAAATCGAGTTCGAACTTCGTCGGAATGATGAGGGTATCGCCGATATGGTAGGTTTGCATAAGCCGCCGGTTGATCATCTGGACGAGTTCCGACAGTTCTCGCCCTTTATCGACGTCGCCGTTGCCGATGACCTTGTAAAAGGTGTTTCGGGCGATGACGTTGTTGCCCCGGGTGTTATGGAGCGTGTAATACTGGTAGTAGACCTCCGGGATGTCGTCGAGGCTTTCGGCGCGGCGGTTGAGCAAGTCGGCCACGGCGTCCTGGTCGATGTAACCGCCTTGCGCTGCCGCCGAGAGCACAGGGCCGAGGAAGACGAGGGCAAAGACCAGGCTGGCTCGCAGGATCGCGGAAGCAATCGAAGAAATCTGCATCGGCATGATGTAGGTTAATCCGGGATGACGAGGAACGGGGCGGCGTTCTGCGTGTCAGGGGAATGTTCGGAGTGTCTATATCACGAAAAAAACCCGTTTCAAGTTTCCAGATGAATTTTGACTGGCGACTTCGGTGAGGTTTGAGAAAGATCGATGCGCCTGAGCCTTTATCCGCGCTGGCGTGTCAAAATTCATAAGGGGTTCGGGCAAAGACCAAAATTATGAATTTTGACAGGGAAACCTCTTGGGAGGCTTCGACACCGAGGATATACCGATGCCCTGTGGCCGAGTTCAACCGTCAAAATTCATTGCCGCACACACCCTTCGCGTTCGAGGCGATGGATCATCTCCTGGCTGCCGAGCACGATGAGGATGTCGCCGGCTTCGATGCGGTCGTTCGGGCCGGGGTTGAATTTCATCTCGCCCGTGAGGCCTTTGATGATGGTGATGACGATGGCTTCGAACTGCTGGCGAAAGCGCGCTTGGGCCAGCGTCTTGCCGGCGAGCCAGGCGCCCTTTTCCACGGGCACCTCTTCCATCATCAGGCCCAGGTCGCTCGTTTTCATCACCTGTGCCATAAAGCGGTCTACGTTGGGGCGGAGGATCACCTGCGCCATGCGGTCGGCGCCGACGTCCGACGGGGCGACGACCTGCGCCGCGCCGGCCTGCAAGAGCTTGCGGCGGTTCTTCGAATGGTTGGTCCGGGCCAGGATGAACAGGCGCGGGTTCAGCTCGCGGGCCACGAGCGTGACGAAGACGTTATCGCTGTCTACAGGCAAGAGCGTGATGAGCCCCTGGGCGTTTTCGATGCCGGCCTGCCGGAGCGTTTCTTCGTCTTCGGCGTCGCCCGCCATGGCCGGGATCCCGGCCTGCTGCATGGCCGTGACGAGTTCCTGATCGCGTTCGAGAACCACGAACGGCGTGCCGGCGATCTGCAAGTCTGCCGCCACCCGTTTGCCGATGCGCCCGTATCCGCAGATAATGTAGTGATCGTGCATATGCTTGATCTTACGCTTCATTTGCCGTTGTCGAAGCAACTGGCCGGCGAGCAAGAGTTGCGCCGAACGGGCCGCCACAAACGCCACGCTTCCGATACCCACGAACGCGATTAAAATAGTAAAAAGACGCCCCCCTGTGTTCAGGTTGTGGATTTCTGCGAAGCCGATGGTCGTCAGCGTGATAAAGGTCATGTAGAGCCCATCCATCAACGACCAGCCCTCGATAGCCGCATAGCCGAGCGTCCCGATGACGAGCCAGAGCATCAGGAAGAGGCTGGCAAAGAGGATCTCTCGCTGCGTCGGGTTGATATCGGCCAGCAGGCCGGAGAAATATTCAGTCGGAGAGGCCACGGGGCAGGGGCGAGAGGGTGAAAGGGAGAAAGGGAGAAGGGGCGAGTAAATCCCCCTGTCGCCCTTTCCCCCTTTCTCCCTTTCGAAAATTAGGCTACCGGCCTGGGGATGCGGAAGATCCGCGCGTGCCACGAATCGCCGGCAGGCTGCTCGAAGGCGCCCCGGCGCAGTTGTCCGAGCGTCGGCAGGCTCACGTCGAAGACGCGCGTTTCGGCGGTCACTGTGCCGTCGGCGACGAGTTTTTTGAACGTGGGTCGCGGCAGGCTGACGACGGTGTCGTCGTCGCTCCGGTAGAAGATGAGCAGCGGCGAGGCCCACGTCACGCCGAGGCGCTGGGCTGCTTCTTCGACGACATGCACCGAGGCATCGATGCCGCAGCCGGAGATCTCACCTTCCTGCATAAGCGCGCCGGCCACGACCAGAAAGCGGTCGTCCAGGCACGTCGCAGCGCCTTGCACGGGCCGTCCGTGCGAGGCCCAACCCTCAAAGAAAGCGTTCAAGGTATCGAGCAGCGCGCGCTGCTCCGCGCCGGTAAGCCGCCGCTGTGCGACGTAGATCCAGCAACGCGCCGCATCGGGCAGCGTGGGAAAAAGGTCCGAATACGTCATTTTTTCCGGGTTGAAAACAAAGGGGGCGTCGAATGTGTCGGGCGTTAAACGAGGAAAGTGTTATAGTGTTTTAGTTTTTTCGCGCGCGAAAAAACTATTCCATCGCCAGTTCTTGCACGCGGAGTTCGGCGGTGTCGAGCCGTCCGAGGCAGTAGCGGGCCAGGAGCACGCCCTCTTCGTAGGCGTGCAAGGCCTCCTCCAGCCCTGCCTCGTCATCTTCCAGCTTTTCGACGAGCGCTTCGAGCCGTTGCAAGGCCTGCTCGAAGGTGAGATCATCGGGAAGCGAAGGCGTGGATAGGTTCGCCATGAGGGTCGTTTTTTTTCAGGTTGGGCGTTTCAGAGACTGTTTGGTAAGTATTCCGGGGCTGCGCACGGATCTTTTCTCTTCATCGCCATCCGCTTTTTCGATCCGTAGCGCTGCTACGCATCTCAAAAGTCGTCTGCCGCTGAAGAGAAAATCTCTCGTGCTCGCCTGCCGGCCTACTTACCAAACAGTCTCTCAATCCAAAATCCAAAATCTAAAATCCAAAATCCATCCCGCTGTTTCCTAAATTCGGACCTCGTCTTCTACGCCATCGAACCGAGCCATCATGGATTTAGGACTCACCGATAAAGTCGCCATCGTCACCGGAGGCAGCCGGGGGTTGGGCAAGGGGATTGCCCTGGGGCTGGCCGCCGAGGGCTGCCGCCTTGCCACCTGCGCGCGCGGCGCAGACGCCCTGCACGCCGCCGCCCGGGAAATCGAAGCCCTGGGCGCCGACGTGCTCGCGCTACCGCTCGACTTGACGGAAGCCGATGCTGCACAGCACCTCGTCGAGGCTACCCTGGAGCGCTTTGGCCGGGTCGATATTCTCGTCAACAACATCGGCGGCAACCGGCGCAAACCCTTCGCCGAGACCACCGACGACGACTGGGACGCTGTGCTCAACTTGAACCTCAAGGCGCACATCCGATGCAGCCGGGCCGCGATCCCGCATCTGAAGGCGTCGGGCGGCGGCGCCATCCTCTTCGTCTCGTCTATCTTCGGGCGGGAAGCCGGCGGCGCGGGTCTGTCTATTTACAACACCACCAAGTCGGCGCTCATCAGCATGGCCAAGATCATGGCGCTCGAACTGGCCGCCGACGGCATCCGCGTCAATTGCATCGCGCCCGGCTCGATCCGTTTCCCCGGCGGCAGTTGGGACCGCCGCGTCAAGGCCGATCCGGAGGGCATGAAGGCGTTCGTGGCGCAAAACCTGCCCATCGGGCGCTTCGGGACGGCGGAAGAGATTGCCGACGTGGCGGCGTTCCTCGTCTCGGAGCGCGCCAGCCTGATCACCGGCGCCTGCCTCAACGTAGACGGCGGGCAGTCGCGGTCGTTGATTTAATTTTTTTCCGCTTGCGGAAAAAAATTTGTACTATCCTTGCAAGTTTGTCTGCTCATAGAAGGAAGGGAAACGATGGCTACAATCGGGCCACCTCGACTCAGACAGGCGACCCTGTGGTTGTTGGTAGTAGCCGCCTGTATCACGCTCTTTCCGACAAGCCGCGCCGAGGCGCAGGAGGTGACCGTAAGCCTGACGGCCGATCCTCCTACCGTTCTTGTTGGCGAGCCGATCACCTTCACCTTCGCCGTCGATCCACCCGTCGAGGCGGTCGAATACGTCATCGATTTTGGGGATGGGAATGTAGGCCGATCAGAAACTCCTGAGCTTGTCCACGTCTACGAACAGCCCGGTGGATTTGCGGCTTTCCCTCAGCTTGAGCAGGGCAGGGAGGTCATCGCCGAAGGGCCGCCGGTGGAGGTGGTGGTCAATGAGCCCGAGCCGTCCGAATTCGTAGATCCGAGCTTTGATCCGAGTTTTGTGCCGGGTGGGGAAGCAGCGCCCCCGAACGTAAACCTGATTGCCGATCCTCCTGTCGTTCTTGCCGGCGCGCCGATCACCTTCACCGTCGTCGTCGATTCTCTGTTCGAGCCGGTCGAATACGTCATCGATTTTGGGGATGGGAATGTAGGCCGATCAGAAGGGCCTGAACTGGTCTACGTCTATGAACAGCCCGGTGCATTCGTGGCTTTTCCTGTGCTTGAGCAGAACGGAGAAGTTTTCGCCGAAGGGCCGCCGGTGGAAGTCGCCGTCAATGAGCCTGAGCCGTCCGAATTCGTGGATCCGAGCCTTGATCCGAGTCTCGGACTGGGCGGGGAAGAAGCGCCGCTGAACGTAAGCCTGACGGCGGATCGGAACGTTCTCACTGCCGGCGAAATCATCACCTTCACCGCCACGGTCGATTCCCTGGTTGGGGCGGTCGAATACGTTTTCAATTTTACCGACCGGCCCGCTCCGGAAATATCGGCGAATCCCACGTTTTCCCGACCGTACGAGGAATCCGGCGTGTTCGAGGCTGCCGTCCAGCTTATGCAGGAGGGCGAAGTCTTTGCCGAGAGCCTGCCGGTGACGATCACCGTGGCGCCCGATGAAACGGCCGGGCCGTTGCCCGCCATCACGATCCGCGCTGAGCCTCCCGACGCCAGATCCGAAGATCCGGTCGTCTTCTCGGCTGTCGGAGGCTCAGACGAACCGGGCGTGGAATACCGTTTCCACTTCGGCGACGGCCAGACGTCGGATTGGTCGCCGGCGCGCGAAGTGACGCATACCTATGCCGCGCCCGGTTCCTACAACGCGAGCGTCGAAATGCGCGGGCTTCCGAATACGGCGCAGGCTATTCCTTCCACGCCTATTCTGATGACCGTTGCCGCCCCGCCGGGAGCAGCCGCGTCGCCCGGACCCACGACGCAGCCCGGTTCGTTGCCGCTCCCGTTTCCGTGGGTTCTGCTCGTCGGCGTATTGCTTATCCTCGCCGTTGGGGGCTTCATCTTGCGAGGTAAAAAGAAAAGGCGCGCGCGAAAACCTGCGCCCAGACCAGAACGCGTCGCGAAGCCAAAGCCGGAGCCGGAGAAAAAGCTTGTGCCCGGATCCGAACTCGTCGTGAAACCGAAAACAGATCCGGGGACGCCGCAGGTTGTCGGCGACCAACCGTTCAAGGTGCAGATGGAGATGCGCCTGCGTCCCATCAAAGATCCGGGGCAACACCATCTTGAGGCCGGCGCAGATCTGTTAATCCAAGAAAGGAGGAACCATGGAGGTTAAGCAGAAAGACCAGGATAGCCTGCGCCGGTTCTTCGGTAGCGACAAGGTCGACACGTTCAAGAAAAAGCTGGCCGAAGTCATGACCAGCGATGAATATGCGGAGATCCAACAGGAGGCTTCCAGCCGGTTGAGTACCATCAAATGGCCGGGCGCCGCTGGTATGATCGCCCAACACGCCGACGCCTTGCTCGACACACCCCTGACGCCGGCCTTAAAAAAGGTCTATTCGCAGGCGAACATCCTGAACCGGTATCTGGACCGCGACAACTACGATCCGGAGGAGGTGGTTCTGGTCGAACTGGCCCAGCACGAAGTCAAATCCACGCATGCGCCGGAGCTAGACATTGTCATTAACGAGCAGTCTGTCGGCGCGATACAGATTAACATCGAACTGGTGCTGGCCTTCAAAGGGCTTATCCTGAAGATCCAGGACGCGAAGATCAAGGAGATTATCCCGGGCTCATGCCAGGGCAAAGGAACGATCTCATTCTACGGAAAAGTTCTCATCCAGAAGGAGAGTGAAACGCTCGAACTGCCTGCGATTGATTTGAAAGACGGCATTCCCATCGCGCCTTGAGGGTCATTGGCTCCCTGCGGTCGCCGTCATTTGCGTGCTTTGCACGCGTCATTTGCTACGCGTCATTAGTTCGCTTCGCTCACGTCATTTATTGTCACGTTTGATCCATGACAATGAATGACACGCCGCAGGCGCAATTGACGCGACCGCAGGGAGCCAATGACAGCGAAGCGAATGACAGGCGAGCGCCAGCGAGCCTACTCAAACCGAACCACCCGGACGTTGACGTGGCGGGCCTGGCCTTCGGCTTTTTGCCATTGTACCAGGATGGGGCTCTGATAGGTGCCGTGGACGATGGAACCGGGTGCGCCGTCGTCCGAAGAATTGACGAGCATCGTCACCGAGCGTTTCATGCGCAGCCGCCGCGAAGCCGACGCCGCCGCGATCCGGTCGATGATACGCTCGACGAGCGACTCGTTCAGGCCGAGCGTGTCGATGACCTCGTTGACGAGTTGGACGAGGTCGTACTTCATGTAGTTTTTGGCCTTGCTCCGGATGGCTTTAGGATCGCGCACCATGTTGGCGGCTTTCTGGGCCATAAACCGAAGCGGATTGCGCAGCACCTCGGCCAGATCGTGCTGCATCAAGAGCGTCTCATATTCATTGACTGTCAGCCCGGCGTGCTGTTCGCCCGGTTCGAGCGAGAGCACGATCTTGCCTTTGTGCACCTCGTAGCGCGCCAGCATCTCGTTGAGTTGCTCGATGATGCCCAGCCTCGGATCGTTCAGATTAACCGAGTCGATGGCGTGGTTCGAGACGGGGATGTGAAGCTTGTCTTCGACGACGCGCTCGGCCTTGTTGAAGCCGACGACGGTGGTGTGCCGCCGCCGCCGCGTGCCGCGATAGACGCCGTCGAGATCGATAAAATAGACCGGCGTATCGGGGCGGTTGTCGTAGGTGACGCAGTTTTCCAGCCCCAGGCTGATGAACGCCAGGTGCGAGTCGGCATTGAGGGGTTCGACGCGCTTTTGCTCTTCAGACAACTCCGTGCGCAACTCCATCTGGTCGTGCCGGTAGGGGGCGCCTTCGGGAAAGAGTTTCTGCGCCGACTGCACGAGCGCCTCGACCGATTCGCGCCGGTGGTTCATGCGGGCGCAGAGGCTCTGTTCGAGATACCCGGCGGTGGTATGATAGGAGCAATAGAGAAGCTTGCGGAACGGCGCGAGGATGTCGCCATATTGCGTAAAAAGCCGCTTCGAGACGTCGATGACGGCGAGGCGGGTTTCCGGGTTCAGCTCTAACGTGATTTCTGCGGTTGAAGAGCTCATACGCACAGGGTTGGACGGCAAGGAGCCGGGGGCGTCGAGAAAATACGGCGCGGCGTGCTAACAATCCCATTTTTGGGAGCCGCTTGCCCTACGCACGAATTTTTTAAACGATCCGTTACGTCGCACTTTTTTATTCTTCGATGCGGGCCTGACGCGTTCCGTCTCGAAAATGTAACATGATCTGATCATTTTGGTTCAGGTGCGCCGCCTCGCGGACGGCTTTTCCGTCGCGTTCGACGCGGACGTAGCCGCGCAGCAGCGGGCGGCGCGGGTCGAGCGCGTCGAGGCGACGTTGCAGGTTTTCAAGGTGTTGGCGTTGGTTTTGAAGACGGTATTGCGTGCTCCGATGCAGCCGCGCCGTGACCTCGTCGAGGCGTTGTTGGGCTTGCCGGAGCCGCTCGACCGGCTTATGAAACCGATACGAACCTGTCAACGAAAGGATACGTTGGCGGTCGCCGTCGATGCGGCCTGTAACTTGATCGTGGAGGTAGCTGTAGAGGCCGCCCACGAGCGTGGCGACGTCGCGCCGGTCCGGCACGACGAGTTCGGCGGCCATCGACGGGGTGGCCGCGCGCACGTCGGCCACGAAATCCGAGATCGAATAATCCGTCTGATGCCCGACGGCGCTGACCGTGGGGATCTCGGCGGCGAAGAGCGCCCGCGCCACACGTTCTTCGTTGAACGCCCAGAGATCCTCCGCCGAGCCGCCGCCGCGCCCGACGATGAGCACGTCGGGCCGGAACGGATCGCCCGGTGGCAGGTCGTTGAAGGTGTTGATGGCCTCGGCGATCTCGTCGGAGGCGCCCATGCCCTGGACGTGAACCGGGCAGACGAGCACGCGCACCTGCGGAAAGCGCCGCCGGAGGATCGAGAGGATGTCGTGGAGCGCCGCGCCGTCGCCCGAGGTGACGATGCCGATGGTTTCGGGGTAGGGCGGCAGCGGTCGTTTGTGCGCGGGTGAAAACAGCCCCTCGACCTCCAGACGCGCTTTGAGTTCTTCGAAGGCTTTCTGAAGCGCGCCCTCGCCGGCTAACTGCATCGACCGGGCCACGAACTGCATCTCGCCCCGGATCTCGTAGACCGACGCGTAGCCGTGCAGGCGCACGAGCATGCCGTCTTGCGGTTCGAAGAAGACGTACCGGGCGAAGCCTTTCCACATCACACAGCGTAGCTGCGCTGCCTCGTCTTTCAATGTAAAGTAACAATGCCCCGACCGATACCGCCGGAAATTAGATACCTCGCCCTCGACCCACACGTCGCCGAAATTCTCCTCGACCACCTGCTTAAGGCCGCCGACGAGGTCGCTCACGCTATGAATGGGGCGTCCGTTTTCCATGCGGGGATAATACGAGGTGTGGGTTTGGGATGAAAATGTTCGATGGGGTATGCGCCGCGTTCCATTCAAAAAGCCTCGATAAGAGCAGTAGGTTTTAAGGAATCGTTGTTTCAGGCTTGAACGCACCGCCTCAAATCCCTTTATTTAGGGCAATGCATGCTGCCCTGCGGTATATTGCATCTTTTCGGTGCGAAATACAGACGCCAGATGGAACAGGTCAGCCAACGGCTCAGCGGCGAAAAGTTACCGTTGACACGGGAAAAGCAAACACCGTGCTCGGTAGCTAGCATTTTACGGCTCCCACTCATCATTTCCCGAAGACAAAAAAGAAGGCTAGCATTTTAGCGCAAGATAGCGCGTCTTCGGCGGCCTTTGTTGTTTCGATCCCATACCCAATCACCAAGCGGACGATCATCATGCGATCTCTTTACCAAACCGGGCTTGCCCTCTTGATTCTGCTCGTTTTGGGGGCGAGTGCGGCCCTGGCCCAGACCGTCAACGGCACGGTCTCTGATGCCGACACCGGCGATCCGTTGCCCGGCGTCAGCGTCAGTGTCCAGGGTACGATCATCGGCACGACGACCAACATCGACGGCCAGTACAGCTTGACGCTGCCGCAGTCTCCGGCCACGCTCGTTTTCTCGTTCGTGGGCTTTAAGACGGAGGAACGCAACGCCTCGGCAGGCCAGACGGTCGATGTGGCGCTCTCGGAAGATGTCCTCGGCCTCGACGAGGTGGTCATCACCGGCGTGGCGACGAGCGTTAAACGGGCCAACCTGGCGAATGCCGTTGGGACGGTCTCGGCGCAAGACCTCGTGCCGGCGCCGGCGCAGACGCTCGAACGCGCGCTCAACGGCAAGATTGCCGGGCTTTACATCAGCCAGAACACCGGCGCGCCCGGCGGCGGCATCAACGTCAACCTGCGCGGCACCTCGACGATCACCGGCGATACGCAGCCGCTTTACGTGGTCGATGGGGTGATTATGGACAACTCGGCCATCCAGAGCGGCATCGACGTCGTGACGGCGGCCACCGGCGCAGGTAGCTCGCGGCCTCAAGGCCAGCCCTCCAACCGCATCGCCGACATCAACCCCAACGACATCGAGACCATCGAAGTGTTGAAGGGCGCTTCGGCGGCGGCCATCTACGGCTCGAAGGCCACCAACGGCGTGGTGATCATAACCACTAAACGCGGCCAGCCGGGACGCACGCGCATCAACATCACGCAGCAACTCGGCTTCAGCCAGATCCTCAACAAGATCGGTTTCCGCGAATTCACGCCGGAGACTGCCGAGGCGGCGCAGGCCGGCGGCGCTGCGCTGCTGGCGCAGAATGGCAACATCGACTATGAAGACCTGCTCTATGGCGAGAACGGCCTCATCAGCGAGACCTCGGCCAACGTCTCCGGGGGCACGCAGAATACGCGGTTCTTCATCAGCGGCCTGGCGCTCAACGAAGAAGGTATCGTCAAAAACACGGGCTATGAGAAGTATTCCGGCAAGATCAACGTCGAGCATCGTTTTAACAGCCGGCTGACGATCAACGCCAACACCACGTTTACGCGTACGGAAAGTGATCGCAGCATCACCGGCAACGAGAACCAGGGCAGCACCACGCTCGGCTTTGCGCAGGTCTTCACGGTTCCGTTCGTCGATCTGCGGCCTGATGCAAATGGTGTTTATCCGGCCGGGCCGGCGGGCTCGAATCCGTTGCACACCATCGACGTGCTCAAGAACAACGAACTCGTCCATCGCGTCATCGGGGCCGGGCGCGTCAACTGGAACCTGATCCGGACGCAAAACCAGCTTCTGGACATCAACTTCCAGGGCGGCGCCGACTTCTTTTCGCTCGAACACAAGGTGGTCTCGCCGCCGGAGCTGCAGTTCGAGCAGGCCAAAGACGCGGCGGTTCGCGGGGTCTCGGTTGCGGGCGAGACGACGAGCCTGAGCAGCAACTACGCCTTGAGCGCCATCCACCGCCTTCAGGCTACGCCGGGTGTGTCGTTCAACACGTCGGTGGGCTTCCAGTATGAGAGCCGCGACATCAACAACCTGACGATCATCGCGCGCGGGTTGGTCGTGACGCAGGAGAACATCGACCAGGCGTCGAGTTTGCAGGGGTTGCAGAACCGGCTCATTCAGCGCGAGCGCGGGTTCTTTGCGCAGGAAGAGGTGGACGTCGGCGGCAAGATCTTTCTGACTGCCGGCCTGCGCGCCGACGCCAGCAGCCGCATCGGCGACACAGACAAGTTCTATTTCTATCCCAAACTCTCGGCGTCGGTTCGGTTGTCGGAGTATCCTTTCTGGGATTCGGCGCGGTCGTTTGCCAGCGAGTTCAAGCTGCGGGCGGCGTTCGGACGGACGGGCAACCTGCCGCTGTTTGCGGCCAAGTTCACCTCGCTCCTGCCCGAAAACATCGCCGGATCGGGCGGCGTGTCTGTGCCGGGCCGTCTCGGCAACGAAGACATCGAACCGGAGATCACGCAGGAGGTCGAAGTGGGTCTCGACATGGCGTTCTTGAACGAACGGGCCAGCCTCGAACTGACCTACTACACGCAGGACATCCAGGATCTCATCCTCGAAAACAGCCTGCCGCCGTCGTCGGGCTTCTCGACGCAGTTTATCAACGCGGGCGACATGACCACGCAGGGCTTCGAAGTGGCCCTCGACGTGACGCCGGTGCTGACGAACAACTTCCGCTGGAACGCTCGTTTCAACTTCGGCAAGACCTCGTCTGAGATCACCAGCCTCGACGTCGATCCGTTCGAAATCGGTGGGTTTGCGCTGTCGCTGGGGCAGTATCAGATCCAGGAAGGCAAGTCGCCCACGACCATCGTCGGGCTCGACGCCAACGGCAACAAAGCTGAATTCGGTGACGAAAACCCCGACTTCACGCTGTCGTGGAACAACAACCTCCGCCTGGGCGACCTGAACTTCAGCTTCCTCTTCGATTGGAAGCAGGGCGGCGACGTGATCAACCTGGGCCGGTTCCTCTCGGACATCGGCGGCACCACACCGGACCTCGACGAGCAATCGGGCATGGACCGCACGAGCAATCCGAGCGTGGCCGACCGTTACGTCGAAGACGGGACGTACATCAAGCTGCGGGAAGTGAGCCTCACCTACAACGTGCCGCGTTCGACCGTGCAGCAGTGGTTCGGCGGGACGGTGTCGAGCCTGGACATCGGTGTGTCGGGGCGTAACCTGTGGGTGATGACCGATTACACGGGCTACGATCCTGAAGTGAGCCAGTTCGGCAACGTCGCCATTGGCCGGTCGGTGGACGTGATCCCGTTCCCATCGGCGCGGAGCTTCTACTTCAAAGTGGGTCTGGGTTTCTAAACCCTACCTCAACGATGTCATCTCGACCGAGCGCAGCGAGCGGAGAGATCTCCCCCGCTGAGGCATTCTTCCACTGGGGAGACCCTCGGCTTCGCTCGGGATGACAAGAAAAAAGGTTTCCATTACAACGAGCTTGAACGCTATGAACCGATATAGAATCTCTCGACATCGCGGGTTGAGTCTGGTGCTGGTGCTGCTCGTCGGCCTGAGCCTGCCGGCCTGCGATTCGTTGGACGTGACCGACCCCAACGCGCCCAACGCCAACGACGTGACGATCCAGAGTCTCGTCTCGGGCATCGAAGGGGCCATGCGCGCCGACGTGTTCGTCTACCTCGTCGCGTCGGGCACGCTCACGCGCGAAGTTTACAACTTCGACCCTGCCGACCCGCGCTGGGTCGATGAACTTTTCGTCGGGCCGCTCGATCCCGGCGGGTTCATCGTGCTGCGGCCCTGGGCTTCGCGCTACCGGGTCATCCGCAACACCGTCACCCTTCAGGATCGGGTAGCCAGCGATCTCTCCGGCGCGCAGCAAAGCGCTGCCAGCGGCTTCGCCAAAACGATCATCGGCTACCAGTTGCTGTTGAACCTGAACTACATGGGCGACAACGGCATCAAAATTCAGTTTAGCGAAGACATCAACACGCCCTTCGTCAGCCCGGCGGAGGCCTACGCCGAAATCGAGCGGTATCTCGACGAAGGCTTCAACGAACTCCAGGCGGGCGGCGGGGCCTTCCCGTTCAACCTGACGAGCGGCTTTGCCGGCTTCGATACGCCCGGTACGTTCGCGCAGGTCAACCGGGCGCTCCGGGCGCGCGTGGCCGTCTATCAGAACGACTTCAACACCGCGCTGTCGGCGCTGGGCAACTCGTTCCTGAATGCCAACGGCGACATGAACACGGGCGTCTGGCACGTCTACAGCACCGGAGCAGGCGACCGCCTCAATCCGCTTTTCGAGGTCCCGACGTCGCCGTCGATCAAGCTACGCGCCCATCCGATGTACAAGGCGCAGGCCGAACCCGGCGATCAGCGCTACACGTCGAAGATCTTCGACCGTTCGGGTGATGCAAGCTTCGACCCCGCCCCGGCTGCCGGCAACGGCCTGTCGAGCGCACTGGTGGTGACGGTTTCGTCGAACTCGACGGCGCCGCTGCCGATCATTCGGAATGAGGAGCTGCTCCTGATCCGCGCCGAAGCCAACATCGGTCTGGGCAACCTGGCCGCCGCCGAGGCGGACATCAACGCCGTGCGCGCCGCCGCCGGTCTGGGCGGCATCACGCTCACCGCCGCCAACGCCGTCGATCAACTCCTGCACGAGCGGATGTACTCGCTCTTCATGGAGGGCCATCGCTGGGTAGACGTGCGCCGCTACGAACGCTTCAACACGTTGCCCATAGACCGCCCCGGCGATCAGATCTTCCGCCAGTTCCCCCGCCCGCTCGACGAGGTGCCGGAGGGGAGTTGATGCGTGAAACGTGAGGGTGCCTGTCTCGGCGTTTTCCCAGAACACCCTTACGTTTTACGGCTTCCTCTTGGAAATGGGGAAAAGGGTCTGAGCCCACGCTCGGCCCTTTTCCTTTTTGATGAAATCCGAAATCCCCATAGCGAACCCCCAACCCTTTTCGGATTTTGTGACGACCACGCCGCAACCAGCAACCAACCCGCGCCCCATCGATGCCGTCGAACACAACCCCCCCCGACAAAATCCGAATCATGTTCGTATGTCTGGGCAACATTTGCCGGAGCCCGCTGGCGCACGGCGTCTTTCGCGGTCTGGTGGCCGAGGCCGGGCTGGCGGATCGGATTGAGATCGCTTCGTCTGGCACCGGCGCCTGGCACATCGGCGAGCCGGCAGACGCGCGGATGCGGCAAACCGCTCAAAAACACGGCGTCTCGCTCGACGGCCTCTACGCCCAACAGTTCACCGCCGAGGATCTCGAAACCTTCGATCACGTCTTCGTGATGGACAAGGGCAACCTCCACGACGTGCTCTTCCTCGACCGCGACGACCGCCACGGCCACAAAGTCCGCCTCTTCCGCGAACTCGACCCCGATCCCGGCGACTATCAGGTGCCTGATCCGTACTATCAGGGCCGGTTCGACCACGTCTACACCCTCGTCGAACGCACGGCCCGCGCCCTGCTCGACCGGCTGGTGGAGGAGTATGATCTCCGGAGTGTTTGAGTGTTTTTGTGTTCGAGTGTTTTAGTTCTCTTTTATACGGGCGCGCGATACATTGCACAGCGTGGGGTTTAACCGCAGAGGTCGCAGAGAAGGCGCAAAGGGCGCGGAGAAGCCACTCTGCGATCTCTGCGCCTTCTTCGCGCTCTTTGCGGTTACACAAAAAAGCGCAAAGTGTCGAGGGGCCTTTTACACCTGTTCAAACACGATAAAACTATAACACTAAAACACTCATGGCCTTACCCGCCAACATTGCTGAAGTGGTAGCCGCGCATCTCGGAAGTCCGATCCGCCGAACGTCGTTTGTGGGGGGCGGATGTATTGCCAATGCCACCCGTCTCGACACTGACGACGGAAGTTTTTTTCTCAAATACGGGCGCGGCGCGGTGGCGATGACGTTTCCCGCCGAAGCCGCCGGCCTGCGCGCGCTCCGCGAGGCCGAGAGTCCGCTCGTGATCCCCGCTGTGCTGGCCGCCGAGGACGAAGCCGACGACTGCCCCGGTTTTTTGTTGACGGAATGGATCGAGACGGGAAGCAAAGACGCGGGGTTTTGGGAAGCCTTCGGGCAAAGCCTGGCCGCTTTGCATCATCACACGGCGGATGGGTACGGATTCGATCAACCCAATTTCATCGGTCGCCTGCCGCAGCATAATATGTGGGCCGAGACCTGGCCTGCTTTCTTCCGGCTCAACCGGCTCGAAGCCCAGATGGCGCTGGCCGGCGAGCTGAAGCGCTGGCCCTCCACGTGGACGCGCGCCCTGGTTAGCCTCTGCGACCACCTCGGCGACCTCTTGCCGGAGCACCCCCCGGCATCAATCCTGCACGGCGATCTCTGGAGCGGCAACTTTCTGGTGACACCCTCAGGCCGGGCCGCCCTCATCGACCCGGCTGCCTACTACGGCCACCGCGAAGCCGACCTGGCGATGACCGAACTCTTCGGCGGCTTCCCCGACCGCTTTTACGAGGCCTATCGCGAAGCCTGGCCGCTCGAACCCGGCTATGACACCCGCCGCGAGATCTACAACCTCTACCACCTCATCAACCACCTCAACCATTTCGGCAGCAGCTACGCCGAAGCGGTGGAGTCGATCTTGAAACGGTTCGCCTGATGAACTGATACATTTTGGATTTTAGATTTTGGATTGGTCTGGGATTGCGCCGTCATACCAATCGAAAAAGCCGCGACGACGAGAACCGCTACGGCTTTTTCGATTACTCGATTCTGTTGAGAATAACAATCCAAAATCCAAAATCTAAAATCCAAAATCAGACGTGATTCATCACGTGATGCAGGAAGAGATCCGGGTCGCAGAGGTTGTCGAGGAGCAGGTTGGGGGATTGGGCGGCCAGCGTGGCGCGGTCGGTGAAGCCGGTGCAGACGGCTACGGCAAACGCGCCGATGCCGCGCCCGCACCAGACATCGTTTACCGAATCGCCGATGATGACGACGTCTTTTCCAGCATAGGTGTGGCCTGTGTGGTCGTAGGCGCGGCGCACCGCGATAGGCGGCAGTTCAGCGCGGTCGGCGTGGTCGCTGCCGAAGGCGCCGAACGGAAAAAAACCACCCAACCCGGCGGCTTCGACCTTACAATAGGCCGTGACTTCATGATTGCCGGTGAGCAGGGCCAACTGAACGTCGTCCCGGGTTGCCAGATGATCGATCAAGTCGTGCACGCCGGGGAGCACTTCGATGTGACGCGGCGCGATGGCCTTGCGTGCTGTCTCGACGTAGGCGGCCAGGGCTTCGGGCGCCAACGCGTCGGCTTCCGAGGCCGAGAATCCGTTTCGCATCAGGATCTCCCGCACGATTTGCGGATCCGTCTTCCCCGAAAACGATACCTGTTCCGCCGATATCGGACGGCCGCACAGCCGGGCAAGCATGTCTTCAAGCAGGCGCCTGCCCAGGCCATCCGTCTTCAGGATCGTCCCGTCTATGTCGAAAAGAAGGAGTTTCACGGGTTTGAGTTTCAGGTTCAAGGTTCAAGGTTTCAGGTTCAAAGTTGCTCAAGTTCCAACCTTGAACTTGGAACCTTGAACCTGAAACTCAAAACTAATCCATCACAAAAACCGACTCGGCGAGGTCTTCGTGGCGGATCTCATCGACGGGTTCTTTTTTGCCTTCGCCGGCGTAGAGTTGGTTGGGGCAGTTGATGATGAGCGCGTCTTTGGCGCCGACGTTGCGATAGGCATGCACCACGCCGGGTGGCACGATAGCCACAGCGGGGTTGGCTTCGCCCAGATCCACCACCTGGCGATGACCGTAGGTGGGCGAGTCGGATCGGTTGTCCCAGAGGTGGAGGCGGAAGACGCCGTTGAAGAAGACGAAGAGGTCGGTTTGATCCCGGTGTTCGTGCGGGCCGCGCGCCACGCCGGGGTGCGTCATCGAGATGTAGCCCATCACGGGATGCAGCGACGGCGTCAATTCATCGTGCCGGTAAAACTCACTGAGCCAGCCGCGCGCATCGGTATACTTCGTCAGCGGCGTAATCGGGCAGCCGTCGATGGGGGCGTCTTTCCAATTCATATGCTCACGTTGTTCGCGTCAATTGTTCGCTTCGCTCACGTCATTCATGGTCATTTGCTTGCTGTCATTTATTGTCACGTTCAACCAATGACAATCACTGACGCGCCGTAGGCGCAACTGACGCACGCGAAGCGTGCCAATGACAGCGAAGCGAATGACCTTTAATCCTCCAACTCCTCGTACGTCAGATCCCGTGCCAGGTCGTTGGCTTCGTGCCAGCCTTCGAGCGTGCCGGCGTCGCCCCACCAGCCGTGGAGGATGCCGTAGGTCAGTTCGCTGGCGTTGACGTAGGCCGTATTGACGTCGCTGACCTCGAACTCGCCCCGGCGGCTGGGTTCGAGGTTGCGGATGAAGTCGAAGACCTGCTTGTCGTAAAAATAGATGCCGGTGACAGAGTAATTGCTCGGCGGATCGGCAGGTTTTTCGATGATCTCGACGATGCGCCCGTCTTCGAAGCGCGGCACGCCGTAGCGTTCGGGGTCGTGCACTTCTTTGAGCAGGATCCGCGCGCCGCCGCCTTGTTGCCGGTAGATGGCTGCATCCTCGGCCAGGTCGTCGGCCAGGACGTTGTCGCCGAGGATGACGCAGAAGAGGTCGTCGCCGACGAAGTTTTCGCAGAGGCCGACGGCCTGCGCGATGCCGCCGGGCTGATCCTGCACGCGGTAGGTTAGATCCAGGCCGAGTTCGTGCCCGCTGCCCAGCAGGTTGACGACGTCGCCCATGTGCTCAGGGCTGGTCACGATGGCAATCTGGGTGATGCCGGCCCGCCGCATTCGCAAGAGCGGATGGTAGATCATCGGATACCGCCCGACCGGCAGCAAGTGCTTGTTGGTGACTTTGGTGAGCGGGAAGAGGCGGCTGCCCGTGCCTCCGGCCAGCACGACGCCCTTGAGGGTTGTAGATTCGGTTGTCACTGAGGTTTAAGGTTTAGTTTTTTTCTTGAGGGTGTAAAAGTATGGGGGTGTGGGAGGCTCTCAATTTTGGATTTTAGATTTTGGATTTTGGATTGGTCTCTTTAGGCAACCAATCCAAAATCTAAAATCAGTAACCTTCCCATACTCCCATACATGATCTATCTACCGCGCGGCATACTGCTGCTCGTAATAGGCGCGGTAGGAGGCGTCGTTGACGGCGTCGAGCCAGGGCTGGTTGTCGAGGTACCAGTTTACCGTGGCGCGCAGGCCGTCTTCGGGCGAATATTGCGGCTGCCAGCCGAGGGCGTCGCGCAGGTGCGTCGCGTCGATGGCATAGCGGAAGTCGTGGCCGGGTCGGTCTTTGACAAACGTGATCAGTTGCTGCGAGGTACCCGCCGGGCGTCCGAGGACTTCATCGACCTGATCGAGCAGCATCGTGACCAGATCGAGGTTGCTGCGTTCGTTGTTGCCGCCTACGAGGTACGTCTCGCCCGGTGTGCCCCGGCGCAGGATCACGTCGATGGCGTCGCAGTGGTCGTGGACGTGGAGCCAGTCGCGGATGTTGTCGCCTTTGCCGTAGATGGGCACGGGCCGCTCGTGGAGGGCGTTCATAATCACGAGCGGAATCAACTTTTCGGGGAATTGGTAAGGGCCGTAGTTGTTCGAGCAGTTCGAGATGCTCACGGGCAGGCCGTAGGTGTGGGCGTAAGCCCGGACGAAATGGTCGGAGGCGGCTTTCGAGGCCGAGTACGGCGAGCGCGGGTCGTAGGCCGTCTCCTCGCTGAAAAAGCCGTCATCACCGAGGCTGCCGAAGACCTCGTCGGTCGAAACGTGGAAGAAGCGATAGCGCGCGGGGTCGTCGTCGCGGTCGGCCCAGGCGTGGCGCGCGGCTTCGAGCAGCGTCACGGTGCCCATCGTGTTGGTCTGCACGAACGCCAGTGGCGCCAGGATCGAGCGGTCGACGTGGCTCTCGGCGGCGAAGTGGACGACCGTCGTGAAGCCGCGCGTGGCGAAGAGTTCTTGCACGAGCGCGGCGTCGGCCACGTCGCCCTGGACAAACTGGTAGTTGTGCGCGTCCTCTATCGCAGTTAGATTCATCAAGTTGCCGGCGTAGGTGAGTTTGTCGAGGTTGACGAACTGCACGTTGGGATAGCGCCGCACCATGCGCAGCAGAAAGTTCGACCCGATGAAGCCGGCGCCGCCGGTGACGAGCACGCAGGCCGGATGATGGATCACAGACGAGGAGGAGGTCATAGCGAGATACGTATTCGGGAAAGCCTCAGGAGATACTGCTTAGTTCGTACTTCGTATTGCGTACTTCGTATTGCGTAGGAGCGCTTTCATCACGCAGTACGCAATACGAACTACGCTGGAACATACGCGCCGGTTATAAAGAACCGAAGCAGAGTGGTTCCGTCCGACGTGTGAGACGGCCTTATTCTTCCGGAACACTTAACCAATGGGACGGATAACCTTTCAGGAGTCCGCAGGCGGCGTGATGATCGACCACGACCGCGTGCTCTTGATCCGCACCCGCACGCGGCGCGGGCAGACCGTGTGGACGT
The DNA here is from genome assembly GCA_028278205.1 of Rhodothermales bacterium. GTDB lineage: Bacteria > Bacteroidota > Rhodothermia > Rhodothermales > Bin80 > JANQES01. The sequence goes on from JANQES010000093.1 coordinate 19,374, forward strand.
TCCCGAAAGGGCGCATCCGGCGCGGCGAGGCGTTCTGGGAGGCGGCCCTCCGCGAGATCCGCGAAGAAACCGGCTATCTCTGCCGCCTCAAACGCAAGCTCAAAGCCACCAAGTACATCTTCCGCAGCGACACCACGCAGATTCGCAAGACCGTCCACTGGTTTCTGGTCGAGCCGATCCGGCAGGCGGGCACCCCCAATCCGCGCGAAGTCAAAGAGATCGGCTGGTTTTCCCTGCCCGAAGCGCTCGAAAAGCTCACCTACGGCTCGGACCGCGGCCTGCTGCGCATCGCCGGAGACCTGCTCGACACCGGCGAGGAGCCGTGACGCAGGGTTGACAGCGGCGTTTCCTATCTTCTGAGGACGGGGTGTTATAGTGTTTTGGTGTTATGGTGTTTTAGTTCTTTTCCGCAAACACTCGAACACTAAAACACCCCTCCAACCGTTGACATCAAGCTGAACCTGATACATGAGCGAAGTTCAAACCAACAGCACCAAACGCCTCTACCTCATCGACGCGATGGCGCTGGCCTATCGGTCGCATTTTATTTTCATCAGCCGGCCTTTGATCAACTCGAAGGGGCAGAACACCTCGGCCAGCTACGGCTTTACCAACGCGCTGCTCAAGCTCATCGAAGATCACGAAATCGATCACATGGCCGTCGTCTTCGACGTGATGGGGCCGGGCGAGACGTTTCGGTCGGAGATGTACGAAGACTACAAAGCCCATCGCGAGCCGCCGCCGGACGACCTGCTGGCCAATCTGCCGTGGATCAAAGCCATCGTCGAAGCCCTCGACATCCCCGTCGTCGAAGAACCGTACGTCGAAGCCGACGACGTCATCGGCACGCTGGCTCGCCGCGCCGAGGCCGATGGGGCGGAGGTGGTCATCGTCTCGCCCGATAAAGATTTTCAACAACTGCTCAGCCGGCGCATCTCGATCTTTCGCCCCGCCCATCGCGGCGAAGATTTTGATCCGATCACCGACGAGAGCTTCCGCGAAAAACACGGCGTCGATCCCATTCAGTTTATCGACATGCTGGCGTTGATGGGCGATACCAGCGACAACGTCCCCGGCGTGCCCGGCATCGGCCCGAAGACCGCCGCCAAGCTCATCGCCGAGTACGGCAGTGTCGAAAACCTGCTCGACCATGCCGAAGAGATCAAAGGCAAAAAAGCCCGCGAAGGTCTCCTCAATCACCCCGACGATGCGCGCCTGAGCAAAAAGCTCGTCACCATCAAAACCGATCTCGACGTAGACCTCGACTGGCACACCCTGCGTCGTGCGGAGATGGACCGGCGCAAGCTGCTGGCGCTGTTTCGCGAACTCGAATTCCGCACGCTCACCCGCCGCCTCGAAGACAGCGGCGAGGTGCTCAAAAGCAAAGCACAGGAACGCGCCGCCGCCGGCGAGCAGTTCGACCTTTTCGGCGGCGCCGACGATACGTCGCTCGATTTCGACTTCGGCCCGTACGAAGCGGTCAAACAGTACGATCCGGACGACGTGGATTACCGGATCATCCGCAACAAAGCCCAGCTCGATGTGCTGGCCGAAGAACTGGCCGCGCAAGACCGCTTCGCCCTCGACACCGAGACCACGTCGGTCGATGAAATGATTGCGTCGCTGGTGGGGCTTTCGTTGTCGTGGAAGGAAAAGCAGGGCGTCTACGTGCCCACGCCGCTGCCCGACGGCACCTCGACCGATGACGTGTTGGCCGTTTTAGGGCCGTTGTTCAAAGGCACCATCATCGGGCAAAATTTGAAGTACGACATGGTGGTGCTGGCCCGCCACAAAGCGCCGGTGCAGGGGACGCTCTTCGACACGATGGTGGCGCATTACCTGATCGCCCCCGAAGCCGAGCACAACCTCGACGCGCTGGCTCGCCAGTACCTGAGCTACCGGACGATCCCTATCAGCGATCTCATCGGCACGGGCAAAAACCAGCTTTCGATGCTCGACGTGCCCATCGACAAAGTGGGGCCGTACGCCTGCGAAGACGCCGACATCTCGTTCCGCCTCGCCAACATTTTGCACGACGAACTCGAAAAAAACGGCCTGCTAAACATCGCCGAAAAAATCGAGTTTCCGCTGATTTACGTGTTGGCCGAGATGGAGATGACCGGCATCCACATCGATGCTGCCATCTTGAACGAGATCTCGGCGCACCTCGCCGCCGAGTTGAAACGCCTCGAAGCGGAGATTTACGAGCAGGCCGGCGAGGAATTTAAGATCGGCTCGACGCAGCAGTTGGGCAGGGTTTTATTCGAAAAGCTGGGCCTGCGCGTCGTCTCGAAGACGAGCAAGGGCAAGCCGTCGACGAAAGAGAGCGTGCTGCTGGAACTCTCCACCGAGCACCCGCTGCCGGGCCTCCTGCTCGACTGGCGCAAGCTCTCGAAACTCAAAAACACCTACGTCGATACCCTCGGCGATCTGGCCCATCCCGAAACGGGCCGCGTCCACACCGATTTCAACCAGACGGTGGCGGCGACGGGTCGATTGAGTTCAAGTTCGCCAAACTTACAAAACATCCCCGTCCGTACCGACCTGGGGCGCGAGATCCGCAAGGCGTTCGTCCCGCGCGAGGGGTGGACGCTGCTGGCGGCAGACTACGTGCAGATCGAACTGCGCATCCTGGCCTCGATGAGCGGCGACAAAGCGCTCACGCAAGACTTCGCCGACGGCAAAGACATCCACACGGCCACGGCGGCACGCGTCTTCCACATCGAGCCCGACGCCGTAGACCGCGATCAGCGGCGCAAAGCCAAAGAGGTCAACTACGGCATTCCGTACGGCGTCTCGCCGTGGGGTCTGGCGCAGCGCCTCCGCAGCTCGGTGCAGGAGTCGCAAGAACTCATCGAACAATACCAGCGCACCTATCCCGACATCTCGCGCTGGCTCGTCGAGACCGTCGAAGAAGCCCGCGAGAAAGGTTACGTCGAGACGCTCCTGGGCCGCCGTCGCTACGTGCCGACGATCAACGCGAGCAACCGCATCGAGCGGTCTTTTGCCGAGCGCGTGGCTGTCAACATGCCCATCCAGGGCACGCAGGCCGATATGATCAAGATCGCCATGGTCAACATCCACCGGCGGATGCGGGAGGAGGATCTCAAGAGCAAGATGCTCCTCCAGGTCCACGACGAACTCGTCTTCGAAGTGCCGCCGGGCGAGGAGCCGGCAATGCGCCGGTTGATCGAAGAAGAAATGACCAACGCCCTGCCGCTCGCCGTGCCGGTGGAGGTAGATGTCAACGCGGGGGATAACTGGTTGGACGCCCATTAGATTTTTCCTGGTGGAAAAATCTAAAAGGGTTTGGTATGGAGGCGTATTTTATTTCGGGAGTTGGTCAAAATGGCTCGTTGAATGGTTATATTCTCGACCAGTAATCTCCATCAGAGAGGGGAATTTGCCGGATTCTGATCAAACAACAAAGATGAACATTCTGGCATTTCTTGCTAATCTTGGCTCATTAGCCGGTTTCATACTCACGCTGTATGTCTATTACAAATTGCGTCAGTTGTGGAAACAGTATGCGCTGATTTATAGGGTGCCTGTGGCGGTTGAACAGCTAGAGGAGGTTCGCCATCAACTCGCTGAAAAAAACAACGCTCCATCGCCCTCAAGGCAAGAATTATTAGCTGTTCTTGGAGAGATGAAGGCTGCACTGGAATCTATTGCGCGCAATATTGGTACTGACTATGGGAGGGGGTTTCGGGAGTTGAGATTGAAGATCAGAGACGCTGAACGTGACAAACCACTTAACCCTGAAAAGCTTGACGAGATTTATGCGAACAGCATCCATCTTGCCAGGCGAGCGCTCGATATCGTAGAGGACAGAAAACACCGCTTGAGTCCATGAGAGAAGAGGCTGATTTCGTAGGCACCATCGTCCGCTTAATGCGCTTGACCCGCCAAGGCAAGCTTGAATGGCATAGAACAACGCCATCCTCTCCTATCGATGGGCTGGCGCCTACTTATACCTCTGAGATAGGAAACTTACGTTTCAGCTTAGAGGATATCCGAAATCGCCGAAATCGCAATACAACCTTCGTGTATACTGGTACCTCTGGTAATACTACTGGCACCGTGGCTGTTGGTGTCTATTCTAGAAGAGTACCCAACTATCGCCTGGTTATTTCTGATCTAGAAAAGGGAGAAGAGATTGTTTCTCCACCACTTCAAGCTGCCGATGATCTAGCAGCAGTTGTAAGGGGATATGACCAGGACAAGCTCGAAGAGATCAATCGTCGCCTGGATGCCGAACTCGGATAGCGGATCAGTTCGAGGGTGAAACCGCCTCTTCCCGTTGCAGTATGAACCGAGCCGTCTCGCCCGAGGCGGCTTGTTTGTTTTCACAAAAGGCAGTCCGAACATAGATGGCGACAGAGACACCCACATCGCCCATTAAGAATATCCGCCAGGATATTCTTGAGGCGTTCGACTTTGTAGAGACCTCCGGCGGCATCGAGGAATACCGGCTTAAGCGCAACGATTTGCAGGTATTGCTTTATCCTGAAGCTGCCGCGCCCGTGGTGACGTTGATGGTGACCTACCGCGTCGGCAGCGGCGATGAGGCCACCGGGCTTACCGGCGCGACGCACTTCCTCGAACACCTGATGTTCAAAGGCACCGAGCGGTTCAACAAGCAAAACGGCACGTCCGTGTTCAACATGCTCCAGCGCGTTGGCGCGCAGGTCAACGCGTCTACCTGGATCGACCGGACCAATTACTACGAGCAGTTGCCCAGAGAGTACCTGCCGCTGGCCGTCGAAATCGAAGCCGACCGGATGCGCGGGGCGCTCATCACACCGGACGACCTGGAAGCTGAGCGCACCGTCATCCTCAACGAACTCGACCGGGGCCAGAACGAGCCGTTGCGCAACCTCTACAAGGCCGTCTGGAGCATGGCCTACATCGCCCACCCCTACCATCACCCGACGATTGGCTGGCGCAGCGACGTCGAGCAGGTGACGGTGGAGGGATTGCGGCATTTTTACGATACCTACTACTGGCCCAACAACGCCACCGTCACCATCGTCGGCGACTTCGAGCGGGCCGAGGCGCTCGGCCTGTTAGCGCAGCATTTCGGGGCCATCACGCGGTCGCCGGAGCCGGAGCCGGTGGGGCGAACGCGGGAACCGGAGCAGCGCGGCGAACGACGCCTGACGGTGCGGGCCGCCGGCCACGTCGGGGCGCTCATGGCTGCCTATAAAACCCCCGAAGCCCTCCACCCGGACACCGACGCCCTCAACGCGCTGGCGCAGGTGCTGGCCGCCGGCAAGAGCGGCTACCTCTACCGGCATCTGACCGACCGGGGCCTGACGGCGCAGGTGACGGCCTCTATGCCGAATGCGCGCGACCCCGGCCTGTTCTATTTTCTGGCGCTTTTAAGCCCCGGTCGCGCGCACGAAGAGGTCGAAGCCGCCCTCTACGAGGTCGTGGCGCAGGTGCAGCAAGAAGGCATCACCGAAGCCGAGTTGCAGCGTGCCAAGAACCAGCTTCGCGCCCAGGAAGCCTACAGCCGCGACGGTTCCTACGCCATCGCCGCCCAGCTTAACGACGCCATTGCCGCCGGCGATTGGAAGCTCTACACCACCTTCCGCGAACGCCTCGAACGCGTCACCCTCGACGACGTGCAACGCGTGGCGCAGACCTATCTGCGCGAAGACACTCGCACGGTCGGGTGGTACGTGCCGTCTTGATGAGATTCAGCGATGTGCCCTTAGATGACAGTGTTGGAGTGTTCTAGTGTTTTAGTGTTTGAGTTCTCTTGAAACGAGCCAGTTAAAACACTAAAACACTAAAACACTAAAACACCATAACACTAAAACACCATAACACCCAAACACCCAAACACTTTATAGATGACTAACCCAGCCGTTACCCGGGCGTCTACCTCCGAGCCCCTTTCAGCGTGTGTCGAAGAGCGCGTGGTGGGGCCGTGCCGTGTGTTGATGTTGAAGACGCCGGTGCAGGCGGTCGTGTCGTGGCATGGGTCTTTCCTGGCCTATCCCGACATCGCCGGTGGGGATGCGCTTCTACAGGTGCTGGCTGTCCAACTGCTCGATAAAGGCACGCGCGACCGCGACAGGTTTGCCATCGCCGAGGTGCTCGAAGATCGGGGGGCTCAGATTCAGTTTACCAGCGAGGCTCTGCGCGTCTCGTTTCGGGGGCGTGCGTTGCGGGAGGATGTGCCCGAAGTGCTCCAGATCATGGCCGAAGAACTGCGCCGGCCTCTCTTCGATGTCACCGAGTTCGATAAAGCCAAAGTGCAGTACACTGCATCGTTGCAACGGGCGCTGGAGAGCACGACGACGCAGGCTGCTGGGGCGCTCTCCCGGCGGCTTTACGGCACGGCCCATCCCAACTACGCGCCGCCCGTGCAGGAGACCATCGCCCGCCTCGATGCGCTCACCGTAGAGCCGGTGCGCGCCTACCACGCCCGGCATTTCGGCGCCCGCGACCTGCTGATGGTCTTCGTCGGTGACATCGACGCTGAGGCCCTCGAACAGGCGCTCCATGAGGCTTTCGACGGCTGGCCTACCCACGAGGCGCCGCCTGCCTATGCCGCCACGGCTACGCCACAGCCGCCGGGCCGCGCCCACGTCTTCATGCCCGACAAACTCAACCTCGACGTGCGCATGGGCCACGCGCTGCCCCTGCGGCGGACCGATCCGGACTTCATACCCCTCTACGTGGCCAACTACATCCTCGGCGGCAATTTCTCAGCGCGGTTGATGAGCACCATCCGGGACGAACTGGGCCTGACCTACGGCATCCACGCCCGCCTCGTCGGCATCACTCCGGACTACGAAGGGCACTGGACCGTCGGCGTCACGCTGAGCCAGGAAAACGTCGAGAAAGGCATCGAAGCGACCCTGGACGAGGTGCGTCGTTTCGTCGATGAAGGGCCTACCGTCGATGAGCTAGAGGATAAGCAAACCACCATCACCGGGTCGTTCAAAGTGGGTCTGGCAACCACCGGACGGCTGGCGGCTACGCTCTATCGCTATGCCGTCCAGGGCTTCGGCGTCGATTATCTGGAGCGGTTCCCCCGGGAGGTCGAAGCCGTCACGCTCGATCAGATCGGCGCGGCCATGCACCGGCATTTCAAGCCCGACCTCTTCCAGCTAGCCCTTGCGGGGACGCTCCCCGGCGCGGAGGACGGTCTCCCGACGCGTTGAGGGCGGCTATCGGCCCGCTGCCTGCCGCGTGCGCTCGCGATGGACCCGAAAGCCAGCGTTGTATGATCTGCTGCATCAGCGCGGCGCGGAACGGCTTTTCGAAGCACGCATCCATCCCCGCGCGCAGGCACCGCTCGTAGAAGCCCGGCGGGGCAAAAGCTGTCAGCCCGATGATGGGCACGCGCCAGCCTTGAGGATGCCGGTTTTCCTGAAGACGAATCATGCGTGTTGCCATGAACTGCGGAAAATCGCTCAAGCGGCAATCCATCACGATCAGGTCGTAGCGGTGTTCTTTGACGGCCCGGACGGCGTCGTGGCCGTTCGAGACCGTCTCGGCCAGATAGCCGGCCTGGACAAAGACGTGCTGCGCGAGACGACGGTTGATGTCGCTCTCTTCAACAATCAAGATGCGCCGGGGCATCTCTACCGGGTCCGCCGCCGGTTCGAGCTTCAATTTCGTTAACATGAGCAAGGCCTTTCAGGTAGGAGGAAGCAATTTTAGATTTTGGATTTTAGATTTTGGATTGTTTATCCCCACCTGAATCAACAACCCGAAAAGCCGTGACGGCCCGAACCCTTGAAGGACTCTCGTTGAGCAACTCCTTTCGGATCAGACCAATTACTTCGTCAGTCGCCTGCGGCTCGTGTCAAAATCCAAAATCTAAAATCCCCAATCGGATGGGTTTTCTGAGGACAATTACTATGCCGGGGACGGTGAGACGGTGGGATGGGGCAAAAAGGTAGTTTCTATAAAGAAAAAACCCCGAATCGACGCGCAGGGCGCCCCTTCGGGGTGTTGATTCGTAATGCGGACGTGGCAAAAATACCTCTTTGAATTTTGATCGTCAAAATTCAAATCAGGCGTCGGGCATGATGATCGCCAGGATGATGTAGACGAGCAAGCCCGGAAAAGCTGCCGAGAAGATGCTCAAAATCACATAGCCCACGCGCACGAGTGTCGGGTCGAGGTCGAAGTATTCGGCCAGGCCGCCGCAGACGCCGGCGATTTTCTTGTCGTAGGAGGATTTTGTCAGTTTGCCGCTGCTCATAGCGTATGTCAGGTAGGGGTTAGCAGTCTTGGAGGATCGCGATGCGTTTTGCATCACGGCTACCGCTAAAACTACGAGATCGGGCGGTCTTAGTTGCGGCGGTGCCTTTGCCGGGCCGGATGCGTTCGTCAAAATTCGGATTCAAGGTTCAAGGTTTCTCTTGCGCCAACCTTGAACGTTGAACCTTGAACCCCAACCCCTCTTAGTCTTTGTTCTTGATCACGTAGACGCGTTTGTTCGAGCTGTCGCTACCCTGGTCCGATTTCTTCGTTGCGCTGCGGGTACGATTCTCGTCGGGCGAGCCCATCACGAAGGCCAGGATGACGTAGGCGATAGGCGCCACCGGGCCGATGCCGGGCGTGAGAATGGTGCCCAGCACAAAGGCGATGCGCACGAGCGTCGGGTCGAGGTTAAAGTAGTCGGCCAGGCCGCCGCAGACCCCGGCAATCTTGCGATCTTTCGATTTGCGGAGCCGGCTTTTCTTCTTCGCCGCCTGGGCGCGGGCCTGCGTTCGCTCTCGCGACGTTCGTGTGGTCCGCTTCGTCGTGGTTTTGGGCTCCGCCGTCTCGACGACCGGCTCTTCGCGCCGTTCGGTCCGGACGCGCCGCTTCGTGACGGGTTTGCGCTTTTTCTTCTTAGGCCGCCACGAGAGCACGCCGAAGCCGAGCAAGATGATCAGCACGCCGGCCAGCCAGGGCAACCACGACACCAACTGGGCGAGGTTAAACCCGCTGAGCACGCCCAGTCGCTCCAGCAAGTACGCAATGCCGACGACGATCATCGACATCCCCGCCATGGTGGGCAGGTTGAAAGGGCTGTTCTTTTTCGCCTCGTCCTCTTCAAAAAGGATTTCCTCCAACTCCTCGTCGGAGAGCGTTTCGAGATCGAGGCTTTCCTCGAAGTCGTCGTAGAGGTCTTCTTGAATCCGTTGGGATTGCCGGGTACGTGTGCTCATGGTTGCGCAGAGACGGCTGAATAGGGCGGAGATACTTACGGGAGGGCCAACCGGGAGGTTACGCCGTGCCAGGGCGTCGTGCCAGGCCGGATGATCTCGTCTTCAGTAATCAGAATGTCAAGCGGCGCGTCGTGCTCTTCGGCGGGCGCCTGGTCGATGAGGCAGGCCGCAAAGACCGGGCAAATGGCCGGAGCCTTGAGCGCATTCAGGAAGGCATCGTAATAGCCTTTGCCGTAGCCGAGGCGGTGCCCGTTGCGTCCTGCGCCGAGCGCCGGCACGACGACAGCGTCGATGGTTTCTATCGGAACGCTTTTGCCGCCGGTCGGTTCATGGATGCCCCATCGATTCGGGCGCAGGGCCTCCGGCGTCTCGAACCGAAGGTGCCGCAGACGCGGGGCGCCCGTAAAACTATCAACGACCGGAAGGACAATCTGTTTTCCGGAAGCCTGCAACCAGGCAATCAGCGGACGGATATCGACTTCGCGGCTTTGCACCAGTGGCCAGTACGTATGCACCGTCTCGGCCTGTTGCAGTTCGGGTAGCGTTTTGGCCTTGGCCACCACCCTGGCGCTGTGCGCCGCATACTCGGCGTCGCTCAGCCCTGCGCGCACCGCGCGGAAACGCTCCCGCAAGTCCGCTTTCTTGCTCCGAATGAGGGGCTCCCTGCTTCGCTCCTTCATGGCGCATTCCCGGCGGGTGGTTTTTCTTGTGGAAAAAATAAGACTTTTTTAGGTGAAGTGGCAGCTATTATGCCAGGTAGGTGATTCTGATTTTGGATTTTAGATTTTGGATTTGGTCTCATTCGATCCGGTTCGATTAATCGAATAAGGCTCAACGATCCTGACCGTCGCGGCTTTTTCGATTATTGAAGACGGAAACAGGCCACACCCAATCCAAAATCTAAAATCTAAAATCCGCACCTTGGTTGGATCCGTTAATCTCTTCTCGTAAGACCTCAACGGTATGGACAACGTAAATACAGACCGCCTCGACGCCTTCGAAGCGTACCGGGCGCGGATGAACCGGCGCATCCTCGACGAGAAGAACCACCTCGGCATCAAGCGGTTCTTCAACCTCGATACGGCGGCCTACCGCGACGGCGCGCTCGATGCCCGCACCAAAGAACTGCTTGGCCTCGTCGCCTCGGCGGTGTTGCGCTGCAACGACTGCATCGATTATCACCTGATCAACTGCGTAGAACTCGGCTTTAGCGATGAAGAACTCGACGACGCGCTCAACGTGGCGCTGGTCGTGGGCGGCTCCATTGTCATTCCGCACCTGCGGCACGCCATCGAGACGGTCGATCTCCTCCGCGCTCGTGAAAATTCGAAGGAATAGCGAAGAAAGCGCGGGTCGATCTCCGCGCCGCGTGATCATTCTACGCGTTATGTTGTTATTAGGCGCTGCCTGACCTACATTAACCAGTCTGCGCGCGTGTGCGGGCAGGGCTTCCACTGCTGTCTAAGAAACGATTTGGTAAGCTTATCAAACCGTTTCTAAACCCCTGATCCACCATGTTCGAGAGTCTTTCCGAAAAGCTTGAGGGCGCCCTCAAATCGCTCTCCGGACAAGGACGCATCACCGAGCTCAACGTAGCCAACTCGATGCGTGAAGTCCGGCGGGCGCTTTTGGATGCGGACGTCAACTATCAGGTGGCGCGCGATTTTACCAATCGGGTGAAAGATCAGGCGCTCGGCGAGCAGGTGCTTACCTCGGTGGCGCCGGGGCAGATGCTCATCAAGATCGTCTATGACGAGCTGATCCAGCTTCTCGGCGGGGTGTATGCCGAAGTCGGTGTGTCGAGCACGCCGCCGACGGTCATTCTGGTGGCAGGCCTTCAGGGATCGGGCAAGACGACGTTTTGCGCCAAGCTGGCGCAGTACTTCCGCAAGCAAGGCCGGGCGCCGATGCTTGCCGCCGCCGACGTTTACCGCCCCGCCGCCGTCGATCAGTTGAGCAAACTCGCCGGCGAAGTGGGCGTGCCGGTTTATTCGGTCGTCGAAGCCGACGGCACCGTCGTGCAGGATGCCGTGCGCGTGGCCCGCGAGGCTGTCGCCGAGGCGCGCAAGACCGCGCGCGACACCCTCATCATCGACACGGCAGGCCGGCTGCACGTCGACGAGGCGATGATGAAGGAGGTCGAGGACATCAAAAAGGCCGTCAACCCCACCGAGATCCTCTTCGTCGTCGATAGCATGACGGGGCAGGATGCGGTCAATACGGCCAAAGAGTTCAACGAACGCCTCAATTACCACGGTGTCGTCTTGACGAAGCTCGACGGCGACACCCGGGGCGGCGCGGCGCTCTCGATCCGGTCGGTCGTCAAGAAACCCATCAAGTTTGCCTCGATGGGCGAGAAGCTCGACCAGTTGACGCCGTTTTTTCCGGAGCGCATGGCCCAGCGCATCCTCGGCATGGGAGACATCGTCTCGTTCGTCGAGAAGGCGCAAGAGCAGTACGACGAAAAGCAGGCCGAGAAGCTGCGCAAGAAGATCCGCCGCGAGGAATTCGATCTCGAAGACTTCTACGAGCAGCTTCAGAAGATCAAATCGATGGGATCGTTGAAGGATCTCATCGGGATGATTCCGGGCGTGGGCCGCGCCATCAAAGACCTCGACGTCGATGACGACGCCTTCCGCCACATCGAAGCGTTGATCTTGTCGATGACGCCGCAAGAGCGTCGGCGTCCTGAGATCATCAACGGCAGCCGGCGTCGCCGCATTGCGCAGGGCGCCGGTCTGGAAGTCAGCGATGTCAACCAGCTTCTTAAGCAGTTCCGCGAGATGCGTAAGATGATGAAGACCATGACCAAGATGATGGGCAAAGGCCGCGGCATGGACATTTCATCCTTGCTCGGCGGGTTGAGATAGATAACGAAGTAAACGCGAAACCGAAAACCGAAAACCATAGAAAACACGTGGCAGTCAAAATCAGATTGCGTCGGATGGGTCGGAAGAAGCTTCCGATCTGGGCGGTCGTAGCCGCCGACGGGCGGTCGCCGCGCGACGGGCGCTACATCGAAGACCTGGGGCGGTACTATCCGCTGGAAGAGCCGGCCCGTATCGAACTCAAAGACGAACGCGTGATGCACTGGCTCGAAGTAGGCGCGCAACCGACCGACACGGTGCGCAGCATCTTGAGCAAGGAAGGCATCCTGCTGGCGGTTCATATGAAGCGCAAGGGGAAGTCTGACGAAGAGATCGCGCAAGCGGTGACGGCGCACCGGAGTGCCCACGCCGAGAAGGCGCAACAGTCGAAGAAACTGACCCCGGCAGAGCATCGCAGGCAAGCGCTGGAGGCCGAGCAGAAGGAGGCGGCGAAGCGAGAGGCCGAAGAAGCCGAAGCCCGCGCCAAAGCTGCCGAAGAGAAGAGACGCGCCAAGGAAGAGGCCGAAAGAAAAGCTGCTGAAGAAGCCGCTGCGGCTGAAGCCGCCGCCGCTGCTGAAGCCGCCGCCGCTGCTGAAGCCGCCGAAGCCGCTGCGGCTGAAGCCACCGAAGCTGCTGAAGCCGCCGCTGAGCCTGAAGCCGAAGCCGCCGCCGAGCCGGAAGCCGCTACGGATGAGGCCACCGCCGAAGCCGAGCCGGAAGCCGAAGCCACCGCCGAAGAGGCGGCTGCCGAAGCCGAACCTGAAGCCGAAGCCGCCGCTGAGCCGGAAGCCGAGGCTGCTGCTGAGCCGGAAGCCGAGCCGGAAGCTGAAGCCGCCGGAGAACCCGAAGCTGAAGCCGCTACTGAAGAAGCACCCGCCGAAGCCGCCGCTGAGCCGGAAGCTGAAGCTGCTGAAGAAACCACCGCCGAAGCCGAGCCGGAAGCCGAAGCCGCCGCTGAGCCGGAAGCTGAAGCTGCTGCCGAGCCGGAGGCCGCTGCTGAAGAGGCCACCGCTGAAGCCGAGCCAGAAGCCGAAGCCGCCACGGAAGAGGCGACTGCCGAAGCCGAGGCCGCTGCTGAAGAAGTGACTGCCGAACCCGAGCCGGAAGCCGAAGAAAAAGAAGGCTAACCTCGCAGATTTTGGATAGCCGGTTTCGATCAAGCAATGGAAATCCCAAATCCAAAATCTAAAATCCAAAATCCGGACGCGTTGTTGCTCGTGGGCCGCGTCGGGAAGACCCACGGCGTTCGGGGGGCTGTCAAGGTGATTCCGGAAACCGACGATCCGACGCGTTTTGCGGATCTGGAGACGGTTTTTGTGGGGAAAAAGCCTGCCGAGGCTGCGTCCCATACCATCGTCTCGGCGCACCTTCAGCCTACGAAGCGCGGCCCGGTGGTCGTGCTCAAGCTCGAAGGCATCAATACGGTTGAGGAGGCCGCGTCGCTGCGCCGGCTGATGGTCTTCGCCCGCGAAGAAGACCTCCCGCCGCTGGCCGACGGCGAGTTCTTCCTCCACGACCTGATCGGCCTGGACGTGCTGACGGATCAGGGCGAGCCGGTCGGGACGCTGAAAGAGGTGCTGGAACTGCCGGCCAATAACGTCTACGTCGTAGCGCGTTCCGGCAGGCCCGACGCCCTGATTCCCGCCGTGCCCGCCTTCATCGACGCCGTAGACATCGAGGGCCGGCAGCTCGTAGTGCGGCCCATCGACGGTCTGTTGGATTAACCGAAGCGAGTCGTGCGCATTGACATTATGACGGCGTTGCCGGAGATCGTGCGAGGGCCGCTCCAGCACAGCATCCTGCGGCGGGCCGCCCAGAAAGGCCTGATCGACATCCAGGTGCACGACATCCGCGACTACGCCACAGACAAGCATCGGCAGATCGATGACTATCCGTACGGGGGCGGCGCCGGCATGGTGCTCAAACCCGAACCGATCTTTGCCTGCATCGAAGCGCTGCAACAGCAGGCCGCCGAGGCCGGGCAGGCCATCGACGATGTGATCTTTCTCACACCTGACGGGGAGGTTCTCCACCAGAAACTCGCCAACGAACTCTCGCTCAAAAAGCATCTGGTGCTGCTGGCCGGGCATTACAAAGGCGTCGATCAACGCGTGCGCGATGCCCTGGTTACCCGCGAGATTTCTATCGGCGATTACGTGCTCAGCGGCGGCGAACTGCCGGCCCTGGTGCTGGTCGATGCCGTCGCCCGGCTCCTACCGGGCGTGCTGGGCGACGCAACATCTGCGTTGTCTGATTCGTTCCAGGACGATTTGCTGGACGCGCCGGTGTATACGCGTCCGGCTGCCTTCCGAGGCGCCGGCGTCCCCGACGTGCTGCGTTCGGGCGATCATCGCCGGATTGCGGCCTGGCGCGAAGAACAACGCCTAGCCAAAACCCGAGAGCGCCGCCCCGATTTACTTGACGATCATTGAGCAGGTAAGACGACGATCTGAGGTATTCTCGGCGTTGACACCTTGCACGACCTTCGGCGCAGGTCACTAGTCACTGGTCACTAGAAAAGAACCAGTGACCAGTGACCGACGCCAAGGTTGATGCAACGTGAGATGCTGAGAATTCCTGCAGGACGTTCCCTGCTTGCTGAACCACGCGAAGTACGTCGCTCCTTAGAGACGCGGCCGCTGCTTCTTTACTGACAACCCTTTTAACCGAGCAAGGAGGTGCGTCATGGCTACAGATATGATGAAGCTAGTTGAGGCGACCCAGTTCCGCGAAAAGGAACTCTCCGCCTTCGAACCGGGCGATACCGTCGCCGTACACGTGCGCGTTATCGAAGGTCAAAAAGAGCGCATTCAGGTGTTCCAGGGCGTCGTCATCAGCCTCAAAGGGCGGGGTGCCAGCCGGACCTTCACCGTGCGCAAACTGTCTCACGGCGTCGGGGTCGAGCGGATCTTTCCGTATCATTCCCCGAAAATCGCGAAGGTGGAAGTCAAACGGCGGGGCCGGGTACGACGCGCCAAGCTCTACTACCTGCGTAAGCTGCGCGGCAAAGCCGCCCGCATCAAAGAACGGATGCGCGAGACCTCGTAACGGGGTTTGCATCGCCTCTTTCCGATCCGGCTCGGATCGGTCGAACCGCCGGGGCAGTCTCCTGCCCGGCGGTTTGTTGTAGTTTGTCCGTAGTCCGTTGTTGGTGGTCCGTTGTTGGGTTTGATTTCGACGGTGCTGCTTAAGAAAACAACAAACCACGGACTACGGACCACGGACAAAAAAATGCACATTGCGCTCTGGGACATCCCGCCCGCCGACATCTTGTTCTCCGGCCTGGAGCCAGGAGCGATCTCAGTGCCGCTGGAGGTCGAACGGCACGACGCGCGGACCGCTACCGCGCTCTTATTGCAAGAGCAGGTAGACGTAGCCTTGCTGCCGAGCATGGTGGTTTTGAGCAACACCGACACGTTCGACGTCTTGCCCGGTGCAGCGTTTTCGACGTGGGCGTATCCCTACGCCCGCTTGTTGCTGCACCAGGGGATCGAGCACGTCGAGTCGGTGGCGTATGCGTTGCCCTACACGCAAGAGGCCCTCGTGGCGCGTATCGTCTTGCGCGAACACTACGGCAAAGACCCGTCCTTCATCCCGCTTGAGGGAATCACGACCGAAGGATTGCTCAACGCCGAGTGCGACGCCAGCCTCATCGCCGGCCCTGATGCTCCCTTGCTTCAGCATGAGCACATGACACTCAACCTGGGGCAAGAGTGGTACGAGTTGGCGAACTATCCGATGGTCTGGGGCCTCTTCGCGACGCTCAAAGACGCCGCCGCCCCGGTGATGGTCGAGGTGATCCTGCAAGCCATCCGGACCGCCGAGCAACAGCTTCCGGTGTGGACGCAGGCCCGCGAGATGCCGCCGGTCTTGCATCGTTTCTACAACGAAGGCCTGCGCCTGCGCTTCGACGACCTCGCCACAGCCAGCCTGACCGAATTCCGTCAATATCTCTACTACTACAACATCACCGACGACCTCCCCGAACTGCCGCTCTACGAGTTGCCCGACGATTGGGAAGACGACGCCAAGGAGACGCCGTTGTTGTAGGAATCTGTGAGATCGGTTTGTAGTATTTTAAGGCGTAGGGCCGGTTTATATTGGTCACTGGTCACTGGTCACTGGTCACTGGTCATTAGATAAACCAGTGACCAGTGACTAATGACCAGTGACCTGCCCCAACGGACACACCGGGCACAACGTTAAGGCATACCCCCAGCCATGTCCGAAAGCATCAAAATAATAACCAGCAACCGCCGGGCGCGGCGCGAATATCACATCACGGAAACCCTGGAAGCCGGCCTGGCTTTGCAGGGAACCGAGGTGAAGTCGTTGCGCGCAGGGCGGGCTAATTTGCAAGACGCCTTTTGCAAAGTCGAAGGCGGCGAGGTGTTTATGGTCAACGCCCACATCTCGCCTTACAGCCACGGCAACCTCAACAACCACGATCCGCTGCGGCCTCGCAAGCTGCTCTTGCACAAACGTGAGGTCGGCAAGCTCAAAAAGGCGACCCAGCAGAAAGGCTTCACCATCATCCCGCTCAAACTCTACTTCAAAAACGGCATTGCGAAGGTCGAGATCGGACTGGCGCGGGGCAAAAAGCTCTACGACAAACGCGCCGACATCGCCGAACGCGATACCCAACGCCGCCTCGACCGCACCCTCAAAAATTTTTGAAATTCGCCCGCGAATTTCAAAATCCGCCATCGGTCCATGTTTTTACCCGTCGAAGAACAGCTTGCGCACATCCGGCGCGGTGTCGAAGAGATCGTGCCGGAGGAAGAACTCGCCGATAAACTCATCGCCTCGGCCAAGACCGGCAAGCCGCTCGTGGTCAAGCTCGGTTGCGATCCGAGCCGGCCCGACCTGCACCTTGGCCACGCCGTGGTGTTGCGCAAGCTGCGTCAGTTTCAGGATCTCGGCCACCAGGCCATCCTCATCGTCGGCGATTTCACGGGCATGATCGGCGATCCGAGCGGCCGGTCCAAGACGCGCCCGCCGCTGACGCTCGAAGAGACGCGCATCAACGGGGAATCTTATTTCAAGCAAGCCACCAAAATTCTCGATCCCGACAAGACCCGGATCGTCTACAACTCGGAGTGGCTCGATGCGATGAGCTTCCGCGACGTCATCAAGCTGGCCGGCAAATACACCGTCGCACGGATGCTCGAACGCGACGAATTCGAAGCGCGCTACAAACGCGGCGAGCCTATCGGCGTTCACGAGTTTCTCTATCCGCTGGCCCAGGCCCAGGACTCCGTCGCCATCGAAGCCGACGTCGAACTCGGCGGGACGGATCAGAAGTTCAACCTGCTCGTCGGGCGCACCATTCAGCAGGCCAGCGGCATGGCGCCGCAGGTGTGCATCACGCTGCCCATTCTCGAAGGCCTCGACGGCGTCGAAAAGATGTCGAAATCGCTCGACAACTACGTCGGCATCGACGAGGCGCCGGAGCAGATGTACGGCAAGGTGCTCTCGATCCAGGACCGTCTCATCTATCGCTATTTCGAACTGGCCTCGGACGCGCCCACGGAAGACTTACCGCGCCTGAAGACCTTCGCCCACGAAAACCCGCGCGACGCCAAGCACGACCTGGCATTGACCATCGTGCGGATGTATCACGGCGAAGAGGCGGCGCGGGCTGCCCGCGCGCATTTCCAGCAGACGGTCATCGACAAGAAGGCCCCCGACGAGATGCCGGAGTTTCAGCCCACGCTGCCCGAAGGCAACCATATCGGGCTCCTGGCCTTGATGACGCAGGCGGGCCTGACGAAGTCTAACGGGGAGGCGCGCCGCATGGTGCAGCAGAGCGCGGTATCTATCGACGGCGAAAAAATCTCCGATTTTCGGCTCGACATCGACCTGAGCGCGCGGGCGCCGTTCGTGCTCAAAGTGGGCAAACGCCGTTTTGCCCGCATCGTGTGGGAGGGGGAGGATTAGGAGTTGGAGAGCCGGGGAAGGCGGTGCCTTATGCGGAACTCTATCCGGTATGGGTATGGGAGTGTGGATGATTCCTGGCAATGAGCTTTTCCAAGTCCCGTAGGGACGGCCTGTTTGTAGCAATCTCGTTTCAAAATAAAAGCAAGCCCCGTAGGGGCGGCCTGTTGTTCTTGAACAGGTCGCTCCTGACGGAGCTTTCTTTTTTGTGCCATTCGAAGCTACAAACAGGGCGCCCCTACGGGGCTTGTTCATTCAAAGCCTTGTTGCTCATCCTGAACGCGTGCGTAGTCTGGCCGGGACGCCGGGAGGGGAGGCCGGGTGGTTGACGGATTCGGCAGGGCAGAAAAAGGGATCCTTCTGTTTGGACTAAGTATAATATTGGCTGGATTTAGAGAAATTGGCTGCTGCCGCGACGTTGGCGCAGATGGGCGCCGGTGTGAAATTTGCGGCTATCGATGGTGTTTGACCATCACGGTATCGAGAGCGCCCGCCCCGACGCTCGTTGGATGGAGGCGACTATGGGACAACGGTACTACCGTTTAGTTTTTTCTTTCCTTCTTTTTCTTCTCTTGCTCCCCGGCGGATTGCGCAGTGCCGTCGCCCAGCAACAAAAGAACCTCGACGTCTGGTTCGAGCGGGGCATGACGGCCTATGAAGAGGCGCGCTACGACGATGCCGTGGAAGCGTTCAACTGGGTCGCCAGGCGTGACCGCAAGCGGGCCGAGGCGCAGTACATGCTGGCGCTCACCCACCTCGCCGTCGGTGATGTGAAGGCTGCCGATAAGGCCATCGTGCGTGCCTTGAGGCGAGAGCCGGAGAACGTCAAATATCTCTCGTTGCAACTCCAACTCGGCTTCCCCAGAGATCGGATCCTGGCCTTGCGTGAGCAGAAAAAACACGATCTGGCTACGAAGATCCTCGCCCTTGACCCCGACAACGTGCATGCAAATTTGCGGCTTGGGATTGAGGAATCGATGGAGTTTTTCGATTTTCGCAAGCGGGTAACCATGCCCGATTATGAGGCTGAGTTGACCGATCCCTTTGATCTTGAGGCACAACGAACCATAGGCAACAACATACTTGACAAGAGCAAAAGGGCGGACAAAGGGTATCCCCGTGCCATCGAACACTACGAACGCGTGCTGGCAGCCGATCCGGCGTTCCGTCTGATCTATACCCAACTGGCCTTCCTGTACGCCGCCCAGGACGATTATGCGTCCATCGAGGAGTTGGCGCAGGCCATGCATGGGTATTTTCCGCAGGATCCGTACACCTGGCTTTACCTGGGCTATGCCAGGTATCGGTTGGGGAAGATGGAGGCAGCCTGGGCGCATTTCCAGGTAGCCCGCAGCCTCATGCCGCCGGCCATGCGCGCGGTTTTCGAAGACGTGACGCGCCTGATGAGCGCCGAGGACAAGGCGCGCGTCGATCAGGATCCCAGCTTCGACCCGGCGGCGTTCTGGAAGCGCAACGATCCACGCTTGCTGACGGGCTATAACGAACGCTGGATGGAGCACTACGCCCGGCTCGTCTATAGCGCGCTTTTATACAGCGAGCCGAGGGTCGATCTAGAGGGGTGGAATTCGGATCGAGGCCGTGTATACGTCCGCTATGGGCCGCCGGAGAACGAGTACTTTCTCTCGAATGCCGTCGAACATTGTATCTCTGTCCTGGCGACCATCACAAACTTTCACATCTTCGAGTATCCGGATGTCCGCCTGGCTTTTGGCAATTCGCAGCCTCGTTTGAATGAATATCCGCTGTATAGCCCCTGTTCCAACGACGGTTTTCTGCTGGACTACACCCTCGTAGCCAAAGAGGTTTTTCGCAGAGAACCAGAGCGTTTCGAGCGCGCGCGAGGGACGTATCCGTATCTCGTCAATGTCTTCAAAGGCCCCGCCGACCAGGCCGATGTGCTCGTGCCCTACGGCATTCCGGTGCCCTTCAATCCCGAAAGCGATAGTCTCCGGCTGCACACCGGCGGCTTCGCCATTTCAGACGACGGGCTTGTGGACGAGGCCCGCCGCGCCCTCACCGCGCTCGACCCCCGGCAGATCCGCGCCTTCGCCGAAGACACGTTCTGGGTCGATGTTCATCATCTGCGGGTATCGCCCGGCAGCCACGAAGTCTCTATTGAGTACGAGATGGATCCAGGCGAAATCGTCGGATTTCAACGAAGCGACGTTGAGGTGCCGGACTTTAGCAGCGAGGCGCTGCAACTGAGCGACGTGCTGCTGGCCTACGGCGTCGAGGAGGCGCCGGGCGTCAGCACCGAGGGCCTGATTGCGCGCAACGGCTTTGTGATCACGCCGGCGCCCTGGGGCGTCTACCGGGCCGGGCAGCCGCTCTACTTCTACTTCGAGACGTACAACCTGAGCCGGGATGCCGGCGGCGCGACGCGCTACAATGTGGAGGCGGTGCTGGTGGAGAAACGCGATGAGAAAGGGCTTAGAGACCTGATTCAGCAGGCGTTCGGCGCCAGAGAGCGGGTGGGGGTGTCGGCCGAGTTTGAGGAGACCGGCACCTCGCGCGACGAAGGGCAATACCTGATACTCGACACGCGCGATCAGCCCGTGGGCACCTATGTTTTGGCGGTGCGAGTGACGGATGATCGAACGAGTCAGACCGCCGAAGCGCAACGCACGGTTATTCTCGAATAAGAACCTGATTTGCAATCACCAGAAACTCACTTGACGGACGCGAACGATGCAGTACGGACATAGACCATGGCTTTGGGCAGCGCTTCTGGGCGTTTTTTTGCTCGGCGGATCGACCGGCGCGGCGGCCCAGAATCAAAAAAATCTCGACATCTGGTTCGAGCGGGGCATGACGGCCTACGAAGAGGCCCGCTACGACGACGCCCTGGAAGCCTTCACCTGGATCGTCAAACGCGACCGCAAACGGACGGAAGCGTACTACATGATGGCGAAAACCCACCGCGCTGCCGGCGATCTAAAAGACGCTGACAAGGCCATCGTCCAGGCGCTGAGGTGGCAGCCGGAGAACGTCAAGTATCTCGTGATGCAACTCCAACTCGGCTTCCCCAGAGACCGGATCAAAGCGCTTCGCAAGCAGAAAAAACATGATCTGGTTCAGAAGATCATGGACCTCGATCCGGACAACGCCGAGGCCAACCTGGCCTTCGGGATTGAGGCCACCCGACTCTACCTGTACAATCGCAACCGGATCACTATACCTACGATGCGGTCGTATGAGACGCCGTTCAAGCAGCGGGTGGGGAATCCCAAGGGAGGAGCGATGAGTGAGGATCTGGCGAGCATTCGTGAAGGAGCCGACCCCGGTGTGGAGAAGCCGCATCAGCGCAATCCCTTCGATCTCGACCGCCAGAAGGCCGCCGGCGAAGGCATTCTTGAAATCGATGATCAGGCCCAGGAGGCGTATCCCCGCGCCATCGACCATCTCACGCGGGCGCTGCGTGCCGATCCGTCGCTGCGCGAAGCCTACACCAACCTGGCCGCCCTCTACGTTGACCGGCCCGATGCGCAGGCGCTCTGGTCGATGGCTCAGGACATGCGCGCGCTTTTTCCGCAGGATCCGTATACCTGGCTCTACCTCGGCTATGCCGCCTATGCTCTGAATCGCATGGAAGAGGCTCAGGCCCATTTCATGATCGCCTACAACCTGATGCCGCCGGAGATGAAGACGATCTTCGAGGATGTGAGCCGCCTGTTCAATAAGGAGCAGGAGAAGATGGCGGAGACCAGCGGTGTCAACGCGGCGGCGTTCTGGCAACGGCGCGATCCGCGCCTGTTGACGCCCTACAACGAACGCCGCCTGGAACACTACGCTCGGCTCGTCTATGCCGGGCTGCTGTTCGGCGAGCCGAAGATCGATTTGGCGGGGTGGGATTCGGACCGGGGCCGGATCTATGTGCGCTACGGGCCGCCGGAGAAAGACTTCTACATGTCGAATATGGTGGCCGATTGCCGGAGCGGGAAGTGGGTGCATACCAACTCGACGAGCATCAGCAACATCCACGTTTTCGATTACGGCGAGTATCAGTTCGTCTTTGGCAATAACAGCGGTGTAGGCAATATTAGCGAGGGCGAGCAGTTCGGCAACACCAGTATTCCGTCGCTCAACGAGTTTCCGCTCTACAGCCCCTGCGCCAGCGTGCTGGTGCATCCGGACCTGATCGCGCGCGAGGCCGCTTTCGACTACGTGATCCAGGCTGCCGAGACGATCCGCCAGCAGCCCGAGCGTTTCGATTTCGATCCGCCCGGCGACCGGGTGGAGATGCCTTTCCTGGTCAGCCGCTTCAAAGGCGCCGCCGGGCAGGCCGATCTCGTCATTCCCTATGCCGTGCCGGTCTCGTTTATTCCCCCCGGCGGTGTGCTCAGCGTCGATCTCCAGACCGCCGCCTTCGCCGTTGCCGAAGAGGGCGCTGTCGAGGAGGTCCGTCGTCATCTGACGGCCCTGGAGGATGTCCAGATGCTGGAGTTTGGCCCGGCCACGCTCTGGGTGGACGTTCATCGCCTCGCCGTGGCGCCGGGGCGGTACGATCTTTCGGTGGAGATGCAGACGCGGACCGCCGTCGGTTTTCATCACGAGGTTGTAGCCGTGCCGGATTACAACGCGGGCTTGCAACTGAGCGATTTGTTGCTGGCCTACGCCATTGAGGAGGGCGCCGCCGGTGCCGGAGCGGTGGCGCGAGGCGGGCTGTCGATCATTCCGGCTCCGTGGAGCGCCTACCGGGTCGGCCAGCCTCTGTATTTCTACTTCGAATTCTACAACCTGAAGCAACAACCCGATGGCGCCACACAGTATGCCGTGGAGGCGGTGCTGGTCGAACGACGAGAGGAAAAAGGCCTCCAACGGCTGATTCAGCGGGCTTTTCGTGGTCGGGAGCAGGTGGGCGTGGCCGCCGGCTTCGAAGCCAACGGCGCCTCGGCAGACGACAGGCAATACCTCGTCCTCGACACCGGCGACCTGGAGCCCGGCGTCTACGTGCTGGCTGTGCGCCTGACCGACACGGCCACCGGCCAGACCGCCGAAACCCAACGCGCCATTGTGCTGGAATAATTCGAAAAAGCCCCATTTTCGAATACGGTTCAGCGTTGGTTCTGAACGGCTCGGAAGCGTTTTACGGCGGTCCCTTCGACGGGGGTGAAAACGGATGAACTTCGGGTTGTACTTTAGCGTTTTATTAGAACGTTTTTCAGTTGGATGTAAGTTTTCAAGCAGGAAAGGGGGAAAGGGAGAGAGGGCGACACGAGCGCGAAGCGCGACTGACGCCAGTAAAGGGGGATCAAGGTGTTTTTCCCCCTTTCACCCTCTCTCCCTCTCGATCAATGCAACGCATGCGCGCAACTGAAAAACGCTCTAAGACTCCTGCCCAGCCTTTTACCCATCCAATACGACCTTTGGTCGCTACGGCTATGAGACGGCATCTCTCGTTTTTCCTGATGGCACTGCTGACCGCTGGATTGACGCCTTTCGTCGCGGCGCAAGATAATCCGGATCCGCTCGAAGCGGGCAAGCAAGCGTTTCGCGAAGAACGCTATGCCGACGCCGCGCAGATCTTCGAACGCGTCGCTGAGCAAGATCCGCAGAACGCCGAAGCCTATTTTCTGATTGCCCGCGTCTATTTCGAGACGCCGTTGAATGATCACAAAAAGGCCAGAAAAGCCATCGAGAAGGCGCTGGATCTGGAACCGGAAAACGTCGAGTTTCTGGTGGCGCGGCTTCAGCAGTACCGCACCGAATCCTGGAATTTTTTCTCCGAACGCATCAAAGAGACTCGACGTCTGGAACTGTCTCGAAAAATCCTCAAGCTCGATCCGGAAAACCCCTTCGCCCACGAAGAACTCGGCACCGTCTATATTCGCGACTTCTGGCGCTACCGCAATGCCATCATGCTGCCGACGTTGCAGTACGGGAATCCGAGTGGTTATTCACGATCCACCACCGGCGCGCGCGTCGTCGATACCGGCGGCGGCATCGGCATTGATGACAACCTGATCGAAGAGCGCGATCCGATCCTGACGCAGTTGGAGAGTCAGCAAACGCCGTTCAATCCCGCCGTCGTCAATCCGGACGAGGTTTTTCTGGCTGATCAGTTTGACATCGATGCGCTGCGGGAGCAGGGGGTGCCTATCCGGGATCTGAGCGCGCGGGCGCAGCGGGCCTACGAGCAGGCCATCGGCCACCTCAACAAAGCCCTCGAAGTCGATCCGCGACGGCGTTCGGTCTATGATGAGTTGATGCAGATCTACGCGCTCAAAGGCGAATATGATGAAGCGCTGGAAATGCTTCAGGAGTTGTACCGCTTTTTCCCCGAAGACCCCGCCCTCTGGACCTATCTCGGCCTGACGCACTACCGGCTCAAAAATATGGATGCCGCCGATAAGAGCTTCTCGTCGGCGTTTGAGTTTATGAATCCTGAGGTGACGGCGGCCTATCAGAACCTTGATCTGGTCTTACCTGATGACGAAAAGCGGAGCTATAAGGACGATCCGGTGGCCTACGCCTCGCGGTTCTGGACGAGCAAGGATCCGCGCTACCTGACGCCCTACAACGAGCGCAAGCTGGAGCACTACGCCCGTCTCGCCTACGCCGATCTGCTCTACGGCGTGTCCGAACTGGACCTGCGCGGCTGGGAAACGCAACGCGGCCACATCCTCGTGCGCTATGGTGTACCCAAGTCGGACGTCGTGCTGGTGCCCAACGCCGACGGGGTCTTTTCGGCGCGGCAAGCCCTGGCCGGCGCTATCTTCTCGACCATCCACGGCACGGACGATCAGGGCAATCCGGTTGCCGAACTCGACGTGAGCGGCGCGGAGTCTTTCGGGGCTACGTTTTCGACGGCGGCGGAGGCATTCGAGGAGATGAACGCCTACAATATCTGGGAGTACGGCCCGTTCCGGTTCGTCTTCGAAGATCCATTCCGCAACGGCGAGTATCGCATGTACAGCCCCTCGGCGGAAGACGTCTCGGAGAGCCTCACCTCCTGGATAAACGACTACACCATCCGATCCAAGGAGGTCTTCCGCAAGACCCCGGAGACGTACGAATACGAGGCGCCGGGCCGGCAGATCGAACTGCCGTATCTAGTGACGGCCTTCAAGGGCGAAGCCGGCAAAACCGACCTGTACGTCCATTACGGCGTCCCGGTCAACGAATACGACGGGTCGAAGGAGATGATCGAGGTGACGGCCAACACGGGCACGTTCCTCATCAGCGGAGACCGCGACATCCTCGTCGAGCGGCGGCGCACGATCTACGGGCTCAAGACGAGCCAGATCGTCGCATTCGAAGAGCAGAACCTGTGGGTCGATACCCAACTGATGCAGGCTCCGCCCGGCGCGCACGACGTCTCCGTAGAGTTTGAGACGGCCAGCGGCAACACCGTCGCCATCCAGCGCCGCGCCGTCGAGGTGCCGGATTTCAGCGGCGACCAGCTCGGCCTGAGCGACATCATGCTGGCCTACAGCGTCGAAGAAACCATCGGCGGAGAAAGTGCCGGCGCCAACGAAGTCGTCCGAGACGCCCTGTCGATTCTGCCGGCGCCCTGGAGCGTCTACAACCTCTCGTGGCCCATCTACATCTATTTCGAAACCTACAACCTCGAACGCGGCCCGGACGGGAATACGGATTACGACGTCGAGATCGTGCTGGCACCCAAGGATCAATCCAGAGGCATCAGCAAGATCATCAAGTCGGTCTTTGGCGGGGCGAAAGGCGTGGCCGTCAGCTACCACGGCAGCGACGTCAACACCGACGAAGGCCTCTACCAGATCATCGACGCCAGCGATCAGGAGATGGGCCTCTACACGCTGGTGCTGCGCGTCCGCGATAACATCGCCGGGCGCACTGCCGAGAGCCAGCAGGATCTGTTTTTGGAGCAGTAGGAGGGAAGTGGGCAAATTTGCAAATGGGCAAATGGCAACTTTTTCAAGACTTGTCATTTGCCCATTTGCCTTTTTTGCCATTTATCACCCGAACATCTCAGCCTGGACGCGGGCGTTTTTGGCTTCGACTTGTTCGACCATCGCTTTTTTGTAGGCGATGAAGCGGTCGCGCAGGGCGTCGTCGCTGGTGGCGAGGATCTGCACGGCCAGGAGCGCCGCGTTCTTCGAGCCGTCAATGGCGAGCGTGCCGACGGGGATGCCGCTGGGCATCTGCACGGTGGCCAGCAAGGCATCGAGCCCTTGCAGGGCGCCTGAGTTGATAGGCACGCCGAGCACCGGCAGGGGGGTGCTGGCCGCCAGCACGCCGCCCAGATGCGCGGCTACGCCTGCCCCGGCGATGAGCACTTTCAGCCCGCGCTCGTGGGCCGTCGTGGCGTATTCGTGGGCTGCTTCCGGCGTCCGGTGCGCCGACATTACGCGGATTTCGAAGGGCACGTCGAACGATTTCAAGATATCGGCGGCTTTGCGCATCACGGGCAAATCGGAGTCGCTGCCCATCACAATACCGACGAGCGGGGTTCCTTCTTCTGGCATGGCTTTCGGAGAGGATCGTCACAGTGGGGTTTACGAAAGCGCCAATATACCGCGACGCCATCATTCTTAGGACGACGATTCAATTTCCCCCCGATAATTCATCATTCGTATTGCGTACTGCGCAGTGCGTATATGGAAAAAGTGTATTATTTGAGTAATCGGCGCTGGCAGAAGTGATCTTAATGAAAAGTGTAACGTGAGACGGGGTCAGGCGACTGAGGAAGCAGCCTTGTAGTTCTGACGAAATAAATCCTGCGTATTTTGAGGCGGGTCATGGGGCATGAGTCATGAGTGAGAATCCCATGGGTCATGACCCATGACTCGTGACAGCCTCACAACGGCACACGAGCGAAGCGACTGACGAAGTAAACCGAGCAAGACTTATTTCGACGTAATTGGTTGCAACCCCTAAAACCACCCCAAATACAAGCTTCCGCTATGATCCCCATCCTCATGTACGGCGCCGATTGGTGTCCGGATTGCCGGCGCGCCAAGGCGTTTCTCGAAGCCAACGACATCGACTTTGTCTATAAAAACATCGAACTCGACGAAGGCAGCGTCCACCGCGTCGAGACGATCAATCACGGCAAACGGATCATTCCCACGTTTGAGATTCTCGGCAAGACCTACACCAATCCCGACAACGCCGAACTGGCCTGCATCCTCGGCCTCAACGACGCCGGACGGGTGCTTTTCTACGGCGCCGACTGGTGCCCCGACTGCCGCCGCGCCAAAGCCTACCTCAACGATCACCACGTCAACTATCAGTTCATCGACGTAGACGTGTACGACTGGGCTACGCAGGAGGTCGAGCGGATCAACAACGGCAAGCGCATCATCCCGACGATTGTCATCGACGGCACGCCGTATTCGAATCCGGACAATCCCACGTTGCAGCAGGTTTTGCGGCTACGCGAAGAAGAGACCCCGGCGCACGTCTACGACGTCGTGATCATCGGCGGCGGCGCTGCCGGCCTGACGACGGCCATCTACACCCAGCGTGAAAAGCTCTCCAGCCTCATCCTCGAAAAGAAAAACGTCGGCGGCAACGCCTTTTTGACGGAAAAAATCGAGAACTATCCGGGCTTCGTGAACATTTCGGGGCCGGATCTGATGGAGAAAATGGCCGATCAGGCGCGGACCTACGGCACCGTCATCAAAGAAGGCGTCGAGGTCACCGGGATCCGGCGCGAGGGCGGCGTCTTTCAGATCGAAACCAACAGCGGTGTCTTCGAGGGCCGCGCCGTGGTTGTGGCTGTCGGCTCGACCTACCGGCGGTTGCACATCCCCGGCGAAGACGATCTCATCGGCGCCGGCATCCATTTCTGCGCCACGTGCGACGGGCCGTTCTACCGGGATAAGAAGATCATCGTCGTCGGCGGCGGCAACAGCGCGCTCGAAGAAGGGCTCTACCTGACCGAATTCACCGACAACGTCTCGTTCGTCGCGCGCAGACCCGCATTCAGCGCGTCGCAGATTTACGTCGAAAAGCTGGCCGAGCGGTCCAACGTGACGACCTATATGAACCAATCCAGCGTCGAATTCCTGGCCGATGACCGGGGGTTGTTCAAGGCGTTGAAAGTGCGAGACAACGACACCGGCGCCGAATCGTTGATCGAGGCCGACGGCGTGTTTATTTTCATCGGTCTGACGCCCAACACGGCGTTCCTCAACGGTCTGATCGATCTGGATGAACGCGGCTTCATCGTCACGAAAAACGGTTCGGTCGAGACCAGCGTGCCCGGCATTTTCGCAGCAGGCGATTGCCGGCAGGGCGCCATCGCCCAGATCGCCTCGGCCACGGGCGAGGGCGTGCTGGCGAGCTTCGGCGTGAAGGAATATCTGAAGCGGATCTGAGGAGATGGGAAAACGATTTGCGGTATTTTACATCGTTGCGCTCGTAGTACGCTCGACATCGGTCATGAGTCATGGGACATGAGTCATAGGTGTTTTTCTCATGACCCGTGACTCATGACCCATGACCAACGCCATCGAGGGTGCAACGCACCGACGTCAGACATACCGAAACCATAATCTTGCCTGCTGAGCCGTGAAAATCGCGCGATTCTGGGTAAAAGAGACGATCCAGACCGTCAATAAGCGGGGGCAGCGTGTGGAGGTAGCGCGCTGGCATTGGTCTGAAAACAGCCGCGAAGAGGCCCGCGAGCGCGCCGCCGAGGCCGTCCGGCAGACCGCCGGGCGTATCGCTGCGGGCGAGCCGTGGCCTTCGAAAAACGAATATTACCCGGATCGCCCGCCGCGCGAGGAGATCATCGAAGAGATCAAGGACCGGCAGGGCGAGGTCATTGCCACGATCACCCGGAACGGCTACGGCGCGCTGGTGCTCAACACGCGGGATTTGATGTTTATCGACGTAGACCTTCCCTTCGAATGGCCGATTCCCAGCCTGTTCAAAGCCATCGGCAGGCTGTTTGGGAAAAAGTATGAGGATCCTGCCGAGAAGCTTCAGAAAAAGGTGATCGGGCTGGCCCGCGATCACGAGGCGTTTGCTTTTCGGATTTATCGAACCCGCGCCGGGTTTCGGTGCGTCGTCGTCAACACGCGCATCGATCCGGCGAGTCCGGAGAGCCTGCGCCTGCTCGATACCTTCGGCGCCGATCCGCTCTACGTGCGGCTGTGCAAGAACCAGGAATGCTTCCGCGCTCGCCTGACGCCCAAACCGTGGCGCTGCGGCGCGCGCAAGCCGCCGAACCGCTTTCCTCGCGAAGAAGCGGAAGCAGAGCAAGCCTACCGCGCCTGGGCCTCGGAGTATGAGGCGAAGAGCCGGCCTTTTGCCACCTGCCGGCTCGTCGAGCAAACCGGCGCGCCGTCCACCGACGCATCGTTGACCGCCTTACTCGACCTCCACGACAGGCTGACGAAAGTGGCGTCGGGGTTGGCGTTGGCTTAAGCGAAATACCCTCGCAATGACATCCTTATATCAGGTCTTTGATACTACTGTGCATGTTTTGGTCGAAGTTGAGCCCAAAAGTACGTCCCGGACGCCGTACGGGGCCAGAAACGGTTGCTATGAGCAGTCCCGCTCGGCGAGCGGGACGTACGTTAGCTCTCGGCCCGTGCTTTCAGAAACTCGTCCAACTCCATCTCATCGGCCACGAGCACTTCGCGGGCTTTGGAGCCGACGAAGGCGCCGACGATGCCCACTTCTTCGAGTTGATCGACGATGCGCGCGGCGCGGGTGTAGCCGACGGAGAGCTTGCGCTGGAGCATCGAGACCGAGCCCTGCTGGCTGCGGACGATGATGCGGGCGGCTTCTTCGAAAAGCTCGTCGAGTTCGCCGTCGTCGCCGGAGCCGGTGGCGCCGAGGGTGAGGTCGGGCTGCTGCTCGGCGGCGGGGAGGACGTAGGGGCCTTTGCCGGGCTGGTCGCTGATGAACTCCATCAGCCGATCCACCTCATCCACCGAGACGAACGGGCCTTGCAGGCGCAGCAGGCGGCTGCCGCTCATGTAAAGCATGTCGCCGTTGCCGACGAGTTGCTCGGCGCCGTTCTGGTCGAGGATGGTCCGCGCGTCGATCTTCGAGGCTACCTGATAGGCCACGCGCGAGGGGAAGTTGGCCTTGATCAGACCCGTGATCACGTCCACCGACGGGCGCTGTGTGGCGAGGACGAGGTGGATGCCCACGGCGCGCGCCATCTGCGCCAGCCGCGCAATCGGCGCTTCGATGTCTTTGCCGGCGGTCATCATCAAGTCGGCCAGTTCATCGACGATGACGACGATGTAGGGGAGGTGCTTGTGGCCTTTCCTGGGATCGAGCTGGCCGTTCTTGAACTTTTTATTGTAATCCTTGACGCCGCGCACCTTGGCCGCCGAGAGCAGGTCGTAGCGTTGCTCCATCTCGCGCTCGCAGCCTTTGAGCACGCCCAGGGCGTCGGCCACGTCGGTGATGATGGCATCCTCGCCGTCTTCGGGCAGGGCCAGGTAATGATCGAGCATCTCCCGGTACTGCTGCAACTCGATCTTCTTCGGATCGACCATCACAAACTTGAGATTCGACGGATGGCAGGCGTAGAGCAGTCCGGCGATGAGCGTATTGAGCCCCACCGACTTACCCGACCCCGTTGCCCCGGCGATGAGCAGGTGCGGCATCTTGGTGAGGTCTTGCAAAAACACCTCGCCTTCGATGGTTTTGCCCAGCGCCACGGGCAGTTGCATCTCCGCATCCCGAAACTTGGCCGTGCCGATGATCGAGTGGAGGTGAACCAGCTCGCGGTTGCGGTTGGGAATCTCCACGCCGACGACCGACTTGCCCGGAATCGGCGCGATCATGCGGATGCCGCGCGCGGCCATGGCCATGGCGAGGTCGTCTTCGAGGGCTTTGATGCGGCTGATCTTCACGCCCGGCGCAGGCGTCAGTTCATAAAGCGTCACCGTCGGGCCGACGATGGCGTTGATGTCGGTGATCTCGATGTTGTAGACCGCCAGCTTGTCGAGCAGGATGCGTTTGTTCTCCTCGAGTTCGTCGTAGTCGATATGCTGGGCGTCTTCGTCGGGCGCATCGAGCAGGTCGATGGTCGGGAAGTCGTAGGGGAGCGTCTCGTCGACGGTTTCGTCTTCGTGGGTGATCTCGTCGGCTTTTTCTTCTTCGATCTGGCCGAAGACTTTGAGTTCGAGATCGGGCGGCTCTTCGGCAGGCGCGGGTTGCGACGGCGGTTCAGGCTTCGGCGCCTGCGGTTGTTTGAAGAAGAGATCTTTGATGGCCTTGGCCGGCGACTCCTTTTCCTCCGCCGGTTCGTCGAACGATGGAGGCGGGGAGGGGGCGGGTGCTTTGCGAGGAGGCTGGGCTTTCGGCGCCGGTGCCCGGCGGTCCGGTTCGCGAGAGGCAGGCGTCGGTTTCGGCCCGGTCTTTTTCTTCTGACGTTCGCGTTCTTTTTCTCTGGCTTTGCGTTCTTTCTCGCGTTCGGCCCGGTCTGCTTCGCGCAGGCGGTTTAGCTCGGCGCGGCGTTCCTGGGCGTTTTCTTTCTGCCGCGTGCGCCATTCTCTGAACCACATGCGGAACCGTAGAAACGCCTCTTCGATCCGGTCCAGCGAACGCTGGATGTCGTGGTCTATCACCAGCAGCAGCGTCACCGTCACCAGCAGCACCAGCAGCACGAACGAGCCGAGCGCGCCGAAGATCTGCCGCATCCACACGGCGATACCTTGCCCGACGGCGCCGCTCCACAGGCTCCAGTCGGCCTCCATCGTCAGGCCGATCCAGCCCAGCAACGTCGCCAGCACCACCGCCCCGATGCCCGTCATCACCGAGATGAACGGCAGGTAGATGGTCTTCTTATGCCGTGTGATGAAATAGCCCCAGACCAGCAGCAGCGTCGTTAGCAGCATCGTGGAATAGCCCAGAAAGTTGGGCACCATCAGCCACGCCAGCACCGCGCCGACGAGGCCCAGCGCATTGGCCGCCCGGTCGCCGCCCGGCTCGAAGAGTGCTCTGAAGGAAAAGTCGCGGGCCAGCGCGTCGTCGGGGGCGTGGTAGGTCAGCAGCGCCAGCGACAGCAGCACCGCCAGCGCCATCATGATCACGCCTAGAATCTCCCGCTTACGCTGGCTCGAAACCTTCGGCGTCGAGGTCTTGGGCGCGGCCTTTTTCCGGGGCGTTGCCTTCTTACGAGACACCGCGCGCTTATTTGTCGTCTTTGTTTTAGCCATATCCCTTTGTTTTTGGCATACCCCAAAGCTAAGGAAAGCGCCGGTGCGAATTCAATGGTTTACCAGCGGCATCCTATCCTATATTCTATTATATTGGTGAGGAATAAAGCGGTTGCTGTTTTTGGAGTTAAAGCCTCCGAGTTAAGAATGCACTTTAAGTTAAAAGGCGTGAAACGTAAAACGTGACGAGGTCATCCATGTTTCGTTGGAAGCTCGAAGACGGGGTCGAACTGCGCTTGCTTCAACTGCGCAACGCGCCGGAGGTCTTTGCCCTCGTCGATACCGGGCGAGATTTCCTGCGGGTGTGGCTGCCGTGGGTTGATAATCACCGGGACGTGGCCGACACCGAAGCTTTCATCCGCGAAGCCCTGGAGCAGTTTGTCCTGGGCGAGGCCATCCACGTGGGCATCTGGTGCGACGGTGTCTTTGCCGGGGTCATCGGCTACCACCGGATCAACACAGAAAACCGCCTCGGCGAGATCGGCTACTGGCTCGGTGAGCAATACCAGGGCAAAGGCATCATGACACGCGCCTGCCAGGCGATGGTGGCCTACGGCTTCTCCGAACTCAAGCTCAACCGCATCGAGATCCATTGCGCGCTCGGCAACACGAAAAGCCGCGGCATCCCCGAACGTCTGGGCTTCAAAGAAGAAGGCATCCTCCGCCAGGCCGAACGCGTCCACGACCGCTTCGTCGACAACGTCGTCTACGGCATGGTAGCAGGGGAGTATGATTTTGGATTTTAGATTTCGGATCCAAAATCTAAAATCCAAAATCGTCTCAGCCGTACTTCATCGCTTCCTTGCCCAGGATTCTGCGCAGGAGGCTGAGTTGGCCGATGTGGTAGGCCTCGTGGTGCATTATGAAGGCGAGCATGCCGCCGAGCGTGTCGTCGTTGACGGGCATCTTGGCGGGTGCCGGGCTGCTGAGGGCGGCGTCGGGGAGGTTGTTGAACAGACGGGTTTGCAGATCGAACTGTGTTGCCAGGGTGTGGGCGCTGTGGGCTTTGACGGCTGCTTCCATGGTGTACTCCTCGGGGATGGGGTGAACGGAATGGTTGTTTAGTAGTAAGCGGCACGGCGCTCAGGGGTCCCGCGCGGATTGATAGGCTCTTAATCTGGGGGGTGGCTTGGGTGTCCGGGAGGTGTGTGCTTAAGCTTGATTTCAGGCTTTTTGGCATGATCGCGTTTGTTTGTCCTTTTGGCTTGATCCCCCGGATCCCCGGATCGTGGTCCGGGGCAGGCTCGGTCCGGGGCAGGCTCCGGACCAAAAGA
>JANQES010000123.1 GCA_028278205.1 Rhodothermales bacterium
TGTTCTGGAGCTTGCGAAACAGGCCCATCGGAGGTAGCATCTAGGTGTAAAGGAAGAAGGCTGAAAGGTCCTACTTCTTATCGCGCAACAGGTTTATTATCCAAATGCAGTCTACCATGCAAACGGTACAGATCAACCTACCCGACTCTGTCGTTATCGACCCCGGAGAGTTGAAGCTCATCCTGGCTTCCCGCCTCTACGAGATGAGGGTGCTCTCGCTCGGCCAGGCAGCCGAAGTAGCCGGCGTGTCAAAGCGTGCGTTCATCGAGTTACTCGGGCGCTACGACGTCTCTGTCTTTAATGACTCGCCTGATACAATAGGGGACGATTACGAGCATGCCTAAGGTCATCTCGAACACCAGTTGCCTCATCGTTCTGGACAATACAGGGTTTCTCCATCTGCTTCAAGAATTCTATGGGGAAATACTAATTACGGAGGAGGTACTTCAAGAATTTGGAAAGCCGGCGCTGTCCTGGGTACGCGTACATCCCGTCCAGGATCGCACCACCCTCCGCATCCTGAGCGGGTTTATCGATCCTGGAGAGGCCAGCACGATTGCGCTGGAGACAGACGACAGCTTGATGATCTTGGACGACGCGAAAGCCAGAAAAATAGCTATAAACGCAGGTCTTCCCTTCACAGGAACCTTGGGCGTTGTGCTCAGAGCGAAGGAACGCGGTATTGTGCCTTCGGTGAAGACGGTGCTGGAAAAATTCAAGAAAGATGGCTTCTGGATATCGAAAACACTGGAGCAGCACCTACTAAAGCTGGCAGGAGAGGGTTAGCAAGTTTGAGCGTAATGAACCCAAGATGCCTCATCGCCGTGAACGCAGCCGCCGGCTATTGGCTACTCGCAACCAGTCCATACCGCCGCCGCAGCGCTTCCACCTCCACCCCGGCGTGTTCGAGCACGCGCAGGGCGTTGCCGCCGAGGATTTTGGCCTTGTCTTCTTCCGAAATGCGGCTGTAGGCCACCCAGCCGAACTGCGGGATCGGGTCGCGCATCGGCGCGTCGGTGCAGAAGAGCACCTTATCGGCCAGACCTTCTTCGACGAAGAATTCGACGACGCCGTGGAGGACGCTCGTAAAGGTCAGATCGAGGTAGACGTTGGGGCGGTGGCGAGCGAAATCGGCGCGTTCGCGGGCGATGCCCCACGTCCAGGCCGAGTGCGCCAGCAGATAATTCATGTTGGGATACCGCGTCGAGATATCCGCGATTTCGTCCAGAAAATGATCGCCGATGGCAGTCTGGTGGAGTTTGACAAAGCTGCCGATTTCGTTGCCTTTTTCGTACCACAGATCGTAGAGCGGCGAATTGTAAGGCAGGCCGACGCGCGGGTTGTAGGGCTTGAGGCCGGGAAAGCCGTAAACGTCGTGGCAGAGATGGACGTCGGCGGCTACGTCGTCGCTTTTTTTGGGGTCGATGGTGGCGTAGCCGATGAGGTCGTCGGGGTAGCGTTGGGTGAGATCGTGGATGAGTTCGTTGCCGCGCCGGCAGTCGATCCAGATGCCGATCCACGACGAGCAGCAGAAGCGGTCGATGCCGAGGCGCCGGTTGCGGCGAATCATGTGTTCGGCGTCGCCGTAGGGCATGGCGACGTAGGCGCCGGCGCCCATCAGCCCATCGTGCAAGACGTGCGTGTGCGGATCGATGACGGGGATATGATCGATGGGCAGGCCGCGTTTGGCTTTGTGCAGAATCAATCCCTGATCTTCTTCAGGATACGCTGCCGGGAGCGCGTCGAGCTTGAGCAGGCGCGCGAGGTTGCCGCCGGCCACCTTCGCCCTGTCGCCTGTGTCGAGTTCACAATAATCGACGAACGACCGCGCCGCGCCGGGGCTCTTGAACGGCCACTGCGTCCCCAACAACAGCCGCTCAGCACCGATTTTCTCGCGCATGAACTCCGGCCCGTAATGGATCTGAAAGCTGGAGAATTCGACGTAGGTGTTGGCGTGCCGCTGCATGAGCGCCACCACGTCGCGCGTGCTCTCCCACCGCGCTTTGAGCAAGATCACAGGCAGGCCCGGATGCTGCGCGCAGAGCCGGTCTACCTCCTCGAACGTCACCTGATGATCCTCGCCGTAGATCCCGACGTCGAGCAAGAGCGGCAGGCGGGCGGCCTCCAGGGCGGCAAACAGTTCGCCGCAGACTGCCTCGTCGAAGCGGTAGCGGTGGCGGCGCGGAAACATCCGGGCGGCGCGGACGCCGCGGGCCTGCATCTGCGCCACCACCTCGGCGCCGGGCGGCATCTCGCCGGTGTGGTGCGGCAAGAGCACCCAGCACGCAAACAGCCGCTCGTGCCCGGCAATCTCGTCCATCAAAACGCGGTTGCCGTAACCAGGGTCGTACTCCCGCGCAAGCCAGTGATAGACGAGCGCCCCGTGGATCCCCGTGTGCTGCATGTCGGCCAGCAGCGCCTCGCGTTTCCAGGGCACGCGGGCATCCGTCGGGCCGTGCATGCCGAGCGAGGCGTGGCAGTCGAGGTATCGCATTACCATTTATCCATGCAGCTTCACAAACCTGTCGGATCCTGATTTTGGATTTTGGATTAATCTAAAATCCAAAATTCGCAAGCCTACTCATATTCCTCAAACTCAAGCTCGACCCCCCCGATGCGCGCAGCGACGACGTTGTAGAGCCAGGCCATCAAGAGCCCCAGCAGAAACACAAGAATCCCATACACGATGGGGCCAACGATGACGACGACAATGGCGATACCGGCTCCGATGGCCCCCGCGCCGTCGCCCATCATGCCGGCGAAGGCGATGATAAAGAACGCGTAGATGAGACAAATGACGAAGACAACCAGGGCTGTGATCACCGCATACACCTTGGCGTACGACATGGGATCGATGCGCTTCAAAACCATATAAGCCATGCGAGACCTCCGTATTGGGTTAGGTGAGGAAGGTGCCTCTAGTATAAACTTTTGCGAGGCAAAATTTTAGGGGGGGGATTCGTTTTTATTCGCGCTATTGTTTCAGAAAATGATTTTTAAACCCGCCCGGCGGCCATGAGCGCGGCGCCGGTGGCGGCTTCTTCGTGGTCTTCGGCTAGCGTCAGTGGAAGCCCGAAGACGGCCTCGGCCATGTGTTGCAACAGCGGCACGCGGCGCAAGGCGTTGCCGCTGCCAACGAGGCGCGTCCGGTTTTCGAGCACTTCGGGCGGCAGCATGTCGCGCAAATTGGCCACGGTGGACCGCGCCAGCCCTCTCGCAAGAGGACCCAACGAAAAGTTGGACAGGGTAAGACCCTGAATCGAGCCGGTGAGCGACGGATCGTGGCGCTCGCCCAGAAAATGCGACCGGACGTTGAGTTCGCGCGAGGCGGCAAGGCCCAGCGCATTGACGGTCTCGAAGAGCGCCTCGCGAGGCGGTGGTTCCACACCCAGGTCGCGCAGCCAGGCATCGAGGCTATCGACGAGCCAGGCCCAGGCAGCCCCGCCGCTGAGCGAAGCCGCCACGACGGCCACGCGGTCTCCCGGATATGGCCAACAGACCCACGGCACATCCGGACGATTCAAAAGCGGGGCGGGCGGCGCCTCGATGATCACGCCGGCCTGCCCGCCGGTGCCCAGGTTCAACGCAATGTCGGTTTCGGGATGGCGGATCGTTGCCAGCAGCGCGGCTTGCAGATCTCCGAGGGCCACGTGGACGGGAAGGCCGGCGGGCAATCCAGCCAAAGAAGCCATGCCCGGATCGATAGCCCCTGCCACGCTGCCGGAGGATCGAACCTCCGGCATCAGCGATACCGGAACGCCGCACGCCGCCACCGCCGCCTCATTCCACGACGACGCACTCAGATCGAAACATCCCCAACTCGCCGCGCCGGACGGATCGGCGACGGGCCTCGGCAGACGGCACAGGCGGGCGACGAGCAGGTCGTGGATGGTAGACGCCGCGACGGCGCCGGCGGGCAGTTGCTGATGCCGGTGCAGCCACGCCAGCGTCGCCACGCCGTAGCCGGTGTGCAGGCGATGACCCGTCGCCTCGAAGAGCGCATCGAGGAAGGCGGCGTCTTCGAGGCAGCGCCCGTCCTGCCACGTGATGAGCGGGCTCACAGGCTCGTTCGCAACATCCACCAGGACGACGCCGTGCATCTGCCCCGTAACGCCGACGCCGCCGATGCGCTGCCGCAAGGCTTCGGGCAATTCACGCACAACGGCCCAGGTTTTATTGAGCAAAACATCGGGATCTTGCTCGGCGCGTCCCTCTTCCGCCGGCAATCCGGCTTCATGCGCCTGCGAGACCGCAGCCCGAACACTGCCCTCGCCATCAGCCACGACGGCTGCGACTTTGGTCGTCCCGATGTCGATGCCGAGGTAGAGGTCTGAGGGCATGGTAGGTAGGTCGTATCTTGCGTTGGCTTTTTGCGACAAAGTAGGTAACGCCGCGTTTTCCTATGCCAAATA
Organism: Rhodothermales bacterium; assembly: GCA_028278205.1. GTDB lineage: Bacteria > Bacteroidota > Rhodothermia > Rhodothermales > Bin80 > JANQES01. The sequence goes on from JANQES010000123.1 coordinate 4,413, forward strand.
TCTCACAAACGCTGCTTCTCCGCTTCGGTATTGCCGTTTACATGTACTACCGAGATGTCGGCCAGCACAACGCGCCTCACATCCATGTGATGTACCGGGATGAGCAGGCTGTGATCGGCATTCCGAGCGGTGAGTTGATCGAGGGATCGCTGCCAGGTCGAGCATTGCGGAAGGTGCGTGCATGGATCGAACTCTATGATGAAGAGTTGGAAGAACGCTGGGAAAAGGCCGTTCGAGGCGAACCAATTACACGAATTGACTGAGGTGCCGCTGATGCCGTCAACACCGAAAATAACTCACGCCGCGCCGCACGACAACCATACCCTTACGCTTACATTTTCCAACGGAGAACAACGGTTGTTCGATCTCAAGCCGCACCTCGACACGCCGGTTTTCACGGCACTCCGCGACCTCGACTTGTTCCGGCAAGTGCGGGTCGTTTATGGTTCGCTCGAATGGCCGGGCGAGCGGGACCTTGCTTACGACATGCTCTACGCAGAGTCCACGCCGCTGCCTGCGGAGGTTGAATAGCCTCTGATCCCCCACCGCCGTGCCCGACCTCCGCCATCTCAACGGACTCGACTACGTCGTCATCGTCGTCTACATGGTGATGGTGGCCGGCGTGGGCCTGTATGTGGCGCGTTTCAACAAAAAGACGACGGATTATTTCAAAGGCGGCGGGCACATTCCCTGGCGGCTCTCGGCCATCTCGCTGTTCGTTTCGGGCTTTTCGGCGTTTATGTTTGTGGGGGCGGCGGGCTACACGTATCGCAACGGCGGGGCGGCGCTCATCCTGTTTACGCTCGCGTTTCCGGCGTATTTCCTCGGCTATTTCCTCTACGGACGCCTCTGGCGGCGCACCCGCATCGACACGCCGATGGAGTTCCTCACGCGCCGCTATTCGCCGAGCACGACGTACTTCTACACGCTGCTGGCCGTCCTGCCCAACGTGCTGACCCTCGGCGTGTGGATCTACACACTCTGCATCTTCGTCTCGACGGCCCTCGGCATCAACCAGACGCCGTTCGACCTCGGCGTCGTGACGGTCGACGGCTTCCAACTGACGCTGCTGGTGACGGGGATCGTGATGACGTTTTACACGATGCTCGGCGGCCTCTGGGCCGTGATGGTCACCGACGCGCTGCAATTCCTCATTCTTTTTCTGATCACGCTGATCATGCTGCCGGTGGCCTACTTTTTCCTGGGCGACGGCAACCCGGTCGAGGGCGTCTCGCGGCTCGTGCGCGACGCGCCGGAGGGTTATTTCAGCCTGACGGTCGAGGGGCAGCCGGCGTTGTTCTGGGCGGCGTATTTCATCAACGTCGTGCTGGGCTACAACGTCAACTGGCACATCGCGCAGCGCTACTACAGCGTCCCCGACGAGCGCGACACACGCAAGATGGCCCTCTGGTGCGCCGTCTTCAGCCTGGTGCTGCCGCTGATGTGGATCACCCCGGTGATGGGCTCGCGCGTGCTCTTCCCCGACCTCGCGGCGATGTGGCCCGACCTGGCCGAGCCGTCGGAAGCCGCCTTTGTGACGCTGGCGATGACCGTGCTTCCGCATGGCCTGCTCGGCGTGATGGTGGCCGCCATCTTCGCCGCCACGATGAGTTCGGCGGATACCGTTTTCAACTGGCTGGCGGCGGTGTTGACCAAAGACGTCTACGTGCCGGTGCATCGACGCCTGAAGAGCCGCGCGCCGTCGGAGCGGGCGCAACTGGCCGTGGGCAAAGGCAGCGTGGCCGCGATGGGCCTGATCGCCATCGCCGTGGCGCTGACGATGGAGCGTTACGGCGGCGCTTTCGACGTGTATCTGCGCGTGCTCTCGGCCTTCAACCCGGCAATGTTCATCCCGGTGCTGTTGGGATTGATTTATACGCGCACGCCCTGGTGGTCAGGGATGGCGGCCTTCGGCGCGGGCGTGCTGGCGGTGATGGCGGCGAGCGTCGCGGCCAACCTCTCGCAGGGCCTGCCGGTGGGCTCGCTGGGGGTCATTCTTGAAAACATCGAGCTGACGGTGCTCGGCGTCGAGATGGGGCGGTTCGAGTTGAATATGCTGGTCGGTACGACGGCGAGCGCGGCGTGCTTTTTCACCTCGGCGCTGGCGCATCGGCGGGCGGGGGCTTTTGCCAAACGGATCGAAAACCTGGAGCGCGACCTCCGCACGCCGGCTTACGCCACCAGCGCGAAGCTCGACTTGCGCGGCCTGCGTGCCTACCGCCTGGCCGGCCTCCTCGCCACGCTCATCGGCGTGCTCTTGATGATCTTGCCGGTCTTCGGCAGCGGCGGCGCGCTGATGAACGTACCCGCCGGGATCCTGGCCGTAGCCCTCGGCGCCGGCGTCGTCGTCTGGACGCGGCGCTACGAGCAGCAGGCCGGGGACGGGTAGGGGGAAAGGGAAAGAGGGGGGATTTTGTATAACGAATGTCGTGTTTAGAATGTCGAGGGATCAGACAGCACCTTCAACAATCAAAAATCCCTGTTCGATATTCTACATTCCCCAAAATCTCCCTTTCTCCCTCTCCCCCACGCTCCCTTTCCTCTCACATCCCCTGCTCATCCGCCGTCGGGCCGTAGCTCGGCGGCACGGGCACGTCGAGAAGGCGCAGGTAGACGCTGAGCTGGCCCCGGTGATGCACCATGTGGCTGATGCCGAAACCGCGCAGAACGGCGATTTTGGGCTGGATGAAGATGACGTGGTCGCCTCTTCGGAGCGTCCACGGACGCGCGAGGGCGGCTTCGTCGGTCTGCGCCAGGGCCTCGCGGAGTACGGCGACTTTTTCGTCGAACTCCTGAAGCAACGCCGCGCGGCTTTCGGGGGCGGTCACGGTCGGCTGGGGCGCGGCCATGTCGAACTCGTCGTGCTCCAGCATCAACGTCTGCCACCAGAGCAGATTGGCGATATGGCTCGCCAACGCGCCAAGGCTCATCGACTTTTCGTGCGGCTTCCAGGCGAGGTGTTCTTCGGGGACGCGCTCCAACATCCGGCGCGTGGTGGCGATTTCGTGTTCGAGGTCGCCGGTGGCGAGTTGCATCGGCGTGAGCGAGATAGCGGTATCAGGCATGGGAATGGTTGTTTAGGACTGAGAAATAGTTTCTCTGGAGGAACTACGGTTTTGAACAAGGGATCCGTGCTACGAAGGACGCACTACGCCCTACCATCATTCTTCAAAAAATATCCCGTCGGGGATCTTTTCGTAGAGATCGTTGAGCGAATTCTCATAGACCGGGCCGAGGGTCGAGGCAACGATGACGCCGACCAGCGTCAGCAGCGCTCCGCCTGGGAAAAGGAAACACAAATGAGTCAACGACGAGATAAACCCACGTTTCCGTCATAGGCAGATAGACATCGACGATGGCCTTGCGCTCGCGGCGGAAGAAGACGTCGTCGAGGAAAGGATGAGCCAGACGCGAGGCCTGCTCCCACACGTCGAGGAGTTCGTCGAGGTCGCGCGCGGCGTAGGGTCTGATCATGGGCTTAGCCGCTGTCCAACGCAAACAACTGAAGCTCGACGTCATCGTCCGAGAGTTTGACCATGCGTTCGAACGTGAACCCCAGCTTTTCGAGTGTTTTGATCGATCCGACGTTGTCGGGTTGCGCGATGGCCAGGATGCGGCGCAGCCCCCAGGTTTTTATTTCATGGGCGATCACTGCCGAGGCCGACTCGGTGGCGTAGCCTTGCAACCAGAACTTCGGCAGGAAGGCAAAGCCCAGGTCCACGTCGTCCAGGGCGTCTCGCTTCAACAGCCCGCAGATGCCAATCGGGACGCCGTCGTCTTTTAATTCGACCACGTACCCGCCGAAGCCGTGCTGCTCGTAGCTGGCTATCGGTCCTTCGGAGAGGTAGCGGCGCGCGTCGTCGAGCGTTCGGACGCCCCGGTCTCCGATGTATTGTAAGAACGACGGCTCATTCAAGAGGCCCAGGATAAAGGCGGCATCGTCCAGCGTCAGCCGCCGCAGGCGCAGTCGTTCTGTTTCAAGAATCGTCACCCTGATCCGCCTTTGCGTGCATGGTGCCTTCGAGGTATCCGCCGAGCGTCCCGGCGACGACCCTGCCGAGGCCGGAAATCACAAACAACCACTGAAAACTCGGGGCACTGGCGACGAGTAATGCCGCATCGAGCAAGGCCACGACAGCGGCACCCAGGATGCGAAGCCAGCGAATAGTTATCGGGAGATCCCCTCAAAGCTGCTGTAAAAATAAGCCCTGAAAGCAACGAGACGCTGGCGAGAAAAACAAGCACATTCCATCAAAACGACCCGCCTTAATTGGCGCCCATCAGCGCGTGCGTCTTCGCTGAGCGCCTTCGCGTGTTTGATCGGCCGGGTCGTGGTCCGGCGCGGCATCGCCGGTGAGCAGCGAGGCGTCGATGCGGTCCGGCTGCGGCGCGGCGATCCGGTCGGCAGGCGCGGCAGCCGTCTCTTCGGGCACGGCGATGAGGTCTTCGAGGCGAGCCAGCACCTTGCGCGACTTGCGCTCCTGGCTGCGCGAGAGCGCCCCGAAGGCCAGACGGGCCAGCATGTGCATCGCAAAAACGAGAACGAGAGCGATCCCTGTTTCGACGAAAGGACCGAGGTTCAGAAAAATATACTGGAGGATGATGGGCGCGATGGCTATCGACGTGAGGGGCGCGTGTAAGGCCACCGCCCAATCCGTCAGGCGATAGAAAAGGCGGATCCGGGTGTTCTTGCCCTGGGGCGCTACAGTGACGTGTACGCGTTCGCCCGTTTGATCGCGAAGGATCCATTCGCGCGTGCTGCCTAGCTGGCCGACGTCGCCGGCGGCCTCGAAGACGCGGCGGATCTCGCCGACGGCCTCTTCCCACTTCTCGTCCGTCATCTCCCCCTCGACGACCCGCTCCAACTCTATCGACGTAGGCCCGCCCAGCACGTGATAGGAGGTCTCGTCGGTCCGGCCTTCTTCGAGTTCCAACGCCGCCGTTTTGACAAACTCCGGATCGATGCCCACGTCGGCGGCGATCTGTTCGAGTTCGTCGAGCGAAAGCCCGGACGTGGCGCCGGGCCCCTGCGTGCGCTGAAGCTCCGCCGCGCGCTTGAGCACCGCGCTGATCTCCTTATCGGTATAAACGCGTTTGGGGGACATGAGGATGGTCGGATTTTGGATTTTGGATTTTAGATTTTGGATTGTGAATTGGTCTCCTCGTGCATCCAATCCAAAATCCGCAATCCAAAATCCAAAATTCGCTACCCTCTCAATCTAAGCGATACGGCGCTAATTCACGAACCCGTCGAGCCTGAACCGCCGCCTCCGGCCTGCCCGTTGCCGCCGAGCAGCGGCGTGATCAGGTCGAGCGGGATGGGGAAGACGATGGTGGTGTTGTTCTCGGCGCCGACCTCCATGAGCGTCTGCAAGAACCGCATCTGCATCGCCATCGGATGCATCTCGATCATCGCGGCGGCGTCGCGAAGCTTGGTGGCGGCCTGAAATTCGCCCTCGGCGTGGATGACCTTGGCGCGGCGTTCGCGCTCGCTCTCGGCCTGCTTGGCCATGGCCCGCTTCATGTGCTCCGGCAAATCGACGTGTTTGACCTCGACGAGCACCACCTTGATGCCCCACGGATCGCTCTGCGTGTCGATGACCGTCTGAAGCCGCTGGTTGACTTTCTCGCGCTCGGCCAGCAGTTCGTCGAGTTCGACCTGGCCCAGGACACTGCGCAGCGTCGTCTGTGAAAGCTGGCTGGTGGCGTACTGGTAATCTTCGACTTCCAGGATTGCATTCATCGGGTCGATGACGCGAAAATAGACGACGGCGTTGACCTTCACCGAGACGTTGTCGAGCGTGATGACGTCCTGCGTGGCTACATCCTGCACGAACACCCGCAGGCTCACACGGTCCATCCGGTCGATAGGCCAGAAGACCATCAAGATGCCCGGCCCTTTGGGCGCCGGCAACACCCGTCCGAGGCGAAAGATCACGCCCCGCTCATACTCGTAGAGGATGCGGATGCAACTGAGCAGATAGAGCACTACCACCCCCAGAAAGATGCCTACGAATTGCATTGCCATGGTTTGGCCTCCGTTTTCGATTTTAGATTTTGGATTTTGGATTTTGGATTGATCCAAAATCAGGACCCTTCGCTTCGCCGGCCCGTGGTGTGGACGAACAGCGTGAGCCCCTCGCGGTGGTCTACTTCGAGGATGTCGCCGGGCGTGACGGGCTTTTGGCTGACGGCTTTCCACAACTCGCCGTGCGTCAGGACCATGCCCTGATAGGCGCCGTCTTCGGCGGCGAAGGCTTCCTGCGCTACGGCCTCGGTGCCGAGCATGGCCTCGCTGCCGGTCTGCACCCGCGCCCGCATCGCCTTGACGACGCTGCCGACCAGGAAAAACGTGATGGCCGCCGTGGCCAGCGCCACCGGCACGACCACCGACGCCGAGACGCGCATGATCTCGACGGGCGAGTCGATCAGCATCAGCCCGCCGAGGATCAGGCAGACGGCCCCGCCCAGGGTCAACGCGCCGAAGCTGGTCACGAAGGCCTCGGCCACAAACAGGCCCAACGCCAGGGCGATCAATGCCAGCCCGGCATAGCTGACCGGCAGCACCGCCATCCCAAAGAACCCCAACACCAGACAGATGGCCCCCAGCGTGCCGCCGACGCCCCAGCCCGGCGTGTAAAACTCGAACAGGATCCCGTAGAACCCGAACATCAGCAGCAAGAACGCCACGTTGGGGTTCGAGAGCACGCCCAGCAGTTGCTCGCCCCACCACATGCCGAGCGGGCGCAGCTCGGCCCCGGCTGTGCGCAGCGTCACCGGCCCGGTCTCCAGTTCGACGTCACGCCCGTCCATCTGCGCCAGCAAGTCCTCCAGGTCGTCGGCGATGAGATCCACCACGTTTTGCTCGATCGCTTCGGTGTTGGTGATCGACCGGCTCTCGGAGACGGCCAGCGCGGCCCACTCGACGTTGCGCCCCCGCAACTCGGCCAGCGACTTGGACCACGCCACGGCGTCGTTGACCATCTTTTCCTCCATCACGCTGGGCCGGCCTTGCTCCTGGCCCGAGGTGGTGTCTGCCGGCGCCGGCGTGGGCGCCCCCCCGACGGTCACCGGATGCGCCGCGCCGATGTGGGTGGCCGGCGCCATCGCCGCCACGTGCGAGGCCAACGTGATAAAGACCCCCGCCGACGCCGCCCGCGCCCCCGACGGCGAGACGTACACCGCCACCGGCACCCGGCTGGCAATGATGTCTTTGACGATGTCTTGCGTCGATTCCATCAACCCGCCGGGCGTGTCGAGGCCGATGACGAGCACCCGCGCGCCAATCTCCTCGGCCTCTTCAATGCCCCGTTCGATGAAACGAGCCGTCACCGGCGTGATGGGCTGGTCATCTACGTGCAGATGCAGCACCACGCCGCCCGGAGCAACCGACATAGTGTCCGGCGTGGCCTCCGGCGCCTCGTCTTCCTGCGCCGTCACCGCGCCCGGAGCAAACCCGGCGAGCACCCCTACGATCAGCAGAACTATCCAACGCATCGTTCCTCTCGTCTGGTGGCTGAAGCATCCTTCGACAGAGAACTCGCGGTCTACCTGGGTGTGTGGACATTCATCAGGAAAGAGCAGCTTTGTGCCAGATTTTTTGCTGATCAAGGCGCTTCGAGCGCAGCAATGCAGCGCATTGTAAGCGAGAAGCAACGCTGAGCAGCGAAAAAGCGGGCCAAAGATGCCTTTCAAGGTGAATGTCCACACACCCTAATCATATGATAGTCATTTCTGCGAGCAATGCAAGCGGGCGACCCCGCAAACCGTTGTAGGTGATGTTCTTACATTTAATTTTTTCGCCAGAAAAAATTAACGTCCGTAGACCACCACCTGCCACACCAACGTCGTGGCGTAGAAGCGCCGCGTCAGGCCCTTTTCGCGGATCAGCGCCTCGACGGCGTCGGGCCGGTGGAGGAAGGCGCGGAATGGGCTGCGACGGAGGCAATGGATGAAGTTGAGCAGCACGAAGCTCAGCCGCGTCCACCACGTGCGGCGGGGATAGACGACGCCGTAGAGCCGCTGCGCCCGCTCCGCCGACAACGCCACGAGCGCCTCCATGTCGGAATAGCAACAGATCACCCGGTCGAGCGTGACGACGTCTGCCGGCGCGACCTCCGCTGCCACCGCCACAAAGTCGCCGTGCCGATGGCGCACGCGGTCGGTGTGGCCCTGCCGCCCGGCCTCTTCGGCGGCGGCTTCGAGATAGGCCGCCGAGGCATCGACGCCGGTGACGCACTCCATGCCGGCCTTGAGCAATTCGTGCTGCAACGCCCCGACACCCCCGCCGATATCGAGCAGCGTCAACCCCTCAACGCCCTCAGCCCGGAGCGCATCGACCAACATCTGCGCCGTGCGCATCGGGCCGCGCTTGCGATATCGGCGAAGATCCCCGGCGGCTACCTTCCGGTTAAACTGCCTCTCGATCCCACAACATGACGAACAGGACATGACTTCGGTGAATTTTGGATTTTAGATTTTGGATTTTGGATTGGTCTGAGATCGCACCGTATTCTCAATCGAAAAAGCCACAGTGGTTCCAACCATCTCGGATTTTTCGATTATTGAAGACGAAACAGGCAGCACCCAATCCAAAATCTAAAATCGACTATCCGCCATCGACCAGCTTTTGCAAAACTTCCTACGTTGTCTCAAACGCGATGCGTTCGGGCAGGCGATCCAGCGGAAACCAGCCGTATTCGATGCGTCGTCTGCGCAGAAAACCGGGTTTTTCAGGGCGGTGCATCGATACAAGATGGCGAGTATGGCTACGCCGTCTTCGCCATATTCTTCCGGATAAATGCCGAAGATCGAGTCGATTCTCGTTTCATTCTACCTTTCTACCGGGCACGTTTTGACCATTCTGGTGCAACGTCAGGCTCTCGACGGCGCCGGTGTCGTTGCGGTTGAACGTGATCTGGGCATCAACCACCTTGTAATAAAATTCCGTCTCCGATTTCGGGAAGATCTCGAACTTCTGTTGCCCGGTGGCCTGCGCCATCAGATGCCCCGCTTCGAGCGTCACCGTGATGAAGAACGAGGGCGCCAGTTGATAGTTGCCCACGTAGGTTTCTAAGATGGCCGGATCAACCGTCACCGCTTCCGCATTCCACGCGACGCCCATCTTAGCCAGCATCTCCACCGCGTTCGTGTTGCCCGGATTGAGTTCGAGCGACTTCTTGTAGTTCGCAATCGCCTCCTCGGTGTTGCCCTGCTCCATGTAGGCTTCGCCCAGGCTATCGTAGGGGTTGGAGGCCTGCGGGTAGGCTTCCACGTTGAGTTTAAAGACCTCGATGGCCGTCTCGATCTCGCCCTCCCGGAGATACTGATACCCCAGAGCATTCAACTCCATCTCGCCGAAATCGTAGGCGTTGGGCTGGTTTTCCCTCAGGTCGTGATACTGCCGGCGAGCGGCGTCCATCCCCTCCTCGTTGATGATACTTCGCAGCATCGAGCGAATCGACCGTCTGACGGGTTGGAGCGGGAAGGACGGATCGAGCAGGTGGAAGCCGATGTCGTCGGCGCCTCGGGTCGAGTTGGTCAGCACCACCACGCCTTTGTTGCCGCCTTTGACGAAGCCGGCAAAGGTGCGGTAGCCGCCCGTGCCGCCGTTGTGCCAGATGGTCTCGGCGGTGTCGCTTGTGCGGATGTGCCAGCCGAGGCCGACGTCCATGCCGTCCCGATCCACCCGAACGTGATGGGTGGCCTGCATCGCCGCGTAGAGGGGTGTCTCATCCTGGCCCATGTTGGCGGCCAGAAAACGCAGCATGTCGTGCGCCGTTGAGCGCAGCGCCCCGGCGCCGGCCAGCGTGGGGAGGTCCCAGTTCTCGACCTCGACACCGCCGGAGTGGCCCGTGGCCAGGCGGCGCTGCATATCCGGCGTCAGGGTGATGCTGGTCTCGTCCATCCCCAGCACGCTGGTGAGGCGTGTTTTGACCAGATCCTCGTAGTTCGTGCCCGCGCGCCGGGCCAGCAACTGCCCCAACAACCCGACGGCATAGTTCGAGTATTCGTACTCGGCCCCGACGTCGCGCCGCAGGGTGTGGCCTCCGAGGAATTCGTAGAGTTGCTCGACGGTGTAGTCGGCGTACGGATTGCTCGGATCGGCGGGGTCGAAGTTGCCGGGCAGGCGGGGCAACGCGGAGGTATGCGTGGACAGGTGAGCCAGGGTGATGGCCTGCCCGTTGCGCGTGGGCGCCGTCACGCCGTCCGGCAGGTGTTTTTGGATGGGATCGTCCAGCGCCAGTTCGCCTTTTTCGGCCATGTCGGCCAGCAAGATGGCGGTGAAGACTTTGGTGATCGACCCGATTTCGAAAACCGTGTGCTCGTCGGGGATCTGATCGCTGGAGACGGCGAGGCGTCCGTAGCTGTAATAGCGCGGCCCCTCGTCGTCGATGATGCCTACGACGATGCCGACGTCCTCGCTATGATCCACGCGCTTGTGGATACTTTCCTTGACCGCGTCGGGCAGATCGGCGGCCTGCTGCGCATACCCCGGCACGACCATCAGCAGGAAGACGCCAATGAAAAACATGCCTGTCTTGTAAAGAGATTTCATGTCCGCCTCCTTTTGTTGCTTTAGCCAGTTTGATCAACGCTTTGGTCAACGCGCCGCGCGCATCGTTTATTATCAGGTCTTCACGTTTCTAAGCTGAATGAGTTGCGCCGCCACGCTGACGGCGATCTCCTCGGGCGTGTCGCTTTCGATGGGCAGACCGACGGGCGCGAGGACGCGGGCCAGCGCTTCTTTGGAGACGCCTTCTTTGCGCAGCGTGCTGAAGACCCGGCCAATCTTGGCGGCGCTGCCCATCAGCCCGATGTAAGGCACCGGCAGCGGCAGCACCCCGCGCAAGCCCTGCACGTCCGCCTCGAAGCTATTGGTCATCAACACCACGTCGGTGAGTTCGGGAAACGGGAGGTGCGCGGCGGCTTCCTGGTAATCGTGGAGGGCGATGGTGTGGGCGTGCGGGTTGTTTTCGAAGGAAGGAATCGCAGGGCGGGTGTCGAAGACTTGCACGGCGTAGCCCAGCCAGCGCATCATCCGCGAGAGCGCCAGCGAGCAGTGCCCGCCGCCGAGGATGGCGATGCGCTTGCGGTTGAGCAGTTGCTCTTCGTAGATCCACAACGCGTCTGCCTCGGTGAGCATCACGGCAGGCCGCGCTAAATCGGGCGCTTTCTCCACCACCGTCATCCCCGACGGGCGGATCGTCAGCCACCCCGAGCGGTCTGCTTCGACGAGCGCCGCGGCCTGTTCTACCGTTGCCCGTTCCCGCTCCGGAGTACACAAAAAATAAAGATTCGTCTGGCTCCCGGCGCAGACCAGCCCCGAGGGATTGCCTTTGGCGTGATGATCGAGGGCTTCGATTTCGGGCGCGAAGACCGCGCCGCCGGCCAGCACCGCGCGGGCGCGTTGGATGAGGTTGTACTCCATCACGCCGCCGCCGACGCTGCCCAGCGGCTCGCCGCGTTCGGGCACGAGCAACTTGGCCCCGGAAGTCCCCGGCGAATGCTCGCCATGCGCCGCGACGAAAGCCACGAAGACGCGCTGCCCGTCTTGCAGGTGTGAGGCGAGTGTTTTCCAGAAAGTGAGCACGAATAAGCTTCTGTATAATGGAACGCGGATGACGCGGATAGGGCGGATGATCGCGGATTTATCGACAACCAGATCCGTGATCATCCGCGTCATCCACGTCATCCGCGTTCTATTCATTCTACCCCTCTGCCCCGAACGCAACCGGCGGCGCCTCCACCCCCTCCGGATGCAACCCCATCAACACCCGCTCCGGCGTCAGAGGCGCGGTGAAGGCAAGATCGACGGCGCCCCGGAAGGCGCGCATGGCGTGGCGCAGGGCGAAGAAAACACCGATGCCGTACATCAACGGCGGCTCGCCGACGGCTTTGCTGCCGTAGGGGCCGAGCGGTTCTTCGGCATCTTCGAGGAAACGCACCTGGAGGTCGTCGGGCATGAAGTAGGCGTCGGGCACTTTGTACGTCGCCAGCGCGCCGGAGAGCAGGCGGCCCTCGTCGTTGTATTGCAAGTCTTCGACGGTCATCCAGCCGAGCCCCTGCGCCAGCCCGCCTTCGACCTGTCCGAGATCGACGAGCTTGTTGATCGACCGTCCGAGGTCGTGGACGATCTTGACGCTTTCGATGTCGTAGACGCCGCGCAGGCAATCGAGCGTGACTTCGGTGATGGCGGTGCCGTAGATGTGGTAGGCAAACGGGCGGCCCGTCTCTTTCTTTTTGTCGAAATAAATATCCGGCGTGGCGAAGAAGCCATGCGCCGACAGGCCGATGCGATTGAGATAAGCCGTCTGGACGAGACGCGCCCACGTCCACCCCGTCTCGCTGCCGTCGTAGAGCACCGCCTCGTCATCTAATGTAATTTTGGCGGGATCCGGAACGTGGATTTCTCCGGCGGCGAACGTCTTGAGTCGGTCCATGATCTGCTCGATGGCGATCATCATGGCGTTGCCGTTGAGCAAGGTCGTGGCGCTGGCAGCACTCGGCGACATGTTGGCCACGCGCGTGGTGTTGGTGCTCTCGACCTTGATCCGTTCAGGCCGAATCCCGAACGCCTGCGCGGCGATGCTGGTGAGGTTGGTCGTCAGCCCCTGCCCCATCTCGATGCCGCCGGTGGTGACGCTGACACTGCCGTCGGTGTAGACGTGGACGAGGGCGCTGGCCTGGTTCATGAACGTCGTCGTGAACGAGATGCCGAAGCAGATCGGCATCACGGCGAAGCCTTTCTTCGTCTCGAAATGCGCCGCGTTGAAGGCGTCGATGCGTTGGCGCAGGCCGGGCAGATCGTACGCCGCTGCGGCTTCGTCCCAGGTGCGCGTGGCCTCGCCGCGCTCGACGCGCTGGCCGTAGGGAAACAGGTCGCCGTCTTCGAGCAGATTTTTTCGCTGGATCGCCTCGCGGGGCATCCCCAGCGCCTCGGCGGCCTTCGCGATGGCGCTCTCGATCACAAACATCCCCTGCGGCCCGCCGAAGCCGCGAAACGCGGTGTTGGGCGGCAGGTTGGTGCGGCACGACGCTGCGAACGCTTTGACGTGGGGGATGAAATAGCTGTTGGTGCTGTGGAAGAGCGTCCGCTCCATCACCGCCGTCGAGAGGTCTGCCGCCGCGCCGGCGTTCTGGTAATGCTTCGCCTCGTAAGCCCGGATCATGCCGTCGCGCATCACGCCGATCTTGAAATCGGAGGAATACGGATGGCGTTTGCCGGTCATGCGCAGGTCTTCGTCGCGCCGCAGGACGAGTTCGACGGGCTTGCCGGTATGCCACGCGGCGAGGGCGACCAGACAACTCCACGCCGTGGCCTGATCTTCCTTGCCGCCAAAGCCGCCGCCGAGCCGCTTCACGTCTACCTCGACGTTGTGATTGGCCAGGCCCAGCACGTTCGCGATGGCTTTCTGCCCGGCGTACGGGCTTTGCGTGGAGGCATAAACACGCACGACGCCGCCTTCGAGCGGGACGGCGCGGGCGCGTTGCGTCTCCAGATAGACGTGCTCCTGCCCGCCGATGTCGCAGCGGCCTTCGAGCACGAGGTCGCACTTCGCCCAGGCCGCCTCTACGTCGCCCAGCACAAACGTGCGCGGCGTGCCGATGATCTCGCCCTGCGCAAACGCTTCGCGGGGATCGGTGATGACGGGGCGTTTTTCAATGTCGATCTTGATCCGGTGCGCGCCTTTGCGGGCAATTTCCGAGCTTTCGGCCACCACCACCGCCACCGGCTGCCCGATGTAATGCACCGCGCCGTCGGCCAGCAGGGGCTCGTCCTGAATGATCGAGCCGATCTGATTTTCGCCGGGGATGTCGGCAGCCGTCAGCACCGCCACGACGCCGTCTGTCGCCCGCGCCGCTGAGGTGTCGAGCATCAGGATCGTGCCGTGGGCGACGGGCGAGCCGAAGACAGCGGCGTGGAGCATGTCTGCCGGCGGCGGCACGTCGTCTACGAACTGCGCCTCGCCTGTGGTGTGTAGTGCGGCGTCGATGCGTTTCATGCGGGGCGGTGTTTGGGTGTTTTAGTGTTTTAGTGTTTTGGTGTTTTGGTGTTTGAGTGTTTTGGTTTTTTAGGCTTCACTGGGAGCATAGATGAACTCATCGGGGAGATCCCAGCCTTCATGTTCTTCAGGAATTGCCATATAAACCGGAGTCGGTTCACGCACGGAAGATGTTGTCACATCCAAGGTCCGCTTGATGTATCGGAGCAAACCAAGCGTTGTTTTTCGGCTCTCTACGGCAAGTGATTGGACCTCCGTTACCTCATTCAATGACGCGTATTCTTGATCGAGCACCACATACATCAAACTTTTTACCTCGGCTGACGAGCTTTGTGAAATATCCAGAAATCGTATAAAGTCTTTCTTATGAAACCGCGCAAATCCCTCGGCGATATTCGACATCGCCGAGACAGCCGCGCTACGCAATTGATCATGTAGCCTAAAATCTTGTTTGAAGGCACGTTTTTTTGTGACATTATATACAGCGTTCACCAACACCCTGGCTTTCTGCCAACATGCCAGATCCTCAAAATCCGTCACTCTAGCCATGATCTTTACCGCGTTTTGTTCTGAAGAATGAGACCACAAAAACACCAAAACACTATAACACCAAAACACTATAACACTCAATAAAAAGCCTCCACACTCACTTCTTCCGGAAACAGCTTCGCAAAGTGCGCCATCAACAACTGCTGCGCCAACAGCCGTTTGTAATCGGCGCTGCCCCGGACATCGGAGATGGGCGCGATCTCGTCCTGCACCACCGGCATCGCCCCCTCAACCGTCTCGGCAGACACCGGCTTGCCTGTCAAAAACGCGTTCGTCCGCGTCATCAACAGCGGCACCGGCGCCACACCGCCCATCGCCAGGGCGGCTTCCTGGATCACCCCGTCTTCGCACCGCACGCGGAGGGCGCTGTTGACGCTGGCGATGTCGAGGCATTTGCGCTTCGAGACTTTCTCCCAGTTGATTTTTGTGGAAGCATCCGGCACGGGGATGACGATCTCGGTGAGGATCTCCGACGGCGTCTTGGCGAGTTGTTTGTAACCCTGATAGAATTCTGTGATGGGCGTCGCGCGCGCCTGTTCGCCGTCTTTGAGCACGAGCCCGGCGTCGAGCGCCAGCAACAGAATCGTCATGTCGCCGATGGGCGAGGCGTTGATGAGGTTGCCGCCGAGCGTAGCCCGGTTGCGGATCTGCCACGAGGCGATCAAAAACATATAATCCTGGATTTCCGGGATGATTTCCAGGATTTCGGGGTGCTGGGCAAATTCCTCAAACGTCGTCAACGCCCCGACGCGGATCGCGCCGTCTTGCCGGACGATGCCCTTCATCTCCGGATGCAGGTTGAGCACGTGGACGGAGGCTTCGGGGATGTCCTCGCCGCGCTGCACGTAGAGGTCCGTCCCGCCCGCGATGACGAACGCCGGGGCGGCCTGCCCGTTGGGCGATCTCCGCGGTGGAATCTTCTGCAAACACTCGGCCATCGCTTGGAAATAGGCCGGCAGCATCCCGCGCTCGACCAACGCCTCGACGCCCACCGCCGCGCCGACGGTCTCTTGCAGATGCCCCGCCGATGCCTTCAACGACCGATAGCCCGTACACCGGCACAGGTGCCCGCCGAGCGCCGTCTTCACCCCCTCGGTATCTATCGAAACATCGCGCTGCATCACGTAGCCGGTGAGCGAGACGACGATGCCGGGAATGCAAAAACCGCATTGCGAAGCGCCCTCATCCACGATGGCCTGCTGCACCGGCGAGAGCGCCGCGCCG
This sequence comes from Rhodothermales bacterium, assembly GCA_028278205.1. Taxonomy (GTDB): domain Bacteria; phylum Bacteroidota; class Rhodothermia; order Rhodothermales; family Bin80; genus JANQES01. The sequence goes on from JANQES010000123.1 coordinate 20,192, forward strand.
TTCAACCCCTCGACCGTCACGAGGTGTTTGCCGTGCGCCTCGCCGAGCGGCATCAGGCACGACGTGACAGGCTTGTAGACCACGCGCTCGCCCGCTAGCTCGCCCACGAGCACAACGCACGCGCCGCAGTCGCCTTCGCGGCAGCCTTCCTTGGTGCCGGTCAGCTTGGCGTGGCGGCGCACGAAGTCCAGCACCAGCGTCCCGGCAGGCGCGTCGGTGCAGATTTCTTCGTCGTTGAGATAGAAATGATTGACGGTTGCCATCGCGGCTTCCTCCGGTTAAAGCAACGCGGGGCGTGTGTTTAATCGTTTTGGATGAAAGCTGCCTGTTTAAGTTCCAGAAAAACGTTGAGGAATGAAGCCGTAGCGCCTTGCTCACAGGGAGCCGTTGTAATACCTTATGGCGTTCGTTTAAGAGCCGAAGACTCGGAGAATCGAGGAGCCGGGGGAATACGATTCTCCGACTCCCCGGCTCCCCGGCTCTCCAGCTCATAAGCCCCCGACTCCTCATCAAGCGCACTCATGCCAGCCGTAGGAACTTCCGAAAACCCGCTCCGCGTGGCCATCGTGGGAGCAGGACCCGCTGGATTTTACGCCGCCGGCCACCTCTTCAAACAAAAAGACTTCGTCGTCGAAGTCGATATGTTCGACAAGCTGCCTACACCGTTTGGGCTGGTGCGCAGCGGGGTAGCGCCCGATCATCAGAAGATCAAAAACGTCACGCGGGTCTACGACAAGATCGCCGCCAATCCAGGGTTTCGGTTTTTTGGAAATGTTGAGTTCGGCACGCACATCGGCCTGTTGGATCTCAAGCAGCATTATCACCAACTCTACTTTTCGACGGGCACGCAGGTAGACCGGCGGCTCGGCATTCCGGGCGAAGACCTCGGACGCAGCTATTCGGCCACCGACTTCGTGGCGTGGTACAACGGCCATCCTGACTATCGCCACCTGGAGTTCGACCTCTCGCACGAGCGCGCGGTGGTCGTCGGCGTGGGCAACGTGGCCGTCGACGTCAGCCGCATCTTCTGCCGCACCATCGAAGAGTTGGAAAAAACCGACATCGCCGATTATGCGCTGGAGGCGCTCCGCCACAGCCGCGTCCGCGAGATTTACATGCTGGGCCGGCGCGGGCCGGCACAGGCCGCCTTCACCAACCCCGAAGCCAAAGAACTCGGCGAGATGACCGGCGCCGACGCCTACGTGCGGCCCGACGAAGCCGTCCTCGACCCGCTGACCCGCGCCGCGCTCGAACAAAACCCCGACCGCGCCACAGACAAAAAAGTGGCGATGATTCAGGCGTTCTCGAACAACACCCACACGGACAAGCCCAGGCGCCTGACGATCCGCTTCCTGATCTCGCCTGTCGAGCTCCACGACGACGGCACGGGGCACGTGGGCGGTGTGCGGCTGGTCAAAAACGTCCTCCACCAGACCGACGACGGGCGGCTGCGGCCTCGCCATACGGAGCAGTTCGAAGAGCTTGACGCCGGCCTCGTCTTCCGCTCGGTGGGCTATCGCGGCGTGGCGCTGCCCGGCCTGCCGTTCCACGATAGCTGGGGCATCATCCCCAACGACAAAGGCCGCGTCATCGACCCCGACACCGATCAACCCATCGAGGGCCTCTACGTCGGTGGATGGATCAAGCGCGGCCCCACCGGCGTCATCGGCACCAACAAACCCGACGCCCTCGACACCGTCGAGTCGATGCTCGAAGACCTCACCCACGGCCACTGTTTCGATCCGCCCGAACCCACCGCCGCCGCCGCCGAACGCGCGATCCGCACCCATCAACCCGATTATTTCTCCTACGCCGACTGGCAACGCCTCGACGAACTGGAAACGGCCAAAGGCAAGGCCTCGGGCCGCCCCCGCGTCAAGTACACCGCAACCGAGGAGATGCTGAAAGTGTTAGGACGTGGATAATTTTGGATTTTGGATTTTGACACGAGCGAAGCGACTGACGAAGTAATTGCTCTCATTCTGCCTCGTCATCGTAACAAAAATCGTCGCGGCGATTCCAACCGTTGTGGCTTTTTTAACTCGGCTCGGCCTTTTCCGTTAAGAAATTACTTCCACACCATGCTCGCTCCCACGGTCCTCCGTGGGAGTGTAGAACCGCGACGCTCCTGCGTCGCCCCTCCGAGACATTCTTGTTATGATTCTCGGACGCGGGAGCGTCCGGATCTGCATTCCCACGCGGGAGCGTGGGAACGAGAAGTCCGGGAGGAAAGTGCTAGGACGCGGGTGAGGGATTTTCGATTTTGGATTGAGTGCGGCCTGCTTCGTCTTCAATAATCGAATAAGCCGAGATAGTTGGAATGGCTGAGACTTTTTCGACTGAGATGAGGGTGCCGTCTCAGACCAATTACTTCGTCAGTCGCTTCGCTCGTGTCAAAATCCAAAATCCAAAATCATGAAACGTTGCGAATGGGTGGGCCGCCACCCGCTGGAGATCGCCTATCACGACACCGAGTGGGGCGTGCCCGTTCACGACGACCGGGTGCTGTTCGAGTTTCTGATTCTGGAGGGCGCACAGGCCGGGCTGAACTGGCTGACGGTGCTCAAAAAACGCGAAGGCTACCGCGCGGCCTTCGCCGGGTTCGACCCCGCCGCCGTGGCGCGGTTTGGCGACGCCGACGTGGCGGCGTTGCTTGAGAATCCCGGTATCGTCCGGAACCGGTTGAAGGTGGAGTCGGCCATCAAAAATGCACGGGGTTTTTTGAAGATCCAGGAAGAATACGGCTCGTTCGACGCCTACGTCTGGCGCTTCGTCGAGGGCGCGCCAGTGGTCAATCGGTGGCGGACGCTGGCTGAGCTTCCGGCACAGACGCCGGCCTCAGAGCGGATGAGCAAAGATCTCAAAAAACGCGGCTTCAACTTCGTCGGCCCGACGATTTGCTACGCCTTCATGCAAGCCGTGGGTATGGTGAATGATCACACGGTGGATTGCTTCCGCTATCGATTTTAGATTTTGACACGAGCGAAGCGACTGACGAAGTAATTGGTCTAAACCAGCACCGTCATCTCAACCGAAAAGGCCACAGCAGTTCCAACCGTCGCGGCTTCTTCGATTATTGAAGACGAAGCAGGTAGCATCCAATCCAAAATCCAAAATCGGAAATCTAAAATCCCAAATACCTCTCCGCTTTCCCTTTCAATTCTGCTCTATTTCCCCTAACGTTAGGCATGTAAACGATTCACGCAAGTCGCCCCTCTCCTGCGTAGTCTCTGCTTGTATCATCGATCCGTACCCATCATCATGCGCGTGAAGTTTAGCCCGGCGTTTGTACTGGTGCTCGGTTTTGTGGGGATCTGGCTCGGGGCCGCGCCCGCGTTAGCCCAACGGCAAGTGACCCTGCGCGGCTTCATCACCGATCAGGCGGACGGGCAGCCGCTGACGGGCGCCAACGTGGCCGTGCAAAATCTGGACGATCCCGGGCAAACGATCCGGGGGGCCGTCAGCGACAAAGACGGGTTTTATCAGGTCAACCAGCTTGCGGCGGGGCGCTACGGCGTGCGCATCAGCTTTATCGGCTATGCCGCCTACACCGACACGCTCGCGCTCGGCCTGGATCTCTTCGTGACGTTGAGCGTCGAGTTGGCGCCGTCGGAAGAAGCGCTCGACGAGGTGGTGGTGCAGGCCGAAGGCGGCGCCACGAAGGTCGAGGCCGGCCTGCAAACGGTGCGGCCCAAAGACCTCGAACGCATCCCCACGCCCGACGCCAGCGGCGACCTGGCGACGTATCTGCAAAGCCTGCCCGGCGTGGTCTCGCTCGGCGACCGGGGCGGGCAGCTTTTCATCCGGGGCGGCACGCCGTCGCAGAATCTGGTCTTGCTCGACGGGCTGCTGATCTACCAGCCGTTCCACATCATCGGCTTTTTCTCGGCGTTTCCGCAAGACCTCGTCTCCTACGTCGATGTCTACGCCGGGGGGTTCGGCGCGCGCTACAACGGGCGCATCTCGTCGGTGATCGACGTCTCGACGCGGGAGGGCAACAAGCAATTTTTTGAAGGCGCCGGCTCGATCAGCCCATTTTTGTCGAGTGTTCGGGTGGAGGGTCCGCTGCGCGCGGGCACGCTCTCGATTCTGGCATCGATGCGGCGTTCGGTGGTCGAGCGGCTGTCTCCGACGATCATCGGCGAAGACCTGCCGTTTCGCTTCGGCGATCTGTTCTTCAAACTCCAGCATACTGACCGGATCAACAACCGCTGCTCGCTCAGCGGGATGCACACCTACGACCAGGGCCGCATCGACCCGAAAGACGAAATACGACGCGACGTTTTCAAATGGAACAACATCGTCCTCGGCGGGCGGTGCTTCGTCTTCCCGGCGGAGTCGCCGGTGTTGCTCGATGTTAACACCGGGCTTTCGTACGTGAAAAACGAGGTTGGCAGCCCGGACGCGCCGGAGCGGTCTTCGAATGCGTTGCAGGCCGGCTCGGAGATCAACCTGACGCGCTTTGCGGGCGATACGGAATTTCACCTGGGCATCTTTGCCCGGATGAACTGGCTGGATTTCCGCACGGCGGAGCAATTCCAAAACATCGCCACGGACGACGGCGTGCTCTTTGCGTTCGGCGGCTATTTCGATGCCGAGATGACGTTCAACGACGCGTTGAAAGTCACGCCCGGCGTGGCGCTGGTGATCCATCCGCTCAACTATCCTACCAGCCTCGAACCCCGGCTGCGCGCCGTGTGGAAGCCCGGCGGCGAGGAAGGCTCGCGCGAGTTCAGCGCGGCCCTGGGAATCTACCGGCAGACCCTCGTGGGCGTAACCGACGAGCGCGACGCCGGCTCGGCTTTCATCGCCTGGATGCCGCCGCCGGTCAACGATGCGCAATCGCGGGCGATCCACGCGCTCGTGGGGTTTCAGCAGCAGGTAGGCCGCTGGTTTCGGCTGGCCGGCGAGGGCTATTACAAACGGCTGAACAGCCTGCCCATCCCCATCTGGAGCACCATCGCGCGTTTTACCACCACGCTGACGCTGGCCAAAGGCGATGCCTACGGCTTCGACACCCGCCTGGAGTTTCAGCGCAAGGCGCTCTATGCCTACGCCAGCTACGGCTATTCGTGGACCGAATATTTCGCGCAGCAGGACAACTTCGGCCTCTGGTTCGGCGAGCCGATCCAGCGGTACAACCCGCCCCACGACCGGCGTCATCAGGTCAACCTTTTGTTGAGCCTGGATCTGGGCAAGTTCAAAGCGAGCGCGCGCTGGCAATACGGCTCCGGCCTGCCCTACACCCGCCCCCTGGGCTTCGACGAGTTGATCTCGCTACGGACGCTGGTGGATGTGCGGACGGTCTACGGCACGCCGCGTGTGCTCTACGAACGCCCCTATCAGGGCCGCCTGCCGGACTATCACCGGCTCGACGTGTCGGTCGAGCGCGCCTTCCCGTTCAGGCACGGCACGCTGACGGTGCAGGCCGGCGCCATCAACCTCTACGACCGGGCCAACCTGTTCTATTTCGACCTGTTCACCGTCCGCCGGGTCGATCAACTACCCCTGATCCCGAACCTCTCGATCAAGTACGAAACAAGGTGATGGGATTTTAGATTTTGGATTTTGGATTGGTCTGATTCGATCCGTTCTCGCAATCGAAAAAGTTGAAACGGTTCTGACCGCCGCGACTTTTTCGATTATTGAAGACGACGCAGGCCGCACCCAATCCAAAATCTAAAATCCAAAATCAGAATAGCTATGTTTATCGTCCGATGGATGAGCCTGCCGTTGGTCTTCGCCGCCGCGCTTTTCGTGGTCGGCTGCGATGATACTGTGCTCGATCCGTTTGTGGAGAGCCCGTTTAATTATTCGATCTTCGGGTATCTCGACGGCGGCGTCGATACGCAGTTCGTGCGCGTCTCGCCCGTGCGC
>JANQES010000128.1 GCA_028278205.1 Rhodothermales bacterium
TTCGTGAAAATCGGATGTCTGAACTTTCTGCATCCGGCAACCTGAAAACCGCTTATACGCATCAGTTTCGCAGGTCGAAATTTAGATGCGATTGCCCTAAGGAATATGGAGGAGGGGGATTTGAGGTGTTTTATTTACGTTTTTCTTAATTTCGTGGGGGCACCGGGGGGCGTTCTTTGAACAAGGAATGCTGCGTTCGTTACAGGCGTTCCTTGACAACGCTTTACCCGGTACCGTATTTTGAACACAGATTCATAATATCACTTTATGACCCAATCTGTCAAGCAGCCCCCTGCCATGAAGATGGATACGGAACCCATCAAGCGGTCAACGTTGTCGGATGACCTGACCGAGCGCCTCATGCAGGTGATTCAATCCGAGGCGTATCAACCCGGCGACCGGCTGCCGCCTATCATGGAGATGGCGCGTCGCTTCGGTGTGGGCCATCCCACCCTCCGCGAAGCGCTCAGGAAGCTTGAGGTCATTGGCATCGTGGAGATCAAGCACGGCTCGGGCGTCTACATCAAGCACGACCGGGATCTGTTGCTGGTCTCTAATCCCGTGTTCGGCGGTGCCGTCTCGAAAAAGCTGATGCTCGACCTGATCGAGGCGCGTATGCCCATCGAGGTAAAGACGGTCGGGCTGGCGGCTTTGCATGCCACCGACGCGCACCTGGAGCAGATGGCGCACCTGATGGAGACGGCGGAAGCGAACCTGGACAACGACGCCGTGCTCAGCCCGACGAACCTGGCTTTTCATCAGAAGATCGCCGAGGCCTCGGGCAACACGGTGCTGGCTCAGCTTCTAGACGTGCTCATGGATCTGTTTAGAGACGAGCATCGGGTGCTCCTGGACATTTACGGAGACCGAGAGAAAGATCATGAGGAACACGTGGCTCTTCTCGATGCCATTCGCCGCAGAGACGCCTCGCTGGCGCAGGAGCTGATGCAGGCCCACTTAGAGGGCGTGCGTGCGGTGCTGCTTCGCTGGGATCCCAAGCGCACCCCGCTCCCCTGAAGCACCCAGGGCTGCCTGGGTTCTCCACCAAAATGCTCTATAACACCGCAATGCAGCCGACAAACCGCTCAATGGTTTCAGCGTTGCTCGGTCGTCGGCGTTTCCGTAGCTTTGTTTTAAAGGTCAGCGCTGCGGTTTGCGGCTGATCGCTATCGTTATGAGCCTACAAGCGAAAAGAAAGACGCGGGTTCTTGCTACCAAGCAAGGCATCCTGTCACTCACGAAACCACTCAAGAGGAAGGGGTTATGAAAAAATAAGGGAGATCTTGTTTCTTATGTGCGTTTTGATCCTCATCTCAGGGTGTTCAGATGAAGCTCGAAAAGTATACTTTGACGAGAATTTTCAGCCAACTGATGAACAAAATGCCTCATACTATAGAGTTGTAAAAATTGACAAAGAGAGGAATCCACGAGGACAAGTGAAGCATTGTACGACAATGAGGAATTAATCTCCGTCTGTTCCCTTCTCTTGCTGCCGGCCTGAAAAATAAGGGTGTGTTACCGGTAGATTAAAAAAAACCATCCTCTGCCGATGCTTTTAAAGCAGGATCTTATCCCCCACAAGCATCCGGCAGGGTGTTGTCATGGAACTCTTCAGCTACCTTCTTCGGAGGGGAGTGTGGATTGTTGCCGCTATCCTTTTTGTCAGTACCTTCTTTGTCGAGAATGGAGTGTTCACGTTTGTGCTCTTCCTTCTCGTCGTCTTTAGTGCCATAGGATATAGTTGGCTCGATAACGAGACGTTTGGAGAACTCCTTTCCAACTTCGCGATTTTGTCGTCGAAGAAAGAAACGCGGGTGTACGATAAGACGCTCCAGCATCACGCCGTCAACGACACCTATTATCACAAAGACTCGCCCCGGGATCTGGTGCGTTTGCTGGAAGACCTCCGGCACAAGAACACCCACGTCCAGATCCACTACGGCGACCCGGTGACCGGGCTCGAAGAGCGCGTCGAGACGGGCTACGTCAATTGCTCGACGGGGGCCGTCCAGATTCCGCTGCTCTCGCAACGCGGCCAACACGGCGGCGTCCCACTGCTGGATCACTGCATCGTCCAAATCATCGACGTCGAACGCGACTTCATCCTCTATCAGCACCCCACTTTTCATCAGGATGAACAGGAAGACGACGCCGTCGAGGCCGCCGTTGCCGACGAGGCAGGCATCCCCGATGAGGCAGAAGCTGCCGGCGAGATCGACGGTGCCGATGAGGTGGAGGATGACTTCGAAGAAGAATTTGTGTTCTTCGAGGGTCCGGTGCGTCGCCCTATTTGATCACATCGAAATCGAGCCTTTGCGGAAATCGGTCTTGCCCAGGATGGCGTTGATGAGTACGGGGTGGCCGGACGTGGCGGCTTCTCGGGCAAAGTTGAGCGCTTCGGGAATCAGCACCGGATCGGTCAGCAGGATGCCAGTGCCGCCGAAGCCTTCGGCCACGCGGTGATAATCGGTATGCGCCAGCACCGTGGCGACGTCGTCTTTGAGGATTTCGACCTGTTCGCGGGCGATCTGCGTCCAGCCGGCGTCGTTGCCTACCAGGGCGATGACCGGGAGGTTGTGGCGGGCGAAGGTGTCGAACTCGGCGAGGCTGTAGCCGGCGGAGCCGTCGCCGTAGATGATCCAGACGGTGGCGTCGGGGCGGCAGAGCTTGGCGCCCAGGGCAAAGCCCGCGCCCACGCCGAGCGTGCCGAAAGCGCCCGGATCGAGCCACGTCAACGGGCCGGGCGGGCTGACGATGTACGAGGCTGTAGCGACGAAGTCGCCGCCATCGGCCACGAGGACGGCGCCGGGGTCGAGGGATTTTTCGAGGGCCTGGCACAGAAAGAGCGGGTTGATCTTGCCGCCGGCAGGCGCCGTGGCCTGTTGCTGGATCTCGGCGTTGCGGGCGTCGTCGCGTGCCTGGAGGGTGCCGCGCCAGACGCGCCAGCGGTCTTCGTCGGGGCACAACGCCGCCAGGTTGCGCAGGAACTGCCCCGGATCGCCGAGCACGCCGATGTCGGGGCGGCGGTTTTTCTTCAGATCGCGGCGGCTGCGGTTGGCGGCGATGTAGAGGGCGCTGCGGCGGAAGTGGTTGCCATAGTCGAGGCGGAAGTCGCACGGCACCCCGGCCAGCAAGACGAGGTCGGCCTCTTTGAGCGCCATCCGGCGTTTGTGCCGCATCTGGAGCGGATGGCCTTTGCCGAGCAACCCGCGCGCCATGCCCGAAAGATACACCGGCACGCCGATACGCCCGACCGCCGCCGCCACCGCATCGACCTCGCCCGCGCGCTGCACCGCCTGGCTGCCGACGAGCATCACCGGGCGCTCGGCCTGTTCCAGCGCCTGCGCCGCGCGCTGCACCTTGCCGGCATCCAACACCGGCGGCGCGGCCTCGACGTACGCCTCCGGCGGCGCCCCTTTGGCTCCGGAAAAGAGCCGGTTGACGTGCCAGCGGAGGTAGGCGCCCGTCGCCTTCGCCACCAGCGACTTGCCGCCCGAAGCGGCGCTGTACCAGGACCGCACCAGCGCTTCATCGTAGAGCAAATCGACCGGACATTCGACGAAGACCGGCCCCGGCACGCCTTCGCGCGCCTGCTCAAAGGCCGTCTCAATGGCCGGCGCGAGGTCGGCCACACGGCGCACCGCCTTGCTCCATTTGACGATGGATTGGACCAGCGGAATCTGCTCGATATCCTGAAGCGCGCCCCGGCCTTTGAGCGCCGTCGGCGCCGCCCCGCCGATGAGCACCACGGGCGACTGGGCCATCTGCGCGTTCTTGATGGCTGTGATGGTGTTGGTCACACCCGGCCCGGCGGTGACGGCGGCCACCCCCGGCACGCCCGTAAGCCGGGCCACCGCATCGGCGGCAAAGACCGCCGTGGCCTCATGCCGCGTATCGACCACGCGGATGCCGCGCGCTTTGCATCCCACCAGAATGGGCGAGATGTGGCCGCCGCACAGGGTGAACACGAACCGAACCCCCTGCGCTTTAAGTACTTCCGCGATCAAGTCGCCGCCGTGCATGGTCTTTCTCTTATTGATCGATGGTGCTGGTCGTGAAGTATGAGCCGGTTTCAAGCGTAAGCCAAAATTTCGTGCCCCAGAGCCAAAATTTCGTGCCTCGGAATCAAAAATTGATGCCCATTTGCCAAAAGTTGGGGCCCATGAATGAAAAATTGGTGCCCGGATGCCAAAAATTGATGCTCCGGAATGAAAAATCCCCACACAGGAGCCATCCGCCCTCAGCCGTCTGCTCTCCTCAACACCTCCCTCTCACCCTTTCCCCGGCTCTCCGACTCCGCATCCCATCCATCCGCGTTCATCCGCGTCCATCAGCGGTTGCAATTAGCCCAGCCCCAGCGCCTTGCCGCCTTGATAGACGATCAAGGAAAAGAGATAAGCCAGCCCGGTCATGTAGAGCCACATCACCGCCGGCCAGAACCACGAGTTGGTCTCGCGGCGGGCGATGGCCAGCGTGCTCATGCATTGCAGGGCGAAGACGAAAAAGACCAGCAGGCTCACTGCCACGAGCGCCGTATAGACGGGTCGTCCATCCGGATAGCGGTCGGCTTTGAGTTGATCGCGCAGGGCGATGCTGGTCTCATCGACCTCGCCGACGCTGTAGAGGATGCCCAGGGTGCTGACGATGACCTCGCGCGCGGCAAACGCCGTGACGATGCCCGCGCTGATCTTCCAGTCGAAGCCCAGCGGCTGCATCACCGGTTCGAGGATACGGCCCATCCAGCCGATGATGCTGTTGCGGATGCGATACCCGTCTTCGGCATCGGTAATCTGCTGAAGCTCGGCCTGATACTGCTGCTCGACCTCGTAGACCGACAGGGCGCCGGCTACTTGATTGGGATAAAGCGCCCGCAACGAATCCAGGCGCGCGGCGGCGCCGGCTTCCTGGAATTGCATGGCCGCTACGACAGGGTCTAGCGCCATAAAGGTCTCGGCAGTGACGCCGCGCGCAGCGGCTATCTGATCAAGCGACACCTGGCGCTGCGTCTCGACGGCGGCCTGCTGCGCCTCGAATTCCGGGCTCGGCCCGACCTTGGGATAGCTCGCCAGAAACCACAAGACGATGCTCAGGCCGAAGATGATCTTGCCGGCGCGCATCACGAAAATCTTCGACCGCTCGACCATCCGCCAGAGGACGTGTTTGATCTTCGGCATCCGATACGGCGGCAGTTCCATCACGAAATACGACGACGCGCCTTTGATCACAAATTTCTTGAGGATCCACGCCGCCACGAACGCCATCACGATGCCCATCAAATACATCGAAAACATCGCCAGGCCCTGGTAGCCGACGAAGCCGAAGAGCACGCCCGCCGGGATGAACGCGGCGATGAAGAGCGTGTAGATGGGCAGCCGCGCCGAGCAACTCATCAGCGGCGCCACCATGATGGTGATGAGGCGGTCGCGCTCGTTGTCGAGCGTCCGGGCGGCCATGATGCCGGGGATGGCGCAGGCAAACGAACTCAACAGCGGCACCACCGAGCCGCCGCTGAGACCCACCTTGTTCATCACTCGATCCATGATGAACGCGGTGCGAGCCATGTAGCCGGTGTCTTCCATCAGGCCGAGGAAGAAGAACAGCAGCAGGATCTGCGGCAGAAAAACCAGCACGTTGCCCACCCCGGCGATGACGCCTTCGACGAGCAGATCGGTGACGGCGCCGGCGGGCAAGAGATCGCGCACCAGGGTGCCCAGCGCCATCATACTCGCCTCGATCAAATCCATCGCAGGCGTGGCCCAGGTGAAGACGGCCTGAAAGATGAGCGCCAGCGTGACGATGAAAATCAACGGCCCGCCGACGCGATGCGTCACGACGGCGTCGATCTTATCCGACCACGTGCGCTCCGACGGGTCTTTGTGCCTGGTGACGAGCTGCGCCACGAGCGGCGTGAGCCAGTTGTAGCGCCCCATCACTTCGGCAAAACGATAGGGCACGTTGCGCTCGTTGAGCGTCTGGCGGGCCTGCTCTACGGCCTGCTTGAAAGCCGGCGCGCGCGTCTCCCAGTACTCCAGGGCTTTGTCTTCGGCCAGGGCGTGGAGCACTTCGCTGAAACGATGGGCTTCGGGCAGATCCGGGGCGGCGTCGGCCAGCACCTCGGTTAGCTCTCGGACGCGCGCGTCCACTACGTCCATCAGCGTCCAGCGCCGGGGCGTCGGGGGTTCGGGGAGATTGAGGACAGCGGCGCGCAGTTCTTCGAGGCCCTTGCCTTGCGCTGCCACCATCGGCACCACGGGCAGGCCCAGCGCCCGGCTCAGCGACTCCGTGTCGATGCGCAGGCCGGCGGCTTCGGCGGCGTCCATCATGTTGAGCGCCACAACGGTGGGCAGGCCTAGATCCATCACCTGCGTCACCAGAAACAGGTTGCGCTCCAGGTTCGAGGCATCGGCCACACAGACCACCACGTCGGGCGAGCGCTCACCCTCGATGCGCCCCACCAGCATGTCGTAGGCGATCTGTTCATCGAGCGATTTGGGGTTGAGGCTGTAGGTGCCCGGCAGATCGATAACTTCGGCAGGCTCTGCCCCGACCAGCCGTCCACTCTTACGCTCGACCGTCACGCCCGGATAATTGGCGACCTTCTGCCGCAACCCCGTCAGCAGGTTGAAGACCGTCGTCTTGCCCACGTTCGGGTTGCCGGCCAGGGCGATGCGTCGCAAACGCGCTGGGGCTTCAGTTAGCGAAGCAGATGAGTCAGGGGCGGGCATGAGAGGATTTTGGATTTTGGATTGCGGATTTTGGATTGACTTGATGGCGATTCGTTTCAGCCAAAGAAAAAGCCGCGCCTGGTTCGACCGGCTCGGCGTCTTCGATTACTATGTACCGCTGAAATAAACAATCCAAAATCCAAAATCTAAAATCGTCAGACTCGCTGAACCTCGATCATCCCGGCTTCGTGCTTGCGGATTGAGAGGTGGTAGCCGCGCACTTTCAGATCGATGGGGTCGCCCAGCGGGGCCAGGCGCACGACCTCGACGACGGCGCCGGGCAGCATACCCATTTCCATCAGCCGCATGGGCGGCGTAGTTTCGGTGTAGCCGGTGATGGTGCCGCTTTCGCCGGGTTTGAGGTCTTTGAGCGTCATCGACCCACGGGCGTTCCCAGGATGTGCATCGCCAGCTCGCGGCGCAGGCCGATGCGGCAACCGGATACGCGGACGATCAGGTTGTCGGTGTTCTGCACCACGGCCACGAGGGCGCCTTCGCGCAGGCCCATGTCGCGAAGCCGGTGGGCCGCCTCGCCACCGATGAAGTCGAGCAGAATGTTGGCGCCGTCTTTAAAGCTAGTCAGCGGAGCCGGTTGGAAGGCGTTCATGAGGGCACCTCGTTGGCACATCACGGGGCGTAGCGTCGTAGACGCTACTATCACTATTTAGACTTAATATAAATAATAGATCCTCAGAGTCAACCCTCTCCCAAAAACTTCATCAAAGGCTCGGATTTCTTTCATGAATAGATATGAAATGATGGTGCATTGTTGATCCGCCGCCGCCGCGCATCTCGTATTATCTGGCGCAATGCCTTAGTTTTTATGCCCTTTAACGTTTGACTAAACCTCGTCCCTTGTCATCCTGAGCCCTCCGCATTGCCTGCCGTAAAGATTCCGTCGATGCATCGATGCGATATGAAGCAGCGCGGCAATACGGAGAGTCCCGTTAGGGACGACCTGTTTGTAGAATCATTCGCTATTCAAAAGAAAGCTCCCCCCGCCTTCCTCCCGCCTTCGCGGGAGAATCAGGGGGCAGGCTCCGGAGCGACCTGTTAAAACCAGAAACAGGCCGCCCCTACGGGGCTCTTCTTAGGACAAGGGCGTTGTGCTACAAACAGGCCGCCTCTACGGGGCTCTTCTGGCTCGGAATAACATTGTGCGGAGGTTTTGATAAAGACACTGAACATCCCCCCGAAAGCCACCGAACTTCAATCTTTCTCATGCGCGTTTCCAACTTCTTCGGCGAGACCTTGCGCGAAGTACCGGCTGAGGCCGATACCGCGTCGTATCAGTTGCTCTTGCGGGCCGGCTACATCCGCCAGTTGGCCGCCGGCATCTTTTCGTATCTGCCGCTGGCCCAGCGATCCCTCCGTAAAATCGAACAGATCCTCCGCGAGGAGATGGACGCCATCGGCGGCCAGGAAGTCTGCATGCCCGTCGTCCACCCCGCCGAACTCTGGCAACAGACCGGACGCTGGTACGACATCGACGATACGATGGCGCGCTTCAAAGACCGCCGCGAGCGCGACATGGTCCTGGCGATGACGCACGAAGAGGTGGTGGCCGAACTCTGCCGCAGCGAGATCCGCTCGTACCGGCAACTGCCGCAGATGATCTACCATCTCCAGACCAAATTCCGTGATGAGCCCCGCGCGCGCGGCGGCCTCATCCGCGTGCGCGAGTTCGTCATGAAAGACTCGTACACGCTCGATCTGGACATGGCCGGCCTCGAAAAGCAATACTTCCGCCACTACGACGCCTACCACCGCATCGGCGCGCGGGTGGGGTTGCCGCTGGTGGCCGTGCAGAGCGACGTCGGGATGATGGGCGGCAAGATGGCGCACGAGTTTATGTACATCACGCCCATCGGCGAAGACTCGCTGGCGCTGTGCGAAGAGACGGGCTACGCCTCGAACCTCGAAGTGGCCGAGTTTGTCAAAGAACCCATCGACAACGGCCCGCCGCAGCCGTTGGAGCGCGTCCACACGCCGGGCCATGCGACCATCGAAGAGGTGGCCGCCTTCCTCGGCGTCGAAAAGGCGCAGACGGCCAAGATGGTCTTTTACATGGGCGACTTCGGCCCGGAGACGCCGGCCAAACTCGTCGTCGGCGTCGTGCGCGGAGACATGGAGGTCAACGAGATCCAGCTTATGTACAAGGCGGGCGCGCGCGATTTGCGGGCGCCGCATCCGGAAGAGATCGAAGCCGCCGGGGCCGTGCCGGGCTACGCCTCGCCGCGCGGCCTCGACCGCGACAAAGCCGTCGTGATCGTCGATGATCTCGTGGCCAACTCGACCAATCTGGTCACGGGCGCCAACGAAAAGGATTATCACTTCACCGGCGCCAACTACGGTCGGGATTTCGAAGCCGACGCGGTGGCGCCCATCGCTGCGGCCTACGACGGCGCGCTCGACCCCATCGGCGGCAAACCGATCCGCATCGCGCGGGGCGTCGAGGTGGGCAACATCTTCCAACTCGGCACGCGCTACAGCGATGCCCTCGGCGCGGTCTACACCGACGAAAATGGCGAGGAGCATTCTATCGTGATGGGCTCCTACGGCATCGGCGTGGGGCGGCTGCTGGCCTGCATCGCCGAAGAATATCACGACGATTACGGCCTGACGCTGCCTATCGCGGTGGCGCCGTTCCACGTGGCCCTCGTGGCGCTGGCCCGCTCCGACGAGACGCGCGAAAAGGCCGAGGCACTCTATCAAACCCTGCTGAAGGCCGGCATCGAAGTGCTCTACGACGACCGCGACGCCAGCCCCGGCGTCAAGTTTGCCGACGCCGACCTGCGCGGCATGCCGCTGCGCCTGACGATCTCGGAACGATCCCTCAAAAAGGGCGGCGTCGAGTTCAAACGCCGCACGGCCAAAGAGTTCGACATCATCCCCATCGAAGACGCCGTCGCGCGCGTCGAGCACGAGATCAAGGCGCTCTTTGACGAACTCGCCCAACGCCTCAACGACGCGCCGACGTGGGGTGGGTGAGGGTTTGTTGAGCCGGAGAGTCGGGGAGTCGGAGAGTCGGGGATGAAGAGGATGTTCAGTAGATCGAGTTGGAGAGGATTAACCGCAGAGTTCGCAAAGAAGGCGCAGAGGACGCTGAGCAAGTAGCTCTTTGCGCCCTTTGCACCTTCTCTGCGCTCATTGCGGTTCAAAAGATCGAATCAACCGACAAGCTTCTCCGACTCCCCGACTCTCCGACTCTCCGACTCCCCGACTCTCCGGCTCTCCGACTCACAAATCCCGCTTCTCCTCTATCGCCGTCTTCGCCATCTCTAAGAATTCCGCCACCGGCATGGCGCCAAGGTCTTCTTCGGTGCGGAGGCGGACGGCGACGGCGTCGTTCTCCATCTCGCGCTTGCCGATGATGAGCATGTAGGGGATCTTCTGGAGTTGCGCCTCGCGGATCTTGTAGCCGACTTTCTCGCTGCGCGCATCCACTTCAACCCGCAACCCGGCATCGAACAGCCGGGCTCTGACGTCGTGGGCGTAGTCCGCCTGGGCGTCGGTAATGGGCAGGATGCGCACCTGCTCCGGCGCCAGCCACGCCGGGAAGGCGCCGCCGCAGTGCTCGATCAACACACCGATGAAGCGTTCGAGCGAGCCGAACGGCGCGCGGTGAATCATCGCCGGGCGATGCCGCTTGTCGTCGGAGCCGATGTACGTCAGGTCGAAGCGTTCGGGCAGGTTGTAGTCGAGTTGGACGGTGCCCAGTTGCCATTCGCGTCCGAGGGCATCGCGGACCATGAAATCGACCTTTGGGCCGTAGAAGGCGGCTTCGCCGAGGGCTTCGTAGGCATCGAGGCCCATCTCGTCGGCGGCTTCGCGGATGGCCTGCTCGGCCTGCTCCCACTGCGCGTCTTCGCCCGTGTACTTCTCCTTGTCGTTAGGATCGCGCAGCGAAAGCTGGACGCGGTAATCCTCGAAGCTCAGCGCGCCGAGCACTTTCAACGCCAGATCGATGGCATCCTTAAACTCGTCTTTGACCTGATCCGGGCGGCAGAAGATGTGGGCGTCATCGACCGTGAAGCCGCGCACGCGGGTCAGCCCGCCGAGTTCGCCGGTCTGCTCGTAGCGATAGACCTGCCCGAACTCCGCCAGGCGCACCGGCAACTCGCGGTACGACCGCCGCTTGTCCGCATAGATCTGGATATGATGCGGGCAGTTCATGGGTTTGAGCAGATAGCCCTCTTCGTGGCCCTCGTGGTCGTCGAGCGCCATCGGAGGGAACTGGCTGTCTTTGTAATAGGGATAGTGCCCGCTGGTTTTCCAGAGTTCGAGCCGCCCGATGTGCGGCGTGATCACGGGCGAATAGCCTCGTTTGAGTTGTTCTTGTTTGAGGAAATCGACGAGGGTCTCGCGCATGATGGTGCCTTTGGGCAGCCACAGCGGCAAGCCCGGCCCCACCTTGTTGCTGAAGGTGAACAGTTCCAACTGCCGTCCGAGCTTGCGGTGGTCGCGTTGGCGGGCCAGTTCGAGGCGTTCGAGGTATTCGTCGAGTTGGGTGCGGTTGCGCCAGGCGGTGCCGTAGATGCGCGTCAGTTGCGGCTTCGAGGCATCGCCGCGCCAGTAGGCGCCGGCAATCGTCAGCAGCTTGAAGCCGTTGTGCTTGATATAGCCAGTATGCGGCACGTGCGGCCCCCGGCACAGATCCACAAACGTATCGTGCTGATAGACCGTGATCTTGGGCTGCTCGTCGTCCGGCAGCGGGTTGCCGTATTCGTCGTAGCCCCCCTGGATGAGACCCTCGATCAATTCGAGTTTATACGGATTGTCTTTGAACAATTCGCGCGCTTCGCCGGCAGAGACCTCGCGCACCTCGAACGGGTGGCGGCCTTTGATGATCTCCTTCATGCGCTGCTCGATCCACGCAAGGTCTTCTTCGTTGGGCGAGCGCGGCAGGTCGAAATCGTAATAAAAACGATCTTCGATGGGCGGGCCGATGGTCGGTTTGGCGCCGGGAAATCGTTCCACGACGGCCTGCGCCATCACGTGCGCCGCCGAATGCCGGATTTTATACAACTGCGGGTCGTAGCCCTCCGGGATGTAGGCCTCGGCCCCGGCTTTGAGTTCATTAGCAACTTCCATATCTAAAAAGGATGCAGGTTGATTGCACTTTGGATGCGCCCCTAAAGGCCTTCCCGTTGTGCCGATAACGATAGCGGATACGAGGTGCGGGATTCGAGATGCGGAATAAGAAACGATCATCCCGCATCCAGTATCTCGCATCCAATATCAGCCATCGGCTATCGACCAAACGCGGAAAGTTATTTTAGACGCGCCCTCAGGAAACATTGGAAGACTCTAGATGGGCACCTGTGTTCCCCGCGCGAAGCAGCCCGTGATGCTTTCTTCTAGACGATTTCTTCTAAGCAACTTCTTCCGTGGCGAGCCCTACGATGTCCAGGATATCCGCGAACCGGTCGAGGACGTAATCCGGTTGGACGTCGTGATAGCGTTTCTTGAGTTGGGCTTCCCGCCGTACGTCCTCGTCGGTCCAATGGGTGATGCGCACGAGGATGTTCCAGAGGTGGGGGTCATAGCGCGTTCCGTAGCGTGCCCACAAGGCCGCCACACCGGCCCGCCGGGCCATGCTCATGTCGCGTGTGAGGCTGTCGCCGACGTAGTAGGCTTCGCCGAGGGCGACGCCTTCTTTTCGGCAGATGTCGCGGAGGAGTTCCGGATTCGGTTTGCGTTCTTGCCGGGGGATGGACGTAACCAGGCCCGATGGCGGCCTCAGGTCGGCCCGGCGGGCCGGATCGGGATGGTCTTTGAGGCTGCCGTCGAGCGCGTAGAGATGCCGAAACAGCCCGACGATGCCGAGCTTCCGGAGCCGGAAAAAGGCCTGCTCTGCCGTGGCCTCGGTATGCCCGACGATGACGACGCCGTGGCGGTGCAGCCTGCCGAGGGTTTCGCGCACAGACGGATACAGCTCCAGGTATTGCTCGCGCGCCGCGCGAAAAGCGCCCAGCGGCCCGTCGAGCGCGCGCATCCGTTGTGTCCTCGACAACGCGCCAAAGCGCGCCTCCACCGAGGGCAGTTCCAGAGCGGCAAACGGATGCTCCGAGTTGCCGTAGTGCTGATGGATGGCTTTGAACTCGTCCAGGAGCGTCTCTTCCTCGACGTCGAGCGCCTCGGCCAGCTTCTCGACCATCGCGCGGAAGGCCCGCGCATAGTAGCTCACCCAGTCGTAGAGCGTGTTGTCGAGATCAGTAATCAGTAACGGCATCGGCGGGCTAATGGGCTAGCGGCAGGTCTATACTCCATTCTTCTTCCGAGGGATTCGTCGGATGGATCGAATATACGGTGAGCGTGATCTTTTCCTTTTTGAAATCCAGGATACCGAACGTGTTTTTTGCAATTTCACCGAGGTGCGACTCGTCTACGCCGGTGCTTCCCATCCCCAATACATACAAATCATGCCATGCGGTATCCGGCCTGTCCCGGTCGATGGGCCGGCTCAGTTTGACGCACGAGGGCTGATGCATGTGCCCGTGTAACACCAGATCGACCCGGTGTTCGACGAGCCAGCGGATCAGGGCTTCGGCGTCGAGCGTAACGCTGTAGCAATAGTTCGCTTCAGGTTTTGCGCTGTAGGTAACCGGAAGCACGTGATGGTGGACGACGACGATCCGGTGGGCACGCGGCTCCTCCGGGTCTGATCCCGTCCAGCCCATCTCTTCGGCGGCGTGCTGCATCTGTTCCTGCCCGATGAAACCATGTCCCTGAAACGCACCCTTGTATTGTTCGAGCAGCGAACTGTTGAGGCACACGATGTCTACGGGCACGGCGTTGCCAACCAGGAGGCGCTTGCCGCAACTCATATATTTATTAGGAGGCCGGTAATAGAGTTTTTGATAAAAGTCGCTATAGGCCTTGCGTGAATTTTTCCTGGCGATTTTGATTCGCGCCCCCCCTTTTACCGACGGGTTGCGGGAGAACTTGACATCATGATTGCCGGGGCAGATCGCGATTTGATCGCTCTCCAGAGGGATCCAGGTATTGAGCCGTTCTATAAATTTCCGGGCCAGTTCGAACTCGTCAGGCGCCGCCTTCCAGGCAAAGTCACCGGACATGATGACGCCTGCCAGGGCATCAACCTCCTCTTTGAGTTCCATTTCCAGCTTGTGGGCCAGATCAAATTCATGGACGCCGGATTGGAGCGGAAAACGATGGAACTCTTTCCTGGCGAAATGCAGGTCAGACACCCAGAGGATCTGTGTGCTTTTGGATTCATGATAACTGAGGGCAAAATCGACCGGTTTGGTGCTTCGGGCGTGAAACAGGTTCACCTCGTGCGTGAGATCGCCTTCCCGAAAATCCCTCACAAACCAGATGGTTCGTTCTTGCTGCCGCAGCTCGGCGGCGGAATGAATGCGCTTGTTGTAAAACGCCTCGAACGGAGAAACCTCTTCTTCAAAAAAATCATCGACCTGGACGTAGGTGAGCTGTCGCAGGACGGTATCGGGGCTCTCCTCTTCATCCTGGAAATCCTTGAGCTTAAACCAGGCCAGATAGCTTTGACCTTCGTAATACTCGGGCGTGGCGTCTTTCTCCGGAGACTTGATCTTGGCGTGCGCATGATCCCACGTGACGTCCAGGCATGTAACCCGATAGAGCTTCGATTGCCCGGAGTCCATCAGGTAGATTTCCAGGCCATCCGCTCTGACCTTACTCAAAAGGGCGCGAAAGGCTTTGCCCGGAATGCGTTCGCCGCCTTTATGCCACCACCCCCACCAGACGTAGCCGCTTTCTTCGCTAATCTCCTTGTGTTTACGGATGGTATCGCCGTGTGCGGTCACCAGATCGCGGAAGCGCAGAATAACTGTCGTGAATTCATTCATGATTCCATCAAAGGTTTATTAGGATGATATAGATGAGCCTACCCTCAAAGATACGAACGATTCAGCAAAGATCATGAACGATTTAGTCTTCCTGGCTACAATTCCTTGATGCGGATGTCGCGGAATTCGACGCGGTGGCCGTGACCCAAAAAACCGATGTAGCCCGCCGTGTTGAACAGCCCCGGATGCTCCTTGCCGTCGATGGTCTCCGGGCGGGCCACTTCTTCCAGATCCACCTCTACGATCACCGCACCGTTGAGCCGAACGGTGATGCGGCTGCCCCGGGCGATGATCTCTTCCTCGTTCCACTGGCCCACCGGCTTCTGATGCCCCCGCTCCGCCGCCGCCACGCCGTAGACCGAGCCGTGATATTGCCAGGGTTGGAGTTCGGCATACTGCGCCGCCGTGTCGTCGAGCACCTGGATTTCCATGCCGTAATAGGCCGCGTCTTTGCCCTGCTCGGCCCGGATGCCGACGCCGTTGTTGCCGCCCGGCTCCAGTTTAAATTCGAAGCGCAGGTGGAAGTCGCTGTATTCCTTATCGATGTAAAGATTGCCCCCGCCGTCCTTGAGGCACACAATCGACCCGTTTTCGACGGCATAGCCCTCGACGTCGCCCGCCCACCCCGTCAGATCGACGCCGTTGAAGACCGAGACGAAGCCGTCTTCGCCCGCCGCCGGCTCTTGCGTTGTGGTCTGCTTGTCGGTGGCGCAGGCTGCCAGGAGGAGGCTGGCTGTGACGAGGATGATCATGTTACGAATCATGAGGATTCCGTTTTAAAATGAGCAACTCCCGAAATCAACTGGGTGGCGGCAGCCTTGTTTGCAGTGTCGTGAGCGCGGTCTGGAGTGGAGGCAGATGCACCTGCGCAATCCGCCAAACGATCCCGTAGTCAATACCGAAATAGTCGTGAACCACAATGTGCCGAGATCTGATGATGCGTTCCCACTCGATTTCCGGCGCCAATGTGCGTACGGACTCAGGTACCCGCTTGGCCGCCTCGCCCAGCACTTGCAGGTTGCGCAGCACAGCGTCGGAGGTTTTGTGATCTTGCAGGAACTGGTCGAAGGTCATGCCTTCGGTGTAGATTCTGATGCGCTCGACAGCCTCAAGCATGTCGGCCACCAGAATATGGACAGATCGCTCAGACATAGACGAGATCCTGTTCCACGTACGGCAGGAGTCGATCACGGATGCCTTGTCGTGACACGAGATCGACCTTGTGGCCGAGAAGGGTTTCGAGTTCCATGGCAAGATCTACGATTTCAAACCCGACCGGCTCGCTAAACTCTACCAGCATGTCGATGTCGCTGTCAGGACGCGCGTCTCCTCGCACGACCGAGCCGAAGATGCCCAGCCGGCGGATCGGATACCGCCGAAAGAGATCTTCATGGGCTTCAGCGAGGAGGCGGCGTATTTCAGAAAGGTTCGGTGACATTGATACGTGGCGTCAGTCTGAGACAGTCACGGTGTTCAGGTAAAGACAATTATCAGTAATTTAAGATCCGGTCGAGAAATCCACCCCAGACCCCAACCGTCATGCGCACTCGTTGGCTCATCTACGTGATCTTCGTCCTCCTCGGCGCGGTGCCAGCGTCGAGGGCGGTGGCGCAGGAGGCGCCGTTTACACTGGCGCAGGTGATGAGCGCGCCGTTTCCGTCGGACCTGTCGGCGGCGCCGTCGGGGGGGGCGGTGGCGTGGGTGCAGAACGACCGGGGCGCGCGCAACATCTGGGTAGCCGCGCCATCGGACTACCGGGGACGCCAACTGACGAACTTCACCGAAGACGACGGCCAGGCCCTCGGCAGCCTCGCCTGGACGCCGGACGCGGCGACGCTCGTCTTCGTGCGCGGCGGCGCCCCGAACCGGCGCGGCGAAATCCCCAACCCGACGAGCGATCCGGACGGGGCGGAGCGGGCGCTCTGGCGCATCGCCACCAGCGGCGGCGAGCCGGTGATGATCGGCAAAGGCAGCAGCCCCGCCGTCTCGCCGCGCGGCGACGGCGTGGCGTTTTTACGCAGCGGCGCCGTGTATTGGGCGCCGCTCGACGGCAGCGAGGAACCGGTCCAACTCTTCGAAGCGCGCGGCGGCGCGGGGTCGCTGCGGTGGTCGCCCGGCGGGGCAAAGCTGGCGTTTGTCAGCGGACGCGGCACGCACAGCTTCATCGGTGTGTATGATGTGGATGCCGAGACGCTCCGCTTCCTCGCGCCCAGCGTAGACCGCGACAGCAACCCGGCGTGGTCGCCCGACGGGGCGCGGGTGGCGTTCATGCGCAGGCCGGCGTCGACCAGGCTGACGAGCTTCCGCCCGGTGCGGGAGGCGCGGCCCTGGTCCATCCTCGTGGCCGACGTGGCGACGGGCGCGGCGCAAACCATCTGGCGCGCCGATGAAGGCGCCGGCAGCGCCTTCCGGGGGGTGACGGCGGCTAACCAACTGCTCTGGGGCGACGGCGACCGGATCGTCTTTCCCTGGGAACGCGACGGCTGGACGCACCTCTACGCGGTCTCGGCCAACGGCGGCGCGGCGACGCTGCTGACGCCCGGCGCCTTCGAAGTCGAACAGGTGACGCTCAGCCCGGATCGCCGTGACGTGCTTTTCAACTCGAACCAGGACGACATCGACCGGCGGCACCTCTGGCGCGTGGCGGTGACGGGCGGCCCGCCGACAGCCATCACCCAGGGCGCCGGCATCGAATGGGCGCCGGTGATGACCAGCGACGGCGAAACCCTCGCGTTCTTCCGCGCCGGAGCGCGGACGCCTGCTCACGCGGCCATTCAGAAAGGCATGGGCGAGGCGCAGCCGCTGGCGCCCGGCACCATCCCTTCGGATTACCCCGAACAGGCCCTCGTCGAGCCGCAGCCGGTGACGTTCACCGCCGCCGACGGGATGTCGATTCCAGGCCAGCTTTTTCTTCCCCAAGACCTCAGGCCGGGCGAAAGGCGACCGGCGTTGTTGTTTTTTCACGGCGGATCGCGGCGGCAGATGCTGCTCGGATGGCACTATCGCGGCTATTACAACAACGCCTACGCGATGAACCAGTATCTGGCCGGCCTGGGCTTCATCGTGCTCTCGGTCAACTTTCGCAGCGGCATCGGGTATGGGATGGAATTCCGCGAAGCGTTGAACTACGGCGCCTCGGGCGGCAGTGAGTTTTTCGATGTGCTCGGCGCCGGGCTTTACCTCAAAAGCCGCGCCGACGTAGACCCGGAGCGGATCGGCCTGTGGGGGGGCTCGTACGGCGGCTACCTGACGGCTCTCGGCCTGGCGCGCGCCTCCGACCTCTTCGCCGCCGGGGTCGATTTCCACGGCGTCCACGATTGGAACGTCGGCATTCAGAATTTCATTCCGAGCTACAACCCGCTGGAAATCCCCGAAGAGGCGCGCACAGCCTTCGAAGCCTCGCCGATGGCCTACGTCGATAACTGGCGTTCGCCGGTGCTGGTCATCCACGGCGACGACGACCGCAACGTGGCCTTCAAAGAGACGATCAACCTCGTCGAGGCCCTCCGCGAGCGCGGCGTGGAGATTGAGCAACTGGTCTTCCCCGATGAAGTCCACGGCTTCCTCGTGCACCGGAATTGGGTGGAGGCCTACAGTGCCACGGCTGATTTCTTCGTGCGAAAGTTGATGAACTGACTGTTTAATTTTGGATTTTGGATTTTAGATTTTGGATTGCTTTCTCTCCGCACCTAATCCAAAATCTAAAATCAGACCATGACCGTCCGCGACATCCAACAGCGGCTCGAAGCCCTCGGCGACCCCGAGATAGCCGCCCATTCGCAGCGTTTTTTCAAGACCGGCCCCGGCCAGTACGGCGAGGGCGACATCTTCCGAGGCATCCGCGTGCCCGCCTTGCGCAAGCTGGCGAAACAGTACAAAGCGCTCCCGCTCGACGAGACGACGGCGCTTTTGCATTCGCCCTTCCACGAAGACCGTTTGCTGGCACTCATCATCCTGACCCACGCCTTTTCGAAAGGCGATGAATCCCTCAAAAAGACGATCTACGACCTGTATCTGGCGAACACGAAGTGGATCAACAACTGGGATCTCGTCGATTCCTCCGCTCACAAAATCGTCGGGCCGTTCCTGATGGATCGAAGCCGGGCGCCGCTCTATCGGTTGGCTCGGTCGGCGAGCTTGTGGGAGCGGCGTATTGCCATCATCTCGACGTTTGCGTTCATCAATCGTGATCAATTCGAGGATTCGCTGGCGATTGCGGAGATCTTGCTTGCGGATAAAGAAGACCTCATCCACAAAGCCGTCGGGTGGGTGCTGCGCGAGGTGGGCAAGCGCAACTTCGACGTGGAAGAAGGCTTCCTCCTGCAACACTACCGCGCAATGCCGCGCACGATGCTGCGCTATGCCATCGAGAAATTTCCTGAACCGAGGCGGCAGCGTTATCTTAAAGGAGAGATTTAGGCAATTAAACACCCTGCATCATGAAAAAAGGCATTCTGCTCTTGATTGTCCTGATGCTGGCGCCGGGCGGCTTCGCGCTGGCGCAGGAAACCGCCCCGTCCTACCGTGAGCGCATCACGGCCCAGCAGAGCTTCGCGGGCGAGTACATTGAGGCGCACCCCGTGCCGGACGGCTTCGCCACGCCCGACGCCATCGACGCCTACTACCAGGCAGTAGTCACGGCGTGGCTGAACCAAAGGGGCGAAGCCGACCCGGTGTTCCAGCGCCTTGGCAGCTACATATACCAATTGCTCCTGGTCTCGATCGCCAAAAGCCAGGCTCCGGAATGGGCCGTATGTCACGTCTGGGCTACGTACATGGTGCCGGCGTTTCTCGAAGACTTTGCCTTTTTCAGCGACGCGCCGACGTCGGAAAAGGCCTTTCTGATCCGGCGATCAACGCTGTTTACTGTCTACAACAGCAGAGCTTTTCAATGTGCCTTGCCAGGCACCACATGGACGACCTACCGAGACGCCTTCACCCGCTTACCGGCGGTGATCGACACGTACCTCGACACCGGGGCCTACGCCGACGAAAACGTCGCCAAAACCCTTCGTGCCATCAAACGCCTCGTGAATATGGCGCCGTATGTTGCGTTACAAGACGCGATCTACAACGAGCAGCACGACGCCGCCTTCGCCGGGTTGGCCGCCGCCTTCGCCGAACAACGCTCTCTCCTCTATCTGCTGCCGCTCGGACGAAACCTCGCACAGGCGTATGCCGACGCAGGCCAGACGACCAGAGCCCTCGCCGTGCTCGACCTGCTGATCCGCTCGACGACGCCCGGCGACCTGCCGCGCGACACGCTTCGCCACTGGTATGCCCGCACCGATCCTGAACGCGGGCCGGCGCGGTTTCGGCTCCTCGCCGCTACCGCCGGGTTGCCCGCGCTGATGGCCTCCGAGGATCGCGTAGATCTCAAGGGCCGCTACCTCAACCTCGCCACGGGCCAACCCTTCGACCTCGCCTCGCTCAACGGCAAGCTGGTGCTGCTAGATTTCTGGGCTACCTGGTGCGGGCCTTGTATCGCCGAGTTTCCCATACTTAACGCCCTGCACGACCAGTACGGCGACGACTTCGTCCTGGTAGGCATCGCCGGAGACGCCATCGTCGGCGACGCGTCTGCATCGGAAGTCAGCGCCTTTGTCGCAGAGCACGGCCTGCGCTACCTGACGCTCTACGACGACCCGGCCCAGTCGCTGGTCAAGCAGTTCAACGTCCCAAGTCTCGGCTGGCCTAGAAAGTTTTTTATCAACGAAGAGGGCCTCGTGATGACCCATCCGACCGACACGAAAAGACGCTATGTAGAACTGGACGAGGCGCGGGCCTACTTAGAGCACCTCCATCAATGATCGACGTCCACGACGAAGTCGTCGCTGCCGAGGCGCGGATCCGGCCTTACGCGCGCCAGACGCCGCTCGAAGAGGCGTTCGGCCTCAGCGAGGCGGCGCAGGGGCGGGTTTATCTGAAGCTCGAAAATCTCCAGGCGACGGGGTCTTTCAAGCTCCGGGGCGCGCTCAACAAAGTGCTGGCCCTCAATGACGAGCAGCGCCGCCGGGGCATCATCGCAGCCTCGACGGGCAATCACGCCCTGGCGGTGGCGCATGCGCTCTCGGTGGTGGGGCTGCGCGGATCGATCTATCTGCCCGAAAATGCCTCGCCGCAGAAGCTGGCGATGCTCCGGCGCTACGACGTCGACCTGATGTTTCACGGCACCGACGGGGTGGAGGCCGAGCGCGAAGCCCGGCGGGTGAGCGAGGCGGAAGGCCGCGTCTACGTCTCGCCCTACAACGACCCCCACGTCGTAGGCGGCCAGGGCACCGTCGCCGCCGAACTGCTGCGGGAGTTGGATGAGGTCGATGGCGTGCTGGTGTCGGTAGGCGGCGGCGGGTTCATCGCGGGGGTGGCGGGATATCTGAAGGCCGCGCGGCCCGGCGTCGAGGTGATCGGCTGTTTGCCGCAAAACTCGCCGGTGATGTACGAATCGATCCGGGCCGGGCGCGTCGTCGACATGCCGTCGCTGCCGTCGCTCTCCGACGGCACTGCCGGCGGCATCGAAGCCGATGCCATCACCTTTGCCCTCTGCCAGGAATACGTGGACGACTGGGTGCTGGTCGATGAGCCGGCCATCGCGCGCGGCATGCGGCGGATGTTCGACGAGCACCGCCTGGTCCTCGAAGGATCCGCCGGCGTGACCGTGGCGTCGTTTCTGAAGATCAAAGAGCGCTTCGCCGGCAAAACCGTGGTCCTGATCCTCTGCGGCAGCAACATCGATATCGACAAATTCAAAAGGTTGATTTGTCCCTGATTCTTGGTACTTTTGTTTTTTGTAAACAAAAAACAAAAAATGTCACTCCCATGCGCTTTCTTCCCCTCCTTCTTCTGGTGCTCCTGCTCGGATGCGGGCAGGCCGGCACCTCGCCCGAAACCCCGGCAACGATGACCTCGCAAGACGTCGATCCTGAAGCCCGGCTGCAAGAACTGGGCATCGAACTGCCGAATCCGCCGCCCCCGGTGGCCAACTACGTGCGCAGCGTGCGGACGGGCAACCTCGTCTTTCTGGCCGGCCACGGCCCGCTCAAACCCGACGGCGGCTACGTCACCGGCAAAGTGGGGCAGGATCTGACCATCGAACAGGGCTACGACGCCGCCCGGCTGACGGCTATCGCGCTGCTGGCCTCGCTCAAAGCCGAAATCGGCGACCTGGGCAAGGTCACGCGCATCGTCAAGGTGATGGGCATGGTCAACGCCACGGACGACTTCACCGAGCAACCGCAGGTTATCAACGGCTTTTCGGATCTGATGGTCGAGGTCTTCGGCGAGGCGCGCGGCAAGCACGCCCGCGCTGCCGTCGGCATGAACTCGCTGCCCATCGGCATCGCCGTCGAGATTGAGATGGTGGTTGAAGTTGCTGATTGATTTGAGCGAGCAAAAAGGTGGGATGAGGCATCCCTAAACGTCTCACGATGCACAAACATCGGCGTTGGTCACTGGTCATTACGCTCGCTGGCGCTCGCTGTCACTGGTCACTAGTTCTTGAGAAAGACCCTCCCCAATGACCAGTGACCTGCTCCTCAGTTCGTCTAAAATGCCAACCTCCTAAATACTGCAAACAGTTTCCTGCTTGCCTATAAACCCCAACACAACCCTCACCGGAGACCAACGATGACGATATCAAAGACGTTAACGCGCCCCCTCTACCCGCTCGGCTTGATGGCGATGGCCGTGGTGCTGCTGTCCTGCGAATCGACGATGACGACGCAGGAGGCCGACCCGAACAGCGCCGCCTTCATGACGCGCCTGGGCGAAGACACCCTCGTCGTCGAGCAGTTTGTGCGGACGGCGACGACGATAGAGGCCGACGTCCTCATCCGCACACCCCGGACGCGCCTCCGGCACTACGTCTTCGAGACCGACGACACCGGCGCGATGATCCGCTACGAAGCCACCACGCGCGACCCCGCCGCTGCTGCCGATGCCCCGCCCCTCCGCCACGACGTGGCCACCATCGAGGGCGACAGCCTCGTGATGGTCATCGAACAGGAAGGCGAAACCCAGCGGCGTGTTTCCGCCGGGCATAGCGCCATGCTGCCCTTCGTCGACATGGTACACTGGCCCTTCGAGTTGATGCTCATGCGCGCCTTTGCCACTGGCGCCGACAGCGTCACCCAGGATCTCTTCACGGGAGGGCGGCCCCTGCCCTTCGTCCTTCGTCGTACGGGAGACGGCGCGATGACGGCCCGGCATCCGTTCCGGGGCCTCATGGCCGTTCGCGTAGACGACGAGGGCCGACTGCTCAAGCTCGATGCCAGCTTGACCACCCGCAAGCTGCACGTCGAACGCCTGGCGTCGGTGGATATCGAGGGGCTGGCGCAGATGTTTGCGGCGCGCGACGCAGCGGGCCGTTCGTTCGGCGCGCTTTCGGGGCGGGGCGAGGCCAACGCCACCGTCCACGGCGCCACCATCGCCGTCGATTACGGCACGCCGTCGAAGCGCGGGCGCGATATCTTCGGCGGGCTTGTGCCCTACGGCGAGCGCTGGCGCACCGGCGCCAACCGCGCCACGCATTTCACAACGGATCGCGATCTGGTCGTCGAGGGCCTCGATGTGCCCGCCGGCGAATACACGCTCTCGACGATCCCCGCCGAAGACGGCGGCCTGCTGATCATCAACACGCAGACAGGCCAGGGCGGCACTACCTACAACGAAGACCGCGACCTGGGCCGCGTCCCGCTAACCCGGTCGAGCCTCGACGAATCGGTGGAGGTCTTCACCATCGTCGTCGAAGAAATGGGCGAAGGCGGTATGCTGAAGCTCCAGTGGGATCAGACGGAGTTGTCGGTTTCGTTCACGGTGAAGTGATTTCGGCGAAAGGGGGAAAGGGAGAGAGGAGGAGAGGGTGAGTTTGAATAATGAATATCGAACAAGGATTTATGAATGTAGAGGGTGCTGTCAGATCCTTCGACATTCTGCATTCCCTATTCGATATTCGATATTCTAAAAAATCCCCCTCTCCCCCTTTCTCCCTCTCTCCCTTTCTCTCTCGCAAACAACACGCCCCATGCATCCCCGCACCGCGTTCATCCTGATCCTCTTCATCCTCGTGCCATTCCCTCCGGCGGCGGCGCAGCAAACCGCCACGCCGGAACAACGATTCTTCGACTGGACCGATCTGCAATTCGATAAAGCGGTCTACCAGCAACGCCGCACCGGGCTGATGCAGGCGCTTCGGGAGGCCGGCGGCGGGATCTTTCTGGCGCCTGCCGCGCACGGCGTCTCGCACGGCCACACCTTCCGCCAACTCGACGACTTCCTCTACTTCACCGGGCTCGAACTGCCGCATTCCATCCTCGCCCTCGACGCCGATTCGGGCACAGCCATCCTCTTCACGCCACGCCGCGATGCCCGCTTCGAAAGCACCGCCCGCCCTAACGATTTTCCGGGCCGCCCCCTGGGCGATGATCCGGAACTGGCCCGTCGCAGCGGCATCGCCGACGTCTGGCCCTACGAGGCCCTGGACGCTGCGCTGATGGCCTGGATCGCCGAGGGACGCACGCTCTGGATCAACCCCGGACGCAGCCCTATCGCGCCCCTCAAAACAGATTTTATCGTCGATTGGAATCCGGCCCAGATGCTGCTTTTCCATCTTCAACAGACCTATCCGTCGGCGCGGGTGCAGAGCGCGTATGCCGCCGTGGCGCGGCAGCGGATGATCAAAGGGCCGGAAGAGATCGCGGTGATGCGGCGGGTGTGCTTGCTGACCGCGCAAGCCATCCGCGAGGCCGCCGGCCAGATTCAAGATGGGGTCGATGAGCGGACGTTGGAGGCGGCCCTGGAGGCAGTCTATAAACGCGGCGGGGCGCAACGGCTTGCTTTTTCGTCGATCATCAAATCAGGCCCTAATTCGCTCTGGCCCTGGCGGATCCTCGCCGCGCACAACGACCGGCGCAACCGCAGGATGCGCGACGGCGACCTCGTCATCTTCGACGTCGGCACCGAGTTGGATCATTATGTGAGTGATGTGGGGCGGACGTTCCCCGTCTCAGGGCGCTTCACCCCCGATCAACGCTCCGTGCTGTCGATGGAGATTGCTGTGGCCGATGCCATCATTGCCGCCGTCCGGCCCGGCGTGACCCTGGCCGAGTTGACTGAGGTGGCGATAGAGGCCATCCCGCCGCAAGAGCGCCCCTACATGCAGACAGGCAGTTTCTTCGGCCATCACCTCGGCCTCAACACCGGCGATCCGAGCCTGCTCGACGAACCGCTGGCGCCCGGCATGATCTTCACCGTCGAGCCCTGGTACTACAACCACGAACGCCAAATTTCTGTCTTTACCGAAGATGTGATCCTGGTCACGGAAGACGGCGCCGAGGTGCTCACGGCCATGCTGCCGCGAACCCCTGAAGCGCTGGAAGCGATGGTGGGACGACGGTAGAAAGGTGGGAATACAGGCAAACTGGACACAACACTTTCCGGAGGCATCAGGATGAAACGGGGGATTCTTTCCGCAAGGTGGCTGTTGCTGATGACAGCCTTTGCTACCGTCGCGCAGGCTCAGGGAACGTACGACTTCCAGCCTGAACTCGATGCACGCGTCTCGAAGATCCTGCATCACGACGAGCTTCGGTTCAAAGATCTCAATAAGAACGGGAAACTGGATGTCTATGAGGATTGGCGCGCGCCCGTAGACAACCGTGTGGTGGATCTGCTTTCGCAGATGACCTTGCAGGAGAAAGCCGGCATGCTGATGATCAGCACGCTCAACGCGGAGGCGCGCGGCACGCTTTCCGATCAAGCCGTTCGGTACGTCGAAGACGAAAAGATGACACGCTTCATCTTTCGAAACACCGTGACCGCCACACCGGCTCCGCCATCCGCCAATCGCTTCCGCGGCGTCGAGGTCTCACCCAACCCTATGTGCTGGATGAGGCCAGTGGATTGAGAAACGCCGGTGCAATTCTGGCAACCTTCGGCGTGAGCGATGCGGCTCTTATGGATATTCTGACCGGTACGTTCAAACCCGTGGGCAAACTGCCATTCGCTCTGGCCAAAAGCGCGAAGGCCCTTGTAGAACAGGCCCCTGATGCGCCGGGCTATGGTGAAGGGACAACGCTTTTCCCATTCGGGCACGGCTTGCGTTATTAAGGGAGTACCTCCAACGTCGGAACGGTGCGCGAGTCATGGGTCACGAGTCATGGGTCATGAGGATCTTTCAAAAAACCCATGACTCATGACCCGTGACTGACGCCACTGGCTCTTCACCGCGCGACGGAGAAAAACACCGCCGAGCCTCTTTCAAGCAGCAGGCCGCCGCTGTACGAGCACAGCGTCGATGACCTGGCGCAGGTAGTTGGACTTGAACGGCTTGGGAATGCACGCCTCGAAGCCCTCCTGGATATACTGCTTTTCACTGCCCCGGTCTACATAGGCCGAGCACACGAAGGAATTGCTCAGGCTTCGCCCGGCGTCGTCCGGGTTCGCAGCACCTGTTCGATGACCCCCAGCAGCAAAGGCCGGCTGAAGGGCTTGTCCACGTGTTCAGCGAAACCGTTCGAGAGGAAGTACTGCCGGTAGTGGGCGCCGGCATACGCCGTGCAGGCCACCGCCGGGGTGGCGCTGTAGGCCGGCATCTTGCGCAGCAGGCCCAGCAAGTCGGCCCCCGTGCGCATCTCACCCAGGTTGATGTCGAGCAAGAACAGGTCGAAGTGCTCGCGGGCAGCCAGTTGAATGGCGTCGTCCACGTTATCGACGAGTTCGACGTCGAAGCGGGCCTTGAGCAGGTAGCGGTAAAGCACCTGGATGCAGCGGTCGTCTTCGACAATCAGGATGCGCGGGCGGATGTTGGTAACAGGCATGGCAGAGTAGTAGCTCCTTTGGATTACGAAATCCCGGCCTCGGAGAACGCGCCGGGATGGCACTACGCCAACGGGCAGGCTGCCGCGTCGGGCGGCTTTCCCTACAGGCAATAAGAGATCCAACAGCGCCGTAAAAACGGTTTTTTTCTTAAAAAAAGTGCGTTTTTAGCCTGCGCAGCCTCAGTTCCGTTTCACCATGTCCGTTCGGCTTCATCGAACCCGCGCCCGCAGGGACCTCAGACCCCATTTCGCCCCGAAAAAGCCGCATCCCACAGGCCGGCTATACGGACACGATCAATCTGAATCATAATTATGAAAGAATTGTGAGGAGACCCTCTTCAACGACCGGCACACCCGGCACCCGCCCCCGCCATTACATCCCGTAATCGAGGCAGGGAGAATCGCAACCGCTGATGGAGTAAATGGGCAAATGAGCAAATGGGCAAAAGGGCCAGGGAGCAAGACGCAAAATGGGCAAATCCTAACTTGCATTGCGAGGCAGAACCTCGCAACGAGTAGCGTGGAGGAGATTTCAGACGTTCACCATTTTGTGCACGCCTATCCTCACTTGCCCTTTTGCCTATTTGCCCTTTTGCCATCCCCAAAAAAAGCCCTGCACCCGCGTTTTGCGCCGATGCAGGGCTGTCCTACCCCTCCTCTTCACTTTTCAGACCGGGTTGCCAGGCTAGGCCGCTTTTCCCGAAGCCTTGCCGCTAAGGGTTGCTTCGATGGCCTCGATCAATGCCGGACGTTTGAACGGCTTGTCTACGTGTTCGTTGAAACCGCTGGCGAGGAAGTGCGCCCGGTATTGCGGCCCCGCGAAGGCCGTGCAGGCCACCGCAGGCGTCGAGCTGTAGGCCGGCATCTGCCGCAGCATCTCCAGCAGGTCAACGCCGGTGCGCTCTTCGCCGAGGTGGATGTCGAGCAGGAACAGATCGAAGTGCTCCCGGCGGGCTTCCATCAGCGCCGTGTCGATGGTGTTGGCCACTTCGACGTCGAACTGTTTGCTGAGCAGGTGACACAGCACCATCTGGATGGGCAGATTGTCTTCGACGACGAGGATGCGGGCTCTTTTAAGAGGGACAGACATGACGTTCGGGGGGTTATAAAATGAAGGATTTTAAGTGTTTGCGTTATGGAGGCTGGGCGAGCAGGTGGGCCAACACGCCCGCCCGGCCTCCGGTGGACCTAAATTCTACTGTCCAGGCGCCAGCGGGAAGTTATCGCCCACCCAGACGGTGTGGTCGGTGGTGCCGGCGGGCTGATCCCAGACCGTCGCCTTCGAGGCCGCCATCAGCGCGTCGCGGACTTCACTGGGCGAGGCGTGCTCATTGTAAGCCAGGTAGAGCACCGCTGCGCCGGAGACGTGCGCCGCCGCCATCGACGTGCCGCTCATCGTCGCGCCTACCAACTGGCCGTTGTCGAGGCCAACCGAGAGGATGTCCACGCCCGGCGCCAGGATGTCTACCGTCGGGCCGTAGTTCGAGAAGTCGGCGAAGCGGTTGAAGACATCATAGGCACCGACGGTGATGGCACTCGCGGCATGGGCCGGCGTGACGGTCGAGGCGTCGATTCCTTCGTTGCCTGCGGCCACGACGACGGTGATGCCTGCGGCCACAGCAGCTTCGACGGCTTCGTCGAGCGCCGTGTAGTCGGTGGTGCCCACGTCCGCGCCGAAGCTCATGTTGACGACGATGTCCCGGCCCGGATGCTGGGCCTTGTAAGCCATGATGGAATCCAGGGCGGCCACGGCCACCGAGATGTCGGTTTTGCCCTCGTCGTTGAGCACTTTGACGCTATGGATCTTGGCGCCCGGCGCCACACCCACGACGCCCGTCGTGTTGTCTTTAGCCACGGCCGTGCCGCTGAGATGGACGCCGTGTACGAACACGTCCTCCGGCGTCGGCGAATCGGTGAAGTTGGTGTACCGCTGACCAATTCTGATGTCGAAGCTCTTGGTGCCGGAGTCGAGCAGGAAGAGGTCGGCGTCGTCAACCTGACCCTGGCCGTCGCCGCTCTTGGTCACGCTCTCGGTGCCACCGATTCGGTCGATGCCCCACGGTACCACCTGCATCGAGCCGTCTATAAACTGTTCGATGTCGGGAAACTCAACGAAAATGTCGGGCTCGACCCAGTCGATTTCGGGGTCGTTCTCCATCTCGGCCAAGACGCTGTCGAGCAGCGCCACGTCGACCTCGGCGGCCACGCCGAAGAACACGTTGTCGTAGTCGTAGCGGCGGAGGAGCTTGTAGCGCTCGACCATCTGGTAGCGACGCAGCAGCTTGTCGGCCTCCAGGACGATCCCGTCCATGTTGATGACCAGACCGACGGTCTCGGCGGACCCGCTCTTGCCGGCGTTGTTGCGCCGGGCACGGTCCATCAGGTGCGCGTGGCGAAGCTTGGAGGTGGTGCTGGTCTGGAGGACGCGGCTCTGGAGTGCCGGAGCGCGGTCTTCTTCAGCCGTGAGAAGGCTGTCGGTGCAGCCAGTGAGAAGCGTAGCGCCTGCCAGCAACACCGCAAGGAAAAGGGGGGTGAAAAGCCTGGCGAAACGAAACTCCCGTTTCATGATACAAACTCTCGTCTTGAGGGTACGAATACCCGGTGCGCTTGACGCCGCCGGGCAGGAACTACGCCGGCAGGTGTGTGGCCTCGCCGGACGTCTGTTTCTATTGGCAAGAACATCTCCAAGACAGACGAGCCGCGAGATTTTTTTCTGTAGAATGTATTTTTTGAAGCGCTCTATCTTCATTTTCCGTTTCACCATGTCTGCATAGACCAGCGCAGGCATCAGACGAAGAGATCTACTCCGAATCATAAAAAACGGCCTTTTCAATCTCAATTAGGTCGTTTTTATCCGGGTTGCTCTGCCGCTTTGCTGATGCATTTCCTGCCGCACCGGACGACTATGCAGACATGATCAATCTGAACAATCCTTTTGTGAAATAATTGTGAGGACACCTTGGGCCGGGCAATCACCTACCGGCATGGTATTGCGTAATTACATCTCGTAACAGGTCCGGATCGAGGGGTAATTTGGAAATGAAAGACGCCGCGAAGAGGTGTTAGGATCTCCACTTTTTTTGCTCGCCGGAGCACCGCCGGAGGCACTTTTCTCAGGCTCTTTGACGATTTGTTTTGGGTTGCTGTGCTCAGGGGAAAGCCGCGTTGTTTCTGAAAACCAGATATCCCCATCTCC
Organism: Rhodothermales bacterium; assembly: GCA_028278205.1. Lineage (GTDB taxonomy): Bacteria > Bacteroidota > Rhodothermia > Rhodothermales > Bin80 > JANQES01. The sequence continues at coordinate 29,585 of JANQES010000128.1, forward strand.
AAACGCAGAACGCCCCGCACCGACGCTCAGGGTCGATGCGGGGCGGGGCTTCCGGCCTCTAGTTTGATGATCGGTCTCGGCCTTCGAGGCCGGACAAGCGACGCCCCGAAAGACATCCCTCGCCCGGCCTGCCATGGGCCTCACGTGTTTACTCTTCCCACTCAATGTGCAGCAGCGGTGCTTTGTCTTCATCGCCGTCGTGCGACTCGGCGGTGCGCTCGCCCGTGCCGCTGACGATCAGCACCATGTCGTTGCCGCTCGACCAGCCGCCCCGGTCCACGATCTCTTGAATGATCGACGAGAGGTCCGGCGTGCGCTGATCCGCCCCGGCAGCGCCGACGCTGTTCCAGGCCGGCGGCGACCACACGACCGAGGCCGACGTCGTCGGGCGGTCGGAGATGTCGTCGTCGTCGTCGGAGAAGCTCGCCGCGTCGTTGGCGTCCTGGCCGTGGATGGTCAGGTTGGTCGTGCCGCTGTTGGTTTCATCGACGGTAAACTGGATGTAGGCGTTGGTGATGGCGGCGCCTTGCGGGATCGAAACACCGGTGAAACGCATCCCGATGAGTTGGTCGCCGCCGTCCTTGACGAGTTCGAGGTCGGAGCTGTCGAGGTACATGTCGCCGTCTTCGACGTCTTCCTCGGCGTCGTCGTCGTCGTCGGAAACGCGCTTTTCGAAGATCGTCGCCGTGCCGCCCTCCTGGCCGACCCAGACGCTTTTGCTCGTCGTCGAAGACGGTGCGTTCGTGACGAAGTCCTTCGCATCGGCCAGCAGCGCGGCTTCCACCTGCGCCGGCGTCGCCGACGGGTTCTGCCCCAGGTAGAGCGCTACCGCACCCGTCACGTGCGCCGCCGCCATCGACGTGCCCGTCATCGTCACATTGTTGCCCGAACCGGCCGGGCTCATCGAGAGGATGCCTTCGCCCGGCGCCAGGATGTCTACCTTCGGGCCGTAGTTCGAGAAGTCCGAGAAGCTGCCGTTGAAGGCGTACGAGCCCACCGTGATGGCGGCATCGACCTTCGCAGGGGTGACGTTGGAAGCGGTCGTGCCCTGGTTGCCGGCGGCCACGACGTAGACCACGCCCGCTGCCACCGAGGCCGAGACCGCTTCGTCGAGGGCGCTGAAGACATTGTTGCCCACGTCTTCGCCCAGGCTCAGGTTCGCCACCATCGGCGTCGAGGGATTGGCCAGCTTCTGCGAGGTGATGTACTCGATAGCGGCGATGACCTGCGAGACATCGCCCGAACCGTTGTCGTCAAGCACTTTCAGGTTGTGGATGCGCGCGCCGGGGGCGAGGCCCACGAGGCCGTCGTTGTCGTCCACCGCGCCGATGATACCGGCGACGTGCGTGCCGTGGCCGTCGTAGTCTTTGGCATCGTCCATGCCTTCGCGGTAGTCGATGTTTTCGACGAGCGCGAGGTCGTCGTTGGGGTCGCCGTTGTCGGCCTTGGCTACGCCGGTGTCGAGGACGTAAACCTGGACGTTGACGTCGCCCTGGCCGTCGCCGCTGACGGCCCAGGAGGTCTGCCCACCGACGGCGGCTACACTCCAGGGCACCTCCTGACCGGAGCCGCTGGAAGTCGGGTTGGCATCGGGCGAGGTCATGTCGAAGTCCGGTTCGAACCAGAGCACGTCGGGGTCGTTGGCGAGCGCGTCGAGGAATTCCTGATAGTCGCTGGATCCTTCGAGATCTTCGATCGTCCAGGCGAAACCGTAGAGGGCGTTGTCGTAGTCGAAGCGTTCGATCATCCGAAAGCGCTCGATGGCGCGGAAGCGCTCGATCATGCGTTGCTTATCGACACCGCTCTGCGCCGAGACGATGAGGCCAAGGGTCTGGGACGAGGCCGATTTGCCAGGCGCGGCGCGGTAGGCACGCTCGATCATATGCGCCTGGCGGAACTTGTCACCGTCGGTGCGCCGGTACGTTTCGGCGGGGTCTTCAACGGAGAAAACGCCGTCGGCACAGCCGGTTAAAATGATGCTCGCAAAGAACGTGACGAGCAGGAGAAGAGCAGAAAAAGGCCTGGTTTGCGAGAGCGAGAAAAACGGTTTCATGGTTATGGTCGGTTAATCTCCTACGGATACAAAATCCAGGCGTTGGAGAAGACGCCGGGATAGCACGACGCCGGCAGGTGTGTGGCCTCGCCGGACGCTTTTTCTGTTGGCAAGAACGAATCCAACTGGGCCAGAGAGCGTCGTTTTTTTCTAATCTGACGTGCCGGACGGCAGCTCGAAATCCGTTTTCCGTTTCACTATGTCTGCATAGCAACGCATCGCCGGGGGCAAGCGCTTCTTCTTGCAAATCGCAAAAAACCGCTTTATTTATCAAAAAACGCAGATTTTCAACCCTGCCCACTTCGCCTCCTCGAATTCGCTCCGGCGCTGCCGGCGGGCTATGCAGACATGGTCAATCTGAAAAATCCTTTTGTGAAAGAATAATGAAGGCGCATTGAGCCAGGAGCAAAAGCGGCAGGATTTCTATCGCCGATTACTTCTCGTAACAGCCTCCGGAAGCAGGGTGATTTCGAAACACGAACGCCGTCGGCGTCCTTGATCGAGGAGCACGGCGCGCGGTCGAAACGCAAACGCTCCGCACCGACGGGCCGTGTCGATGCGGGGCGGTCTTCTCCCCCCTGCAATGAATGGGGCAGGCCGGACGAGCGGGTGGGCCAACGCGCCCGCCCGGCCTGCGTGGGCCTAACAGCAGTTAATCGGTTAATCCATGGGCCAGAAAAGCTCGGTCAGTTCGGGCGCGGCAGGGCGGTAGAAGATCTGCGAGTGGCCGTCCTTGAATTCCACCTTTTTGCCGGCGGTGATGCTGCCGTAGAGCGTCAGGTCGGATTCGATACGCACATCTTTTTGGGAAAACAACTGGCCGAACAGGATCAGCCCGCCGCTCTTTTTTAGCTTGATGCTGTTTTCAGCACGGTGGGGGAAGGGGTTGCGCTTGAGGTTCTGTTACCGAGCAGGCAGGCAGGTGGGATTCCCCCCAGACTCCACACCTGCCCGCCGCCCGTTTTGGGGACGCCCTCCGGTGGACCAGAGGTTCAAACAGTAGTTCGTGAGAGCCGCCTGTCAGTTCGACTCGCCGTCGCCCGTGGCGGTGGTGTCTTGCGACACTTCGTTGCTATCGGGCGGCATGATGAGCGGCGGCGGCATCGCATAGGGATGGCGGAGCCGTCCCATCGGCGCGGTTTCGGTGCTGTCGTCGTCAGCCTCGCTGCTATCCGGGGGAGGAAAGTTGTTCTCCAGCGGCGACTGCATAAAGCGAATCACGAGCCGCCCGCGCACACCGTGACTATCGACCTCGTCCAACGGCTTGACCGGGTAGAGGGTCGCCCTGTCGGCGGTCTCAGCGTAGCGTTCGTTCTTCATGTCTGCTTCAGGCCCGACCATCGCATCGGTGCATCCCGAGAGCACGAAAATCGCCGTCATCGCAAAAGCACCGAAGACACAGAGCCAGCGTTTTGACAAACTGCTCATGGTATTCCTCATGGGTGTGTACATCTTTGTTTACCGGGGGGTGGCTGGTGATATCGTTCGTACGGAGCGGGGGACAGCCTGGGCAGCGTGGCAAACGGGAACCCCCCCAGACTCCACGCCTGCCGGCTACCTTTCGCGGTTGTCCCCCGATGGGGGGTGGATCGGCAAACGCCGACCCAGCATACTCGCGCCGGGCTCGTGGGCCTGCTGCTCAACCGAGACCCGGCTCAAACTGGTTGCTGCTCCTTAGGGCAAGAACGGCTCCAACTGTGCCAACACGACGACCATTTTTTTCGATCTGAGCGACGGGCTGCGCCGGGCAACGGCTCGTTCCGTTTCATCATGTCTGCATAGCCGCGCGGCGACGACCGCCACCGACTTGCCGGCACGGCAGCCCTCGCGCGCGCGTGCATTAAGTAGTGAAAGATTGCCGCCCAAAGCCCTCGGTGCGCCGGATCGAAAAGCCCTCGGCCCATCCGCCGCCTATGCAGACACGATCATTCTGAATAGCGATTTTTAGAAAGGCGCGTTAATCTGAATCCGCCTCAAAAAAAAGACGACGACCTGCGTCGCCGGGGTTTCCAGGGATTACATCTTGTAACGGACACGGGGTATTTCCCCCCTTTCCGGGTGACTTTGGAGGTAGTTTTCGGATCGTTTTTTCCACAGGTTTCGGTACCCAAAACCTGAACAGCCTCTTATCTCTGCCCACAAAGACAGGAACCCGTCCGGCAATCCACAGCGCTTTACGGATCCGGCGTAACAGGAAGTTCCGGTTCAGCGCGACGCTCCGGCGTTCGCGGGGCGGCTGCGCCGGGCTGTTTCGGACGGCGCGGATGCAGAGTTGGGCCACCAGCTCGGTAGCCGTGGCGGCGCTCTGCATCTGGGCAAAATTGAGCGAGGCCGGCTCGACGCGGGCCTGCCTGAAGACCTGCGCGATGCCTTCGTCGCTCAGCCGCATGCCGGCCTTGAGGAAGTCGAGGCTCGGCCCGCGATGACGCGCCGAGGGCGCCCGGCTGTGCTTGCACCAGAAGTGGCTGATGACGTGGAATACATGCCCGCGCTCCCAGTCGAAACTGACGCCGACCGCCGGTGTCCGGTAGCGCCGCAACAGGTCGTGGCTGGCCGCTTCGATGCGGACGCGCCCGGCATCGAGCACCTCGATGGGATGGCTGCTCCCCTCGATCCACCACTGCGGGTCGGCCCCTGACACGACGACTTCGTCCCACAGGCTGTCCAGGACCGGCTCTACCGAGATCACCTCATCGCCCGTGCGGCCCCGGGCCGAGCGGACGGTGTTGGGAAAAGCCTTCTCGACGATCAGCTCCAGCGCCCAATCCGACGAGACCAGCCAGCCGCCCCCGGCTACGTAGGCCGCCAGGGTTGGAATCAGCCGCTGCCGGTAGCCGCGCGAGCAGTTAACAAAAGCGATCCGCGAAGCCCGCAGCCCGCGCTTCCCCGGGTTGATCCGGAACGGCACGTTCAACAGCTTGAGGATCTTCTCTACCCGGTCGTAACTGCCTGCGTAGACGGCTACCTGGCTGCGCCGGATGCCGTCGAGCACGCGCAGATCCTCCGGATGCTGCTCGGCCAGACGCTGCCGGACGGCCCGCGCCGCCACGGCATAGGCTTGCTTCATCACTGACATGATTCTTTCTCTGTAATCGCGATCAAATCACCTGGAAGATTTCTAGATGTCTGATAGCAAATGAGATAAATGGGCAAATGGGCAAATATTGAGCTTTTTTGCAATTTGCCATTTGCCTTTTGCAATTTGGCCACACAAAAGGCCCCTCTTCGCGCAAGTCGAGAAAGCGTTCGGGCCGAGCGTTGCTCAGACCCGTCTCTGTTCTGGCGTTAACAGTGCCATTGCTCGTGAAAGGAGCACGTATGTAAGCTCTCCGCATCAGGGCGCGAAGTGGGATGGATTTAAGCAGGCAGGAAAAAAGTGAGCGACATTTCCCAACGCCACACGTTGCACACACCTCGGCGCCAGTCATCAGTCATCAGGAATTGTTTTTACCGATGACTGATGACCAACGCCAACGCAGGCTTGCCTGCCTACAATTCCAGCAAGAAAAACCGCACGCCGCCTTTTCGTAGTTCCTTTCGAACCCGGCGATGGGCCATCAGGAAGGACGGCGCGTCGCTGGTCTTGCGAAAGCAAAAACGCCTCGGCAGCCGGGTGTAGATCGACCGGGGCGGTTGGCCGTAGCGCAGGGCTTTGAGCCGGTTGCCGCCGCCGAACGTGTGAAAGAAGATGCGGCGGATCCCCAGTTCCTCGCGGAGGAACCAGAGCGCAGCCGTCATCATCGCCTCGTCCCAGATGCCGATGTGCGGCCTCAAGACGGTGTCTACGTATTGATGAAGCCGCCTGACATCGGCGTCCGGCGTGCCCAGGCAGCGCGTCAGGAGCCCCCGGCGCAAGGGGGGCCGGAGGCGGCCCGGCGCCTGGAGTCTCCATCGCCACCAGAGCGCTCTTCGGATCCAGTCATTTTGAATTTCTTCGATGAGCGCCTCTCCGGCGTCGAGGTCGATGTCCAGGCGGGCCCACGCCAGGGTCAGTTCTTTGCGCGAGGCCGGGTGGTAGTCCGGCTGAAAAAGATGGCCGTCCTTCGGCTGGATAAGCCGGTAGTACGGCTGGTTGTGCCGCCCTGCAAAGTTGAGTTGGAGCACGAGGTTTTTGCCGGGGCGCGAGGTCTGGTACCAGCCCTGGTCCCAGTATTCTGACGCCCCCCAGGTGCCCAACGTCAGCCGGTAAAAGCAGTGCGCCTCCGGGTCGGTCCAGACCGAGCGCAGCGCCTGGCGCGTGAGCCGGCCCTCCGGTAGAGACCGAACCAGCGGGCGGATCAGCGGCTTGTCGAGCAGCCTGCCGAAAGGCGACTGTTTGATCACACGCATCGGCTTGCCGGCGCCTACGAAGTAGGACAGCAGCATCAGCGTGTAGCGGTCCTTGAAGTAAGGGAAGAGCGTCCTCCCCGTCGGTAAGCATGCGATGATTTCGTCGATGTCTGCCTGGTCCATGACGACAACCTCTGTGTTTTACATCCACTCGAACCCATCCTCAGGCTAAAGGCACGAAGGCCTCTGCGCGCCGCGAGGACGACGATCGCGTACGTGCCGCGCGGCGGCACATACAGGCAGGCCGGGGCCTGACCGCGTGGATGATTATCGAGCTTGTTCATGGTCGTCATGGTTGGATCGTTGAGTGCGGATTTTGGATGGCGGATTGGGTGCCAAGAAAATCCAATCTGCCATCCGCAACCCGCACTCCCCGATCATTCAGGCAGCGGCCTTGTCCGGGCGTACCGGCAGCGGCAGGTCGAGGATCTCCATCAGGAGTTCGAGCCGCGAAGGCCGCGTCAGCAGCGGAATCAGGTTCGGCAGGGCGTAGTAGTCCCCGGCGAACGTGAACGTCTCGGCAGGCACCTGAATCATGCGCAGCCGGTTTTCCAGGTAGGCGCTGGCGTGCCCGACCTTGACGATCAGGACGTTCGGCGCCACCTTCAGATCGCGCTGGTAGGCCTGGTAGACGTCAGCGAAGAACGGCGAATGGTTCTCCTGTTCGTCCGTCACGATGATCACCTGTTCAACGGCGATCTTCTTCAGGCGCAGCGCTTCGAGGCCGCATCCGATACTGGTAGCCCCGCCGGCGCGGATGTGCTTGAAGGCGCGTTCCCACTGGCTGAGATCGGCGCCGGAAGCCTGCACCGGGTAGGGCAGCGTGTCGAAGGCGAAGACGTGAAGCTCCGCCTCGGCAATGCCCGAAACCAGCGCGGCGATCCGCTTTCCGAGTTCGATAGCCTGGGTCATCGACCCCGACTTGTCTACCAGCAACGCCGTTGGCCGCGTGATGCGCGCGCCTTGCTTGACCTTGGCGTCGGCCACCTGGGCCAGGCGTTCGGCGGTGCCAGCGTCGAGGTCTACCACATCGGCAGCCACGCGGGTCTTGAAGGCCGCCACGCGCTTGTCGTGCTGCGCCTGTTCCAGCTTCTCATCGATGAGCGCCTTCACGTCAGGGTGTGCCATCGCCCCACGCGCCTTGAGCGACTTGAGGCTGTTGATCACTTCCTGCGGTGTCATCGCGTCGATGAGCGCCACCAGCACCGCCGGCGTGAGCTTCTTGAGCGTACCGACGGCTACGGTGTACGGAATCTGGTGCGCCACGATCATCTGCGCCTGATCGACCGGCGTGGCCGCCCTGGCCAGCAGCTTCACCTTGAAGGCGAGGCTGTCTTCAGGCGGATCATTCTTGAACAGAATGGCATCGGCCCGGACCGACGGCTTGACGTGCAGCCCGGCGTAGAGCCGCTTCATGGCCTTACGCCCGCGCAGCGCAGCCCGGTCGAAGAAGACCGGGTCGGCCTCGCGGCGGCGCAGGTACTGCCGCACAGCGGTGCGCGCCGAACGCGGCACCTTGCCCTTGTGGCGCTTCATGAAGTCGACCACGCGAGCCACCTGGTAGGGCGGCAGTTCTTGCAGCAGGACGAACCCGGCGTCGCGGTGCGCCGGCAGATCGCTCGTCAGCAGGTTGCCCACGAAGACTTCCTTGTGGTCGCGCACGACCCCGTGGCGTTGGTACCAGACAGCCAGGTGTCCGTAAAACAGAGGGTCCTGCCCGATCATCTGATCGTGCAACGCGCCGACGTCGCCGAGCTTGCGGTGCGGTGTCGTCAGCAGGCTGTTGAGCATGTCCAGCCGCAGGTCACGTTCAGTGTTCGTCATGCGAGTCATGATACTTACCTTTTCTGGATTGTATCTGATTAAAAATTAAAGATTAAACGATATGATCCAGCAAGACATCGATGTCTCGGTGCATCCAAAACCGTTCGACCGCCGTCAGGGCGGTGTTGTCGAAGAGCGCTCCGATAGAAGACCAGAGCCGCTGTAGGATCGAGATATCCATCGCTCTGAATAGTGGAGAAGCGCTGGGGAGGCAATCCCTTTTCTTTCAGCGCAACGAAAAGGAAAAGGGCGGGCTCGGAGGGATTCGAACCCTCGACCTTCTGGTTCAAAGCCAGACGCTCTGCCATCTGAGCTACGAGCCAGGCGTAGGCGTAGGCCTGGAGGGATTCGAACCCCCACCACGCGGATTAAGAATCCGCTGCTCTAGCCAGTTGAGCTACAAGCCTATTTTTCTTTTGGCTAGCCAAAAGAAAAAGTGAGGGACGAAGGAATCGAACCATCCGCCCGGTCCACCCTTCTTGTTGATAACGGGCAAGTGGGTTACAGCCACCCGAAGGGAACGCCCCCCAGTCAGTATGTCATTCCCCTTTCGCGAAAGAGCCGACGACTGGATTCGCACCAGCATCATCCGGTTTACAAGACCGGCGCCTTTCTAAGTCGAGCCACGTCGGCATCGCATCATTCTGCGGAGCAGCCCGACCAGGATTCGAACCCGGAACACTGCGTTCGAAGCGCAGCATGATGTCCCTTTCACCATCGAGCTGTAGAAAACGCCACCGTCTCAAAGAGCGGAGAGTGAGGGAGTCGAACCCCCAAGGCCGCGAGGCTCGCCTGTTTTCAAGACAGGTTCCGTCGCCCATCGGATTGACTCTCCGTTTTTCTTTTGGCAAGCCAAAAGAAAAATGTTTGTTGTCGCGGCTCCCGGAGTCGAACCGGGGTCTCTGGCGTATGAAACCAGCGTCCTAGCCTCTGGACCAAGCCGCATCGTATGCTGCGCCGGTAGGATTCGAACCTACACCTTTGCGCTTAACAGGCGCACGCTCTGCCGTTGAGCTACAGCGCAGGGTTGGTGACCGGTGGGAGTCGAACCCACACAGCCTGAGCCACAATCAGGCGCTCTGCCGTTGAGCTACGGCCACAGTTGGGGCGGCAGGAGTCGAACCCGCGGCCTTCTGGGTGTAAACCAGTTGCTCTGCCTTCTGAGCTTCGCCCCAATATTCAGGTTGTCGGTCGAGACGGCGACAGGAGTCGAACCTGCATCGCCAGGGTTGCAGCCTGGTGCCTTGCCTTTCGGCCACGCCGCCCTAATGCAGCTTCAAGCGGTCAGTTGTGCCATTCCGATGAGGCATAGCCTCGGAAGACGGTGTCGCACCGGAGGGCGGGGGGCGAAGGGCGAAATCAGACAATCGCTCTTCGCCCCTCGCTCTTCGCCTCTCCGAACGAGACGTCTCTCGAAGTCGCCCTGCACACGGATGGCTTGAGCCTGCACTTAGAAGCTTGTCGGGCCGGGTTGACAGGATTCGAACCTGTTGCCTTCCGGATCGCAACCGGATGCTCTGTCCCGCTGAGCTACAACCCGTCTTTGTTGCTGGACCGGGTGGGATCGAACCACCGACGCGTAGGGCTTCAGCCTACCGCTCTACCGCTGAGCTACGGTCCCGTGTGTCTCGTTGTGTGTGGCACGTCCGGCAGGACTCGAACCTGCATCCGGCGGGTTTGGAAGCCGCTGCTCGGCCTGTTGAGCTTCGGACGTAAAAAGGCGGCCCGAGGGCCACAGTGGAACGAGAGGGATTCGAACCCTCAGCCTTCTGCGTGCAAAACAGACGCTCTTCCGATTAGAGCTATCGTCCCGGTTTTTTCTTTTGGACGATCCAAAAGAAAAACAGAGCACCCGGCGAGAGTCGAACTCGCATCGCCTGGTTGGAAGCCAGGCATTCTAGCCGTTGAAATACGGATGCTGGGTATGTCAAAGGGTGTCTGGAAGGCAGGACTCGAACCTGCATCCGCCGGCTCCCAAAACCGGTGCGCAGCCAGTTGCGCCTCTTCCAGATTTTTTCTTCTGGCTCCCCCAAAGAAAAAGTTGGGACGGCAGGACTCGAACCTGCGGCCTTCCGCGTATCAGACGGATGCTCTCGACCACCTGAGCTACGTCCCAATCATTTTTTCTTTTGGCCTGCCAAAAGAAAAACCGTACTCCGGGAGGGAGTCGAACCCCCACTAACGTGGGTCTGAGCCACGCGCCTCTTCCCGTTGGGCTACCGGAGCATTACAAGGGTGGATTGCGGATCGAGTTATCATTGATCGCTCGACTAGTAATTCTTCCCAACCCGCAATCCGAGGTAAACTCGAAGTAGAGGGTGGATTGCGAATCGGGGTATTAGTAACCCTCGATCAATATTTCATCCCAACCCGCAATCCGAAAAAATCGTCGTCGTACCCCCGGCGGGGTTCGAACCCGCAGCCTTCACCTTGAAAGGGTGATGACTTAACCAATTCGTCCACAGGGGCTTGACAGGACTCGCTCGCCCCTGCGGGCGCACAAGTTAGAAGAGCCGAATACACTGAGTGCGTCTACCAGTTACGCCACAGGCCCAGGGGTACCTCGGTATCGGGAAGTGAATCCCGATAGGGCGGGCCTGGCAGGAGTCGAACCTGCACATCCTTTCGGACAGTCAGTATGTATGCTCATCACGTCAGGGTGCGCGCAGAGGCGAGCGAGCAAATGCCTTGACAAAGAACAAAGGGTGTCCGCGCAAGTCGGCCAAGCGTTTTTAACACAAGGTGCTCTACCACTGAGCTACAGCAGCATGCAAGGGTTTCGCTAGAGCTGCTGGCAGGATTCGAACCTGCGACCCCCTCCTTAGCAGGGAAGGTGTTTGTAAGCTTCACGCATCGGGGCGCGGACAACGCGGTCTGAACGGGAGTTGAACCCGCATCCTCCTGCCTGACAAGCAGGTGCTCTATCCGGTTAAGCTACCAGACCGGTTATCCCCAATCTGTCGGATTGGGTACGGGTTTCTGCTTCGTGCAAGTCGGCCAAGCGGCTTGGAAGTGTGGGACTCGAACCCACAACCCGCTGATTATCAGTCAGCTGCTCTACCAATTGAGCTAGTATGTAAGCTTAACGCGTTGGGACACGAAGCAGAAACCAGTTTCGTTGACAAAGAACAAGGAGGCGCCCGCGTAAGTCGGCCAAGCCGGTTGATAACCACTGAGCTAAAACCCCGAGGGTGGAGTTTGCAGGAGTCGAACCTGCGACCTTCTGGTCTTAAGCCAGATGCTCTAATCCAGGTATGTATGCTTGAGCGCGTTGGGACGCGGACGGCAGCGGAGGAGGTAGGACTCGAACCTACAACAACCGCGAGGGCTGAACGAACGCCTTAGCAGGACGATGCATTACCATTCTGCCACTCCTCCGTTTGACAATTTAAAAATAATGTACGTATCCTGTAATATTTAACTATGCTTATTTAAAGCATAATTAATGTTTGATTTTCAGGAAGGATTGTATCCATCGCGGCTGCAACCCATCATCACCTCGCGCGCTGGTGATGAGGCGTGCAGGCCAGGGAGATCAGCTACCCGTAGACGGCTTCCGGGCGCACGATCAAGTCGCCGTTAGGCCGGCGTTCGACGACGTAAGGGCTGAAGCGCTCCGGGCGGACGTCGAAGTGACGAGCCAGGCGGTCCTTGACGTCGGAGTCTTGCCCGTGGCCGTTGAGGCCCAGCTCCTGCTGGGTCAGGTCGAAGGAGCGACCTTCAAATCGCACGTGAACCATGATAGTCCTCCTCTTTTTTGGTTAAACGGTCACAAAAAGGGCGTTATAAAGCGCCATAATGCAAAAAACCCACCTCCGCGTCAGTTGGCAGAGGTGGGCTGAAACCTGTGACAAGCCTATAGCTTATCTATGGACAAGGCCCACCTCTGGGCTCGATGGCGAACAAATCGGAACTGCCGCCGAGGTAGCACGTCGGCGTCGAGTTCCAGCGTTTCATATGTTCGCGTTGTATGCGCAGCATTGGAATGCGGTTTTGGTGGCGCTTTATATCAGCGTAACGGAATATACATAAAAAGGTTTCACTTGTCAACAGGTAAAAGCAAAAAAATGCAAACTAATTTGTGATCGTTTTATTTCGACCTCAAAAGCAATACACCGCAACATATCAGCATGACTAACCGCCTGCACATTCTTTGTTGATGACCATCGATGATCAAGGTTCATAGACACATTGATCATCAAACTTATTACGGCTCAATCAGGGGCAGGCGGGAAGGATGCCCCAGAAGGCTTCGAGCGCCAGGAGCAAGCCGAGCCCGAAGGCCAGGATCTTGAAACCCCACCCCCAGAGTTGCTTACCACGCACCCGGACGATGCCGGTGATGAGCAGCGCCAGCAAGGCCGCCGGCATGAGAACCAGCACGCCTACGAACCCGCCCTGAAGCCAGAACGGAACGCCTTCCCAGAACCCGCCGCCTTCCATCAGGCTCGGAAAGGCGATATCCGTCACCAGCGGCAGCACGAAGGCTGCCGCGCCGTAGGCCGCGACGACGCCGATCAGCAGGCGATCCCACCAGGGCATCTTTATCTGCATCAGCGATAGACCGGCCAGCGCCACCATGAGCGCCGTCACCGCCGCCACGACCACCATCGGCGACTGCTGCACCACCATGAGACCCTGATTCACGTCGCCGGCAAACCAGACCGAAAACGCCAGCAGGCCCAGCAGCGTCAGCGCCGCCAGCCCGGCTTTCATCGGCCAGCCGGTGCGTCGCCACAGCAACACGTTTAGCACGAGCAGGCCCGCCACCACCCCGACAACCCCCCACCGAATCGGCGACGCCTGCAACACGGCTTCGACGGCGACATTGATCAACAGCGCATAGAGCACCACGGCCCCGAACGCATACACGAGGCGTTGCCAGAGCGGCTGGCCGGGCGCATCCGGTTTGGAAGCAGCCGGTTTGGCCGCCGAAGATTGGGGCGTCTCCGCTCCGGAGGCCGGCGGTCTGGGGGCCTCGGCGGCAGGAGCCGGCCTGGACGGTTTGGGCGCCTCGGCTTCCGGGGCCTCCTCTATTTCGAGATTGAACAGTTCAGGATGGGGCAGCGGCTGGAGTTCAGGGCCTTCGTAATCGGCGTCGCTCATGGGAATCTCAGGGTTCAAAGTTCAAGGTTCCATGTTCAAGGTTGGTTTGGGAGACACGAGCCGCAGGCGACTGACGTAGTAAACGTTGAACTTTGAACATGGAAAACGCTCAAAAAGCAGGGCGCCCACCTTCGTCGGCAGACGCCCTTCTTGTTGAATCTTTATGTTTTACGCAAGCTTTCTCACGGGTTCAGCGCAAGCGTGGCGAGGATGGCGGCTTCGGCGTTGATCACCCGCCCGACGCGCGGCGTGTCTGCGACGGTGACGCCTGTTTCGTGGAGGATGCCATAGGCCTGCTCGGCGGTCAGATCCGGGTTGAGCGACCGCATCACGCCCAGCAGCCCGGTCACCATCGGCGTAGACATCGACGTGCCGCTCAGGGGCTTGTAGCTGTTTTTCGGAAACAGCGAGAGGATGTCTACCCCCGGCGCCGCCAGCGGACGGCTCAGACGGTTGACGGTGTTCGAGAACCGAGCTTTCTTAAGATTCTGATCGACAGCGGCAATGGCGATGACGCCTGCGATATTCGACGGAAAATGATTGTAGGCGTCCCGGTTGGAGTTACCCGCCGACGCCGCCACGATGACGCCCTGTTTCTGGGCAAACTCGACAGCCTCGATCAACACCTTGGGTTGCACCGGCGAGACACCGCCGAGCGACATCGAGATCACGTCGGCGTCGGCTTTGGTGGCATCGATGATGGCCTGCGCGATGGATTCGAGCGTGCCCGAGCCGTTAGACGAGAGCGCCCGGTAGCCCGTCACTTCGACGAACTCGCCGTTCCAGTTGAGCGAGGCGATGCCGAGGCGGTTGTTCGTGGCAGCCCCGGCGATGCCGGCACAGTGCGTGCCGTGGCCGTGCTTGTCGGTCTTGCCAGGGCTGTTCTTGAAAACGCCCTTGATGTCTTCGTGCTGGCCCTCGACGCCCGTGTCGAGGATGGCGACGCGGGCTTTGCGGACGGGCTTGAGTTCGCTCAGCAGCGCGTGCGCCTCGTGGCCCCGGATAGCCTCCAGCGCCCATTGCTCGGCCACACGCGGATCATTTTCCAGGTAATTGCGCGTGGTGCCTGCCGCCGTCTCACTCCCGATCAACGGCGAGAGCGAGACTTCCAGATTTAATTCGACGAAATCGACGTTTTCGGCGTCGGCGCGCAGCGCGGCCATCAGCGCCTCGAAGGCGTCCTGATCGCCATGGATGAGGTAGGTCTGCGACAGGTCTTCGTCGGTTTCCAGTTCGATGGTCGGGAAGGCGCGTTCGTAGCGGGCGCCGTACTGATCGAGCAGCGGCGCGACCTCCTCGATGCGGTCGTCGGGGCCGAGTTCGAGCAGGAAGGACGCCTGCTCGGCCTCAGTCGTAAAACCGAAGAGGCGGGTGCTCAGGTAAAGCAGCCCGGCCACACCGAGCGACATCAAACCGAGCACTAAAAACGGTTGCGGATTGGCTTTGGCCTTGCGCATCGTCAACCATCCGGCGGCCACCAGCAGGCTCAACCCGGCATCGGTGAAAAGCGGAATGACGATTTGGAAAAAGCCGCCCCCGCCAAAGAGACGACTGACGATGCTAATGCCCAGCAAGCCCAACCCGGTCAGCATAATCCACGGGTTCTTGTCCTTGCTGGAAATGTTTACCGCGATAAGCAGAAACGCGATGACGGTAAGGAGCGTGATGAAATCCATCGAGATACCTCGGCTAAGTCTGCAAGGCGGTTATGAACTACCTGAACAACGGCTAGCGACGTCGTCCTATTGCCCGGAGGCGCGTCTTAACGGGGCACGGTAACACGCCTCAGATACAAAGGATACGTCCGAGCCTGAGGGGAGTTGCGTGCCGAGAGATCATCAATCCGGCCTACCACAACGGCCAACCCATTAGCAGCTATCACACGCTCACGTTCAAGTTTGGCGTTTGAGCACTCGTTTTCCGACGGGGTGTCATACTTTTCCCTACAACGAGGCGGGGGTTTTCCACGTCAGCATTAAAGCACGATCTGCCGCATCTTCATAGATAGCCACACAGATCAAGACGGGAGGATGCTATGAAGACCTGCGATTGCCTCGTCTTTTTTAGCCACGAGATCATCAAAACGACCCCCGAAGGCGCGCTAGACCTCGACGCCACCAAGCAGCGACTCTGGAAAATGACGACACCCGACGAGCCTATCGTCTGTGAAGTCTTGTTCGACTTGCGCGAGCCCCCCTGCCCGCTACCGCGCTATGCCCTCGACGAACTCGCCCGCGAAATGGGCCGCATCGACCACATGTTCGTCGGCAAGATCGCTCTGCTCTACGATGCCCCGGAACGCGACCCCACCGTAGAGACTTCACCCGACGGTCGTTACCAGACCGCACATTTCATCGATTTCGACGAAGCTATGCAATGGCTCACGGCGTAGCGCCTGGCAAACGGCAGGTTCTCAATTCTGTGGCGGGGAGATCATGATATGGGCCGACGGGGTGCCGGCGCGCATGATCCAGGGCGCACCTGGCGTGACGGGTTGCTCCGGAAGCCCCGTCGTGGCCTTCGTCGCGTAGGGGATGTAGAGCGCATACAGGCCCACCTGCGCCGTTTCCGGATCGAAGCTGTCGAGCGGGCCGCCCAGGTTATAGACCGCTGCCGGCGCGGACGGCATTTCGAGCGTGCCGGCCTCGGCCTCCTGGTGGCGCACGTTAAAAGATTCCTGGCCGGTGATCCCCTCGGCGCGGAGTTCGCGACCACGCGCCATGTAGGGCTCCAGGGAGTTGTGATAGCAGGCAACGTGGAACCGGTCGTCGCCCGGTGTGTCGGCCAGGCAGGTCAGGTCGTTGGTGCCCTCGCGGAGGGTGACGAGCGTGCCGGCGTCGTCATAGCCGAGCACGCGCGCGCCTTCGCGCATGTCTTCGGGCGCCGCGAGGACCGCCCCGGCAATCTGTTCGTCGGCATTGGAGATCTGAGCCTGGCAGCCGAGCGCCGGCAGGAGGATACCGAAGAGCACAATCAAGGCGCTGATTCTGAATCGCCGCATGGGACCTCTGGGATTAGGATGAGCGGATAGATGGGCTGAAAACGTACGATGACGGCCTGCGCGATGTCAAGCCTATTCAAATGGCAAATGATGCAAATGGCAAATGATGCAAATGGCAAATGATGCAAATGGCAAATGATGCAAATGGCAAATGATGCAAATGGCAAATGA
>JANQES010000141.1 GCA_028278205.1 Rhodothermales bacterium
GGTTGCGCTGGTAGCGCGCTCGGCGTGGGTCATCAGTCACGGGTCATGAGTCATGGGTGTTTTTCTCATGACCCGTGACTCATGACCCATGACCGATGCCTTCGCTTGGTCAAGGTGCCCTCACCGAAAAGACCTCAAAACATAGTCTGGCCTGCTTAGATGTGCCGAATCCGCGTCAGCGAGACGTAATCAGCGTTGAAAACAGCCCGTAGGTGCGCACCTGCTGCGGGCTGTGCCCCGGTAACTGATATTCGGTCGTAAAGACGCTGACGAGGACGTAGTCGTCGATGTGGGTGCGATGGAGGAGTTCCTGGGGCGATCCCGTCGAGACCATTTTGTCGAAACGATCCCCACCATGGACCCGCGCGAAGCCTTCCTGATCGAGCGAAGCCACAGCCCGATGGCGCGCTTCGAGCTTCTGAAGGTAATCCGCCTCGGTAGGCTTGGTGTTATACATGCTCAGGGCCGTGCCTCCAACGACCACGAGAAAGACGATAAAACGCGCCATGACATACCTCGCTGAGTAAAGATCGGAGAGAGAACCGTCTGGACATCCCCATTTTAAGCGTATCGGACTCTGACGGCAGCTTTAAAGGGATGAACCCGGTCTGTTGACAGCCGTGCCGACGGCTACTTTACCCGAGCAGAACACACCGCGCGCCACGAGGGCGAACGATGTCAGGAAATACAGACTGGGACGCCGGCCCGGCAGCGATCTACCGCAGAAACACAGCGGTGCCGGCGTAGAAAATAGAAGTATCGACCAGGGCGATGAACGCCTTAAACATTTACTTTCGTGACAGTTGAGGTGTCTTCACATTCATCCACCAGCGTCCGTATTGTTTTTTCGAAAAGCGGATGGACCAGCTCCGGCGCGATCTCGCACAACGGCGTTAAGACAAACGATCTCAGGTGAAGCCGCGGATGAGGAATGATCAGGTCGTTTTCGTGGATGACGGCATCGTCGTAGAAAAGTATATCGATATCGATGGTTCTGGCTGCGTTGCGATGGGCCTGTCTGACGCGTCCAAGGTGCCGTTCGATGTGTTGAAGACGCTCGAACACCTCGCCGGGCGTGCGATCTGTCTCAATGACAAGGATCTGATTCAGGAAGTCTCGTTGATTTTTGTAGCCCCACGGCTCTGTCTGATACAAGGACGAACGCCTGCGGATTGGCCCCACCTCCGCCGCCAGGCGCCGCGTGGCCTCGGCGATGTACCGAGCGGTATCGCCGATGTTGCCGCCCAGTTCGAGATACACGAGACTCATCGGTCCTGGTCGGTGCGGACGCGTTCGAGCAGGCCGGTGAGATGCCGGTGTTCGTCGGGCGAGAGATGATGCATCAGGCGTCGTTCGACGGCCACGATGTCGTCGTGCATGCGGTCGAGCAGGGCGAGGCCTTCGCCGGTGATGCCCACTTCGACGACGCGGCGGTCGTGTTGGGCGCGGGCGCGGCTGATGAGGCCGTGGCGGGCGAGGCGGTTGAGCAGGCGCGTCACGTCGGGTGTGCGGTCGAGCAGGCGTTGGCCCAGGGCGCTGCACGTGAGCGCGTCCGGATGGCTGCCGCGCAGGATGCGCAGGACGTTGTACTGGACGGGCGTGATGCCGTAGGGCGCCATCGTGGCGGCCAACTCGCCCAGGATCCACGAACTCGTCACGAGGACGTTGAGCATGGCCTCCTGGCTGGCGCTCCGAAAACGCTCTTGTCTGATCAATTCCGAGAGCTTCATGAGCAAGGCATGAGGGATCGCGCAGCAAGATTAGTTGTTACAACAGCTATCTACCCCGGGACAGGGAATGCGTTCCTTGTCAATTTTGGATTTTAGATTTTGGATTGTTTGCATGGTAGGTGTGCGCAAAGTGATGAAACGTAGCGAGACCTGGAAGGTCTTTGGCGCTTTTGCAAATCGACTAAAATCGCTCATTTTGGGCGATCCGTCGAGGCCAACGGGGCCTCATAGACCTTCCAGGTCTGGTTTCACCATCTTGCGCACACCTACCGCGATCCGTTTTCCCAATCGAAAAAACCAAAACGGTTCAGCCTGTCGCGACCTCTTGAATTGCCGGATCGCACCGGGTTAAATCAATCCAAAATCCAAAATCCAAAATCTAAAATCGGAAACACCTTGTCGCGTTGCGCTTTTAGGGGGATCTATCCGTCCCTTTCGCCTGATGAGAAGGCCCCGATGCTTTCCGAGGTTATTGCCACGCAAGAAGGCGCCGCGCCCGGCGCCAAGCCGCACCCTGAACCCATGGACATCACGATACAGGTTGCCGGACCGGAACACTTCCCCCATGCCGAGGCAGTCTGTTTGCTCATCGAAGAAGCGGCCAAGGCACGCGGCACCGGCATCGCCAAACGCGAACCGGACTACATCCGCCTCAAAATGGAGGAAGGCAAAGCCATCATCGCCCTGCACGGCGACGAGGTGGCCGGCTTCTGCTATATCGAGACGTGGAGCCACGGCAAGTACGTCGTCAATTCGGGGCTGATCGTCTCGCCGTCTTTCCGGAAAATGGGGCTGGCCAAACGCATCAAACGCCGCGCCTTCGAGCTGTCTCGGGAGAAATACCCCAATGCCAAACTCTTCGGCATCACCACGAGCCTGGCGGTGATGAAGATCAACTCCGAACTCGGCTACAAACCCGTCACCTTCTCCGAGTTGACCTCCGACGACGTCTTCTGGCAAGGCTGCCAGAGCTGCCCCAACTACGACGTGCTCAACCGCATGGAACGCAAGATGTGCCTCTGCACCGGCATGCTCTACGATCCAGAGGAGGAGGAGAAGAAGGACGACGAAGGTAAGGACACATAAACTTTTTTTATGAGCCGGCCCGCCGGCTCATAAAAAAATGCTATTCAAAAAGGGCAATCCGCGTCACCCGTCCGTCCGGCCCGATGGCCCAGCCGATCTGTGGACTGGCGAAGGCGACGCTCCAGTGGCTCAGCGTGTCGAGGCTCGTCCACGTCGCGGCGTTGTCGGTGGAATAATCGATGCCTTTGGGGCCGACGGCTACGAGCGTGGGTGTAGGCGCGCCGGGCACGTAGACGGCCCCGTAGACCGAGCCTGAGAGCTTCGGACGCCCCGCCAGCGTCCACGTCTGCCCGCCGTCGCTGGTGATGGCTACGTTGTCGCTGTATTCTTCCGGCTTTGTAAAATCGCCGCCGAGGGCTGCGCCGTGCTGAAGATCGCGAAAAGGCACCGAGGTAAGGCCGGAGGTCGGTCCGCCCGGAATGGGCGTTTCGACGACGGACCAGGAGCGGCCCCGGTTCGTCGTTTTGAGGACACGCGCCGGCGTACCCTCGCTGGCGCCGGTGCCGACCCAGGCGGTGCTGTCGCCGCGCGCGATGACGCAGTTGCCGCTGGCGGCAAAGCTGCCTTCGCCGTCGCTGGCCGGGGGCAGGCTTTCGGGCGGCACGCGGGTCCAGGTGGCGCCGCCGTCGTCGGTGGTGATGAGGTAGAACGCCCCGTCGAACGAATCGCTGAAGGCGATGCCGTGATCGGCGTCCCAGAAATCGAAGCAATCGAAGAAGCCGTTAGGTTCGGCGTTGGTGAATTGGAGGGTCCAGGATTGCCCGGCGTCGGTGGTTTTGTAGATGCGCGACTGGCCGCCGTTACCGATGCTCAGCAGATACGCCGTCCGGGCATCGACGGCGTGTACGTCGCGGAATTGCAACGAGTCGGCGCCCGGCACGGTGGCGGCCTGCCACGTCGCGCCGCCGTCGGTGGTGCGGGCGTAGGTGCCCTGCGTGCCGCTGATCCAGACGATGTTTTCATCGACCGGGCTGATGCCGATGAACAGCGCCTCCGCGCCGGAAGTCTGCGCCGTCAGCGCAGGCGCCAGGCGCAGCGGCGGCGCCGGCGGCTCGGTCTCGGACGAAGCGCAGCCCGTGGCGCCGAAAAGCAGGACGATCAGGAAAAGCAGAGAATGACGTCGTAGCATGGTTGCATCGGGTAAGTGGGATCGATTTGATTTTTTATGTCGAAAAGGGCACCATCGAAAAGTCCCCCTTTGAAGGGGGTGCCCCGACGAAGGAGGGGCCGGGGATGTTGGTGCGGCTTGCTGAAAACCTCTTATAAGGCCGCATGAACATCCCCCTGCGCCGCCCCGCCTTCGCTTCGCGCCGCTGTCCCCCTTCAAAGGGGGAATCGCGTGGTCGGTCCAATGCAAGTCGCTTTAATTCCGCCCATCGAGCACCGGCAGTTCGATGAGATCGCTGCTGCCATCACCCGAAACATCAACGTGTTCGGGCGGCTCGAACTCCGGAAGAAGCGCCCGGCGCGGGCCGACGAGTTTCGCCCGGAGGCGTTGCACGACGAACTTCGTCCACGAATAGCGCATCTTCGAGGGCAGGCTTCGCCAGAAGTAGCGGTTTTCGGGCGAGACGGCAAAGCTCGGCTCGAAGTAACAGTTGACGGCGCAGCCCCGGCAGGCGTCGTGGCGGCCTTCCTTCGCCCGGTGCCCGGCCATCGCGTCGGAGCGCCACAGGTCGTAGAGCCGGCCCGCGATGGGCAGGCGTTCCAGGCCGAGGTGATAGCACGGCAGCACCAGTTCGTCGAACGGCGAGATGACGACGCAGGTGGAGACGGCTTTGCAGACGGGCCGCGCCGGGTCGTTGCCGCCGCGCCGCCGCAGCGTCAGAAAAGCCGGATTCAGGTAGGTGTACGGCTTCCGGGCGAGGGCCTCCATCGCGCGCATCGTCTCGTCGGAGAGGGCCGCGCCGAGCGTGTTGTATTCGAACAGCGGGTTGATGAGGAGGATGAGCCGGTTGGGATAGGCGATGCGCTCGTAGACCTCCGCGAGGCGATGGGCGTTGTCGTTGGTGACGGTGAAAAGCAGATCCGGCTGCTCGCCCAGCGCCAGCGCCGTCTCGATGGATTCCATCACCTTGTCGAAGCACCGGACGCCGCGCGAGGCGTCGTGCTCGGCAAGCTCCGACGAGTCGATGGAAAAGTGCAGCAGGTCGATCAGGCCGGCCAGTTCGCGCGCGCGTTTGGGATAGAGCAGGCCGTTGGTGGTGACGGTGGTTAGAAAGCCGCGCTCCTTCGCCATCCTCAGGAGCGTATGCAGGCCGGTGTGCAACAACGGTTCGCCGCCCGTAAAATCGATCACGCGTACGCCGAGGCGACGCAGGTCGTCGAGGTTGCGCCGGGCATCGTCGAGCGTCACCATCGGCGAGGGTTGCTCCCAGATGTCGCAAAAGCCGCACGCAGCGTTGCAGCGATAGGTGACGTAGTAGTTGCAGAGGACGGGCTTCATAACGAGCGATGGTTCGGCGGTATCATCCAACCCAAAGGTATAGGTTTATTTGATGGCTCGACGCCATCCAGCCCCAACCGCTCGTCCCCGTCAACGAAGCCCCGCCGCCCGAAGCGTTGCAGGCGCTTCATTTCAACGACGTCTACATCCTGGTCCGAAAAGCCCTGAAGCCCTCTTCTGAATAGAACCGGGGCGAGTTGCGGATTTCGAGTTTCTGGTTTCTCGTTTTCATGCGAAAAAAGCCAACCAGAAACTCGAAACCCGCAACAAGAAACTATTTCACCAACACCATGCGGCCCGTGGCAACATGGACCTCACCCTCCATAGTTGCCGTGAGGCGGTAGAGGTAGGTGCCCGAAGCCAGACTTGAGGCGTTGACTTCGAAGCCGCGCCGCGCGCCCGCTTCCACGGTTTGCGCCGGCAGCACCATCACCTGGCGGCCCAGGATGTCGTAGACGATCACCCGCACCTCGGCCCGCTCCGGCAGGTCTACTTCGATCCGTGTCGTCGGGTTGAACGGGTTGGGGAAGTTGCCCAGGAAGGCGAATTCTTCGGGCACCCCGGCGTTCTTCGAAGCCGCCGCATCGTCGGTCCAGTCTGGATCGTTCTCATCGATGACGGGGGCATTGGTGAAGTCCGCCTGTACGATGTTCGAACAGACCGTCGTCGAGTTCTTCTCACAGGCCTGGATGTTGTAGAGCGGCCCCCCGCTGCCCAGCGGAATCGTCAACTTGATGTTCGGT
>JANQES010000012.1 GCA_028278205.1 Rhodothermales bacterium
TCAGGTTGCCGGATGCAGAAAGTTCAGACATCCGATTTTCACGAATCGGCTCATACGCGCTGGTTTGGTTGATTACAAAATTTAGATGCGATTGCCCTAATATTCCTTCGCTATGAGCCAAACGGTTCGCCCGAGGGTAGCTTATGTCGTTTTTGAGGAAGGGCTCTACGTGGATCTTAGAGCATTTTTACTTCGTCAGTCGCCTTCGGCTCGTGTCAGTTGGCTGTAAGCACTCAAGAGGAAAAGGGCGAAAGGGAGAGAGGGCGACACGAGCGCGAAGCGCGACTGACGCCAGTAAAGGGAGATTAAAGGGCTTATTCTCCCTCTCACCCTTTCCCCCTCTTATCCTCTCTCAACGAAAAGCTTACACGCAATTGAAGACGGCTCTAGTCATCGTCTTGCTGCACCTGTGGCTGGGCGCGTCTGCTGCTGTAGGCCAGGGCACCACCCTGCGCGGCTTTATCACCGACCGGAGCAACAGCGCGGCGCTGGAGGGTGCCAATGTGACGGTGCGCGACGCACAGCAAACCCTCCGAGGCACCGTGAGCAATGCCGACGGCTATTATCAGCTTGCCCGGATTCCGCCCGGCGTCTACGTCTTGCGGGTCAGCTTTGTCGGGTACGCCCCCTTTACAGACACCCTCCGGCTAGGCGACATCCCCCTCGTAACCCGCAGCGTCGCCCTGGAGCCGGGTGAAGTGCTCGATGAGGTCATCGTGCAGCAGGAAGGTGGTGCCGGTGCGTTGCGAGCCGGCCAGCAACAGGTGCGGCCTGCCGACCTGGAACGCATCCCGACGCCCGATCCCAGTGGAGACCTGGCTACGTATCTGCAAACGCTGCCGGGCGTCGTGTCGCTGGGCGACCGGGGCGGCCAACTCTTCATCCGAGGGGGCACTCCTTCCCAGAATCTCGTCCTCCTCGACGGTTCGATGATCTACCAACCCTTTCACATCATCGGGTTCTTTTCGGCCTTTCCGCAGGATCTCATTTCCCACGTCGACGTGTTTGCGGGGGGCTTTGGCGCTCGCTACAGCGGGCGGCTCTCGTCGGTGATCGACGTAACGATGCGAGGGGGCAATACCCGGAGTGTCGAAGGCGCGGCGTCCGTTGGCCCCTTCCTGGCCAGTATGCGTCTGGAAGGACCGCTCCGTAAAGGATCGCTCTCATGGCTGGGCTCCGTGCGCACCTCGGTGATCGAACAGACGGCTCCGACCTTGCTTGGTCAATCGTTACCCCTCACCTTCAGCGACATTGTGATCAAGGTGCAACAGGCAGGTGCTTCCAATAACCGTTGTTCCCTGACGGGCGTCCACACGTACGACCGAGGCCGCGTCAGCCCTGATGCCCAACGCACCGAGGTGTTTCGATGGAGCAACACCGTCGTGGCCGGGCGCTGCGTGGGTTTCTCGCCCGGTTCGTCCGTTTTCATTGAAGCCAACGGCGGCTTCTCCTACGTAAACAACGCCGTCGGCGACGTGGATCGACCCGAACGATCAGCCAACGCCTGGCTCTTCAACACCGACGTTCACTGGACGTATCCCATGGGTACCACGGACATCCAGGGCGGCTTCTATCTACAGATTGAAGGAGGAGGATACCGGCTGGCAGAACAGTTTCAGGGCATCCGTGACACCGATGATTATCAAGTGGGAACCGGCCTGTACGTGGGGGCCACGCTGGACGTGGGCGAGCACCTCGACGTCCAGCCCAGCCTTGCCCTCACGTATCCGCTGAGTTATACGCCCAGCATCGAACCGCGCCTCCGGCTGGCCTGGCATCCCTGGGGCACCGAGGCACAGACCCTCACAGCCGCCCTGGGCCTCTACCGTCAGACGGTGCAGGGGATCAACGACGAGCGGGACGTGGGCTCCGTGTTTACTGTGTGGATACCCACGCCGGTTAACAACGCGCGCGCCCGCGCGCTGCACGCCCTTGTGGGATGGCAACAACGACTCGGCGCGTTTACTGTGGCTGCCGAGGGCTATTACAAACGCCTGAACAACTTGCCGGTACCTATCTGGAGCGTCATCGCCCGATTTACTACGTCCCTGACGCTCGCCGACGGCGAGGTCTACGGCATGGACACCCGGGTCGAGTTCCAACGGCGTCCGTTTTACGCCTACCTGGGATACGGCTATTCCTGGACGAAGTACACCACGGCGCAAGATAACTTCGGCCTGTGGTTCGACGAGCCCATTCAATCCTATCACCCGCCTCACGACCGCCGGCATCAAATCAACGCCATCCTGGGGTTCAACGCCGGAGCATTTAAAGCGAGCCTGCGGTGGCAGTACGGCTCGGGGTTGCCCTATACGCGCGCGCTGGGCGCCGACAGCTTTATTCGCTTCATCAACCTGCCCGACGTGCGGCGCATCTACGGCAATCCGCGCTTTCTTTTCGAACGGCCGTATCAGGGACGCCTGCCGGCCTACCACCGCCTGGACGCGTCGGTCGAGTATGCCTTCGATCTTCGCCTGGCCGAACTGACCCTACAGGCCGGGGCCATCAACGTGTACGACCAGAGAAACCTGTTCTACTTCGACCTGTTCACGTTCCGTCGCGTCGATCAACTGTCCTTTCTTCCCTATGTGTCCCTGCTCGTCGAGGTTCGCTGATGGCCCGGTTTGCCCCTACAGGAATCGCCCTCTGGCTTGCTGCCGTGTTCGTGCTGGCCGGCTGCGAAACGTCTTTCGAGGTTTTCGGAGAAAGTGACGCGTACTTCTCTATGTTCGGCGTGCTCGACGCCTCGGCAGACACCCAGTGGGTGCGCGTGGAAACGCTCCAGGATTCCCTGCTCACCGACACGAAGCCGCTCGATGCCGTCGTGACGATGACGCACCTCGCTTCGGGCCGGCGTGTCATCTGGCGCGATTCCTTGTTCCAGTTCATAGGAGGGGCTACGGCCTACAATGTCTGGACGGACGAGCCGATCCGCCCGCTTGAAACCTACCTGTTGGAGGCGGTGCGCTCAGACGGCGCCACGAGCGCGGCGACTGTCACCCTGCCCGACACATTTCCGGATCCCCTCCTCAACGTCTTTCCCTTCTCGCTGATTAATCTTCCGGTAACCGGCAACGTCTGCGCCAGAACGTTCGACATGATCATCAGACTGGATCGCTTTGCGGCCCTGGAGGTCACCTACCACGTTCCAACGGCACGCGGCACCGCGCGAACGTTCAGCGTGTCTTATGTGCTGAAGGCCGAACGCAACGAAGACGACGCTTTCGAGGTGCGTGTAGCATGGGTCGAAGACCTGAAACGGCTGGCCGCGCTCGACCGCGACATCAGCACCGCCGAACTCCTCCAGCTTAGCGCCGTCGAGTTGCTGGTGGCTTCGGCAGGCCCCGACTGGCCGGAGAACACGCTTGATGACAAAACCGTGGCCCTGCCGGGCGCCGTGACCCACGTCGAGAATGGCTTTGGCTTTGTCGGCGGTGTGGTGAGCAAACGCCTGAACATTCCCATCGGCGACTATCGGGACGCCTCGTGTTTTGAGTAGGAACTCGACTCCCTCCTCGTTCCCTCCATTTGGTGGGAGTCGCAGGGCTTGCGCGTAGAGGCCCCCCCGATGCGCGTCAACCCTGTGTCAAGACATATCGAGACCGATCTTCCTCAATGGCACTGACCACCGCTATACAATCCGGCATCAGCCCCCGGTAAGGTAGGCATTGCGCGCTACTGCATCTGCATCTCGATGTCGCCGGCGCCGTTGTCCGGACGCTGCTCGGTGCGTTGACGACGGTTGGGCCGGGACGACTGGCCGAAGTTGTAGGTGAAGCTGAAGCCCACCTGCTGGGCGTTGAAGGCCCGATCCACTTCCTGGAAGAAGCGCGCGTCTTCGCGCCAGAGGTGGAAGCCCATCGTGCCGAAGACATCGCGGGCACGCAGGCTCAGGCTGGCCTTGTCGCCGAGGAGCTTCTGCCGCAGGGCGATGTCGGCCATCTGACGCGCGGCGATGCGTCCGTTTTCGATGTCGAGCGGCGAGCGGTAGAAGTAGGACAGTTGCAGGTCCAGGCCGGGCCGCACATTCACCGTCGCGTTGGCCCGCGTGGCATAGCCGAGGGCATTGTTGCTCAGGCTGGCATCGACGGTGCTGCCGTCGGTGACGATCTTATAGGCGTTGAAGCTGGCGAAGGCGTTGATCCGGCGACCGAGCTTCGCGGTGCCGATGACCTCGGCGCCCCACGAGTCGCTCGTGTCGAGGTTCTCGAAGGTGAGCGTCGTCACGCCCGCGTCGTCGATGGTCTCGATGAACCGGATGACATCGACGGTGCGGCGGAAGTAGGGCGTGAGTGTCAGCGAGCCCCACCTCATAAACTGGGTAAAGCCCGCCTCGAAGGCGTGGACATATTCCGGCTGGAGGTACGGGTTGCCCACACGGCGGAAGAACGGGTCGTCGTTGGTGTTGAACGGGTTCAACTGGTTGAACCTGCCCCCGGTGCGCGGGCGGTTGATGCGCTTGCTGTAGGAAAGCTTGAGGCTGCGCGTGTCGCTGAATTTGTAGGTGGCAAACGCGCTGGGAAAGACGCTGAAGTATTCGTTGTCGAACGACTCGTCGGCCGTCTCCAACTCGAACGTGGTGAAGGCCTGTTCGAGGCGCAGGCCGCCTTGCAAGCCCAGGCGTCCCACCTCGGCCCCAACGATGCCGTAGGCGGCGTGGATCTGCTGGTCGTAGTTGAAGGTGTTGTTGCGCGCGGCGTCCGGCACGAAGCTGCCCAGGCCGGCGTCGAACGTCTCGGCGTAGAAGCCGCTATGGAGCCGCTCCATGGAGCCTTTGTAGCCGGCTTCGAGCTTTCCGCTCTCCCCGAGCGGGCGGGTATAGTCGAGTTGAAACGAAGTCTCCCGGTTCTGTTCGTCCTGCTCGTTCGTCTCCTGCTCAACGAGGGTGCCCTCCGAGGCGTCCACCGGCTCGAAGACAGTCTGCGTGAACCGCGAGCTGTTGTCCTCCCAATCCCGCTGGTAGCGCAGTTCGGCAGAGAGTTCGTGCCTGGCCGGTTCGAGGACACGCTTGAAGGCGAGGCGATAGTCCATATTGAGGTCCGTCCGGTCGCCCTCGCGCAGGCGGTCGAAGCGGGCCGTCGTCAGGCGGGCGTTGTCGAGTTCGGTATAGCCCGTCCATCCGGTCTGATCGCCGCCGCGCCGGCTCAAGAGGGCCGAGAGCGAGAGCGTGTTCTGCGCGCTGAGGCGATAGTCGAGGCTCGTGTTGAGCGTGTGCGAAAGCCTGCCGCGCTCGTCGGCGTCTTCCTGGTCGAGATACGTATAGGGATCGAGAACGCGGTTTTCGCGGAAGCGCCAGCCCTGGCCCTCGCGCGTGCCGGTGCGGAAGCCGTAGCTGGCAAAAACGCCGACGCGGCCTTTCTGGTAGGTGAGGTTGCCCGAGGCGTTGTAGCTATTCTGCGTGGTGGCACCCAGGCTGAGGCTGCCGCCGAGGCCGAGGTCCTTATCCTGACGCAGCACGAGGTTGAGAATGCCGGCCATGCCGTCGGGTTCGTACCTGGCCGACGGGTTGGGGATGACCTCGACGCGCTCGATGACGTCGGCAGAGAGCCCCTGCAAGAAGGACGTGAGCGCCTCGCCTGTCAGCGGTGAAGGCCGCCCGTTGATCAAGATAGCGACGTTCTGGCTGCCGCGCAGGCTCACGTTGCCGTCGATGTCTACCTCCACAGACGGGATGTTCTGCAATACGTCCGAGGCGTTGCCGCCGACGCTGACGAGCTGATCGCGGGTGTTGTAGACCGTGCGGTCGATGCCGATCTCGATGAACTCACGCGCGGCGGTGACCTCCACCTCGTCGAGTAGCTGCGTATCCGGCAGCAGCCGGACGGCGCCGAGGTCTACCGGCGGCTGCCCGGCGCCGAGCACCACGTCGGAGATCGTCTGCGTGGCATAGCCGATGAAGCTGACCTGGACGTAGTAAGGGCCGGGGCGCAGCCCTTCAATCACAAAGCGGCCGGCGGCGGCGGTCACCGCGCCGGTGGCAAGCGTCGAGTCGGCGGCTTTCCACACAGCCACCGTCGCCATCTCGATGGGGCTTGCCGATCCGTCTTCGACGACGGCGCCGGTGATGCGGCTGGCCAGTGCGCCGCCGGGTTGGTTCCCTCCGTTTTGCGCGTGGAGGTCGTGCATCGAAGCGGAAAAAAGCAGGACGGTCAGGAACACGATAACGTTTTTCATGATCGTAACTCGAAACGAGCCGGTTTGGGTGTATAGGCAACCCGCTAGAGCGCGGGGTCGTTTTCTGGCCGCTTATAAGAATGCCGATGGGTCTGGATGCGCGCGGTGGGATGAACTGCACCTGGAGGCGATGAAATGCACGAGCCTGCGATTAAAGCGGCCACCTTTGCTGTATATTCGAGCGTATAAGGCTTGACCCTTTGAGGTTCGATTGCCGTTCCCGGTGCCGCTTATCCCCCTCGGTGTGCCGTTCTATTAACCAAAGGAGGTTCCCATGAAGGCCATTTCGATGCGGCTGCTCTCGCTCGTCTTGTTGCTGAGCCTCTTGCTTCCGGTCACACGCGCCTGGGCTCAGGATACACCGCCGCCCGCCGACCTCGATGCGCGCGTGTGGGCCTTCCTCGACGCACACTCCTCGTGATCACCTTGAAAGGCCTGAATCATGGCGGTAAAGCGTTGATAATCATGAAAAACACCCTCATCGCCATCGGCGCCGCCCATGCGTTGTATTTGATGGTGCTCGTCCTGATCAAAAAAAATAAACAAGGGCCGGACTATCTCTTGACGGCCTACTTCGCGGTGTTTTTTGTGACGCTGGCGACGGCGTTCGGGGCGTTCGCGTATCAACTGGAGGCCTTGCTGGTTTTTCATCTCAACATCAGCCTCTTGCTGGCCCCGCTGTTCTTCGTCTACATCACCGCGCTGACGCAATCCTCCAGACCGCCGCCGGCCCGGCTGGGCCATTTCGTGCCCTACCTTTTGACCTGGCTGTACTGGCTCTATCTGTTTACGGCTCTGAGTGAACAAGAACTCGATAGCCTCTTCGCTCAGACGGACGAGTCGCAATTGCCGGTCGGGTTCGCCCTCGCGCTGCTGGTGGAATCGCTGGCGATTCCGGTCTATGTGATCTGGGCCTTGTGGCTGCTCGAACGGCATCGCCGCACCATCAGGCATACTTTTTCTTTTACCGAAGGCGTCGATCTGAAATGGGCGCGGGTGCTGGCTTATGGGACCGGCATCTTGTGGCTGGGCGTCGTAGTGAGCGAGGCGCTGGGGTCCGGCGTCAAGCTGAATTCGGCGGATGAGGACATCCAGAACGGCTACGCGCTGTCTACCTTTTTCCTGTATTACCTGGGCTACTTCGGGTTGAAGCAGGGCCGCCTGTATACCGACGCGCTCCCGGCGCCGTCCCAGGACCAGCCGGCCCTCCCGGAAGCTGCCCCACCGGCGGCCAAGTATTCCCGGTCAGGACTCAAAGCGGAGGAGGGTGCAGCGTATGCCGAAAGGGTGATCGATTATCTGAAAACCGAAAAACCCTACCTTCGGAGCCGGCTTTCCATCCAGGATCTTGCCGGGGCGCTGGATATACCGGCCCACGCCCTCTCTCAAGTCATCAATGAACACCTCAACGCATCTTTTTACGACCTGATCAACCGGCACCGCGTCGATGAATTCAAAAAGCGCGTCGCCGATCCGCAGTATCAACATTTCACGCTTATCGCTATCGCGCTGGACTGCGGGTTCAACTCCAAATCGTCGTTCAACCGTATTTTCAAAAAGTACGAACAGCGCACGCCGACGGAGTATGTGAAGTCTCATCCCATCGAATGCGTCTTAAAACGCCCAAAATAGGCGTCCCAACCGCTTGGATGAACCGACGGGACACCGTTTTCTCCGTAGCATGCAGGCGTTCCTTCGAAACCGAAAACGGAGAACGTCGTGCGTTCGCTCTTGCTATTCATAATGGCTCTGGCGGCCTCAACACCGGCGGTGCAAAACAACGTGATCGCGCGGCGTCGGGCGCCCGCTCGACCGATGGATGGCCGGCGCGCTGTGGCCTTTTCCTATCTTGCTGACGAGCAACCGGATCCATGAAAAAGCGCATTCTTGGTTATGATATAGCCCGTGCCCTGGCCATCATCGGCATGGTCATCGTCAACTTCAGACTCATCATGGTGGGCGATGGGCACGGCCCCCACTGGCTCCTGACGTTTGCGAGTTTGTTTGAAGGCCGTGCGGCGGCCACCTTCGTCGTTCTGGCCGGAGCCGGCCTTTCGTTACTCTCGCAGCGTGCCCGGCACGACCACGATCTCGTAGCGCTGGGCCGCAACCGGGTGAGCCTGCTGAAGCGGGCGTTGTTTTTGTTCGTGGTAGGATTGCTCTACGCGCCGCTCTGGCCGGCGGATATCTTGCATTTCTACGGCATCTACATCACCGTGGGTGCGTTGGTGCTGGCGGCCTCCACGCGGCGGCTGTGGCAGTTGGCAGGGGCCTTCGTGCTGGGCTTTGTGATCCTCTTGTTCGTGTTCGACTATGAGGCGGGATGGGATTGGGAGACGTTTTCCTATGACGGTTTCTGGACCCCGGCAGGTTTTGTCCGCAACCTGTTCTTCAACGGCTTCCATCCGGTCTTTCCCTGGACGGCCTTTTTGTTGATTGGGATGGTGCTGGGCCGGCAGGATCTGCGTAATCCAGCCGTCCGAAAACGAGTGATGGCGTGGGGCCTGGGCGCCGCCGTGCTGGCCGAAACGGTTTCGCGGATCCTCATCAAGACCCTCTCAGCCGGTGCCTCCGCTGTTGATCTAGAAGTTATCACCACCGTTTTCGGCACCGCCTCAATGCCGCCGATGCCGCTATACATCATAGCAGGCGCGGGCACGGCGTGTGTCGTCATAGCCGCGTGTGTGGCCCTGGGCGAACGCTACGCGAGCGCCTCGTGGCTGAAGCCGCTGGTTGCTACCGGCCAACTGGCGCTGACGCTCTACGTGGCCCACGTGGTCATCGGCATGGGGTTGCTCGAAGCCCTGGGCCGGCTAGAACATCAAACACCGGCGTTTGCGGTGGGCAGCGCGCTGGTCTTTTCAGCGCTGTCGGTGCTCTTCGCCCACCTGTGGCGCCAACGCTTTAACCGCGGTCCCCTGGAATGGATTATGCGCCTTTCGATTTTTGAGATCAAAAATCGAAAAAGTTTTGATTTAGAATTTCGGGAACCGAAATTCTAATGGTTGATTAGCGCACCCTGGTTGAACATCGATTTTTTGGAGGAACACACCTGCGTTATGCCTGGCGAACCGAAGATCACGACCCCCGACAACGAACGGAGACTCAACTTCTGGGAGCGGATGTACCTCCCGGAGGTCTTTAAAGGGCTCGGCTACAGCTTTCGCAAGATCGTCAAAGAGCCCATGTACACGTTTCAGTATCCCGACGAGTTGTGGGATCCGCCGGACAGCTACCGGGGGCGGCCTGTGCTGGTCGAGGAAGAGGGACGCACGCGGTGTGTCTCGTGCAACCTGTGCGCCCGCGCCTGCCCGCCGATGGCTATCTCGATGCAATCGAAAGAGGTGGACGACCCGGCCAGCGCGAAAGAGCGCGAGCCGGCGTGGTTCGAGATCAACATGCTGCGGTGTATCTACTGCGGCTTTTGCGAGGAAGTCTGCCCTGAAGAGGCCATCGTCATGTCGAAAGAGTACGACCTGACGTTTCAGAGCCGCGACGAGGCTATCTTCGGCCTCGACCGCCTGATGGTGCCCGTCGAACGGCTGACCGACCGGCTCGAATACTTGCACCAGTACAAAAATCAGCAATACGGCGCGCAGCCCTGGGATCACAAAGAAGACAACAACCTGCACAGCCTCCGCGACCGGCACTTCCTCCAGTGGCTCGTCGAGGGCGGGATGGAGGCGCTCGAAAACACGCACCGGCGCGAGGAAACACCCATCGCCGCCGACAACGAATGGGGCGGCGTGCGCAGCAGTGCGTCCGGAGACGACGACGGCTAATTATTTATATAGAAAAATCAAGGTGTCATCAACAACACAACCGTCTGTGTTGGGTTAAAAACTCAACTACGAAACGCGTGCTCTATCTACCTGACGAATAGAGGTGGTCGAAATGGGTGCCATCGGACCGTTGGAAGTTCTCGTTTTACTGGCTGTTTCTCTCGTTCCAGCCGTTTTGTTCTGGCGGATTTTTTCCAAAGCCGGCTTTCCGGGCGCTGTGGCCTTGCTGGCCCTCATTCCCGGTCTGGGGTTTACCGCCCTCGTCCTGGTCCTGGCCTTACTCGAATGGCCCATCGAACGTGAACTGCGAGAAGCCCGGCAAGGTGGGCATGCCTGACGCGCCTGACACAACCGATCTCCGCGACGCGCTGCTCGACCAACTCGCCTTTTTGATCGATGAGATCGAGGCGTTGAAGGCGGTGGTAGACCGGGTGCCGCAGCCCTTGCAAGAGGCGCGGCCTCTGCCGCAAGACCTGTCGCTGAAGGAAACCTACGGCCTGCTCGCCACGCTGGACGAAGCCGTCTACCTGCCCCAACTTCGCCGGATGATAGCCGAAGACGATCCGGCTTTCGAAGCGCCGGACGAGCAGGCGCTGGCCGCGCCGGCTGCCTGGAACGACCACCCCTTCGACGCCATCCTCGACCGCGTGCAAGACGCCCGCCGGAGCCTCCTGGCGTTTCTCCGCACCCTTCCCCCGGAAGCCTGGACGCGCGCGGCCCACTTCGGCAACGACCGCCGCGACGTCTACGGCCTGGCGCATCACATCACCCAACACGATGTGGATCTGCTGCGCGCCGTCGGTTATCGTTTGCACGAAAGCCGGCTTTTGAGAAAATGAAATCGATTTTGGGTTTTAGATTTTGGATTGGGAAATTTGCGATCCGTATTAAACAACCTAAAAAGTCGCGACGGTCGGAATCGCTGCGGCTTTTTCGATTGAGATGACGGTGCCGAATCAGACCAATCCAAAATCCAAAATCTAAAATCCAAAATCAGAACCGGGAACCCTCGGCCTTGTCAGGCTTTGCCCTTTTCATCGCTGGCACCGGAACCGATCTCTGAGCATGGCAAAAAAGACCGGGCTTACGTACGACCAACTCGACACGGCTTTCCGCCATCGGAATTTCAAGCCGCTCTATTTTCTCTACGGCGACGAGACCTTTCTGATGGATGAGTTGCAGCAGGTGCTCATCGAGCACGCGCTGGCGGCCCACGAACGCGATTTCAACTTCGACCTCGTCTACGGCGCGGAGGCCGAGGCGCGGGCGGTGCTGGCGCTCTGCGGCGCATTTCCGATGATGGCCGAGCGGCGCGTGGTCGTCGTGCGCAACTTCGAGCAGTTGAAGGAGAACCGGCTCTTTACGGCCTACGCCGAACAGCCCAACCCGTCGGCGGTGGTGCTGTTGTTGTGTACGGGCAAGCCCAACCTGTCGGCCCATCCGTACCGGGCGTTGCGGCAGCACGCCGCCTGGGGCGAGTTCAAGGCGTTTTATGCGCGGGAGATGCCCGGCTGGGTGAAGCGGCGTGTGGAGGCGCTCGGCTACGAGATCGAGCCGCAGGCCGTGCAGATGCTGGCCGACTACGTGGGCACGTCGCTGCACGTGGCGGCCGGCGAGATCGAAAAGCTGATGACCTACGCCGGCGAGCGCCGCGCCCTCACCGCCGACGACGTGGTGCGCGCCAGCGGCCAGACGCGCGAGTTCAACGTCTTCGAACTGCAACGCGCCCTCGGCGAAGGCCGCGCCGCCGACGCCCAGCGCATCGGCCAGCGGCTGCTCAGCCAGGCCTCGAACACACGCGGCGAGGCCTTGATGATCGTCTCGGTGCTCACGGGGTATTTCACCAAGCTCTGGAAGCTCGGCGCCTGCCGGGCGCTGCGCATACCCGAACGCGAGATGGCGCAGCAGGTGGGCATCTCGCCCTTCTTCATCAAGGAATACCTCTTTAGCCTGCGACGCTTCCCGCCTCAGGCGCTGGAACAGGCTTTTGCGGCGCTCCTGGCTGCCGACTACGAACTCAAAGGCGGAGCGCGCCGGGACGAACGCCTCGTGATGACGCTGCTGCTCCGGCGTCTGACACCCGGCACCGCCCCGGCGGAGCGCGCCGAAGCCGGGACCGCCCCGGCTACCGTTTCGTAACGACTTTTTTGCTCAGGAGTGCAATGATACGCTTATCTTTATGCCATCAACAGATCAATGCGGAGGAGGTCTCGGGCCTCATTCCAGACGGTAGGTGAGGCTTGATGCAAGGATCGCAGCAGCACTCAAAAGATGGACGGCCAGGCCGGATCACCGGGCGGCGGCTCAAAAGGCGGCGCCGCTCGGACACCAACAGCCATTATCAGGCGCTCATGCGAATGTGCGACGAGGATTTGATGCTGCAATTCCAGGCCGGCACCGTCGAAGCCTTCGACATCCTCGTGAGCCGCTATCGCGATCCGCTGACCAATTATATCTATCGCTTCCTCGGCGACATGAAGGAATGCGAAGACTTGCTTCAGGAGACCTTTCTGCGGGTCTATCGCAACCGGCATTCGTATCGCCGCATCGCCAAGTTTTCGACGTGGCTCTATACGATAGCCGGCAACCTGGCGCGGTCGGAGTATCGAAAACGCAAACGCCGCCGTTTGTTTTCGATCCAATCGGTCAACCGGGACGCCGAAGAATATGAAGTCGAGATTCCGGACGAAACATTCTCTCCGGACAAACATACCGAGAGTACCATCCAGGATCATTACATCCAGGAGGCGCTTAACCAGATACCGGAAGAGTTTCGAGAGGTCGTCGTCTTGCGCGACGTGCAACAGCTCGCCTACGAAGAAATCGCCCAGATTACCGGGTTGCCCATGGGCACCGTCAAAAGCCGGATCAACCGGGGGCGTACGAAGCTTCAGATGTTGCTCAAAGACATCTATACGCCGCCGCAGTCGTAGGCATCAGGGCGGTTCGCAGACGACCCGCAGAGTTGGTTAATAATCAGCAGACCCAATCCGTCTATGGCAGAAGGATACGACTGTACAGGAGACGGCGATTGCCCGTGCTCCTGGCTCGACGAGTTGCTCTGCGAATACGTCGATGGCACGATGGATCCTGCCGTGCGCGCGGCGTTCGAAGAATGCTTGAGCACCGACCCCGTGCTGGCGCAGCAGGTCGAACGCCTGCGCCGGACGCGGACGTTGCTCTGTCATCATGGGGGCCGGGTGCGCGCGCCGCAAGATTTGCAAGCCCGCGTGCGACGACAGTTGGCGTGGGAGATGGTCTATGCCCAACCGCCCTCTTTTTCTCAGGCGGCGTTGCGTCTGGGGGCGTTTGTGGCTGCCGGCTCGGTGGTCGCCGCCGTCGTGATGGCCGGTTTGTTGGTGGGAGCGACGTGGCTGACCCAGGAGGCCGACCCGCTAGCCGGCGCCGGTGCGACACCGCCCCCGGCGATGCAGCAAGAGTTCCTCCCCGGCCTGCAACCCGCTGCGATGACCCCGCTGAGGAACGGCTCGCTCCTGGGTATGCCCGCCTTCGACGAGCAACCCGCCGCCACACCGCTTCTGTTGACACAGCCCTCGTCGCGCATGCCCGAGGTGTTTCTCAACAGGCACCTCCAGGGCGCCGTTTTGCAAAGAACAGGTGGAGCCCCTTGACTTTCGGGAACGAGCGCCGTAGTATCGGCGTCCTTCTGCCTGGCCGCCGGGCAACCCGGCGCATCAGAGAGGGCCCTTAGCTCAGCGGTTTAGAGCGCTCGCCTCACACGCGAGAGGTCACAGGTTCGAATCCCGTAGGGCCCACAGCGCAAAAAATGCAAAAAAAGCCCCGATTTCGGTGAAAATGCCGGGATCGGGGCTTTGCTGTTTGCGGGGGGTTATTCCTGCTCTGACGACACGATGGGACAGGAACTTGTATACTAATGATAGGAGGGGCGATGTTCAGGACAGCACGCGCCGGTAGATCTCTCGCATTGGGATCGCCAGGCCGAGCTCGTCGCTGCGGAGCGTCTGGTCGAGGCCTCGGATGAAATGAACCAGATCACCGCCGTCGGAGCGCACGTAGCGTAAGACAAACGGACGATCCGGGTCCACGATCCAGTACTCGTGCAGGCTGTCGAGTTGGAAATAAGCGTCGAGCTTGTCGGTCGAATCGCGGCTGCCCGTCGAAGCCGAGGTCACTTCAATGAGCAAGGTGGGGTTGAGCAAGGTCGGGGGGCGGGTGGTCTCGTCGAATTCTCTGGGGGCGCACATCACCACGGCGTCGGGGTAGGCGTAGTTGTCCCGTCCGTAGCCAGGGGCGCGCACGCGCAGCCCGGAGGAGAGCACATCGCAGTTTGAGAGCCGGCGCAGGGCGTTGACCAGATCGTCTTTGACGGCGTTGTGGTTGTAGGTCTCGCCGGCCATGGCCACGACGCGGCCGAACCAGTACTCGTGCTGGACTTCGGCCTCGGCATCGAGGGCGAGGTATTCTTCCGGGGTGACGAAATGGTCCGGTTGCATGGACGCCGCGGGGTTGGTGGATGCGTTAATGGTGATACCTTGGCAGGATGTCTGAAGTTCGCGCATCGATGAAGGAGAGCGCCGGGAGACCGAGAGGTCTTGCACTGTCATCTAGAGTATAGCCGGGGTGAGTATCGCGTTGATCTGGGTGTGGTACCAGTTACGCGAGTAGGGTGGTCGCTTCCGGATTGGCCGGAGGCCTTGTCGCTGAGGCCGGATCTCGAAGCACGAGGGAATTGATGGGGCGTATCGAGGGTCTCGGTTGTTATGCTTGCTTGGCTGCCCCTGTTTTCCTTGACGGGCGCCCTCATTCACCGAGTCAAGGATCAAGCGGGCTCTTCACAGCCACGCCCCGGCCCATGACGTGGGTGTAGATCATCGTCGTGCGGAGATCCTTGTGGCCCAGCAGTTCTTGCACCGTGCGGATGTCGGCGCCGTTTTCGAGCAGGTGCGTGGCGAAACTGTGGCGGAAACTGTGGCAACTGGCGGGCTTTACCAATCCAGCTTTCTTCACAGCTCGATGCACCGCCTTCTGAACGGCCGACTCGGCAACATGATGACGCTGGAGTACACCGCTGCGGGGATCCTTCGAAGGCTTTGCTGCCGGGAAGACGTATTGCCAACCCCACGACCAGGCCGCCTTCGGGTATTTACGCGATAGCGCCGACGGTAGATACACCGAGCCAAAGCCCTCGTCGAGGGCTTCTTCATGCAATACTTTACCCTTGCGAAGCTGACGCTTGAGCGGATCGAAGAGCGTGCCAGGCAACACCGTCACGCGATCTTTCTGGCCCTTGCCATCACGGATGATGATCTGTTGCTGCCCGAAGTCGACATCCTTGACGCGCAGACGCAGACTTTCGAGCAGGCGCAGCCCGGAGCCGTAGAGCAAGCTCGCTACGAGGCGATGGTCCCCACGAAGGTGCCCGAGCACGGCGCGCACCTCCTCGCGCGTGAAGACGACCGGCAGGCGTTTGGGCCGGTTGGCGCGCACGATCTCGCCGAGTTCTCCCAGGGGCCGTTCGAGAACGTGCGTGTAGAGAAAGAGCAACGCCGAGAGGGCCTGGTTTTGGGTGGAAGCTGCCACCTGCCGCTCGACGGCCAGGTGGGAGAGGAAGGCGCGCACGTCCGCTTCGGATAGGTATTGCGGATGACGCCTGTGGTGGTTGACGAAGCACCGTACCCAGCGCACATAGGCTTTTTCGGTGCGCAGGCTGAGATGTTTCAAGCGGCAGGCCTGGCGCACACCGTCGATGAGTTTCATGGGTGAGGGCCTTGTTTTTTGCGCAGAAATTGGTAGATTGAATGGGTTCGTTGAGCCGGGCCAGGCGATGCAGGCTCCGGTTTTATCCGGGTCTATTCTCCGGACAGGAGCGGGGAGAATGCGCCATATCTATACACCGTCGAGATAAAACGCAAGTTTTGCACATATACTCCTGAAATAAAATAGCCTGGTTCCTTTTCGGGAGCGCGTATTCTCCGGACAGCGTCCGTATACTCAGTAGTTAGCGCGCGTCCCTCGCTCAGGGTCGCCATCTCGCGGTGTTGTGCTGGATCGAACAAGCCCCGCCGGCTGTGCCAGAGTGCGGCGCGGTCTGCTTTCAAGCCATGGTCTTGGGGGCGCTCGCCGGGCCGCGTCGCTAACCAGGCGCTGCAAGCGACCCAAAGCCATCGGGTTGTGCTTGTTTTT
>JANQES010000038.1 GCA_028278205.1 Rhodothermales bacterium
GTGGAGTCACGGGGTTCTCATCTGACGGAGTTGGAGCGGGAGAACGCGTTGTTGCAGGCCCGGTTGGCGGCGCTGGAGGCGTTGATCCGCCAACGCAACAAATAAGGCCGACCGGCACGTGCCGGCGCTCTTCATCATACACTTTGCAAAAGCCCGCGAGGACAGGCGAGACGCCGCTGCCCTCGCGGGCTTTTTCTTTGGGAATCCTCCGATGCAAGTGTGCGTTAAGAAGACGTGTATCCCTCGATCTCTTCTCCCGCTTCAACAGGCAGCGCATCATGGCCGACCTGGACGTCACCCGTCTTTTGATGGATCTGGAGGCCGGCGACCGCTCGGTCTTCGACGATTTGCTCAGGCGGGTTTACGATGAATTGCGCAAGCTGGCGCAGGCCCAACTGCGTAACGAACGCGCCGATCATACCCTCAACGCCACCGGCCTCGTCCATGAGGCCTACCTCAAGCTCGTCGATCAGCGGGCGATGAACTGGAAAAACCGGGCACACTTCTTCGGCGCGGCCTCCAACGCCATGCGGCGTATTCTGGTCGATTATGCCCGGTCGAAATCGACCAAGAAACGCAGCGGTCACAAGGTGGGCCTGACCAACGTGGGCGAGGCCGAGCAAGCCGTCGAGACCTCGTTTGAGACCGTCGTGGCCATCGATCAGGCGCTGGAGCGGCTCGGCGCCATCAACGGGCGGCTGGTGCAGGTCGTCGAAGCGCGCTATTTCGCCGGGTTGACCATCAAAGAGACCGCCGAGGCCCTGGGCGTCTCGCACGCGACGGTGTCGGACGACTGGCGCCTGGCCCGCGCCTGGCTCCAACGCGAACTCGACGCGTAATACAAAATCCGGCTGGAGCCTCGCGTTTTTCTGTAAGGTTTCAACCGGATTTTGTATTAAAGTGGTTTCGTGTGAGCTAAATGCGCGATGAATGTTGTGATTAAGAGGAATCCTGAGAAAACGTCGCTTCATCCTCCCTCATGCGCCGAATTCGAGCGTCAAAATTCATCAGGTTCGTAAAAAAACGCTACGGCGGGTTCAAGTAGTTGAGTGTTTGCCATAAAAGAGCTATAACAGTAT
Source organism: Rhodothermales bacterium (assembly GCA_028278205.1). Lineage (GTDB taxonomy): Bacteria > Bacteroidota > Rhodothermia > Rhodothermales > Bin80 > JANQES01. Next base: position 1,080 of record JANQES010000038.1, read on the forward strand.
GATGGCCTACCCGGAGATCCTGGAACCTCGCACCCACCGCAACGGCATGGCGCAGTCATCAGACATAGAAGAGGCCCGCCTGACGGCTGAGCGGGCGGCGCGTCTGCAACAACTCTTCAAGGCGGCCCTGCGGCAAGATCCGAAAGACCGCCTCACCTTTCTGGAGGCCGCCTGCCCCGACGACCCCGTGCTGCGCCGCGAACTCGAATCGCTGCTGGCCGCAGACGGCGAGGCCGAGGCCGGCGGTTTCATGGACATGCCCGTGGCTGAACTGCCGGCCCTGCTCGACGACAGCGACGAAGACGAAAACCTCGAAGGCCGCACTGTCGGCGTCTACACGGTGCTCAGACAACTCGGACGCGGCGGCATGGGCGACGTCTACCTCGCCCTGCGCGATGCCCCGTTCAAACAATACGTCGCCCTCAAGGTCATCCGCCGGGGGATGGACACCCGCGACATCTTGCAGCGCTTCAAGATGGAGCGGCAGATCCTCGCCTCGCTCAATCATCCCAATATTGCCCGGCTGCTCGACGGCGGCACCACCGACGACGGCCTGGCCTATTTCGTGATGGAACACGTCGAGGGCGCTTCCATCACCGATTACTGCGACGCCCACCGCCTGACCGTCGACGAACGGCTGCGGCTTTTTATGGCGGTCTGCCGCGCCATGCATTATGCTCATCAGAATCTGGTGGTGCATCGCGATCTCAAGCCGAGCAACATCTACGTCACCAAAAACGGACGGGTCAAGCTTCTCGATTTCGGCGTTGCCAAGCTCTTGAATCCCACGCTCGCGTTCGTCGATGTGCCCATCACGCGGACGATGTTTCGGTTGATGACGCCGGAGTATGCCAGCCCCGAGCAGGTGCGCGGCCAGACCCTGACGACGGCGTCGGACATCTACGCCCTCGGCGTGTTGCTCTACGAACTGCTCACCGGCCATCGCCCGCACCGCCTCAAGAGCGGCTCGCCGCAGGAGATCGAAGAGATCGTGTGTAGACAAGACCCGGAGCGTCCCAGCACCAGGGTTGCCCGCATCGAAACCATCACCCGCCGCGACGGCACCACCGAGACGATCACCCCGGCAGACGTCAGCGACGCCCGCGCCGTGCCGCTCGAACGCCTCCGCCGCCGGCTCCGGGGCGACCTCGACAACATCGTCATGATGGCTCTGCGCAAGGAGGCCGCCCGGCGCTATGCCTCTGCCGAGCAGTTTGCCGCCGACATCGAACGCTACCTGACCGGGTTGCCGGTAGAGGCGCGGGCCAACACCGTCGGGTATCGGCTGCGCAAGTTTGTGCGTCGTCATCAGGTGGTCGTGGCGTCGGTGTTTATCGTGGTGATGTCGTTGGCGGCGGGGTTAGGCGCGGCGGTGTGGCAGGCCAAAGAGGCCCGGCAAGAACGCGACCGGGCCGAGCAGGCGCTGGTCAAGTCGGAGGCGGTATCAGCCTTTATGATGGATCTCTTCGAAGCCAGCGATCCCAATGAGACGTTAGGCGAGGAGATCACGGCGCGGGAGCTGCTCGAACGCGGCGCGGCCCGCATCGAAAAGCTTGAAGATCAGCCGCAGGTGCAGGCCGAGATGCTCAACGTGGTCGGGCGGGTTTATCGGAATCTGGGGCAGTACGAAAAAGCGCGTGCGCCGCTGGAGCGCGCTCTGGCTTTGCGCCGTCAGATCCACGGCTCGATGCATCAAAATGTGGCGCAAAGCGCCAACAACCTTGCCCTGGTGCTCCGTCGCCTGGGCGACTACGCCGCCGCCGAGCCGCTGCTCCGCGAAGCGCTGGAAATCTATCGAGAACTCTACGGCGACGGGAATTCGCGCGTGGCGATCAGCACTAACAATCTGGCGCTGGTGCTTCGCTATAAGGGCGATTATGAAGAGGCCGAGATACTCTACCGCGACGCTCTGGATCGCTATAAAAAACTCTACGGTGAGGAGAGCCGGCATGCCGTGACGGCCACGAACAACCTGGGGGTGCTGCTCCGCCGCATGGGCCGCTACGACGAAGCCGAGCCGTTCCTGCGTAACGCCCTGGCGATGCGCCGCGTGATACGCGGCGAAGAACACCCGCTCGTGGCGCTGAGCATGGACAACCTTGGAGTGTTGTTGCGGCAGATGGGCGTGTATGCCGAGGCTGAATCGCTTACCCGAGCCGCTCTGGCGATGCGCCGCAGGCTTCTCGACGAAGGCCATCCGCGCATCGCCCAGAGCATGAGTAATCTCGGGATCATTCTCTATCAGACGGAAGACTATGCCGGGGCCGATTCGCTCTTGCGCGGCGCGCTGGACATGCGCCGCGCGCGGCTGGGCGAGGAACACCCGGATGTCGCCCGGAGCCTCTACAGCGTGGCCTTGCTCACCCACGCACAGGGCGACCTCGAAGACGCTAAAACCCTCTATCAAGATGCCCTGACGTTGCACCGCACCCTGCTGGGTCACAACCACCCGGACCTGATCGCCCCGCTCAACGGGCTGGCCGGATTTCTCAAAGACACCGGCACCTATGCCGCCGCCGAACCCCTCTACCTCGAAGCGCTGAACATAGCCGGCCAACGCCTCGGCCCGGAACATCCAAGCCTCAAGCAAGCCCGCGACGGCCTGGCCGGTCTCTACACCGCCTGGGGCCGCCCGGACGAGGCCGCGCGCTATCGGTAATTTGTGAGTCGGCGAGTCGGAGATTCCCTGATTCCCCGGCTCCCCGATTCTCCAACTCTTCGATTCCAAATTCTGAAGCCCGCCATTACATTCTCATTACTTTGTGACCGGATCTGTGCCCGCCCTTTTGATGATCTTTGACTATGTCGGTAATCGCCCACCACGCGATTCCCCCTTCGAAGGGGGACAGCGGCGCGCAGCGAAGGCGGAGCGACGCAGGGGGATGTTCGCGCGGCCTTTTGAAAACCTCTCATCAGGCCGCGCGAACATCCCCCGCCCCTCCTTCGTCGGGGCACCCCCTTCAAAGGGGGGCTTTTGGTTGTGCCGTTACCGAAGTAAATAATCAAACATCATCGAAGCGCCGGGCACGTTCGTACATCGTCGTATTAAAGACGAAGGAATGCCGAATCCACCGACCGCCCTGCCTGATTTCCTCGCCGACCTGCGCAAACGCGCCGAGGGCGAGGTGCGCACCGACGAATACAGTCGCATCCTCTACAGCACCGACGCCAGCATCTATCAGGTGATGCCCCACGGCGTGCTCATCCCCAGGACCTCCGACGACGTGCACACCGCCGTCGAACTGGCAGCCCGGTACAACATCACGCTCTTGCCGCGCACCGGCGGCAGCAGCCTCGCCGGGCAGGCCGTCGGCGCCTCGCTCGTCATCGATTTTACGCGGTATCTCGATGAGGTGCTGGAGGTCAATACCGACGAGCACTGGGTGCGCGTGCAGCCCGGCATCGTGCTCGACGAACTCAACCTGCACCTCCGCCCGATGGGGTTGCAATTCGGGCCGGATCCGGCCAGCAGCAACCGCGCGGCCATGGGCGGCATCGTCTCGAACAACTCCACCGGCAGCCACTCGATCTGCTACGGCATGACCGCCGATCACGTCCTGGCGATGAACGTCATTTTGAGTGACGGATCGACGACGCATTTCGGGCCGGTGGATGCAGGCGAACTGGCGCAGCGGCGCGACCGCAACGGTCTCGAAGGCGCCATCTACCGGCGCATCCACGATTTAACCCAAGACGGAGCAAACCAGGAGATCATCCGGGCCGGCACGCCGCGCCACTGGCGGCGCTGCGGCGGTTACAACCTCGACCGTTTCATCGACGGCGGCGTGTCGTTCAGGGTGCCGCAGGACCCGCGTTTCAACCTGGCCAATCTCGTCTGCGGCGGCGAAGGGACGCTGGCCGTGATGCAAGACATCACGCTCAACCTCGTGCCGGTGCCGACGCGCACCGCCCTGGCTATCGTCCACTTCGGCAGTCTCTACGACGCGCTGGCGGCGGTGCCGGTGATGCTGGAGGTCGATCCGTCGGTGGTCGAGTTGATCGATCATATGGGCCTGACGCTTTGCCGCGAGGTGCCCGAATACGCCCGCCTGCTCAAGACGTTCGTCGAAGGCGAACCTAACTGCATCCTCATCACCGAATTCTACGGCGAGAGCGAGGCCGAACTGCGCGCCAAGATCGACCGGCTGCGGGCGCACGTGCGCGATCAAAAAGCCGGCGCCCTCGCCATCGTGCCCGTCCTCGATCCGCAGCGGCAACAGGACGTCTGGACGGTCCGCAAGGTGGGGCTGGGGCTGTTGATGAGCATCAAAGGCGATCACAAGCCCATCCCATTCATCGAAGACGCCGCCGTGCCGCCGGAGCATCTGGCCGAGTATGTCATCGAGATCGAACGTTTCTGCAACAGCCTGGGCACCGACGTGGCCTACTACGCCCACGCCAGCGCCGGCTGCGTCCACATCCGCCCGCTGGTCAACACGAAAGCCGCCAGCGAGATCGCCAAATTGCCCGAAATCATGGCGTTTTCGGTGGAATTGCTGCACGGCTACGGCGGGTCGCTCTCCAGCGAGCACGGCGACGGACGCGTGCGTAGTTGGATCAACGAACGCTTCTTCGGCCCCGATCTCTACAAGCTCTACCAGGAGGTCAAGCGCGCTTTCGATCCGCACAACATCCTCAACCCCGGCAACGTCGTCGATGCGCCGCCGATAGAAGCTCATTTGCGCTACGGCGAAGACTACGGCGTCATCCCGTTGCCCCTCCACCTCGATTTCAGCTACGAGCACGGCTTCGACCGGGCCGTGGAGATGTGCAACGGCGCGGGCATCTGCCGGAAGAAGACCACCGGCACGATGTGCCCGAGCTTCATGGCGACGCGCGAGGAGGAGCACGCCACGCGAGGCCGCGCCAACGCTCTCCGCGCCGCCCTTTCGGGCCGCCTGCCGCGCGAGGAACTGACGAGCAAGCGGATGTACGAGGTGATGGATCTGTGCATCGAATGCAAAGCGTGCAAGGCCGAGTGCCCGTCGTCGGTGGACATGGCGAAGATCAAGTTCGAATTTCTGGCGCAGTATCACGCCGCGAACGGCACGCCGCGCCGCGCTCGCCTTTTCGGCGACATCGCCCGAATGAGCCGGCTCAACAGCGGCCTGCTGGCGCCGCTCGCCAACGGCAGCCTCAAGAGCGGCTTCGTCCGCGCGCAGCTAGAAAAACGCCTCGGCATCAGCCGCCACCGGACGTTGCCGCCGTTCGCCCGCGAGCCGTTCACGAAATGGTTCAAAAAACGGGCGAAGGCGCCTACGTCGGAGCGCAAGGTGGTGCTTTTCAACGATACGTTCAACACCTACAACGAGCCCCACGTCGCCATCGCTGCGACGGAGGTGTTGGAGGCTGCCGGGTTCGACGTGCTCTTGCCCGGCCACCGCTGCTGCGGCAGGCCGATGATCTCGAAAGGCCTGGTGGACGAAGCCCGCGCCGCCGCCCGCGAGACCGTCGAACGCCTCGCGCCTTTCGCCGGGCAAGGCCTCCCCATCGTGGGCCTGGAGCCGAGTTGCCTGCTCTCGCTCCGCGACGAATATTTATATCTTTTGCCTGATGATCCACGCGCCCGGATCGTCGCCGAGCACGCCGTCACCTTCGAAGAATTCATCGATCAATTAGCAGAAGCCGGCGATCTCGATCTCCGCTTCACCGATGCCGCGCGGCATGTGCTGCTTCACGGTCATTGTCACCAAAAATCGCTGGTCGGCACGAGGCCGAGCAAGCACGTTCTTTCGCTCCCTCCGAAGTACACCGTCGCCGAAGTCGATTCGGGCTGTTGCGGGATGGCGGGCTCATTCGGCTACGAGGCTGAGCATTACGACATCTCGCTCAAGATGGCCGAACGCCGCCTCCTACCCGCCGTCCGCCAGGCCGACGCCGAGACGCTGATCGTCGCCGCCGGTATCAGTTGCCGCCATCAGATTAAACACGGCACCGGGCGGCAGGCGGTGCATCCGGCGGAGGTGTTGCGCGGGGCGTTGGTGGAGTAAAAAGCAGGATTGAAGCGATAATTACGTCGAGAACAGTCCTGTTGCATTCGAGCGGTTCGAGATTGGCGGTGGGATCGCCCTCGACGGCCACGATGTCGGCGAGGGCGCCGGGTTTGAGGACGCCGAGCCGGCGCGCTTCATCCACGATAGTCTGCATTTCTTCCAGCGAGAAAGAAGCTGGATTCGGCGTGTTGTTCGAATAGATCTTGATCACGTCGGCGCCGTAGGTGACGTTTTCGCGCGCGGCCATGGCGGCATCGACAGGGCCTCACACGATCCGGTATTCTTCAGCAGCGTTTGAGATGCTTCGTTGGATCTTATATCAGTTCTTTCGTTTTTGCTTCAAATTGGAGGCATGACCGGTGGTGTAGCGATGCGCATCAAAGCAAACGCCCATGGCAAGTCAAGCCTGCCATGGGCGTTTGGTTAAAGCGTCCTGCTCTTTTCAGCCGGTTTTGAGCGCGTCGGAGTCGTCTGCGCTTTCCTCTTCGCCTTCCTCTGTGGCTCCCAGTTTCTCGGCCTTATACCCGCCGGCCCTGCGGTCCTGGATGAAGAGGACGCCGAACACCAGGATGAGGACAATGCCGATCGGCGCCAGCGTCCTGAAAGACTGCCGCCCCCCGTAGTTATCGGCGGGGTTGAGAATGGCCGCGGCATTTTCAACGGCGGGCGAATCGACCCCCGAGCCGCTGATCCCACGGAGGGCCTGAGCCGTCTCTCCGACGGGCAGTTCATTGTTCGTACGATAGGTGCTCAGCACTTCATTGGTAGCATCGATGACGCCCTGGATGTCGCCGGCCTGCCGCCCTGCAGCCGCTGCTATGGCCGGGAAGTCGTTTACTACTTGTTCGAAGACGGCCACGGTCTCCGTTACGGGAAGCTGGTCGTGCCCTTTTTCATCGGCGACGCCGCCCAGCCAGGGGGTTACAAAGAAGGAGGCCAGCATCCCGATGGCGCCCATCACGCCCAGACCCAGGGCGCCGCTTTTGGGATTGCGCTCCGAGACAAAGCCGAGCATCGTCGGCCAGAAATAGGCGATGCCTACGGCCCAGATGGCGGCGGTGGCGAAGGCCATGAACGTCGTCTCCGCAAAACTGAACAGGTAGAGCCCTATCGTAGCCAGGATGGCCCCGCCGAGCAAGATCCCGGTCGGCGTGAGCACGCGCACCACGGGGCCTGCCAGCAGGCGCAGCGTGCCCATGATGCCGAAGACAAACCCGAAGACCAGCAGACCGGGAACCCCGCCCGCCTGCAAGACCGGCGGCACCCAGATCGAAGGCGGTAGCTCCATCGAGGCCGTCAAGAGCATCATGACCATCATGACGATCATGAGCGGCGCAAAAAGCGCTTTGAACGATTCGCCTACCGTAACCCCGGCGCTGACGCCTTCGGTGGGTGGATAGGCTTCGACGAGCATCATGGCTCCGTAGCCGAGGGCCGGGATCAGGATAAGCGCCAACTGGCCGCGCCATCCGATACCCAGACCCTGGAAGATGAGCGTCAAGATGATTGCCGCGATCAGGTTGCCGTAGGGGAACCACATGTGGAAGAGGTTCAACTTGGGCACTTTGTCGTCCGGGTACAGCGCGGCCACCAGCGGGTTACACCCGGCTTCGACCAGCCCGGCGCCCATGCCGCAAAGCAATGAGCCGGCCACAGCCATCACATAGCCCTGGGCCGTCATGATCAGGATCGCGCCGGCTACGTGCCCCACGAAGGCGCCCCGCACAATCCAGCGCATCCCGATGGTATCGCACAACGGAGCAAAGATGACCTGGGAGATGGTAAACCCGATAAAGAAGACGCCTGTAAACACCCCCAACTGGGCGTTGGTCAAGGTGAATTCTTGCTTGATGGAGAAGGAAATGCCGCCGATGACGGTAAAGGCGAAGGCGGTGGTCAACAAGGCTAAGCAACTGCCCCAGAAGAGCTTATTTCGCTTGATGGTGGCTGACATAAATGATCCTCGTTTCGGTTGGGGGTGGGAAAACGAATGGTTGCGATGAGGGGTGCGCAACACGTCAGATCGATGCGCCGGGGGAGCCCTGGGGTAGGGTGCAGGCACACTGTAGGAGGATCCTGTGCCCGGTTGGCCGTCAACGAAGCAGAAGCCGTTGATCGGGGGAATATACAACCCACAGAATTTAATGCGCCATACACCGTCGAGGGATGTTCAAAACACGCTGACGAATCGTCCGAATTGGTTACATTGTGTGGGCAGATGACCCAATCCGCTAGCTCAGTTGTGGTTTGCTAACGGTACTGCGTACTTCGTATTGCGTAAGGGTGCCACAAAATACGCAGTACGCACTACGCAGTACGAAGCCCTTTTTCAAAGCGTAGAGGCTTTCGAATTATGACCACTTCGCAATTAACCCTCAACCTTTAGCATGACCCCCGACCTCTCGACACACCACGCGCCGATCACCGATCTTTTCCCGGAAGCCGAAGAGGCTGCCGCGCCGGAACGCTTCCGGCTCAGCGACGAGCAGGTGGCGTTTTATCGCGAAAACGGCTACCTCGCCGGCCTCCGCGTGCTCAATGACGCGCAGGTAGACGTGCTCTGCGAGCAACTCGCCGGCCTGTTCGAGCCCGCTCACGACGGGCACGAACTCTGGCACGAATACCACACCAACGAATCGGGCGATCCGGACAACGTGCTCTTCCACGCCCTCGGTGCCTGGCGCATCAAACCCGCTTTCCACGATGCGCTGTGGAACCCGGCCTTCACGGTGCCGGCCAGCCAGCTCCTCGGCGGCGCCGTCCGGTTCTGGCACGATCAACTCTTCTGCAAACCCGCCCGGCATGGCGGCGTGGTGGCCTGGCATCAGGACTATTCGTACTGGACGCGCACCACGCCCATGCGCCACCTTACCTGCTGGATCGGCCTCGACGATGCCACGCCCGAAAACGGCTGCCTCCACTACGTCCCCCGAAGCCATCACTGGGCGCTCCTGCCCATCACCGGCCTCGCCAACGACATGAACGCCATCGAGACCGTGCTCACCGACGCGCAGAAAGCGCAGTTCAAGCCGGTGGCCGTCCCGCTGCGGCGGGGCGAGGCGAGTTTCCATCACCCGCACCTCGTCCACGGATCCTACCAGAACCGCACCGACCGCCCCCGCCGCGCCATGGTCATCAACGTGTTTTTGGACGGGGTGATCTCGGACAGCGACGAGCCGCTTCTGAAGGGCGTGCCCGTCATCCCCAAAGGCGAGCCCATGGGCGGGCAATTCTTCCCCCTGTTGTATGATCCAGGGCGTGAAACGTAAAACGTGACACGAGCGAAGCGACTGACGAAGTAAACGTGAGGGTGCCTCGCTGAGACCTCTCTAAGGGCACCCTCACGTTTCACGCTCCTCTTTTTAAAACGCGGCCTGACGAATTACCACCCGCCGTTTCTACACACTCGCCGTCACCGTCTCCGCTTCGAGGCCGAGTTGGTGGGCCAGGGCGGCGAGGTCGTCGCCCGAGGCGGGGAAGCAGGGCAGGAGGCGTTGGGCGCGTTGCGCGATCCACGGATCGGTCTGCGGGCCGGCCACGAGGCCGCCTTTGAGGCCGAGGAGGTAGCGCCATTCGTTGAGCCGCTGCCGGCTGTAGCGGTCGAGGTTTTCCATCGACCGGTCGTTCTGGAGGATGTTAGCGAGGGTTTTAGCCAGGTCGTGCCCTTCGCGCAGGCCGATGTTCATGCTCTGGATGCCGACCGGCCCGGTCATGTGCCCGGCGTCGCCTGCGAGCCACATCCGGTGGGCGCCGAAGGCATCGGCCAGCCGGCTTTCGAAGCGCACCACGAGCCGCCATTCGATCTCGTCGATAGACCCTGTAAACCACGGCGCGCGCTCTTCGATGAAGGTGTGGAGCTGGCTTTCGTCGAGCACGGGGAAGCGCGCGCCGCCGATCTGGATCTCGAAACGGTCTTTGCGGCGGGGCGCCGTGTGATCTTCAAAATCGACCAGTTGGAAGCTCCAGCGCGCCCGGCCACCGGGCAGCGGCCAGAGCACGTTGGTCGTCTGGTCGTCCATCACGATAGCCATCTCGTGCTGCAAGTCGGCATCGGTATGGAATTCGAAGACGGCGAAGTGCAGCGGATCGCCGATGCCGGGGTAGCCGATGTCGAGCGTCTCGCGTACCTGAGACCGGTGGCCGTCGGCGCCGATGACGAAGGCCGGCTCGAACTCTTTCGTCTTGGCGATGATCCATTCGGTATGAGCGATGGCATAGCCCGTCGAGCCTTTCTCCAGCTTGTCGATGGTCACCGCGACGTGATCATCTTCGGGCACCATGGCGGCCACCCGATGATTCCAGAGCACCTTGACGCCGTGGTTTTTGAGCGCGTCTTCGAGGAGACCTTCGAGCAGATCCTGCCGCATCACCACGAGGTCCACCGCCGTCATTTCGGCCCGGCGGTCGGCGCCGTCGTAGAGGCCGATGGTGCGGATGGGATAGGCCTGGTCGAGCACAGCCTCGCGCAAGCCCAGGTCGTTGAGCAGCCTGAGCGACTCGGCGTGCAACGCCAGGGCGTAGGCATGGGCAGCGGTGCGCCATTCTTTATCGACAATCTGAACCTGCACGCCTCGCCGGGCCAGCGACAACGCGGTAAACAGACCGACCGGGCCGGCGCCGACAACGAGGACTTCGGGCTTTTTTCGACCAAACATAGCGGCTCCTCCGTCTAGGGAAAAAAGAGGGTTTTCTACCCAAAAAGAGCAGAGACTCCGCCGTTTTTCCTGACAGCAAAAACCGTGTCCCGGTGTCGGGGAATCGATGACTTCGTTGCCGGGAGAACCCTGACGCGGAGGGAGTGATTTTGGATTTTGGATTTTAGATTTTGGATTGGTTTGATTCCGCACCGTCATCTCAAATGAAAAAGTCTAAGCGGTTCCACCTGTCGCGACTTTTTCGAATGCCAGACCCCCGTCAGATCCACAATCCGAAATCCAAAATCTAAAATCCAAAATCGCATGGCCGAAGACCGATGGTTGTGGCGGGGCGCGTTGGGATGTTTGATCCTGGCGGGGCTTACCGGCGCGTTTTTCCGGTTCGGCCTCGGCTACGGCTTTACGTTGGGGCTCGACCTGGGCAACGTGCGGCACGCGCATTCGCACCTGATGTATCTCGGCTGGGCGACGCCGACCCTTTTCGTGTTGATGGCGCGGCAGCTTTCGGCGCTGACGGGGCGTCCGTTTTCGCGGGCGGTAAAAGTCGTGGTCGGGGCGACGCTCGTGGGGGCGTTGGCGGCGTATCCGCTGTTTCTGGCTTTCGGCTATCGTTCGGTGGCGCTGGGCGAGGCCCGCGTGCCGCCGGCTGCGGTGGCGGCAGGGCTCAACATGCTGGTGTGGTACGGCTTCGTGGTGTGGTATGCGCGGGCGCGGCGCGGGCAGCGTCTCACGCGCGTGCTCCTGTTCTGGGATCTCGCGCTGGCGTTCCTGGTGCTGGCCTCCCTCGGCGCGTGGGGCCTTACGATGCTCAAGCCGCTGGGCATCGACGATCCGGCCTGGTCTACGGCGCTGACGCATCTTTTTCTCGATCTGTTTTCGGAAGGTTGGTTTGTGCTGGCGGTGCTGGGCCTGGCCTACGCGGTGCTAAAACCGGACGGGCACAAGGCGGGGCATTGGAGCCTGTGGTTGATTTGCATCGGGCTGCCCACGACGTTCGCACTGGGCATGCCCGCATCGCTGGTGCCGCCGGTGCTGAAGGTGATAGCGCGTCTGGGCAGCCTGCTGGTAGCCGCCGGGCTGCTCGTCCACGTCTGGATCTTGTGGGGAGCGGTTGGGGAGGGGAAAGGGGGAGAGGGAGAAAGGGAGAGAGGGGGATTCGGGCAGGTGTTGCGCTCGTTTTTCTCTCACGATCAACGCGCGCTCTGGCGTATTCCGCTGGTGTTGTTGTGGGCCAAGCTGATCGTTCAACTCGTTCTGGGATTGTGGCCCGGCGTGTGGTGGTCAGAGTTGCACACGCTGCGCATCCTGTATCTGCACCTGATGCTGCTGGGTTTTGTGACGCTGGGATTGGTGGCCGCTGCGACCTATGTGTGGGGCCGTGCCGCTACTCGCGGGCGTCTCTGGCTCTACGGGACCGTCTTGCTCGTCATCGCCTCGCTGATGCCGTTGACGCCGGTCTGGCCGATGGCCTGGCGCGGCCCGTGGATCCTGCCCGTCGCCGCGTGGATCGCTCTGGCGCCGGTCGTAGCGGCGGCATGGATGCTCATTGCAACCGCAGATAAACGCGGATGAACGCGGATGAATGGGGATTGATGCTCTGGAAAACTCCAATCCAAAATATGAGGAAGTTGTGAGTCCCTGAATCCTGCTGTGTTCTTGCTTATCTTGGCGAAACGAGCCCCCATCCTCTCATTCATAGACCATCACCCGGAGGCACTACGATGGCATTCCGCATCCGCCGCGTCGATTATTTTTACACCCGTGTCAAAGACCAACCCGGCGAGGCGTATAACGTGCTTTCGAAACTGGCGGATCTGGGCGTCAATCTGCTGGCTTTCATCGGCGTTCCAATGGGGCCTGCTATTACGCAACTGACCCTCTTTCCGGAAGACTCTACGAAACTGACCGAGGCCGCCGAGATGGCCGGCATGACGCTCGATGGACCCCAACCCGCCCTGCTCGTTCAGGGCGACGACGAACTGGGCGTGCTGGCGAGCGTCCACGAAAAGCTCTATCAGGCCGACGTCAACGTTTACGCCTCGTACTGTGTGGCCGACGGACGCGGCAGCTTCGGCTATATCGTCTACGTCCGCCCCGATGAGTACGAACGCGCCGTGGCGGCGTTGGGGGTGTGAGGGTGTTATAGTGTTATGTGTTTTGGTGTTATGGTGTTTGAGGGCAGGTATGCGCAAGATGGTGAAGGGTTGAGACCTGGAAGGTCTCTGACGTTCTTGTAAACTGGCTAAAATCGGTCATTGTGGCTGGTCCGTTGAGGCCAGCGCTGCCTCATAGACCTTCCAGGTCTGGTTTCGTTTTTACCACACCTACCTGCGATCAACTCAAACACTGAAACACCATAACACTCAAACATCTTCCCCTCTACGCAATCTCCAGCAGTTTTTGCGGTTTCGGGGCGCGGTATTCGGCGGCGCCGGTGAATATTTTGAGGTTGGGGAGGATATCGACTTCGTTGGCGCTGTGGATGTGCCCGCACAACACCGTGAGGTGGTGGTGCGGATGACGCAACATAGCCTCTTTCAAGACCTCGCCGACGGCTTTGCACGTGAAGAAGGGCAGCCAGTCTGCACTCCAGATGTGGCCGTTGCGCCGGCAGGCTTCTCGGAACGGCGGCACGTGCGTCGCTACGATGACGTGACGGTGGTTTTCGAGGGCCTGCGGTAAGACCGCGCGAAAATGCGCGGCGGCTTCATCGGCCAGGGCCTGCATCTGCGCCAGACGCGCCGCCTTGTCCGTCGTCGTGAGTTCTTCGATGTGATGAAAGTCATTCAACTCGATGCGGCTGGCATAGAAATCGCCGAACCGCCCATCGGCCCAGGCGTCGTGGCCGATGAGCGCGGTTTCGTCGGTCAGCGAGAGCACGCCGGCGTCGTTGAGCCAGTGCAGGCGCGGCGCCTCGCGCACGAGGTCGCGTACGGCAGCCCGGACGCCGGCCATTGAGCCGCGGTAGAAATCGTGGTTGCCGAGGACGAAGTAGACCGGGGCATCGATGGTCATTTCGAGCAGCTTCAGACAGCGGACCACCGTCGGCGCTTCGGCGATGTCTCCGCTGAGGACCAGGCCGTCCGGGCGATGCGCTCGCGCCGCATCGAGGAAGGCCGCCCGCGCGGTTCGATCTGCAAAATTCAAGTGGATGTCGGTGGCCCAGAGCAGGCGGTGCGCCATGGCGGTATAGGTTTTTTTCGTTCGCGATGGTTTCACCTGCCGGTTTTGCGGCTGGCATGGAAAAGACGACTTCTCACACTGGTGGGTTGCCAACTTTTCCGTCGTCCAGATCAAACCGTCCAGCCACGGCGGCACGCACGACGACGACAACCTCGTGCTGGGTTGCCACGCCTGCGCCCAACACAAAGGCGACGCCGATTGTAACTCGCTGAAGGAGGCGCAGGATCTCGTCGCTGCCAACCGCGCTCACGCCGAAGCCTGGTTCAGGAAGCACGTCCGCAACGATTAGAGTTTGGGTTGATCCAAAATCTAAAATCGAAAAGCTACGGCGCCTTCGACAGCGGTGCAACCTGGGCTCCTTCTCTCGGTATATTCGATCTCCATCCCCATTCTTCACAGCAAGGAGGAACTACCCATGCGCTCAGTTACTTTCGTAGGGCTTTTCATCGTGCTTCTGATCGGAGCCGACCTCGCACACGCGCAGCGGTCGGCCTCGCCCCGGGGCGAGACCTCCACACAGATCGGCGGTGAGTATGAAGGGCGACGTTATGCCGGCGGTAAGTGGATCGTGGTTGATTATGGCCGGCCCATCCTGCGAGGCCGCACCGGCATCTTCGGCGAAGGCGACGGCTACGGGCAGGCCGTCAACGGCGGCGCCCCGGTCTGGCGAGCCGGCGCCAACAAATCGACCCGGTTCATGACGGAAGCCGATCTCAAATTCGGCGATGCCACGCTCCCGGCAGGCGAATACAGCCTCTTCGTCGAACTGAAAGCCGATGGCTGGACGCTCATCTTCTCCAACCACGCCGCCAAGGACAACTTCAGGGATTCCGGCGATGGGCTCTGGGGCTCCTACAACTACACCGCCGATAAGGATGTCTTACGCGTCCCGATGACGGTGGCCGAGCATACCACGTCGTTCGATCAGTTCACGATTGCTTTCGTCAACATGACCAAGACCGGCGGCACGCTGGCGATGATGTGGGAAACCACGAGGGCCACGGCGGACTTCTCGCTGGCGGAATAGACCGATTTTGGATTTTAGATTTTGGATTTTGGATTGTTTGTCGTCACAACATCAACTAATCGAAGAAGCCGCAGCGGTCGCAACCGTCGCGGCTTTTTCGATTATTGATGAGGGGGCAGATATTTCGCAATCCAAAATCCAAAATCTAAAATCCAAAATTCAGAAGCCTTCCACGCACACCGCTGAACGGTTTTACTCTATGCACAGTGCCTCCAAAGGCAACATCATCGTTGTCGGTAGTTCGAATACCGACATGGTGGTCAAGGTCCCGGCGTTGCCGCGGCCCGGCGAGACGGTTTTGGGCGGGGCGTTTTACACGGCGGCCGGGGGCAAAGGCGCCAACCAGGCCGTCGCGGCGGCTCGCGCGGGTGGCGCGGTGACGTTCGTCGCATGCGTGGGCGACGATGCCTTCGGGGCGCAGGCCGTGCAGGGCTTCGAAGACGACGGCATCGATACGGCGTACGTCTTCAAGGTGCCAGCAGCACCTTCCGGGGTGGCGCTCATCATGGTCGATGGCAGCGGCGAGAACAGCATCGCCGTGGCGTCGGGCGCCAACGCGTTGTTGCGTCCCCAGCACGTCGAACAGGCCCGCGATGTCATCGCCGGGGCCGGCGTGTTGCTGGCGCAGTTGGAGACGCCGCTGGAGACTGTTGCGGCAGCTATCGAACTGGCGGCTCGCCACGGCGTTCGCGTCATCCTGAATCCAGCCCCGGCCCAGGTTTTAGACGAGGCGATCTTGCAGCACGTCTCGGTCCTGACGCCGAACGTCTCGGAAGCGACGCTCCTGACGGGCTTGCCGCTCGACGACGATGCCTCGCGCCTGGACGATGCCGCCACGGCGTTGTTGTCGATGGGCGTGGGGGCGGTGCTGATTACGTTGGGAGCCAGGGGCCTCTACATGGCCGCGCCCGGCATCCGCGAGCAGCTTCCGGCCTTCTTGGTGCAGCCCGAAGACACGACGGGCGCAGGCGATGTCTTCAACGGCGCGCTGGCTGTGGCGCTGGCCGAGCAGCAGCCGCTGCGCGACGCCGCGCGGTTTGCCGCCGCCGCCGCTGCCCTCTCCGTCACCCGGCGCGGCGCCCAACCCTCGGCCCCCCGCCGCGATGAGATCGTTCGGTTATTGAGATCGTGATTTTATGAGGCGATTTTTTGGCTTATGAGGTATGAGTCATTCCGTATTTTTAGCCCCGTAGGGGCGTCCTGTTTGTAGCGCAAAGATCAAAAAAACAAAAAGCTCCCCCCGCCTTCGCGGGGGCAGGCTCCGGAGCGACCTGTTCAAAAGAATCCGCTGCATCCTTTTTGAACAGGCCGCCCCTACGGGGCTCATTTTTAAGAATGGACGGCCTTCTACAAACAGATCGCCCCTACGGGGCTCTAAAATTCGGGATGACTCATGATTCGCTTTTTTGAATGAGATTACTCGCTCATCTGCGCGAGCACTTCGGCAATGCGATCGGGTTGCGTTGCCGTTTTTACGCCGTGCTTCAAGAAACGGCGTGCTTCGGCCCGTTCGCCTTTTTGGATCAACGCGCGGGCGAGGCCGAGGTAGGATTGGGTGTGGGTCGGTTCGATCTCAAGCGCGTGCCGGTAGTGTTCGACGGCTTCGTCGAGGCGGCCCAGTTGAGCCGAGACGAAGCCCAGATAAAACCAGGCAACGGCCATACTCGGACGCACCGCTATCGTCTGCCTGAACTGCTCGGCGGCCTCTTCGAACCGGCGTTGCCGGGTGAGCGACAGCCCCAGGTTGAAGTGGACCTCCACCATGTCGGATCGCTGCGCTAACGCCTGGCGGAACCAGTTTTCGGCTTCTACCAGTTCATCCAGGCCCATATGCGTGATGCCCATCCATTGCAAGAGGATGGGATGGTTCGGATGCTGCGCCAGCAAGGTCTGGAGTAAGTGTTCGGCCTCGTCGTAGCGCCGGTGCCGGACCAGCCCATTCGCCAGATCGAAATAAGGCATGGTCTCGGTGGGCTGCGCGATCTCGATCATGTCTTCCAGGTAATCGACGAGATCGGGGGTGGGGCGCGCCCGTAGTTGCGCCACCGTCAGGTAGATCTGACCGAGCGTCCCCTCCGGCGCGTGTTCCGGCGTCAGAAACTCGACGCCTTCGATGACGTGATCGATCTCCTGAAGCGGCGCGAGCCGCTCGGGCTCATTGTCGGCGCGGCGCTGGATGTTGTGATCCGTCATCACCACGTGGATCACGTCCTGCGTGCGGCGCTGCGGCATGTGGCAGGCAGTGCAGTCGTCCGGGGCGATCGCTGCCGGGGCCGGCGGCTCGGCGTGCGGTTCGTGGCAACTCAGGCACACCGCGCCGTAATGCGCCACCCGTTCTTCCTGCGGCACCTTGCGATGCGGGTTGTGGCAGGTGATGCACGTCAAAGCCCCCGCGCTCTTCTGAAAGCACGCGCTCTGCTGCAGCCGGTAGGCGTGATGGTTGATCTCAAAACGCTCTTCGCGCGATTTTTCCTTCTCTCGTACGTCTACGTGAAGCAGGTAATCGGTGAGCGCTTCGCCGGGCCGGAACGAATAGTCTGCGCGGTCGAACCGGCGGGTGCCGATGACCGAGATGGCCGGCAGCATGTGACACTGGAAGCACACCGCATCGCGCCGCTCCGGATGCAGACGCGCCGGATTGACGATGGACGCTCGGATGCCTTCGAGGCTTCGCTCGCTGCCCAGGGCGGTGCGTACGTGCTCGGCGCCCGGCCCGTGGCAGCGCTGGCATCCCGTGCCTTCGGGCAACTGTTTCGGGAAAAGGTGGGGTTCCCAGCGCGCGTCGCTGCCTGCCGGCACGTTGGGGAAGGCATTGTGGCAAAACATACACTCGCGCCGCACCTGCCGCTGAAGCCCTTGATGATACTTGCTGTCGTAGCCGGGCGACATGCGCCACTCCTCGGTCTCGGTGTACCAGTCTATCGGCAGTTGGAAGAGTTCGCCCGTCTCGGTCTGGTAGAGATAACTGCGCGTCTTATTGCCGGAGCCGAGGATCCAATCGACCTCCCGTTCGAAGACGTTGATGGGCTGGCCGTCGTCGTCGTGTTGATAGCGTTTGAAGAACATCCGGTCGCCGCGCAGGCGCATCTCATAATAGCGCTCCGAGGCTGGATGAAAGTACGGCTCGGCCTCGAAATCCTCGATATAAACCTCCGGCCTCGGCTTCGCAAACGACCGCGACATCCCCACGTCCTGGTATGACGTGAAGAGATCGATGTGGCAGGTGGCGCAGGCCGAGTCTGGGAGGTATCCGGCAGCGGCGCCTTCCGTGACGGCATAGCCGAACGGCCTTTGAAGATCCTGCTCCGAAGCGGCCTCCTCCGGCGTCACGCGCAACGCAACGATCACCCAGACCGCCACGATCCCCACGACGGCCACGACGAGCCAGGGTACGATTTTGAGGTTTTGCATAAGGACAAATGAGCAAATGGGCAAATGGGCAAATAGGCAAGCAAGTTATCATTTGCCATTTGCCCACTTGCAATTTGCCCAAGAAATCAATCATCCCCCGGCATCGACCAGTGCTCCGAGGGGGTTCGGGTTTGGTGGATGAGGGCGCGGAGGCTGTCGGCCAGGGCCGGGTGGCCGGCGGCGAGGTCGCGGGTTTCGCCGGCATCTGCCGAGAGGTCGTAGAGTTCGGTATGATCCGTTTCCCAGAAATAGACCGCCTTGTAGTGGTTCTTGCGGACGGCCTGCTTCGGCGCGTTGCCTTCGTGAAATTCCCAGTAGAGATACTCGTGGGTGGGTTGTTCCCGGCCTTGGAGGGTCGGGAGGAACGAGAGGCCGTCGGTCTCCGGCGGGGTCAGGTCGGCGGCTTCGGCAGCCGTGGGGAGGAAGTCCCAGAACGCCGAGGGGTGATCGGTCGTGCCGCCCGGCGCAATCGTGCCCGGCCATCGCGCAATCATCGGCACGCGGATGCCGCCGTCGTAGAGGTCGCGTTTGATGCCGCGCAGCGGGCCGCTGCTTTCGAAGAATTTCGGATCGCGCCCACCTTCTTTGTGCGGGCCGTTGTCGCTGGTAAAGAGCACGAGGGTGTGCTCGTCGAGGCCGAGGGTTTGCAGGAGATCGAGCAGGCGGCCCACGTCGGCATCCATGCGCGAGACCATTGCCGCCATGCCTTTGTGCGCGTCGGTCCAGTCTTCGTTTTCATAAGCGCCGTAGTCCGGCACCTCCATTCCATGCTCGCCGGCCCAGCGGCTCTCGTTGTTGGCGTGGGGAATCGTATAAGCCAGGTAGAGAAAGAAAGGCTGATCTTTATTGCGTTCGACGAAGGCCAGCGCTTCTTCGGTAAACAGGTCGTGCGAATACTGCACCTTCTCCGTGGCATAGCTGCCGATGCCCTTCGCATACCCTTCCTGAACGATCTCGACGACGTTGTCGAGCGGCACCTGCTCGTCGTTGCGCCAGAGGTAATCGGGATAGAAATTGTGGGCGCGGATCTGGTTGAGATAGCCGAAGAAATAATCGAAACCCTGTGCGTTGGGCACGCCCGTCGATTCGGCCTCGCCCAGGCCCCACTTGCCGATCAGCCCCGTGGTGTAGCCGCCGTCTTTGAGCACTTCGGCCACGGTGACGTCTTCGGGTTCGAGGGGGACGACGCCGTTGCCCCGGACGCGGCAATGGCCGGTGTGCAGGCCCGTCATCAGCACGCACCGCGAGGGGGCGCAGACGGTGCTGCCGGCGTAATGATCGGTGAAGCGGATGCCTTCGGCGGCCATCCGGTCGAGGTGGGGCGTCTGGATTTTTTGCTGCCCGTAGCTGCCCAGGTCGCCATAGCCGAGGTCGTCGGCGAGGATGAAAATGATGTTGGGCGGGCGCTCCGGCGCAGCCTCCCGGCATCCCGCTGAGCAGACCGCGCAGGCCAAAGCGAGGAGGAGGAATCGGTGTTTCATGGCGTGTGCTATTTCGTGGCGGGGTGTGTTCAACGCCCTATTTGAACGTTTCCAAATTAATCATATCACTGCCCAACTACCGCATAAACAACCCGCCGTTGACGTCGAGGGTCTCGCCGGTGGTGAAGGGGTTTTCGAGCAGAAACACGACGGCGTGGGCGATGTGCTCGCTGAGGCCGTGGAAGCCCAGCGGCGTGTTGGCGGCCATCTGCTCCAGACGTTCCGGCGTCGAAAAACGCTCGTGAAAAGGCGTCAGAATCACGCCCGGCGCCACGGCATTGACGCGGATGTCCGGCGCCAGTTCGCGGGCGCTGCCGCGCGTGAACGAATCCAACGCGCCCTTGGCCGCGCCGTACAACGTCGCCGTCGGCGCACCGTGGCGGGCGGCGATAGAGGTGATGTTGACGATACTCGGCTCGGTGCCTTTTTGCAGGAGCGGCACGCACAGCCGCGTCATCAGCATCGCCGAGAACGTGTTCAACGAGAAGATCTTCGTCATCAAGTCCCAGTTCAGCGTCTCCACCGTGTGCCGTTCGATCAGGCTGCCGGCGTTGTTGATCAGCGCGTCGAGCGTATCGGTCTTTTCCTGCACGGCGTCGACCACGCGGCGGCAGCCAGCCTCCGTCGTCAGGTCGGCCTGGACGAGGTGGGCCGTGCCGCCCTGCCCGGCGACTGCTTCGGCCACGGTTGATGCTTCGGCCTGCGACCGGTTGTAGTGCAAGAACAGCGTGTTGTCTTTCGCCAGCGCGCGCGCCGTCGCCGCGCCGATGCCGGTGCTCGCGCCGGTAATGAGGATTGTCTTCGACATGGATGCGGGTGGGGATGATTGGAGAGGTCTGGTGGGAAGGTAATGCGGCGCCTGCATCAATCGCCATTGCTGATGTTTGATTGTAGCCTGACCTGGAACGTGCCTACGGGCGCTCCGTTTGAAAGGAGCATCAGCGCACTCTGCACGACGGCGGGGGGATTATGGACAAACAATATATTGAACATCGAGATCAGGGCTACTGGATTGCCGGAAGCCGCGTCTCCCTCGATTCGATTGTTATTGCTTTTGAAAACAAGCTGAAAACGGCGAAAACCATACCTGCCAGGTTTTCAAAACCTGGCAGGTATGCCCCCAATTCCCCAACCCTTAATTCGCATTATTACCGCAGAGTACGCTGAGATCGCAGAGGAAGCTTCGACTTTCTCAGCGATCTCAGCGCGCTCTGCGGTTCAACCTATGCCATGTTTCGGCATCAACGCGGTAAAAAATACGCAGTACGCAACACGCAGTACGAACTAATCCACAATTGCCTGATACACCGCTACTTTGAACTGATCGCTGAGCGGGTAGGCGCCGTAGGGCATGAACTGCGTCCAGACCATGGCGACGAGGTCTTCCTCCGGGTCGATGAAGAAGAACGTGTTGGCCGCGCCCGACCAGCCGAAGGCGCCCTCGGAGCCGAGCATCCGCGTGCGCGCCACGTCGGTGCAGACCTGCACGTCGAGGCCGAAGCCCCAGCCCGGCGCAAAATCCTCTTCAAGGTGATTAGCCGTCATCAACTCGACGGTTTTGCGGCTCAGCAGGCGCGTGCCGTCTAGCTCGCCGCCGCCCAGGAGCATCTGCGCAAATTTCAGGTAATCGGATGCAGTGGAGACGAGGCCGCACCGGAGAAAAACTGCACCGGCGCGGCAAACTGGCTCGTCGCCCCGCCATCGACGACCTCCAGACGGTCGTTATCGTTCAGCTGAACGATACGGATTTCGAGCATTCTCGCAGAGGACATAATCGCCCTGCGCAGATCGAAGCGCCAGGATAGAACCTCCACCGGCCAGATTCCAGACGACGTTACGGAGATCGATCAAACACCCCCACCTCATCGGCCCAGGCTTGCCAGAGTTCTTGCAACAGCCGGGCTTGCTCCGGGTTTTCGGTCGATAGATCGTGAAGCTCCGTCGGGTCGGCTTCGAGGTCGTACAACTCCCAGGCTTCGGCGCGGCGGTCGTAGGACAGTTTCCACCTGCCCTTGCGGACGGCGCGGTTGCCGATGTGCTCCCAGAACAACGTCCGCTCTTCGTCGAGGGGCTCGATCTGTGCGAAGACCGGCGCCAGGCTTTTGCCCTGCGGCGGATTCACCGGGCGGCCATCGAGCGAATCCGGATAGGCCACGCCGGTGACGTCGCCGACGGTCGTCAGCAGGTCGATGACGTGCCCCACCTCGTCGGTGAAGCGACCCGGTTCGGCGATGCCTTTGGGCCAGTGCGCAATCAGCGGCGTGGCGATGCCGCCTTCGTGCGTCCATTGCTTGTAGAGGCGGAACGGCGTGTTCGAGGCATTGCCCCAGGGCTCTTTGTAAGCCACGTACGAGCCCCGCGCCCCGATTTCGGCCTCCGGATTGTGAAGCTGGCGACCTTCGATACTTTCGGCACAGCCGCCGTTGTCGGAGAGGAAAAAGATGAGCGTGTTGTCGAGCGCATCCATCGCTTCGAGCGTCTCCAGCACGTCGCCGATGCCCTGGTCCAGGCGGTCGATCATGGCGGCGTAGACGGCCATGCGCAGCGCCCAATCGTCCTTATTCTCCGCATCGTCCCAGGCGGGGATTGAGGCGGGGCGCGGCGAGAGTGTGTATCGCTCATCGATCACGCCCATCTCCAGCATCCGCCTGTGCCGTTCTGCGCGCAGCGAATCCCAGCCGATGTGGTAGCGATCCTGATATTTGGCGATGTCTTCGGGCAGCGCGTGCAGCGGCCAGTGCGGGGCAGTGTAGGCCAGGTAGAGAAAAAACGGCGTCCCGGCGTGGTCGGCCTGATGGTTTTGGAGGAAATCGACGGCGTATTCCGAGAAGGCGTCGGTCATATAAAAGTCTTCGGCGGGCGGCTCCCAGCGTTCGTCGTCGAGGACCATCTGGCGCACGCGAGGCTGGTCTTTGATGACCTCATAATAGCTGCTGGCCCCGCTGATCAGGCCGAAATAGCGGTCGAAGCCGCGTCGCCGGGGCCAGTGCTCCGGCTTCTCGCCGACGTGCCATTTGCCGGACATATACGCGCGGTAGCCGGCCCCGCCGAGCAGTTCGGCCAGCGTCACACTCCGGTCGTTGAGAAAGCCCTGGTACGGCCCCAGTGTGGGGTCGCTGCCGAGCGAGCTGACCATCCGTCCCATCCCGGCCAGATGCGGATACTGCCCGGTCAAGAGCGATGCCCGCGTCGGGCAGCAGCGGGCTGCGTTGTAGAAATGCCGGAAGCGCAGCCCGTTCTCGGCCAGGCGGTCGAGGTTCGGCGTGGCGATCTCGCCGCCGTAGGGGCCGATGTCGGAATAGCCCATGTCATCGACGAGGATGATGACGACGTTGGGGCGCTCGACGGCTACCGGCGCCGTGGCGCAGGCCAGCACGTTCAGCAACAAAGCGGCGGCGAAGAAGAGGGGAAAGCGCATCGGGGTGGGTGATTTGGATTTTAGATTTTGGATTTTGGATTTTGGATTGGGTGTTGGTCTGTCCGTATGCAGCAAACGCAAAAGCCTCAGCGGTTCCAACCGTCGCGGCTTTTTCGGATTCTAGGTCTGCGCCAGATCAACAATCCAAAATCTAAAATCCAAAAATGCGTACGTTATTCGAGTCCAAAAAACAAGATAACGAGACCCCATGCAACCCCTCAACTTTGCGATCCTCGGCACGGGAATGGTGGCCGCGTATCACCGGCAGGCCATCGAAGCCAACGCCGATCTCGGCGCCCGGCTCACAGCCGTGGGCCATTACGATTCGGCGCGGTTCGATGAGATCAGCCGGGCGTTCGGCGTGCCGTGCCTGTCGGAGGCCGATCTTTTGGCAAGCCCAGACGTGGATGTCATTTGCATTTGCACGCCCAGCGGGCAGCACGCCGAACAGGCCGTAGCCGCCGCCGAAGCGGGCAAACACGTTTTGGTCGAAAAGCCGATGGCCCTGAACCTCGCCGATGCCGACCGGATGATCGCCGCGTGCGACGCTGCCGGGGTGCGCCTCGGCGTGTGCTTCCAGCGTCGGGCCGAGCCGCTGTTTCAGACCATCCACAACGCGCTCCGGGCCGGCGATCTGGGTGCGTTATCGCTCGGCGTCGTGACGATGCCTTACGTGCGGCCCCAGAGCTATTACGAGTCGGCGGCGTGGCGTGGCACCTGGGCGCTCGACGGCGGCGGCGTGCTGATGAACCAGGGCATCCACCTCGTCGATCTGCTCGTCTGGTACATGGGCGATCCGGTGGAGGTGCAGGCTTCGGCAGCTACGTTGCACCGCCGGATCGAGGTCGAAGACACACTCGCGGCTACGCTCCGCTTCGGCAACGGGGCGCTGGCTACCATCACGGCCACGACGACCGCCGCGCCGGGTTTCCCGCATCGCCTCGAACTCTACGGCACCAACGGCGGCATCCAGATAGAAGGCGAAAACGTGGGCCGGTGGACGCTCGTCGACGCCTCGCAGGCGCAGGTAGAGCCCGTCGGTTCATCGACGCCCGCCGGCGCCGGTTCCGGCGGCGACCCGCGCGGCATCGCGGCGACGGGGCACATCGCCATCGCGCGCAATTTCATCGATGCCATCCGCCACGACGCGCCGCTGCTCATCGACGGCGCAGAAGGCCGCCGCAGCCTCGCCACGGTGCTGGCCATCTATCAAGACGCCGGGCTGCTGGTGCCGGAGTAGCGGAGGCAAATTGGCAAATTGGCAAATGGGCAAATAAGCAAATTGGCAAGCAAACTTTAATTTGCCTATTTGCCCTTTGCAATTTGCCAATTTGCCTCATTTGCATTTTGCCATTTGCAAACCGTTTTCATCATCATGAAAGCCTCAGCAAACATACTCTGGGCGATTCTGCTGTCGCTGGCGGCAGGTGTTGCGGCGGCGCAGGAATGCGATCAGCCGATGCTCGGCCAGGGACAGATGGCCGGGACCGTCACCGAAACCAGCGTTATCCTGCAAGCCCGCCTGACGCAGGGCGACCGGCTGCGCAATCACGACCTGCCCGGCTGTGGGGGCATCGCCCAGTGGGAGTATTCGACCGACAATCGATTTCGAACATCCTCGCGGACGCCGTGGATCGAGGCCGAGGCGTCGTATGATTTCATCGTCAAAACCCGCGTCGGCGGCCTGGAGCTGGGCACGCGGTATTATTACCGCCTCTGGTTTGGGCGCGATACCACGTCGGCCTGGGTCGGCGACCGCGCTACGTTTCGGACCCTCGGCGGGCGGGATGAAGAGCGCGAAGCCAAGCTCGTCGTCGTCACCGGGATGAATGTCGATAAGTTTTATCGCGATCCGAATAACGCCTACATCGGGCCGGACCGCGACCTGGGCTTCCCGGCGCTGGAGACGATTCTGCGGATGCAACCCGATTATTTCGTCGGCACCGGCGACAATGTGTATTACGACGCCCGCAACATACCCTTTGGTTTTGCGACGGAGGAGGTTGGGATCCGGCGGTGCTATCATGAACAGTTCGTCCGTCCCCGCTTCCACGAGTTGTTCAAATACGTCGCCACCTACTGGGAGAAAGACGACCACGATTACCGCTACAACGACTGCGACAACACCGGCGACCGCCTGCCGCTGCCCGACCTCGGCGTGAGGATGTTTCTGGAACAACTCCCCGTGGCCGATCCCGCCGATCCCGCGCCCGTGACCTACGGCACCTTTCGCATCAGTAAAGACCTCCAGATCTGGATCGTCGAAGGCCGCGACTACCGCAGCCCCAACGACATGGAGGACGGGCCGGATAAAACGATCTGGGGCACGACGCAGCGCAACTGGCTCAAACGAACCCTCCACGAAAGCGACGCCACGTTCAAAGTCTTGATCTCGCCGACGCCGATGGTCGGACCGGATGATCGCTACAAAACCGACAACCACGCCGACGTCGAAGGCTTCCGCTACGAACGCGACGACTTCTTCCGTTTTCTGATCGACGAGGGCATCAACCGCAACTTCTACATCGTCTGCGGCGACCGCCACTGGCAGTATCATTCGATCCATCCCACGGGCATCGAAGAGTTCTCATCGGGCGCGCTCATCGATGCCAACTCCCGCGCCGGTCGCCTCCCCGGCGATCCCGATTCGTCGGACCCGGACGCCGAAATCATCCAGCCCTACGTGATGCTCGACGGCTCCGGCGGTTTCCTCCTCTTCCGCGTAGAACCCGCCGCCGGCGAAGAGCCGCCGCGCATCCACTTCGAATTTTTCGACGAACGCGGCGTGCCGCTCTATGCGACGATGAAGCGGGCGCGGTAGTCAAGGGAAAAGGGGGTTAAGGAATGGACGCATTATGCCGATGAAAAGCATGGTCATACACCCGCAGCCGGCCCCTCTGCTTGGTGGTGTTTTTCAGAGCAAAAACGATGTGCGTCCCGATGAGAAATGTCTGGTTGTTGAAAGGCTTTTGGGTCATTTTACTCCTCTGCGCTGTTCCCGGCAGCCTGTTGGCTCAGGGTATAAAGATCAGCGAACGAGTGGGCGAAGAGATTGACCAGAAAGAGCGCGCCTATTTCAATCTTTTTCGCGACGTAGAGAACTTCGTCTCGGCTACTCTGCACGAACACAACGACGACGACAAGATGGTCTTCGCCATCCGGCGCATGGAGCAGGCCGGCGCAGACACCAGCCTCGTCGTCGATAAGCAAGTCACAGAGGAGTTGAGCCGGTATCTCGACGCGTTCGAGACGATTTACAGGCAGTACAAGGTGCTCGAATGGGGCTGGCTCATCCAGGTTGCCTCTCCGCTCGACCCCTTTAAAGAGGGGATTCTGCTGGATGTTACGCGCCGGGACGGCTCTCATGTGACAGGGCATCTGGTCTTTATTGACGAACGGGTGGTGGTCTTGTCTGCGGCGGAGACAATCATTGATCGTCTCGTCGATCTGAGCGAAGCCGTGGTGCTCCTGCCGCACGAGATCGAGCGCGTCGTCGATGCGAGGCCGTTGCCGAGCCGTCTTCTTAAAGAGATCAATATTGCCGGTGCCGGCAACGACGGGGTTTATCAGACCGTGACGATTCCGCAGCTCAGGAACAACGCGGTGGTTCACCGGGCACCTTCTCCTGAGATCGCCGCTCTTATAGAGCGCGCCGTGGCGCAACGACCCTCGCCGGACCCCGTTGCGCACGTGCCTGTTGACGAGGCCTACCTGAGGCGTTTTACCAGCCGATGGCACCTCGTCTTTTCGTTCCATCCGTTGCCGGCTTCCCAACGTTTAACCTATACCGTTGACTTTAATGGTTGGGTGGAACGGCAGGGGCAGGTTGCCTTCTCCCCCGTGACGTTTTCCACAGCGCTGCATTATGGGATTTCTGAACGGTTCTGGGTAGGCGGGAGCCTGCGCTACGCCCCACGGGCACAACAACAGGCCCGGTTCGAAGACACCATTGAAGAACTGAGAGGCATCGAAGAGAATTTCTTTGGGACCTTTAAGGTGCTCTCCGAAGGGGTGGGCGCTGTGCGGGCTTCGGGGTTATTTATCAACGGGATGGTTACCTGCGTCGTCAAGCCCTACGACCAGTTTGCATTTCTGAAGGGCAGGCTGCCCTCCTGGATTCGACGCCAGGAAGTGCGTGTTGCTGCCGGGCTCAGCTATGCAAACTTATCGTTCCATGGTGAACTGCTCGATGCCTTGACACCCGGAGGCCCCACCTTCGTCGTCTACGGAGATCGCTTTTCGAGCCGTCAGAGCGCGCTCGGAGGCATCGCAAGCTTTGAGGCCGACCTGTATTTGAGCCGGCAATTGTCTTTCGGCGTATCGACGCGCCTCTCTTATTATCCGAAGGTGTCGATCCCAGAACATCAACTGCCGGAGCCGGGAGGCTCAAAAGTAAAGGTCATCAAGGGGGGCAACCATCCGCTCACGTTCGCCGAGATCGGGCTCGGCGTGCGGGTACATTTCTAAGGAGGTTCAACGTTCAAGGTTCAACGTTGTTTGTAAATCAACGTTGAACCTTGAACTCTAATAACACCCGAACGAAACCTTGTCAAGGAAAGATCATTTGGGCCTTGCCATTGAAAAGAGAACCGATTTTTATTGCCGCCTTTCTCGGTTTCTCTCATTCAAACATCCCTTGACACTGCCCCCATTCGCTACGGTTACGATATGGGGCATTCGATATTCGTTTTCAAAATCTCCTTTTCACGTTCCCACTCACCCTTTCGTCCTTATTCTCCCGTCCAAAGCGCTGTCTCCGGCTGGAAGGCCGCCCAGGCGAACCAGAAGGCGATGTAGGCATCCCGGACGGATTGCAGGCGTTGGCCCTGAAGCGGCCCGGCGACGGCGCGCCCGTCGATGCGCCACCGGCTGCCTGTTTCCGTGTCGAAGATCTTGCCGTCGCGCACTTCGAAGGTTTGCGCGGTGTCATGAAGGCGGTAGGCCATGGCGGTCTGGAAGGCGCGATCCCAGAAGACCACCAGCGGCTGCCCGTCGTCGGCGTGGACGGCGCGGACGGGGGGGCCGGCGTCGAGGGCGAGGAAGGGGAAAGCCAGGCCGCCTTCGGCTACGGGTATGCCGAGCACCCGCTCTTTCAAAAGGCGCCGCGTGTCGATGGGCATCGAGTAGAGCAGGGTGGTGTTGTCCGGTTCGTCGTAGTTGCCGTAGGGGTTTTCATTGTAGTTGCGCCCGAAGGAGGTTTCGGATGAGATGACTTTGGTAGCCGGGTGGAGCGCGCGCCAGCCTGCCCAGGTCATCTCCAGCACCGGGTAAGTGAACAGCATCGTGCCGTCGGAGGGGCCGCACTGTGCGCCGCGTGCCATCTGCGGCCAGAGCGATTCGTCGGTGTTGCGGTCGTACATGATCAGGTTGTTCTTGATGAGCAACCCGGATACGCCGAACGTAGCCCCGGCCACGTCGGAGCGGTCGAAGACGAGGCCTGAGCCCGTCAACGGGCAGTAGGTGACGGCCAGCGACAGGTCGGCAAAATCAAAATTGACAATCTCGTGCCAGCGCAGGATGTTGTGCGGCACCGCGATGGCCTGCGTGCCGACCTCGATGCCGAGGACGCGGTCGTCATCCTGTAAATAATCGACGCCGCCGGCATCGGTCAGCGCCGGGTTGGTCAGCGACGGAATGGCATCTTTGGCAAGGCTGTCATGGACTTGATCCAACGGCAGGCTACACGTCGCGCGGGGCGTGACGTTGAGCGAGTCGAGGTTGCCGGGCGACGAACCGGCGGGGTTGGAATCGCAGGCAACTGGAAAAAGGGCGACGAGAAGCACCCCCACGACCGGCACGACGCCGAGGTGATGTTTTCTGGGGCGGCTTTTCGACGGGTGAGACATCGCCGCGGTATCCTGTTTTGAAACGAAATGGCGCTACGTGTCAGGCATTTTGATGAGGATTGATTCTATCCTTTGATACTGGCACCACCGAAAAGTCCCCCTTTGAAGGGGGTGCCCCGACGAAGGAGGGGCGGGGGATGTTGGCGCGGCTTGTTGAAAACCTCTTAACAGGCCGCGCCAACATCCCCCTGCAGTGCTCCGCCTTCGCTGCGCCCTGCTGTCCCCCTTCGAAGGAGGAATCGCGCAGTGGGCGATACGCGAAGTGATTTATCAAAGACCATCAAAGAGCCGGGCGCGTACTCCTATAAGATGCTAACCCCCTGGATGTGTTACAGCGCTCAGCGAGAGTTTAACTTTTCAGATAATTTGCAATAGGTCCTGCCAAAAACAAACGGTGCGGTTTATATTGAGATTTCGACAGGAGGCACGGCTTCGTAGCGCTCGTAGTTCCATTTCCTCATTTGTTCAGCGCGCGTGTTTAAAGATCACGCTTACGTCTCCGCTTTTCGCCCCCACCGGCACGGCCCATCATCAAAGGTGATCATCATGGCTTCGACCGATCCTTCTCGTCGTCGTTTTGTCAAAACGGCTGCGTTAGGCGCCGTGGGCGCTACGCTCGGTCCATCCTTCGCCTTCCGTTCTCGACCGGCGCAGGCCGCTGCCGCTGCGCGCGGTGTGCCCTTCACGCTGGGTGTGGCGAGCTATTCATTGCGTAAGTTCAGCCGCGCCGACGCTATCGCCATGATCCAGGCGTTGCGGGCGACGCACGTGAGCGTCAAGTCGTTTCACCTGCCCTACGAAGACACGCCGGAGCAACTGGCCGCCGGCGCGAAGGCTTTTGCCACGGCGGGCCTGAAGATCGTCAGCGGCGGCAACAACAATATCCGCAAAGACGAAGACGACCACGTCCGCATGTTCTTCGACTATGCCCGCGCCGCCGGTATCCCGATGCTCGTCATCGCCCCGACGGCGGAGAACATGCCACGTATCGAACGCTTCGTCAAGGAATACGACATCCGCGTGGCCATCCACAACCACGGCCCGGAAGACAAGCATTTTCCGGGGCCGAAGGACGCCTTGAAGGTCATCAAAGACATGGACCCGCGCGTCGGGCTGTGCGTCGACGTCGGGCATACGGCGCGGACGGGCGTGGACGTGGTCGAAGCCGTCGCCGAAGCGGGCGACCGCCTTTTGGACGTCCACATGAAGGATCTTCGGGATCTGATGGATAAGACGAGCCAGTGCGCCGTCGGCGAAGGCGCGATGCCCGTGGCGGCCCTGTTCAGGAAGTTGAAGAAAATGAACTACCAGGGCAGCGTGAACCTGGAATACGAAATCCATGCCGACGACCCGCTGCCGGGCATGAAGCAGTCGTTCGCTTACATGCGCGGCGTGCTGGCGGGGATGGAGGTATAGCAAATGGGCAAATGGCAAAAGGGCAAATGAGCAAAAGGTAGATTCGTAAGCAGATTGCCATTTGCAATTTGCCCATTTGCCGTTTGCCATTCGCAAAAAATCTGGGGAGGTAAATCCCATGGCAGGCAATAAGACGCAACACTCGCGACGAACCTTCATCAAGACGGCGGCGGCGGGGGCGGCCGGGGCGATGCTCGGCAGCAGCATGACGGCGCGGAGCTACGCCCGCATTCTCGGCGCCAACGACCGCGTGCGCGTGGGCATCATCGGTTTTTCGAACCGCGCGCGCGGCTCGCTCATTCCGGCATTGCTGGCCTATTCCAAAGAGATGAACTTCGACGTCACCGCCCTCTCAGACATCTGGAACCGGCGGCGCGAAGAAGGGGTGGCGTTTCTCAAATGGGAACAGTTGAGCCGGCAGACAGGCGCCGACGGCGGCTACGACGTCAAGCCGATGCGCAACAACGAAGAACTCTACGAATCGGGTTTGGTCGATGCCGTGATCATCTCGACGGCGGACTTTCAGCACGCCCTCCACGCCGTAGAGGCCGTCGAAGCCGGCTGCGACGTCTACGTCGAGAAACCCTTCGCCAACACGATGGAGGATAACAACCTGGCGCTCAAAAAAGTCACCGCGAGCGATCGCATCTTGCAGGTGGGCACCCAGCGCCGAAGCGCGCGCAATTACATGATCGCCAACGAGTTCATCCGCGCCGGCAAGTTCGGCGACATCGTCGCGGCGCACATGACGTGGAACGTTAACCAGCCGGGCCGCTGGCGCCGCCCCGAACTCACCGCGTCGATCCGAGAGTCGGATACCGACTGGAAACGCTACCTGATGAACCGGCCTTTCGAGCGGTGGGATCCGCGCAAATACCTCGAATACCGGCTTTTCTGGCCCTATTCGTCCGGCATTCCGGATCAGTGGATGGTGCATCAGATCGACACTGTACACTGGTTTACGGGCCTGCCGCACCCGCGCAGCGTCGTCGCGGGCGGCGGTATTTATCTGTGGAAAGACGGGCGCAAAAACTTCGACACGATGACCGCCGTCTTCGACTACGGCCCGCTCGACGACCCGACGAGCGGCTTCCAGGTGGTCTATTCGTCACGTCAGACCAACGCGTCGGGCCGCGTCCGCGAGTTGTACTACTCCAACGGCGGCACGCTCAACCTCGACACCAACATGGTCTCCCCGGACGGCGGGCTGACGGAACGATACGCCGCCGCCATGGGCATGAAGCCGTTCCAACTCGACGAGAGGAAGCTCGACGACATGCCCGGTATCGCCACGGCGGCCAACACCGGCAGCGACAACGCCACGATGGCCCACATGCGCAACTGGATGGAATGCGTCCGCAGCCGCAAAACACCGAATGCCGACATCCACGCCGCCTACAACCACTCGGTGGCGCTCTGCATGACCATCGCCGCGCTCCACTCCGGCAAACGCATCACGTTCGATAGCGCCAAGATGGACGTGGTGGCGAGTTGATGAATGAGTCGGAGAGCCGGAGAGTCGGGGAGTCGGAGAATTTTTTTCCCCGGCTCTCCGACTCTCCGATTCCCCGACTCAAAAACGTCTCAATAACTGAAAATCATGCGGGATAAGCTATGCAATCACAAAAAAGCAAACTGCTGCTTGCCTGCGGCCTGCTCGTGATGATGAGCGTGGTCGGGTGCGAGCAAGAACCGTCTGAGGCTACGATGCCTGCGAGCGAGGCCGCTATGACTTCCGGTGATGAGGGGCTGGCGGTGCGTGTGGTGCCGGATGAGGCCGCGCAACGCGTCGACGTTTTTGTAGGCGACGACCTGTTTACCGCCTATCTCTATACCGATACGCTCACGGTGCTCAAGAAGCCGGTGCTTTGGCCTATCGTTTCGGCCTCCGGTGCTGCCGTCACGCGCAGCTTCCCGCTCGATCCGAAGCCGGGCGAACGCACCGACCACCCGCATCACATCGGCTACTGGCTCAACTACGGCGACGTCAACAAGCTCGATTTCTGGAACAACTCCGACGCCATCCCGGCCGAACGCGCCGATGAGATGGGCACGATCCGCCATCGCGAGGTCACGCGCGCCGAGGGCGGGGCAGCGCGCGGCGAACTCGACGTGACGATGGACTGGCTCAAGCCCGACGGCACGCCGATCCTCCGCGAAGACACCCGCTTCGTCTTCCACGCCATGGACGACGCCCGCATCATCGACCGCATCACCACGCTGACAGCGCTCGACGAAGCCGTCGCTTTCAACGACAACAAAGAGGGTATGCTCGGCCTGCGCCTGACGCGGGCGCTGGAGATGCCCACCGACGAGCCCATCACGCTGACCGACGCCAGCGGCATGGCTACCGAGGTGCCGGTGCTCAACAACGACGGCGTCACCGGGCACTATCGCAACAGCGAGGGCATCGAGGGCTATCCGGACGTCTGGGGCAAACGCGCCCGCTGGCTGACGCTCTCCGGCGTCGTCGACGGCAAGCCGGTGACCCTCGCCCTCCTCGATCACCCGCAGAACGTGGGCTATCCCACCTACTGGCACGCGCGCGACTACGGCCTCTTCGCCGCCAACCCGCTGGGCCAGGCCGTCTTCAGCGAAGGCGCGGAAACCCTCAACTTCTCCCTCGACGCCGGCGCCGCGACCACCTTCCGGCACCGCCTCGTCGTTTTCGAAGGCGAGGCGGCGTCCGACGCGGTCGAAGCGCAGTATGATGATTTCGTCGGCGAAGGAACTGGGATGTAACGGAGCGTAAAACGTGACACGTTTTTCGAAAGGGAGCGTGGGAGAAAGGGGAGGGTAGAGAATATCGAATATCGAACAAGGATTTACGAATGTAGAAGGAACTGACACTTCGACATTCGATATTCCCTATTCGATATTCAATATTCCCCTTCTCTCCCTTTCCCCCTTTCTCCTTCCCGGTTCCAATAGCGTAAATTCATCTGAAAATCGCCCTACGCAGGCAATCAGCAATGGTCGTCTAATTCAAAGAACGCATGCCCCCATCCGTAACCGAACAGAAGATCGAAGCGCATCCGGCGCGGGAGGCTATCCTCAGAGATTATCGGATCGTCTTTCGTAGCCGGCAGTTGAGCCTGTTGGGGCGGCGTGAGGTGATGCGGGGCCGCGCCAAGTTCGGCGGCTTCGGCGATGGCAAAGAACTGCCGCTCGTAGCGATGGCCCGCCAGTTCCAACCCGGCGACTTCAGAAGCGGCTACTACCGCGACCAAACCCTCTTGATGGCGCTCGGCGAACTGACCGTCCAGAGCTTCCTCGCCCAACTCTACGCCCACGCCGACCCGGCGGTCGAGACCCACTCCGCCGGGCGGCAGATGCCCGCGCACTTCGCCACCCACGCCCTCGACGACGACGGCCACTGGCTCGACCTCAGCCGCCGCTACAACGCATCCGCCGATATCTCGCCGACGGCGGCGCAGATGCCGCGTCTGGTGGGATTGGCGCAGGCCTCCTGCCTCTATCGCCATGAGCCCGAACTGCAAGCATTCACGCAGTTCTCGAATAACGGAAACGAGGTAGCCTTCGGCGTCATCGGCAATGCGAGTTGCGCCGAGGGGCTGTTCTGGGAATCGATCAATGCCATCGGCGTGCTCCAGGCCCCGGCGGTGATCTCGATTCTCGACGATGAGTACGGCATCTCCGTCCCCAATCGATTTCAGTTTACCAAAGAAAACCTGTCTGAATTGCTGGCAGGCTTCCGGCGAAGCGACGAGTCGCCGGGCTTTAACGTCTACACGGTGCCGGGGTGGGATTATGAGGCGCTCACCGAGGTCTACGCCGAGGCCGTGGGGCACGCCCGGCACGATCACATCCCCGCCCTCATCCACGTCACCGACCTGACGCAGCCGCAGGGGCACTCGACGTCGGGCAGCCACGAACGGTATAAATCTGAGGAACGCCTGGCCTGGGAGCGCGAGCACGACTGTGTGGCGAGGATGCGCGCGTGGATGCTCCGAGAGCAGGTCATCGAGGAAAAAGATCTCGAAGCCCTCGAAGCCGAAGAGGAAGCGCTGGCGCAGGAGCAGGTTCGCGAAACCTGGACGCTCTATCTGGAAGACCGGATGCAAGAGCAAGACGAGGTGAAGCGGCTCGTCGAGCAGATCGCGGCAGCCTCGACGCACGGCGCTGCGCTGCGCGCGCTCGTCGAGAAGATGGAACACGAGCCGGTGCCCTATCGCCGGACCTTGCTGGAGGTCATCTTTAACACGCTGAAGCTCACCCGGTCTGAGGCGATGCCGCAGCGGCAGGTGTTGAAGCAGTGGCGCGACGACCACGTGGCCGATTATCAACGCACCTATAGCTCGCACGTCACCAGCCAATCGTCGGAGTCGCCGTTGCGTGTTCAGCCCGTGTTTCCGGTCTATGCGTCGGAGCCCGAAGAGGTCAACGGGTTTGAGATCCTGAACCGCTTTTTCGACAGCGTTTTTGCCCGCGACGCGCGGGTGGTCACGTTTGGCGAAGATGTGGGCGACCTCGGCGGCGTCAACCAGACGATGGCGGGGATGCAGGACAAATACGGCGCCCTCCGCGTCAGCGATACCGGCATCCGCGAGGCGACCATCGCCGGGCAAGGCATCGGCTTAGCGATGCGCGGCCTGCGTCCTATCGCCGAGATCCAGTATCTCGATTACATGCTCTATGCGCTGCAAACGCTGTCGGATGATCTGGCGACGTTGCACTGGCGCACCGCCGGGCGGCAGAAAGCGCCGGTCGTCATCCGCACGCGCGGCCACCGGCTCGAAGGGGTCTGGCACGCCGGCTCGCTCATGGCCGGCCTCATCCACCTCGTGCGCGGCATCCACGTCGTCGTCCCGCGAGACATGACGCGCGCCGCCGGCTTCTACAACACCCTGCTCCAGGGCGACGACCCGGCGCTGGTCGTCGAGGTGTTGATGGGCTATCGAAAAAAAGAACCCGTCCCCGACAACCTGACCGACATCGCCCTGCCGCTGGGCGTGCCGGAGATCCTCCGCGAAGGCCGAGACATCACGCTGGTCACCTACGGCGCGATGTGCGAGATCGCCCTCGACGCCGCCGCCACGTTGGCCGAGGTAGACGTGGATGTGGAGGTGATCGACGTGCAAACCCTGCTGCCGTTCGACCTGCACGGCCTCATCGGCCAATCCCTGCAAAAGACCAACCGCATCGTCTTCGCCGATGAAGACGTGCCCGGTGGCACGACGGCATTTATGATGCAAGAAGTGCTCGAAAAACAGGGCGGCTATTTCCATCTCGACGCCGAACCGCGCACACTGACCTCACAAGCCCACCGCCCCGCCTACGGCACCGACGGCGCCTATTTCTCCAAACCCAACGCCGAAGATATTTTCACGCTCGTCTACGACATGATGCACGAAGCCGACCCGGCGCGGTATCCGGATTTTTTGGGGAATGCGTAATGATCGACGCGAAGACGCGTTTCGTCATGTTCTGAGCCCCGTAGGGGCGTCCTGAAAGAAAACAAACAAGCTCCGTAGGAGCGGCCTGTTCAAAGAGGAAGAGGCAGTTTCTTCTGAACAGGCCGCTCCTACGGAGCTTGTTTTTAAAAGGCACGGGGCGGTACTACAAACAGGACGCCCCTACGGGGCTAAAGCGGCCACTCTCCCCATCCCCAACGTCTTTATCTCGAACTCACAAACCTCAATCATACTTATACAACTCAATCGGCCTCGACTGCTGGCGGATCTCGCCGGTGATCGTGTCGGTGATGGAGACGGTGAGCGTGTAGTTGCCCGGATCGACCTTGCGCGCGTCGATCTCGATGTATTCGACGGGCGAGGGCGATTCGGTGGAGCGGTCCGTGCGGATCGAGAGGGCGTTGCGG
Organism: Rhodothermales bacterium; assembly: GCA_028278205.1. Classification (GTDB taxonomy): domain Bacteria; phylum Bacteroidota; class Rhodothermia; order Rhodothermales; family Bin80; genus JANQES01. The sequence continues at coordinate 37,352 of JANQES010000038.1, forward strand.
TTGCGGCGGCGCAGGATCCCGCCTTTCTTCTCCGGCGTCAGCGTGTATTCGACTTCGAATTTGGTGCGGTCGTTCGCATCGAGGCTCAGGTGATAGAGTTCGAAGTAGACGAAGATGGGCTGTTCGGTCGAGAAACGCAGGAAGGGGTTGGGCGAGACGTGCAGATCGCCCCGGTCGAACCGGCTGGTCTGGGCCGGGCCGATGTAGTCGGCCAGCAGCAGATCGCTCATCGCGAAGGTGCCTTGCGAGAAATCCGGCGCGCGGTAGCCGAACTTATCGCCGCCCACCTGGCTGGTCTTCGTCGTAAAGCCGTGGAGCGATACCTGATACGAATCGGCGGGCACCGTGAATTCGTAGAAATCGATCAGCGCAGCCGTCGGGTCGGTGGTGGTGAAGACTTTTTTGGTTTGCACGTCGGCAGCCACCTCGCGCCACTGAGAATCGTGGACGGCATAGCCCAGTTCGATCCGGATCGTGTTGCTGGTTTGTTCCATCGCGTTGGTGATGGTGCCCAGCGGCAGCGCGAAGTAGATTTCGACACGCGTCTGGCCGTCGTCGCCCCGGAAGGCTGCGGGAATGTAGGGCATAGGGATCACGGCGGTTTCCTCATCCCAGGTGTGCTGATCGGTCGTCAGCGCCAGCGTCACAGCTTCGCGGCTCAGTTCGACCATGCGCTGCTGGATCGTCGTGAATTCGAGCAGGCTGCGGCTTTGCTCGGCCACCAACGTCAGGTTCGGCCCCTGCGCCCTGAGCGAGTCTTGCGCGGCAGCTTCCTGATTGGAGATCTCTTCGTCGAGCGAGCGCACCACCGAGCGGGTGGCCGAAGATGTGGTCTCTTTGGTGCCCTGGATGGCCGCCATCGTGCGGACGACCTTCGCCAATTCGGAGTACGGCGGCCCCCAGTGCTCGCGGCTCTCCAACATCCCGAAGTTGGTCAACGCGGGCGTCAGCCGCCAGTTGTTGCCCTCGGCGCCTTCATCGATGACGAAGTGGAAGTCCATTTGCCGGGGTTCGTTGTATCGCCACGACTCGTTGGGCCGCCAGCCCGCGTTGTACGAATACTCCGAGGGCGTCCCGTAGACATCCGTGTTATCGATCACCGTGCGGAATTCCATGTCTCCGCCGACCTGGCTCTCGCGGTCGTCCGGAGGGCCGTGGCGGAGGTAGATGAGGCCTTTGTCATTGAGTTCCTGGTTGAGCGCGTAGGCTTCCGGGAAGACCAGATCGCCGCGCCGGTCCGGGTCGCTGAACCAGAGGCGGAAGCCGTCGTAGGCGTAGTCTTTCTCGGCCACGACGAGCCGGCGGTAATGCTCGGTCAGCCGGACGTTGAGCGGGCGCGCGGGCAGCGGATTGCGCCGCGCCCAGAACGCCCGGAAAAACGCCTTGTGTTCTTCGGACGTCTCCAGCGTGCGATAGAACGCCAGTTCGTTCTCGCTGATGATGTACTTGAAGTCGTCGAAGACCAGGGCCGTCTCCAGCGGCGTCTCGATCTTGTCGATGGCCTGTTCGACGAAGCGTTGGGCGCGTTCGGGGTTTTCTTTTTGATAGTGGATGCGCGCGCGGGCCAGCAAGACCGGCTGCGCGGGAATCGAAAGCGGTCTGGAGAGCAAATCTCGGAAAATCGCGTCGGCTTCGTCGAGGCGGCCTTCGCGCCGGATCGTCTCACCGGCGAAGAAAGCGGCGTGCATTTCGTCGCTGGTTTTCAGCCAGGCCCGCGCCTCGGCGAGATCGGTGTGGTTGAGGTAGGAGCGATAGAACCGGAAGAGTCCCTGCTGCGCCTCCGCCAGATCCGGCTTGAGGGCGATCTGCGCGTGGCCGAGTTCGATAGCCCCCGCGTAATTTTCGTTGTATCGCTTCAAGAGCGCGAACTGGTAGTACACGTCCCGATAAAGCGAATCCCGCTCGATGATCCAGGTAAAATCCTCCTCGGCCCTCCGGCGATGGCGGGCCTGATTGAACGTGCGAAATTTGGTCAGTTCGCGGTAGGCGATGGCGCGGTAGTAGTGGGCCTCGGTGTGGTCCGGCTCCCGTTTGAGGACGTCGCCGAGCCGGTCTTTGGCGTCGTCCCATTTTTGCTCTTCGAGGTCCACGCGCGCCAGCCCGATGTGGGCCGCGATCCCGTCGTCGTCTTTGACGGCCTGGCGGTAGGCTTTGCGCGCTTCGGCGGTGTGGCCCTGCGCCAGGAGTTGATCGCCCTGGGCAATGAGGGGCGCCGGCCCGGCGGGGTCGGTCTGGGCGTGCAGCGCTGCCGGTGTCAGGCAGCAGGCGAGGCTTGCGAGGAGGATCAATCCAGGGATCAATCCGGGGCGGGGGAGGCGGGGAGAGTCCATGGCATCAGGCGCATACGAAGGTTGGGATGCTAACGAGATCATGCGGGCACAAGTTCGCCGGGACTGGGCGGTTATTTTTTTCTTCCACCAGAAAGCTCCGATTTTCGCTGCCGCGATGGGAGCGTGTATTATGTAACCGCTTCCATGGAGAAGAAAAGGAAAAATAATGTTGAATAGACTCGGTGGAATCTCCTTTTATGTTGACATTACAAAAGCGCTTTTGTAGAGTCACTGAGCATGAGGCGAGACTCTCTGTCGGGCGTTCTCCACCGCGCTTGAGTCGGTTGTTGGAGGAGCATCACGATGAGCAGCCGGCGTAGTCATTTCACGGTCTGGTCTCTGCATGGCAACGCCTGTGTTGCCAGGCGGTTTTGTGGTTGTGCCGGACGGTCAGACGGCCCCCTCGTCCCCGTCGTCTGCGGCCCGGCAGTCACACCCGGCCACGACCGTTTTATCCAGCAGGTAGCGTTCAGAAAAGAGGACCGTATTATGAAACTGGAAAAGCTACTGCTCCTCGTCGTATTGTTGCTTCCCGTGACGCTGGTTCAGGCCCAGACCGGCAAGATATCGGGGACTGTAGTTGATCAGAACCAGGACCCCCTGCCGGGGGTCAACGTGATCATCGACGGTACGACGACTGGCACTGTCACCAACAACGATGGCTTTTACGTCATCCTCAACGTGCGGCCCGGCACGTATAGGCTCCGCGCGACCTTCATCGGCTTTACGCCGGCGGTGGTCGAGAACGTCGGAGTGTCTACCGGCCTGACCACCGAGGTCAACATCGTCTTACAGGAGGCCGCCGTGGGCCTTGACGAGGTGGTCGTCACGGCAGAACAACCCATCATCCAACGCGACATCGCGGCGTCTGAGCGGAGCATGGACGCCGAAGAAATCAACGCAGGACGCTTTCAGTCCGTTAACAACGTGCTGACGGCTCAGGTCGGCGTCAACGACGTCGGCAGCGTTGAAAACAGGCCTGAGATCCGGGGCTCCGGTTTCGACGAGTCGCTATTTCTCGTAGACGGCGTCAACCAGGGCGATCCGCTGACGAACCAACCGTACTATAAGGTCAACCTCGACGCGGTCGAGGAAGTCAAGGTCCAGACGGGCGGGTTCTCGGCGGAGTACGGCAACGTCCGCTCCGGCGTGATCAACGTGGTCACGCGCGAGGGCGGCGAGCGCTACTCCGGGTCGATCAACGCCCAGTACAGCCCGTCGGCCTACAAACACTTCGGCCCCGGCCCCTTCGATTTCGACTCGCCGCTGGTGGTCCCCTTTGTCGATGCGGGCGCGGGCGCTTTTACCGGCAACGACTTTTTCAGCGGCTGGGACAACGTCGCGGCCAGCCTGTCTGAGGGCGCAGCGCACAAGGACAACCCCATGGAACTCTATGCGCGCTACCTCTGGCGGCACCGCTCGCAAGACGCCATCGACGAACTCAAGCGGCTGGCCAGCGAAGGCCTCGTGCAGTTTGCTGAAGGCGTAGACCCAGACGACATGGTCTGGCAGCAAACCGGCGTCAAGCCCGACTACCGCCTCAGCGCCACACTCGGCGGGCCGATTCCGGGGCTCAACGCGGTCAAGTTCTTTGTGTCGTACGACGGCACGCAGACCGAGTACGCCTACCGGTTCCCGGAACGGGTTTACACGGACAACAACTTCCGCGGCAAGCTGACGACGGCCTTTGGAGGCGGCAAGAAGCTGAACCTGCACGGCTTCTACAGCAAGCAGAACGGCGGCGAAGGCGGCCAGGGGCCGGGCATCGGCGGGTTCATCTCCAGCAACCCGTTCACGTCTACCGGCTCGGAGAACAAGTTCTGGTATCCGCACTGCGGGGTGCCGGGCAACCGAACCCGCCAGGTCTACGGCGCCCAGTGGACGCATGCTATCTCGGCCAACACCTTCTATCAGGTCAACCTCACGCACGACCGCGTGGACTATGAGATGGAGATGCAGTTCCGCAACACCGCGCCTATTCCGGGCGCGTTGAGCACCGCCGGGCTGCCCGTGCCGAGTTCGTCCGGAACGAGCGGATCGGGCGTCGATGCGGGACGTATCGGCACCACGGCAGAGGCCGAAGCACGCGCGGCAGCCGGCCAGCAAGGCTGGGAACGCTGGCGCGAATGGGCCATGATCCGCATCGGGAGTCACTGGTACGACGAAGCGCCCAAAGGCTACGGCCCCGTCAACTGGCGCGACGTCACGGGTGAGTACCGGATGGAATCGTGCAACCTGCGCGCCGACGAAACCAACACGCGCGGGTGGGACTTCTCCGGCGGCATCACCAGCCAGCTCGGCCAGCACAACCAGGTCAAAGTCGGCTTCGAACTGCGCCGCGACGACATCAACCAGTACTACGAAGCCATCGACCCGTCGGTCAACGGCGGCAGCGTCTGGGACTCGAACGTAGACCAGATCCGAGGCGGCATCTATCTCCAGGATAAGCTCGAATTCCGGGGCTTCGTCGCCAACGTCGGCGTGCGCCTCGATTTCTTGCAGACCGGCGAATTCCCCATCACGCTCGATTGCGACCTGACCAACCCGGATGACTGTGCCGGCGACAACGGGCCGTACTCGCAACACATCACGGCCGGCAACACGACGGTCGACGTAGAGGACGGGCGCGTGCTCGGCATCAAGGAGACGGTCATCGGAGACAACATCGGCACCGAGCGCAAGACCCACGCCCGGATCTCGCCGAGGATCGGGCTTTCGCACCCGATTACGAGTGTGGCGAAGATCTTCTTCAACTACGGGCACTTCTATCAGTGGCCCAACGCCCAACAGTTGTACTCGCTGCGCATGGACACCCCGCGCGGATACATCCTGGCTAACAACGATAGCTGGGGCAACCCGTTGTTGGAGCCCGAACGGACGATCCAGTACGAAGTAGGCTACGAGCAGAATCTCTTCGACAAGATGAACCTGCGCCTGACGGGCTACTTCAAGGACATCAACAACGAGGTCGAAGACGTGGAGATCTTCCCGCTGAGCTACGGTGGGCGCGATTACGAGACGTGGCTGAACATGGGCTTCCGGGACGTGCGGGGGTTCGAGGCCTTCCTCGAACTGCGGCGCGACGTGCTGCCCTACGTCAGCGGTTGGATCAGCGCCAACTACCTGGTCGAGAGCGGCGCCGAGTACGGCTTTGACCGCTTCTACGAGGATCCGAGCCGGCAGTCCCGGCTGGCCGACACCGAGGTCTCCAACCCGGACGTACGCCCGATCTTCAAAGGCAGCCTCAACTTCAACACGCCGGACAATTTCTTCGGACCGATGCTGGGCGACGTGTCGCTCTTGGGCGGGTTGAACATCAACCTGCTCTACACGTGGCAGCGGGGGCCGCAGTTCACCTGGAACCCGGCTGAGTTCCCTCTGGTCGAGGACAACGTCCGCTGGCGTCCGTACCAGCGGTGGGACCTGCGCCTGACCAAGAGCCTCTTCCGGCGCGGCCCCTACGAGACGGTCTTTTATGTGGACGTGACCAACTTGTTCAACAACCACAACATGACCGTCTGGAGCGGCCAGCCGGACCCCAACATCACCGACGAGAACTGGGCCTGGGACGGGCACCGGTGGTGGAAGAACGAGCGCCGGGATTACATGGAGTCGTTGGGCTATTCGGCTCAGAACCAGAACGAAGACGGCAGCTTCGACAATACCTCCGGCAAACCGGGCGACTGGAAGGACGCCAACATCGACATGCCGGCCTTCTCGCCGTGGACGTTCCTGGAACATCGCGACATCTTCTTCGGCGTTAAGCTCTACTTCTAGGAAAGATCAAGACGTCGGCTCTGAAGGCCGCCAACCGACGGGGCCGGCGTCAGGCTTCTTATTCCGTTCGCCCAAACGCAGAACGCTATGATATATCGATACAAAGGAAGTCATCTCGTCTTTACGGGGTGTCTTCTTCTTCTCTTGCTGGCTCCCTTTGACCTCACCCTCGCCCAGGAGAGCCGGTCGCTGGACCTGGGCCCTCTTGTTTTCACCACCAACGAAGCACTCACCGCCGACGACATCGCGTATCCGCGCGACCTGCCCGGTGACGACGACAACCGGAGAGAGATGCTCGAGGCCAACACCGTCATCATCGGCGTCCGCCGTACCTGGACCGATGAAACCGGCGTCACGCGAGACATCCAGGTCGCCCAGATCGGCTCGAACAAGTTCTCCAACATCGAACTGGTTACCCCGCCGGTGCCCGGTGCTTTCAAACGGACCTTCCGCAATCCGTATCCCGCCAAGATCCTTGACGGGAACGAATGGACCAGCATCCAGGCCAAAGGGGATCCGGTCGATTCGAACCTCCCCGCCGACGCCGTCATCTACGTCCACCTCAACACCTGGACGGGGATCGACATCGAGCGTTGGGCCTACGGCTTCGCCAACGACGACCATGATGACTATATCATCATGGAGTACAAGTTCACCAACACGTCCGGCGAGGTGCGTGAGGATGTTTACTTCGGTCTTCAGGCCGAGACGCACGCCAGCGCCTACTATCCGGCGGACCTCTGGGGCAACTACTACGGCGCCACCTACGCCAACTTCGCAGGCGGCGACCCGAATGCCGACTCGCTGCGTTTCTGGTATTCCTGGGACGGCGACCAGACCAGCGCCGAACCCAACGAAGACACACGCGCCAAGCCGGACGAGCAGTGGGGCCACTTCCAGGAGCCGCAGTTCTTCGGCACGGTGGTGTTGCACGCAGACACCAGTCCCAGCGATGAGACGGACAACCCGGCGCAGCCCTGGAAGGCCGGGTGGAGCCAGCGCGAACTGGCGCCCGACCTCAACGTGGCCGGCCACGAAGACATCTACAACTACATGGCGCAAGGCTGGGACCCCACCAACCCGGGCGCCTATGCCGCTACCGTCGATGCCAACGGCCAGATCGTCTCAGACAAGACCGGCCCCTACCGCATCCTCGATCCCAACCTCGGACCGGATCCCAGCGTCGCCATCAACAACACCACGGCGTTCGACCCGCTGGAAGAGCAAGAGAAGACGGCGCTTTTCAGCTTTGGGCCGTATACGTTGCAGCCCGGCGAAGACATCCGGATCGTCACGGCGTATGTGGGGGGGCAGATTCCTTTCCGCTGGGCTATCGATGCCGGGCGGGCGTATCAGAACGGCGCCCCGCAGCAGTTCCCGCTGGTTTCATTGCCGTATTCCATCCCGTGCCAGCCCTGCACCGTCAGGCCCGGCGCGACGGCGACGAACTTCTTCAACACGGACGAATGGGCCGCCATTCAGGCGTGGACCGGCGGCCAGACCCTCGCTCAGCAGGGTTCGACGCTGGATAAACAGACCAAAAACGCCATCATTGACCTCGGACGCCCGCTGGCGTTTTTGAATGCCGGCAAGGCCGTCCGGACGTGGAAAAGCAGCAACGTGCGGGAGGGGCAAGGGTCGTTCAACGTCCCGCTGGCCCCGGCATCGCCTTCGCTCCAGGGCTTCTCCGAGAACGATCAGGTTCGGCTGAGTTGGGGCAATGAAGCCGAGGCAGACTCGCGCGCGGGCTCGGTCACGGAGTATCGGATCTATCGCGAACTCAACCGGCCCGCCGCCCTCGAAATCCCAACCGACACCACGTTCCTCCTCCTCGACACCGTGCCCGCCGGCACGCGCGATTACATCGACAACAGCGTCACGCGGGGTGAGGATTACTACTACTACGTTGCCGCCGCCACGATAGACGGCGTCGAGAGCAGCGCCTTCCTGAACCGCACCGGCACGACCGATGACAAGTTCCTGGAGGCCCTCTCGCCGACGCGGTCGCCGGACCCCGGCTGGCAAGATAACGTCGTGGTGGTGCCTAACCCGTTCCACATCCAGGGCGCTTTCAACTACGAGGAGGAACGCCGTCTGAACTTCCTCAACCTGCCTGCCTACGCCAATATCCACATCTACACGATGACCGGAGACCGCGTCCAGACCATCGAGCACGACTCAAGCACGGGCGACGATGACTGGGAACGGCAGGATACGTTCAGCACCATGGAGATCGTCAGCGGCATCTACATCTACGTCGTTGAAGAACTCGACGGGCCGCGTGGTCGCCCCACCGGCGAGCAGGCGATCGGCAAATTCGTGGTCATCAAATGAGGAGGTGCAACATGAGAAAACTAGTTTATACCTCGTTCGTTGCGGTCCTCCTTTGCCTGGGGACTGCTGCTCTGGCACAGGCACAGGCCACGAAGTTTGCGCAGGCCGGGATGGGCTTTTTGAAGATCGACGTGGGCGCCGACGTGGCGGCCCTCGGCGGCACCCATATGGGCACGACCGGTCGCGCCACGGCCATGTTCTCTAACCCGGCGGCGATGGCGCTGCTCGACGGCGGCGACGTAACCGCCGGCGTGACGGACTGGATCGCCGACATCCAACTCTACGGCCTTGCCGCCGCCTATCGCGTCGGTGACATCGGTGTCTTCGGCGTTAACATCGTCTCGATGGACTACGGGACGTTCCGCAGAACCCGCCCCTGGCAGAGCGGCGACGATCCCGGCCTGCGCGATCAAGGCTATATCGATCAGGGGGAATTCGAGGTCACCGAGCTGGCCGTCGGGATCTCCTATGCGCGCCAGATCACCGGCCAGTTCTACATCGGGGGCAACATTCGCTACGCCCTTCAGGATCTCGGAAGCGTCCAGATCATCGATGCCTTTACCGGCAACATCATCGACACCGATAACGAAGTCAACAGCATCGTCTTCGACTTCGGGACGATCTACTATCCGGGGTTCCACGACCTGCGTTTCGGCGCGTCGGTGCGTAACTTCTCCAACCAGAGCGACTACTTCGACCAGCGCTTCGAGTTGCCGCTGACGCTCGACTTCGGCATCGCGATGAACGTGCTCAACCTGTTCAACGCGGCGCAAGGTCCTTCGAACAGCGAACTGACGCTGGCCCTCGACTGGGTCCACCCGCGCGACTTTGGGGAACGCCTGCACCTGGGCCTCGAATACGGGTTCCTCGACACGGTCTTCCTGCGCGGCGGCTACAAGTTCAACTACGACGAAGAGAGCTTCACCGGCGGTCTCGGCGTTCAACTCGAACGCAGCGGCTACGGCATTCGGGCCGACTATGCCTACGGCGCCTTCGGCGAGTTCTTCGGATCGGTTAACCGGATTACGCTGAGTATTCTGCTTCGGTAGACGAAGCGTAAGACGTGAAATGTAGAGCGTGAAACGTGAGGGTGCTGTTAGAGACGTTGTCGGCAGCACTCTCACGTTTTATGCTTTAAAGCCAATGGGGTCAACCGCTGGCACGACCCGGCGTGATGAGAGCCCGCGTCGAAACGGCGCGTGTGGACCATGGGCGTGAGGAAAAGCAGATACCTATTGTTCCTGTGCCTGGCCATGCTTCTGCTCGGTGTGCGGCAGACGCAGGCACAGGGAGCCACCCTCCGCGGCTTCGTCACCGATGCCTCGAATGGGCAAACCCTGGAAGGGGCGAGCGTCGTGCTTCGAAGTCGGGATGGTCGTCTCCGGGGAACAGCCACCCGGCGCGACGGCCTTTACCTGATTCCACAACTCGAACCGGGCCGTTATACGCTCCGCATCTCCTTTATCGGCTACCGGGCTTATCTCGACACGCTCGATCTGGCTCCGGGGGGGATCAGCACCCGAAGCGTTGCCCTCGACCCGGACGAGGCCACGCTCGACGAAGTCCTGGTGCAGACCGAACGTATGGATGGCGCTGCCCGCATCACCGCGGGGCAGCAGACCGTCCATCCCCGAGATATTGAACTCGTTCCCACCCCCGACGTCGCCGGGGATCTAGCCAGCTACCTCACGACGCTCCCCGGCGTCGTTGCCACCGGGGACCAGGGAGGGCAACTCTTCATTCGAGGGGGCGAGCCCGCGCAGAATCTGGTTCTGCTCGACGGGATGACGTTGTATCAACCCTTTCACGTGCTTGGTTTTTATTCTGCCTTTCCGTCGGACATTCTGCGTCGCATCGATGTCTATGCAGGCGGGTATCCCAGCAAGTTCGGGGGGCGCATCTCATCAGTGCTCGACGTCTGGACGCGTAATGGCAACAACCGGCGTGTGGCCGGGGCTGCGTCGCTCTCGCCGTTTCTCGCCGCGGCCCGTCTCGAAGGGCCGCTCGTGAAAGACCGCGTCTCGCTCCTGGCCTCGGTGCGTCGTTCGATGGTTGAGCCCTGGGCCGAGCACCTGATCGACAGGCCGCTGCCCTTTGCCTTCGCAGACGCCTTTGCCAAGCTCAACGCGGACGTAAGTGCCAGCAGCCGTCTCTCTATCCGCGCTGTGCAAACCTACGACCGCGGCACGCTCCGTGAAGATACCGGCGGGGCGCCGCCAGAGGAGGTGCGCTGGCAGAACCGGGCCGTCGGGGCACGCTATCTGCTTTTGCCGCGTGTGCTGCCGGTGGCCGCTGACCTCCGGCTTACGGCCTCGCATTTCGACACCGAACTGGGTTCCCCAGAGGTGCCGGAGCGCACGTCCTCGGTCCGGGACATCCAGCTAGCGATGGAATGGACGTTCTTCGGGGACCGGATCAACACCGACATAGGCATGACGATGCGTCATATTCGACTTTCAAGTGAACTAGGAGGGCTTTTTCAGAATGTTGAGGTCAACGATGAGACCCTGACGCCGTTCGCGATCTACATTGCGCAGGAGATCGAGCTTGGCGGTGGGTTGCGTGTGCGTCCTGGCCTTCGGATGCAGGTCTACGAGGTGCGTCCAACGCCGTTTCTCGAACCCCGGCTGCGTGTGGTGTGGGCGCGGCAAGGCCATCAGGTGAGCGGCGCTGTGGGACTTTATCATCAGGAGTTGGTAGGGCTTACCGACCGGCGCGATGCGGCCAGTGTCTTCACGGCCTGGTCGAGTGCGCCCCGGCGCGCGATTGACCGGATTGGTCCCAGGGCGTTTCGTCCGGACAGCACGGGCACGTTGCGTCTTACCGATCTCATCGCCGCCAGCCTCATACGCCCGGGGCAGGAGTTGCGCGCCCTACACGTGATCCTGGGCTACCGGACGAATCCGCTGCCCGGGCTCGATGTCGCCGTCGAAGGCTTCTACAAGCGCCTGACCAACCTCCTGGTTGCCGAGTGGACGCCTTTTCCGCGTTTTACGACAACGTTGCAGCCTGCTACGGGCCGTGCCTTCGGCTTCGACGCGCGCCTGGAGCTACGCCGGGGAACGTTCTACGGCTACGTCGGCTACGGATACTCCAACACGCGCTACAAGGCCGAGCAACCTTCCCTGGAAATCTGGTTTGGGACGGATCGGCTCTCGTTTCGCCCTTCGCACGACCGGCGACACCAACTCAATGCGCTGCTGAACGTGTCGCTCTTTGGCTTCGACCTGGGCACGCGTTGGGCGTTCGGCTCGGGCCTTCCGTTCACGCAGGCGGTCGCCTTCGACGGCTACGCCCTCGTCGAAAGCGTCGGCGACGTGTCGCAGCAGCCAGGGCAGCGCCGGGTGATCTACGACCGTCCTTTCGGCGCCGTGTTGCCGGCCTACCACCGGCTCGACGTCTCGCTTGCTCGGACGTTCCGGGTGGGCCGCGTAAGCGTTGCGGCGCAGGCGAGCGTGATCAACGCCTACGACCGTAGAAACCTCTTTTACCTCGATGTCTTCACGCTCCGGCGGGTGGATCAACTGCCGTGGGTGCCGTCGTTGGGGCTCGAAGTCTCTTTTGAGTGATGGGTATGCGATGCAGTCTTTCCGCGTGGCGTGTGCCGGTCGTGGCCGGTGTGATGGCGCTGCTGCTCGTCGGCTGCGAGGAGGACGTCGTGTCTGTGCGCGGCACCGACGTGCCCTTCACGCTCTACGGCGTCTTTATGCCCGAAGCCGACACCCAACGGGTGCGTGTCTTTCCGGTCGAGGATCAACTTCAACCGGCCCGTCCGGAGCCGCTCGACGCGCATTTCACCTCGACGGATCTTCAAACAGGTCAGGTGCGGGTGTGGCGTGATTCGCTGCTTCGGGAGGCCGACGGGCGCTACACGCACGTGTTCTGGTCGCCGTTTCAGGCCGCCTACGGACACACGTACCGCCTGGACGTCACGCGTTCGGACGGCGCAGTGACGCGCGTTGAGGTCGTTGTGCCGCCTCGTGTTGAGTTGGTGTCGCAGGAGCCCGTCTTGTTTGAAGGATCGACGCACTGGTCTCCGATAACGGTGCCCGTGCTTGCCCGGGGCGCACCCCGCCTGAGGCAGCTTGAGGTGGAGTACTACGTCCAGACTGACTTCGACGATTCGCCTTTGCCCTTCGGAAAAGAGCGCGTTGTTTTTGAGTATCAAACCCGGGTCAAACAGATCGATGGGGCGTGGTTTATCGGGATCAACCTGTTTCTAGACCGGCGAGACATGGGGGTCATTCTTTCTGAGCTAGGCCTGGCGAATCGGCAGTATGGGTTCAAAATCCTCGATATGACATTGCGGATGGTTGTGGTCAATGAAGCGTGGGATCCGCGCGGCGGCACGTTCGATCCGGAACTGCTGGCACAGCCCGGCGTGCTGCAAAACGTCGAGAACGGCTATGGCTTCGTGGGAGCCGGATATCATCTGGAGCAGAACTGGCGGCCTCCGGATGAAGCCCTGGAGGCCGCCGGCTTTCGCATCCGCTGATTAGATCCACGTGGTTCGGCGAGCGGGCCGATAAAAGTTCGAAAAAATCATATCTTCCAGTGCGATTGCCGACGCTGCGCAAGGAGACCGCCTGAAAGGAGCGTATGTTGAGAATACCATACTCAGACCTCTATGCCGGATTGCTCCGCGCGCTGATCACGCTGGGCTTCCGGCAAGATCGCGCCGAATTGTGCGCCCGGCTCTTTGCCGAGACGAACCGCGACGGGGTCTATTCGCACGGGTTGAACCGCTTTCCGCGTTTCATCGAGATGATTCGAAAAGGCGTTATCGACGTGGAGGCCGAGCCGGTGTGCGTGGGGCGTTTCGGCGCGCTCGAACGATGGGACGGTCAGTCGGGGCCGGGCAACCTCAACGCCTACGCCTGCATGGACCGGGCGCTGGCGCTGGCCCGCATGCACGGTCTGGGCTGCGTGGCGCTGCGCAACACGAACCACTGGATGCGCGGCGGCAGCTACGGCTGGCAGGCCGCCGATGCCGGCGCCATCGGTATCTGCTGGACCAACACGATGCCCAACCTGCCGCCGTGGGGCGCTCGCGAGTGCAAAGTGGGCAACAATCCAGTGATCATCGCGGTGCCGCGCCCGGAAGGCCACGTCGTGCTCGATATGGCGATGTCGCAGTTTTCCTACGGGGCGCTGGCCGGGTACCGGCGGCGCGGTGCCATGCTTCCGGTAGACGGCGGCTTCGACGAAGAAGGCCACCTGACGCGCGACCCGGCGGCCATCGAAGCTTCCGGGCGGCCTTTGCCCATCGGATACTGGAAGGGTTCCGGCCTCGCGCTCGTGCTCGATCTGATGGCGGCGTTGCTCTCCGGCGGCTTCGCCACGCATCAGGTCACTCCCGAACCGCTCAAAGAGACCGCGCTCTCGCAGGTTTTTATGGCGATTGACCTGACGGCCTTCGACGAAGCGGAAGCCGCCGAAACGGTCAACGGCGCCCTCGATTTCATCCACAGCGCCACCCCTGCCCGCGACGCCGACGCCATCTACTATCCCGGCGAACGAACCCTGACCACGCGCAAAGACAACCTCGAAAACGGTATCCCCGTCGAGCCGTCGATCTGGCAAGACGTGTTAGCGATGGGGAAGAACGGGTTGTGATGCGGGATGTGAGATACGGGATTCGGGATGTGTGATATTGGATGCGGGATGATAGAAGGAGCCCCGTAGGGGCGTCCTGTTTGTAGTATTTCCAGGCTCATTTAGAATGAAGCTCCGTAGGAGCGTCCTGTAAAACAACAGGTCGCCCCTACGAGGCTCATCTTGAGGGAAGGGCTCTTTTCTACAAACAGGCCGTCCCTACGGGACTTGGCAAAACGCCGCGATATCTCGCACCCAACATCCTGCATCTCGTATCTCGAATCCCGTATCCCACATCAGACCAATCACCAAACATCAACAAAGAATCTACAATGGACGAAGTACGCTGGGGTATTATAGGCTGCGGAGATGTGGCCGAGCACAAGGGCGGGCCGGCGCTTTACAACGTGCCGCATTCGCGTCTGGTGGCTGTCATGAGCCGCCGCGCGCATCGAGCCGAAGACTTTGCGCGCCGCCATAACGCCGAACGCTACTATACCGCCGTCGACGATCTGCTGGCCGACGACGAGGTCAACGCCGTCTACGTCGCCACCCCGCCGAATGTACACGCCGACCTGACCGAACGCGCTGCCCGCGCCGGCAAGCACGTGCTCTGCGAAAAACCCATGGCGATGACCGTGGCCGAATGCCGCCGCATGATCGAGACGTGCCGGGACTGCGGCGTGCAACTCATCATCGCCTACTACCGGCGTTTCTTCCCCGTCGTCGTCAAGATGAAAGAAGCCGTCGAGGCCGGGCGGATAGGCCGGGTGTTGCGGGCGCGCACTGCCGTTGCCAACTACTACAGCCCGCGCGCCGACGGCGAACGCGCGTGGCTGACCCAACAGGGCACAGCCGGCGGCGGCTTCCTCACCGACGTAGCGACGCACCGCCTCGACCTGCTCGCTCTTTTCCTCGGCACCGCGCGCACGGTGGCGGCCTTCGTCGAGACCCAACACTTCGACTTCGACGTGGACGATGCCAGTTCGCTCGCCGTCCGTTTCGAAAACGGCGCGCACGCCACCGGCTCTTTTAACTGGAACGTAGATGCCTCCGTCGATGAATTCGAGGTCTGGGGCACGAAGGGGCGCCTCTTCGCCCGCAACCTCGGCGCGGGCGATCTCGACATCGTCGTCGGGAATGAGGTAGCGCATCATCACCTGCCCGCGCCGTCGATCACGCACCTGGGGCTGGTCGATCATTTCGTGCAATGCCTGCGAGCGGGCACGCCCAACGCCCTCCCCGGCGAGGCCGGGATGCAGGCCACGCGCATGACCGAAGCGGCCTATCAGTCGGCCCGGGAAGGCCGGGTGGTCAGGGCAGATTGAAACGGGATGGTCTGATTTTGGATTTTGGATTGTTCTCTCTCCGCAACCCAATCCAAAATCCAAAATCTAAAATCCGCAGCCATGCGACTCAAAAACGCACTACTTATCGTAACGGCTTGCCTGGCCGCGCCGCTGTGGGCGTACGGCCAGAGCCTTCCCGATTCCCTCGAACTGCCGCCCGAAGAGCAATTCCACCTGTTTCTGCTGGTGGGGCAATCGAACATGGCCGGGCGCGGCGAGGTCGAGGAGCAAGACCGCGTGGCGCATCCGCGTGTGCTGGCGTTCACCCAGGATCAGCAGTGGGCGCCCGCTGTCGATCCGATTCATTTCGACAAGCCCAGCGCCGGGGTAGGGTTGGGGCGGGGCTTCGGCATCGAACTGGCTGCGCGCGATTCGTCGATTACGATTGGGTTGATTCCTGCGGCTGTCGGCGGGTCGGCTCTTGCGGCGTGGGAGCCGGGGGGGCGGCATCCTCAAACCGGAACCTATCCCTACGACGATGCCATCCGGCGTGCGCGGCGGGCCCTGCAAGACGGTACGCTCAAAGGCATCCTCTGGCATCAAGGCGAGAGCGACAGCCAGCCGGAGCGCGCCCGCCTCTATTCGACCCGCTTCCACGCGCTGATCAAACGGTTCCGTCAAGACCTCGGCAATCCTAACCTGCCGTTTCTGATCGGCAAACTGGGGCAGTTTCCGGATCATCCCTGGAGCGACGCCAGGAAGCTGGTCGGCGCCGCCCACGAAGGGGCGCCGAAGACGGTGCCCTATACCGCCGTCGTCCCGTCGATGGGCTTGACGCACAACGGCGACGGCGTCCACTTCGACGCTGCATCGCTGCGGGCTTTCGGGCGGCGTTATGCCGATGTCTACCTGGCTATGCAGCCGGATCTGCCTGCGCTAAGGCCGAGCTTCCTGCTCGTTCCTGAGGGGCCCGTCCAACTCTGCCTGGGGTACTATCAAAGCGAAGACGAGGCGCGGGCGCAACTCGAACGCTTCAGCGAGAGCTACGCCACCCTCGACGAATGGAAAGCGCGCGCCATGCGGATCCGCGAAGCCATCCTGCGCGGCGCCAACCTGTTTCCTTTCCCCGAAAGAACGCCCTTGCGCCCGCTCTTCCACAACAAACGCGAGCACGACGGCTACTCGGTCGAAAACGTTGCTTTCGAGAGCTTGCCCGGCGTCTTCGTCACGGGGAGTTTGTACCGGCCTACGCGGGGCGAGGGGCCGTATGCCGGCATTTTAAGCCCGCACGGCCACTGGAATGAGCCGGGCAACTACGGTCGCTTCCGGCCCAACATGCAAAAGCGCGCCGCCACGCTGGCGCGCATGGGCGCCGTCGTGCTGACCTACGACATGGTGGGCTACGGCGAATTGCGCGAGGTGGGTTGGACGCACGACCATCCCAAGACGCTGTCTTTGCAACTCTGGAACAGCATCCGCGCCGTCGATTTCTTGACATCGCTCGACGAGATCGATCCTGCACGCATCGCCGTGACCGGTGCCTCCGGCGGCGGCACGCAGTCGTTTTTGCTTTCGGCCGTCGAAGATCGGGTGGCGGTGTCGGTGCCGGTGGTGCAGATCTCGGCCCATTTCTTCGGCGGCTGCGTTTGCGAAAGCGGCTTGCCCATCCACAAAAGCGCTGCGCACGAGACCAACAACGTCGAGATTGCCGCGCTGGCCGCACCCCGCCCGCAACTCGTCATTTCAGACGGCGACGACTGGACCAAAAACACGCCGGAGGTCGAGTTTCCCTACATCCAAAGCGTCTACCGGCTCTACGGCGCGGAGGATCGCGTGGCGAACATCCACCTCCCCGACGAAGGCCACGACTACGGCTATTCGAAACGCATCGGCGCCTATGCGTTTCTGGCTAAACACCTGGGCCTTTCCCTCGAAACCATCACTGCGCCGGACGGCTCCATCGATGAAAGCGGCATCGTCATCGAACCCAGCGAGGCCCTCCACGTCTTCGACGTCGACCATCCGATGCCCGCGCACCTGATCAAGACCAACGACGGGGTGCGATGGTGAGGCGGGGTTGATTTTGGATTTCGGATTTTGGATTTCGGATTTTGTAATCATCTCGCGGTGTGCCATTACAAGAGGCTACAACGCGCGCTATTGATCAATCTCCAAAACAATGACGATGGAACAAGCTCTCGCGGTGCTCGGCGTGCGCGATGACACGTTGACGCCGGACGAGAAAGCCTTTCTCGATGCCAACGGCTATCTTTCGCTGGAAGGGGTGTTTGTCGATCAGGTGGAGGCCTTCGGCGCGCGGTTGGAGGCCATTGCCGGCGAAGAAGGCGAGCGGGCCGGCTGGGAATTGCGCAAACGCGAGGGCACCGGGCGGATTCGGTTTCGGCGCGATGCGGGGGCCGTCCGCCTCGGCGATCTGGTCAACAAAGACCCGCTGTTCGAGGTGTGTTTTACGCATCCGCGTGTGCTCGCGGGCGTGGCGCGCGTGCTGCGCGGAGAGTGCAAGCTCTCTTCGCTCAATGGCCGCGCGGCGTTGCCGGGCCACGGCCATCAACCGCTGCACGTAGATTGGAACGCGAGCGTGGCGCCCGGTCAATACCTCGTGTGCAACTCCATCTGGCTGATCGACGATTTCACCGAAGCCAACGGAGCCACCCGCGTTGTGCCGGGGTCGCATCGGAGCCACGCCATGCCGGAAGAGGCGATGGACGATCCCGCCGCGCCGCATCCCGACGAGGTGCTGCTCCTGGGCAAGGCCGGGACGGTCGTCATCTTCAACGCGCACACCTGGCACGGCGGCACCCGGAACCGGACGGACAAACCCCGCCGTGCCATGCACGCCTACTTCTGCCGCCGCGATCAAAAGCAACAGACGGATCAGCGGCATTACGCCCGCCCGGAAACCACCGCCCGGCTGAGTGAGGCTGCGCGGTTTATCCTTGATATTCTGTGAAACGTGAGGGTGCTTTGCTGAGACGTTTCTAAGGGCGAGCCTAGAAATAACTTCCTTCCCCTGCTCGCTCCCCCGGTCCTCCGTGGGAGTGTAGAATCGCGACGCTCCTGCGTCGCAAACGGGACGCAGGAGCGTCCCAGGCTGCGTTCCCACGCAGAGCATGGGAACGAGTTAGGTTGGGAAGTCTTTTTTTGATCTGCTAAGAACACTTTCCCATTCCACGCTCCCCAACGCCTATGCTCGCTTTTCGCTGCACCCTATCCCTGCTCGCCGTCCTCCTGTTCATTATCGAGAGCTACGGCCAGGATTCGCCCAACATCGTTGTCTTCATTGCTGATGATGCGGGGTGGAACGACTTCGGCGTTTACGGCAACGACGCAGTCCACACGCCTAACATCGACGCGCTGGCGGCGTCCGGGTTGAAGGTCGAGCGCGCTTTTTTGACGATTGCCCAGTGCAGCCCTTCGCGGATCAGCATCCTCACCGGCAAGTATCCCCACGCCACCGGCGCCGAAGATCTGCACATGCCGCTACCCGACGACGAGGTGCTCGTGCCCACGTATCTCCAGCAACAGGGCTATTTCACCGGCGATATGCGGAAGCAGCACTACGGCCCCAACGGCGAGCGGCAATTCAACTGGTACGCCGAAGAGACCGCGGAGGCGTTTCCGGGTTTTCTCGATGCCGCCGCCGGACGGCCTTTCTTCCTGTGGGTCGGCTTCCGCGATCCCCATCGTGCTTACCAGCAAGGCGCTTTCGATCCGCCGCACGATCCGGCGCGGGTGAAGGTGCCGCCCTTCCTGGCCGACACGCCGGAGACGCGCGCCGACCTCGCCCTCTACTACGACGAGATCGCCCGCATGGACGCCAACATCGGGCGCTTCATCGCCGAACTGGAACGGCGGGGGGTGCGCGAGAATACGCTGGTTATTTTTCTGAGCGACAACGGGATGCCGTTTCCCCGCGCCAAGGGCACGGCCTATGACGCCGGGATCCGCACGCCGCTGATCTTCTCCTGGCCCGCCCGGATCGAAGCTGGAACGACGTACGAAGGGCTGGTGAGCGTGATCGATCTGGCGCCGATGTTGCTGGATCTGGCCGGCGCCGATCCATCGCCGCACATGCACGGCCAGAGCCTCCGACCAATGCTGACCGATCAGCGGGCGCCGGGGCGAACCTATATTTTCAGCGAGCGCAACTGGCATAACTGCGACGAGCACATCCGCAGCGTGCGCACCGCACGCTACAAGCTCATCCGCAATGCCTATACCCACCTGCCGCTGTGCACGCCCGCCGATGCCAGCCGCAGCCCGTCGTGGTTCAGTCTCATCGATCTCAAAAAAGCAGGCGCGCTGACGCCGGAGCAGGCTCGCCTCTTCGAAGCGCCCCGCCCCCGCATCGAATTCTACGACCTCGAACGCGATCCGGGCGAATTTAACAATGTAGCCGATGACCCCGCCTACCAGGAAGCCGTCCGCGAACTGGCCCGCGTGCTCGACGAGTGGATCGACGAGACGGGTGATTTCCCGCCTCAGATGCGGCGACGCGACGACAACACCGACCGCATCACCGGCGTCAAATTCACCCAGAAAATCCCGCCGATGTGGAATGATAAGTGAGCGTATTATGCCGGTTCATGCCATCCCTTATACAAGGCGGTTTCTAGACGCGCCGCGTTCGGAGGGCGAAAGGCGAGGGGCGAAGGGCGATTGTCGGATTTCGCTCCTCGCCCTTCGCCCCTCGCTCGTCATTAAAAAGACTGAGATATTGTATGACCAACCCTTCAACCGTAGCCCGGCCTTACAAGATTTTTATGGACGGCTTCCTGGCCTCCTTCGCCGATAAGCCGACCGAACAACGCCTCGACGGACGCCGGATCGAGAACGGGCGCGTCATCCACGCGGGCAATCATTACGTGGATGAACCCTTCATCGTTAAGGCCGACGACGGCGCGTGGGTGTGCAGCCTCACCATCGGTGATTGGCAAGAAGCCGACCGCAGCCAGCGCACGACGATCCGCCGCAGCCTTGACCAGGGGCGCACGTGGTCGGAGCCGGTCGATATCGAGCCCGCCGAGGGGCCGGAAGGCTCCAAAGCGGTGCTGTTGAAAGTGCCCGGCGGGCGCATCTACGCGTTTTATATCTACAACACCGACAACCTTCGCGAAGTGGCCGGAGACAATCCACCCTACGAAACCGGCCTCTGCACCCGCGTCGATTCGCTCGGCGATTTTGTCTTTAAGTACAGCGACGACCATGGCCGCGCGTGGTCGGCCCGGCGCTACGTCATCCCGATGCGCACGTTTGAGATCGACGCGGAGAATCCGTATCAGGGCCGCATCCGCTTCGGGATGAACTCGGCCATTCCGTGTGTGCTGGGCAAGGCGGCGTACGTGCCGTTCACCAAAGTGGGGCGGTTCGGCGAGGGGCTTTTTTCGCGGTCCGAAGGCGTCTTATTCAAAAGCGATAACATCCTCACCGAGCGCGATCCGGACAAGATCACCTGGGAGACGTTGCCTGCGGGACGCATCGGCCTGCGCGCGCCGGAGGGGGGCGGGCCGATTGCGGAGGAGCACAGCTTTGCGCCGCTGAGCGACGGCACGCTACACTGTGTCTTCCGCACCATCGCCGGATGGTCGGCAGTAGCCTACAGCCGCGACGGCGGCTATACCTGGACCGAGCCGGACTACATGCGCTATGCCGACGGGCGCCGGGTGAAGTGTCCGCGTTCGGCCACCTTCGCGTGGAAATGCCGCAACGGCCAATACCTCTACTGGTTTCATAACCACGGCGGCCCGCGCTTCCGCGAGCGCATTGCCCGCAACAGCCATTATTCGTTCGAGAACCGCAACCCGGTCTGGCTGGCCGGCGGCGTCGAGGTGGATGGGCCGGACGGCAGGCGCATCCAATGGTCTCAGCCGGAAATCGCACTCTACACCGACGACCCCATCGTCCGCATCAGCTATCCGGATTTGCTGGAAGACGACGGGCGCTACTTCGTCACCGAAACCAACAAAGACACAGGCCGCATCCACGAACTCGACCCGGTGATGCTCGAAGGCCTCTGGCGTCAGTTCGATCTGGCCGACGTGGCCGAAGACGGCCTCGTGCTGGAGGTGAACGACGCCGCTGGCACGGAAGCGCCGATGCCCTGGCTGCCCGATTTTTGCGTCCTCGACGAACGCTTCGCCGACTACCGCGCCAGGCAAACACGGCAAGGCTTTTCGCTCGATTTCTGGGTCCGCCTCGAAAGCCTCGCAGCAGGCCAACTCATCGTCGATAACCGCGCGGATGACGGACGAGGTTTTTGGATTCACACCACCGACCAGGGCACGCTGGAGATCGCCCTCTGCGACGGCATGACGGAAAACCGCTGGGCCTGCGATCCGAACCTGATCGAAGCCGGACAGCTTCACCACGCCGGCCTCGTCATCGACGGCGGACCGCATGTGATTACTTTTGTGATCGACGGCGCGGTGTGCGACGGCGGGGAGACCCGGCAGTTCGGCTGGGGCCGCTTCAGCCCGCATCTGCAATCCCCCAAAGGCGGCCCAACCCTCCGCCTCGGCCCGAACCTCGACGGGGCGATTCCAAAGCTCAGGCTCTACGACCGGGCTTTGCGGAATACCGAGGTGATCGGTAACTGGCGAGCAGGGTTGTGATTTTAGATTTTGGATCCAAAATCTAAAATTCGAACCCAAAAGCAAAAAGGTTGATGAACAGACACACCCTTCTCGTCCTCCTCGTCGTCGGCATCCTTATGGCTGCCGGTGGCTTCGGAGCGCGGTGGCTCGTCGGGGCGATGGCGGACGACGCCGTGATCGTCTTGCACGGCGCCTCACAGTTCGACGACCGCCATTCCTATACGAAGGCGCTGGAGCATTTCGCCGAACGCGTCGCGGCGCATTACGACGGGCCGGAGCGGCTCGAATTCATCCTCCACAAAAACGGAGAACTCGGCGTCGAGAAGGATTACATGGGCTACATGAACCTCGGCGTCGTCGTCGATTACGCCATCGTTTCGCCGAGCCACATCTCCACCTTCTCGCGCATGGCCACCGTCATGGACATCCCCTTCACCTTCCGCGACGTCGCGCATTATACGAAGGCGATGGAGGCCAACGTCTTCCGCCGCGTCGAAGACGATCTCCGCGAGCGCGCCGACGTGCTGGTGCTGGGCTACGGCGGCGGCGAGAAACGGCATTTCTTCGGACGCCGCCCGGTGCGCACGATGGACGAGTTGCGCGGCTTTGCCATGCGCGTGCAGGGCGCACCGATCCAGACGCGGATGTTCAGCGCCCTGGGTGCCTCGCCCACGGTCATCAGCAGCGCCGAAGTTTACAACGCGCTTCAGACCGGCGTCATCGACGGGGCGGAGAACTCGGCCAGCGCCATCGAGCAGTCGAAGTGGTACGAGGTGGGATCGGAGGTGTCGCTGAGCACCGTGTCTATTATCGTGCGCCCGCTTATCTTCAGCGGCAAGACGTTTCGGCGGCTGCCCGAGGCGTTGCAGCAGGCCATCGTGCAAGCCGGCGTCGAAGCCGCCCTCTTCGAACGAAATATAGAGATGACCCAGGACGACGCGCTGATGCGGCAACTCTCCGAAGACGGCAAAATCACCTTGCACACCTTCTCCGAACGCGCTACCATGCTCGAACTGGCCGACTCGGTAAAGGCCGCCTTCGCCCGCGAGACCGGGGCTTCGGATGTGCTGGCGGCTATCAACGCTATCCGTTGACGATTTTGGATTTATGAAACAATTCACGGACCTCTACTTCCGCTTCCTCAAACGGTTGCTGACCGGGTTGATGATGCTCTTGATGGTGCCGGTCTTTTTGCAGGTCCTCTCTCGCTACGTCGACGTGGTGCCTCGGTATATCTGGACGGAAGAGATGGCGCGGTTTGCGTTCATCTGGATCGTGCTGGTCGGGTCGAGCATCGCCGTGCGCGAGGGGACGCATTTTAAGATCGACCTCTTTCCCAATATTTCGCCGCGCCTGTCACGCCGGATGGACGTGCTCTATATCGCGCTGATGTTGATAGCGGCGGCGGTTTTTGTGGTGGGTGGCTGGGCCTTCGTCGCGTTCGGCGCGATCCAACATTCCGAACTCGCCGGCCTGCCGATGGTGACGATCTTCATCGCCTGGCCGCTGGCCGGTCTCAGTTGGATGCTTTTTCTGATCGAGCGCCTCGACACGCAGTTCAAGCAAACTGACCAGGAGGCGCGCGATGGGTCCGTATGAGATAGCAGGCCTCTTGCTGGTGATGTTCCTGGTGCTGGTGATGCTCCGGGTGCCGGTGGCGTTTGCGCTGGGGCTGGCTACGATCCCGGTTTTCCTGTTTCATGAGCGGCTGTCGATCACGCTGCTTTTCATCGAGATGTTCAAGGCGTACAACTCGTTTTTGCTGCTGGCCGTCCCGTTTTTTCTGCTGGCGGCCAACCTGATGAACGCCGCCGGCATCACCGACCGCCTGATGAACCTCTCGCGGGCGATGGTCGGGCATCTGCCCGGCGGCCTGGGGCACGTCAACGTAACCGTCAGCATGCTCTTTGCCGGCATCTCCGGCTCGTCCACCGCCGATTCTGCCGGCATCGGCGCGCTCATGATTCCGACGATGAAAGCCGAGGGCTACGACGCATCGGTAGCTGTGGCGGTGACGGCCTGCTCGTCGGTGATGGGCGTGATCATCCCGCCGAGCGTTTTGATGATCATCTGGGGCGGCGTGATGTCGGTGTCGATTGGCGGGCTTTTTCTGGCGGGTGTCCTGCCCGGCCTGGCCCTCGGCCTGTCGATGATGGTGACGGTGTACGTCTACGCCCGGCGGCGCGGTTATCCGCAATATCCACGCGCCACGTTCATGGCCGTGGCCCGGTCTTTCGCCAAAGCCTTCGGCGCGTTGCTGACGCCGCTGATCATCGTCGGCGGCATTGCCGGCGGCTTTTTTACGCCCACCGAGGCGGCGTTTATCGCCGTGGTCTACGCGCTCATCATCGGGTTGATGGGGTATCGCAGTATGAAGCTGCGGCAGTTGCCGGAGGTGTTTTACGAGTCGGCGCGGTTTGCGGCCATCGCGCTGTTTGCCGTGGGGACGGCCTCGGCGTTTGCGTTCCTGCTGGCGTTTTTCAAAGTGCCGGAAGCCCTCGTGAGCCAGTTGGACGGCCTGGGCTTCGGGTTTATCGGCACGGGCCTGGTCATCGCCGGGGCGTTTCTGTTGATCGGCATGTTCATCGACGCGATCCCGGCGATCATCATCCTGGGCACGGTGTTGTGGCCGGTGGCAGAAGCCGCCGCGTTCCACCCGATTCATTTTGCCATCATCGGCGTCGTCGCGCTGGCCTTCGGGCTGGTGACGCCGCCCTACGGCCTGTGCCTGCTGATCAGTTGCGCCCTCGGCGAGATCCGCGTGGTAGATGTGCTCAAAGACGTCGTCATCCTCCTCGTGCCGATGCTCGTGGTGCTGCTGCTGATCATCGTGCTGCCGGATGTGATCCTCCTGCTGCCGAAATGGCTGATGCCGTCTTCTGTTTGACGGCGATGCTGGGACACAACGGCGTAAGTTCACAGTAGGTTGGGCAGGACGTAAAACGTGAAACGTAAAACGTAAGGGTGCCCCACCACCCGTTGTTAGCAGCACCCTTACGTTTTACGCATTGCTACGCGGCTGCGTCACCCTCAAGCGGTACAAACGTTATTTCCACGCGTTTGCCGACGGCAGCGGCGATCCTGTTGAGCATCGACAGCGAGTGCCCCTCGTAGTCAGCTTCTTCAAGGTCGCAGATCACAGAAGCCGTGGTTCCGACGAGTTCGGCCAGTTTTCTTTGTGAAAGGCCGGCTTCCGTGCGAAGCTCGTAAATCTTGCGTGCTATCTCGTCTTCTGCACGGACCTCTTCAAGCATTTCTAGCATTTCCGGATTTCCCTCGAAATACCGGCGATGTAGAATTTCAACAGCGTCGGAAGTCGGTTTTCGCTTTTTTTCTTTATCCTTTGCCATTTTCGTCCTCCAAGTAGGTGTGCTTCTCCGGATCTAGCTCAAACTTTCCTTTGCGCTCTACAGCACGATTGATCTCCCTTAGCGGGACAACTCGCTCCTTGATCAGCCCATGTGAGACCACAACGGCTGTCCGTCCATGGAAAAAGTAGAGCATGCGGTAGTTCACGCGCTGATACCTTACCCGGAGTTCATAAATGTTGTCTCTCAGATAATCGGCTTCAGGGCGTCTCAATTCATGTCCTAGATTTCCAAGTCGCTCGATTCTCTTTCGGCATTTAACCTTCACCTTTTTGGGAAGGCTATCGAGCCACGCAAGGATCGGGACGCTGTCATCGTCTTCTTTGTAGAAGACTACTCTCGTTTCCGGCATACGCTCCTAAGTTTTTCATTGTTCGCAATATTACGAACAAAGGTCGGGAAGTTTTCTTATGGAGCGCCGCGTCAAGGTAAAAATCTCGAACGAATTATCCAGGCATTGCTTCTGACACGGCTTTCTGTTACTCTGCCACATAACGCTTATCCCCGGCCGTCATGACTCTTTCTTTCCGACGTACTTTCATTGGCACAGCCGGCATCGTCCTGATGGCGTTGCTGGCGGGATGTAGCCCAGAGCCGAATCCGAATCCTTCGGAGAAGCCGCTGGCCTACGTAGACCCGCTCATCGGCACCGGGTCGGCGACGACGGTTAGCGCGTTGCGGCATAGCGAGGCCGACAATGAACCGCGCGGGCAGACCGTCCCCACCGCCGGGGTGCCCTTCGGCATGACGCAGTGGACGCCGCAGACCCGCGACACCGAGACCAAATGCGTCGCGCCGTATTACCACAGCGACACCCGCATTCAGGGGTTTCGTGGGAGCCATTGGATGAGCGGGTCGTGCACGCAGGATTACGGCAGCGTCACGATTATGCCGATGACGGACGTGCTGCGGACCGGCCCGGAGGCGCGCGCGTCGGCGTTTTCGCGCGAGACGGAGACAGCCTCGCCCGCCTATTACCGGGTGCATCTGGACGATTACGACGTGGACGCGGAGATGACCGGCACGGCCCGCGCGGGCCTGTTGCGTTTCACGTTTCAAGACAACGCCACAGCCTCCTTCATCATCACCCCGAACAGCGACGAAGGCGTCGGGTCCGTCGAACTGCTGCCCGAAGAAAACGCGGTGCGCGGGTCCAATCCGGCGCATCGCATCTACCAGGGATGGGGGCAGCCGGCAGGCTTCAGCGGCCATTTTGAGGCGGTCTTCGATAAACCCTTCAAAGCTTTCGGCACGTGGAAAGGCGAGGACGCGAACCCCGGCGCGCTTCGTCTCGGCGGCGAGGGCGATAGCACCGCCATCGGTGTCTTCGTGCAGTTCGACGTAAGCCCAGGCGAGGTGATTCACGTGAAGGTCGGCACGTCGTTTACGAGCGTCGCGCAGGCGCAGAAAAACCTCGACGCGGAGATACCGGGCTGGGATTTCGATGCGGTGCGCGCGCAGGCCGAGCTAGCGTGGAACGACGCGCTCGGCGTGGTGACCGTCGAGGGGGGGACGGAGGAAGAGCGCGTGATGTTTTATTCAGCGCTCTATCACGCGATGCTCTTGCCGCGCCTCTTCAGCGACGCCGATGGGAGCTACGTGGGTTTTGCTGATGACGACGCGGTGCATACGGCAGAAGGCTTTGACTATTATGCCGATTTTTCGCTCTGGGATACCTACCGCGCCGTGCATCCGCTGCTGACGCTCCTGGCCCCACAACGCGCGCAAGACATGGTGCAGTCGCTCCTGGCGAAAGCCGAGCACGGGCAGTGGTTGCCCACGTTTCCGAGCTGGAACAGCTACACCTCTGCCATGATCGGCGACCACGCCATCCCCGTCATCGTCGATGCCTATATGAAAGGGATTGAGGGCTTCGATGCCGAGCGGGCCTATGCCTTCATGCTCAAAAATGCCACCCAGACACCCGACTACGCCGCGTATCTCGACGGCAAGGGCCGGCGTGCGCTTCAGCCCTACCTCGACCACGGCTATCTGCCGATGGAGGAGCCCGTCGAGGAAGCATTCCACAAACAGGAGCAGGTCTCGCGTTCCCTCGAATACGCCTACGACGACTTCGTCCTGGCCGTGATGGCGGGGGCGCTCGGCCACGAAGACGACTTTCAGGCCTTGATGCAACGCGCCGCGTTCTACAAAAACGTCATCGATCCCCAGACCGGCTTTGCGCGGGGTCGCTATGCCGACGGCTCCTGGACGACGCCCTTCGATCCTGCCGAACGGAAGTATGAGTTCATCACGGAGGGGACACCTTTTCATTACACGTGGTATGTGCCCCAGGATATGGCGGGGTTGATCGACCTGATGGGCGGGCGCGAGCGGTTCGTTGCCCGGCTCGATACGCTTTTCGATCAAGGTCTCTACTGGCACGGCAATGAACCGAGCCACCATATTGCGTACCTTTACAATTATGCGGGGGCGCCGTGGAAGACGCAGGCGCGCGTCCGCCGGCTGATGGCCGAGGAATACGGCACCGGGCCGGGCGGCTTGAGCGGCAACGACGACGCCGGGCAGATGTCGGCCTGGTATGCCTTCAGCGCCCTCGGTTTGTATCCGGTTGCGCCCGGACTTTCGTATTATGCTATCGGGAGCCCGCTCTTCGAGGTCGTCACGTTCCGGCTCGCCAACGGGCGGACGTTTACGATCAACGCCGAAGGCGCCTCAGCCTCCAACATGTACATTCAATCGGCGACGCTCAACGGCGAAGCGTTTGACCGGCCCTGGATCATGCACGAGCACATGATGGCCGGGGGCACGCTCACCTTGCAGATGGGGCCGGAGCCTGAGCCGTCGTGGGGGCATCTGCCTCAACACGCGCCGCCGTCGATGAGTGTCGCGATTTACTGACGTTCACGAAGATGATGACGAAGTCGAACACAGCACACCTGGGAGTGGCGCCGGGATCGATCCTGCGGATCGCGGGCCTCGTGCTGTGCTTGATGATGCCGGCGACGACGACGTGGGCGCAGGCGCACGTGCGAACGTTCTCCAAAATGTATTCCTTCGACCCCGACGGGGTGATCGACCTGTCGGCCTACAAAGGCAGCATCGCCATCGTGCCCTGGGATCAGGCGCAGGTGCAGATCGACGTGCGGATCGTGGCCGAAGACATGGCCGGCGCGATGATGCTCTGGGACGTCAAAGTGCGCATCTTCGGTTCGTTGCTCGATCTGACAATCGAGACGGATTATCGCAAGGCGTTGAAAAAGATT
Source organism: Rhodothermales bacterium (assembly GCA_028278205.1). Lineage (GTDB taxonomy): Bacteria > Bacteroidota > Rhodothermia > Rhodothermales > Bin80 > JANQES01. The sequence goes on from JANQES010000038.1 coordinate 65,886, forward strand.
GAAGACCTCGCCGAAGCGTCGGTCTATCCGCGTCTGCCGCGTGTGCATTACGTCATCAAGATGCCCAGCACCGCACGGCTGAAGGTGGAGGATTATATGTCCGACACGACCATCAACGGGTTTCATGCATCCCTGGAGTATTACACCTACAAAGGCACGCTGGAGGTCACCAATTTCAGAGGCGCCATGGCCTTCGATACGTTCATGGGCAAAGCGCGCGTTGCCCTCGGCGCCCACGTCGGCGATTGCAGCCTCCAGACCCACCAGGGCATCGTGGACGTCGAACTGCCCGACGGGCTCGGTCTCAACTTCGACATCAGCCTGGGCACGCCGCAGGCCGTTTTCGCCGACGAGGGCGAGGTTGTCGAACTGCGTCCACAGAAGAGGACCAGACCCGCCAACGGAGGCGCCAAACCAGATCAAGCCTATCAGGCAACACTCAACGGCGGCGGCGCCCTCCTCACCCTGGCCACCCACAGCGGTGCGCTGCGGCTTCGAAAACAGTGATTTGGTGAGTGTGTTCTGAGGTCTCCGGCCCTTTGATGAGGTTTGATTCATTATTTCGGTAATTGCCCCTGCGCGATTCCCCCTTTGAAGGGGGACAGCGTCCGGCAAACGAAGGTGCAGCCGGGCGCAGGGGGATGTTCGTGCGGCCTGACAAGAGGTTTTCAGCAAGCCGCACGAACATCCCCCGCCCCTCCTGCGTCGGGGCACCCCCTTCAAAGGGGGACTTTATTGTGAGAGCCTTTACCGAAATAAAAAATCAAACATCATTGAAGGGCCGAGGACCTTCTCGCCTTAATCAGAGAATCACCAGAAAAACATCCCAAATCAATGAGCGAAACCGTCGGATTTATCGGATTGGGCATCATGGGCCGGGGGATGGCCCACAACCTTCTCAAGGCCGGCTTCGACGTCTGCGTCTGGAACCGGACGGCCAGCCGCATGACGTCGCTGGCCGAAGCCGGCGCGCAGACCGCTGTCAGCCCCGCCGACCTCGCTGCCCGGTGCGGCGTCATCATCACCTGCGTCAGCGATACGCCGGATGTGGTCGCGGTGGTGCTGGGCGAGCAGGGCGTCATCCACGGCGTGCAGGAGGGAGCGTTGGTGGTCGATATGAGCACCATCAGCCCGCAGACGACCCGCGAGATCGCCGACCGGCTCAACGAAAAGGGCGTCCACATGCTCGATGCGCCTATCAGCGGCGGCAGCGAAGGCGCCGCCAATGGCACGCTCAGCATCATGGTCGGCGGGGACGCGGCGCAGGTCGAGCGGGCGATGCCGTATCTTCAGGCGATGGGCAAGGCCATCACGCACGTCGGCGGGCAGGGCGCGGGCCAGACCGTCAAGCTGGTCAACCAGATCCTGGTGGTGGGCACGATGCTGGCCGTCAGCGAGGCGTTGCTCTTTGCCGAGGCCGGCGGGTTGGATTTGCAGAAGACGCTGGCCGCCGTCGAAAAGGGTGCTGCCGGCAGTTGGATGCTTAGCAACCGGGGCTCGCAGGCCATCGTGCGCGATTGGCGCCCCGGCTTCACGATTGACCTGCAACAGAAAGACCTCCGCCTCGTCCTCGAAGCCGCCGACCAGTTCGGCGTGCCGCTGATGGGCACGAGCCAGTGTTTTCATCTCTATCGAACGCTGCAAGCCCAGGGCCTCGGCCTCGAAGGCAACCACGCTATGATCAAAGCGCTGGAGCACCTGGCAGGCTTCCAGGTTGGAGAGGGAGGGGGATGATGATTTTAGATTTTGGATTTTGGATTGTTTATTTCCACGGTCCTCAATAAACGAAAAAGTCGCGACGGCAAGGACCGCTGCGGCTTTTTTGGTTGAGATCACGGGTCGAACGAGACCAATCCAAAATCCAAAATCTAAAATCCAAAATGGGCACCGTTTACGTAGGGACGTACACGAAGCCGGAAGACCACGTCCTGGGCCAGGGTGCCGGGATCTACGTCTATCACATGGATCCCGCGACGGGCGCGTTGACGCTCGACAGTGTGGCGACCGAGCCGGTCAATCCTTCGTTTTTAGCGCTCGATCCGCAGCGCCGTTTTTTGTATGCGACGAGCGAGGTGATGACGTTCGAGGGGCAGCCGGGCGGGGCGGTCTATGCCTACGCCATCGACCCTGAAACGGGGCGGCTGACGTTTTTGAACCGGCAGCCCTCGCTCGGCGAGGCGACGTGCCATCTGAGCGTCGACCGGACGGGGCGGTTTGTGCTCGTCGCCAACTATATGGGCGGCTCGGTGGCTGTCTTGCCGGTTCTGGAAGACGGGCGGCTCGGGCCTGTGACGGACTTCGTGCAGCACGAAGGATCGAGTGTGAACCCGGAACGGCAGGAAGCGCCGCACCCGCATTCCATCTTCCTCGATGCCGCCGAGCGTTTTGCCTTCGTGCCCGACCTCGGCCTCGATAAGGTGATGATCTACCGGTTCGATGCCGCCCGAGGAACACTGACGCCGGCAGAGACGCCGTGGGTGTCGGTACAGCCCGGCGCCGGGCCGCGCCATTTCGCCTTCCATCCCCAGGGCCGCTTTGCGTATGTGCTCAACGAACTCGATGCCACGATGACCGCCTTTTCCTACGACCCGGCCACCGGCGCGCTGACGACCCTGCAAACCCTCGACGTGCAACCCGACGACGAGGCCGCGCTCCGATCCGGCGCCGACGTCCACGTGGCGCCGTCCGGTCGGTTTGTCTACGGCTCGCTGCGCGGCCCCGACTGCATCGTCTCGCTGGCTATCGACGAGGCGACGGGGCAGCTTACGCGCCTCGGCCACACGTCCACGCAAGGCCAGACGCCGCGCAACTTCGCCCTCGATCCATCCGGCACCTTGCTGCTGGCCGCCAATCAGGATTCCCACACCATCGTCACGTTTCGTATCGACGCCCAAACAGGCGCGTTGACACCGACGGGCCGCGTCACCGACGTGCCCTCGCCCGCGTGTGTAAAGGTGGTTGCTTGAGTTGGTGATGAGACAAACTTTTCGGTTAGGCGAAGAGTAGTAGCGTAAAGCAGAAAGTGAAACCATTCGGCAAAATACCATGCCAGCCGTCAAAATCACGCTTGAGCTTGATGAAGCAACCGGCAAAGCATACCGCAATGCCACCCCGGAACAGCAACGCCGTGCTCAGGAACGCGCCCAACGATCCATTCAACGGGCACTTATGTCTCCGGAAGACGTCGGGGCTGAATTTGATCGTATCAGGGCTAAATCCGTGCCCTATGCCCGGGCACAAGGATGGACGGACGAAATGAACGAAGCGTTCTGAATTTGTAGAAACGGTTCTGGAGAAGTAATCTGAATATCAATGTGCCCTGGATATACCGTTGCCTGCGTTGCATGGAACGGTTTTTTACCGTGTAGTATCAGATAGGACATCCATCGATCTGCTCATCAGACCCGGCACGCTTCTGTAGTTGATACGATCCCACCCATAAGGGGCCGCAACACATCGATCCTAACTCTACAGGAGGCTATGGCTATGTCTACCCGAATCCTTCGTGCCGTCACATTTTTGATCCTGGTTTACCTCGTTCCCTTTTCCGCTGCCTGCGCGCAAGATACGGTTCGGGGGCAGGTGCGCTTCGAACAGGCTACTTTTGAGCAGGCGCTCGACCATGCCCGGACGGCGTATGAGGGGCGTCTTTTTCTCTACTACTATCGGGATCAGTCATCCATGACCCCGGCCATCGAGGAGGTGTTGCTTGGGGATGAGACCCTGAGCGCGTTCATCAACGACCACTTTGCCCGCTATGCGGTAGACATTTTGAGCGAGGAGTCGGCGGTTATTCAACAAACGTACGGCCTGATGGGCGGCGACGCCAATCCGGACCTGCACCCGACCCTGGCTTTTATCGACGAGCGTGGGGTAGAATTATTTTACTGGAACGAGTCTCCGACGGCGGAGGACGTGACGCCCCTGCTGGATCTGGCCCGCGCGCTGAAGGAACGGTCGTCGCTCGGAGAGGCCGGGGATACCTCCTCGTATTCGACCTACAGCGAGGCGTTGCAACTGGCACAGCAGAACGGAAAAAACGTGTTGATCTACTTCTACGCGGCGGTGCAAGGACACCCGGACCGCCTGGAAGATTTATTGCCCGATGACCCCGCCATTGAAACGGCGCTCCACGACCAGTTCGTCTGGGTACGCGCCGAGGTCGGCAGCGAAGCCGGGCGTGCGCTGGCAGGTGCCAACCACGTCGCCCTGGATGAAAGCGCGCGGGATATGCGGTTTGCCACCCCGGCGCTCGTCTTCAGAAAATCAAACGACGAGCTGATAGGCGTGACGTCTTTTGGTCCGGGTCCGTTGGAAAAGGTGACGGCGTCCCGGTGGCAGATCCTTATCGACCGGCTTGCCGTCCATACGGGTGTGGATCGAGAAGATCGTTGAGAGAGGGAGAGAGGGGGAAAGGGAGAGAGGGAGAAGAAGATTTTTAATCGCCCTTTCTCCCTTTCCCCCTTTCAATCTTGAATGTTTACAGCCAACTTAAGACCGTTCTAGTTGCAACAACCTCGTTTTTTTGAAGGAAACAGGCCCTGGAAGCGCTATCAAAACAGCGCGGCGATGTCGTCCCAATGATGCTTTTTATTTACCTTTAGCGGGCAGTTCGCCATCGGCTCATCAGTTCGCCATCGGCCCAGCCGTTGCCCCCATACCCCACCAACGGCTCTACGAACCTATCCAGGGTGCGTATTCTGGGTTGTCTTTCACGAAGTACGCAATACGCAGTACGAAACGTCATAAAAAGCAAGAGCCTGGATTTGTTGATCAATCCGCAAATAAACACGCGTGTGGCATGCACAACATAGGCGTAGCCGTAGCAGGAACGGGGTTCATCGGCCCCGTACACGTCGAGGCGCTCAAACGGCTGGGCGTCCAGGTCACGGGCATCCTCGGCAGTCGTCCGGAAAAATCCGAGGCGGCCCGGCAGCGTCTCGGCCTGCCCCGCGCCTATGCGCAGTTCGACGACATCCTGGCCGACGACGCCGTGCAGGCCGTCCACCTGGCTGTGCCTAACGCCTTGCACTACGACATGGCCAAGCGCGCCTTGCTGGCCGGCAAACACGTCATGTGCGAAAAACCCCTGGCAATGAACGCCGACGAGTCGGCGGAACTGGTCGATCTGGCGGCGCAGACCGGCTTGCACGCGGGCGTGTGCTACAATATCCGTTTTTACCCGCTCAACCTCGAAGCGCGCGACCGCATCCGGCGGGGCGAAGTGGGCACTGTGTTTTCGGTCGTCGGGCGGTATGTGCAGGATTGGCTGCTCTACGACACCGACTACAACTGGCGCGTGCTGGCCGATCAAGGCGGGGCGCTCCGGGCCGTCTCAGACATCGGCACGCACTGGATGGATCTGGTCTGCTCGATCACCGGCCTGCACGTCGAGGCCGTCTTTGCCGATTTGACGACGGTGCATCCGGTGCGCAAACGCCCGGTGGGCGAAGTCGAGACGTTTTCGGGGAAGAGGGCAGCGCATCAGGACGTCGAAACCGTGCCGGTTGAAACGGAGGATTGCGGCAGTGTCTTGCTGCGCTTCGAAGGCGGCGGGCGCGGCGTCTTGTGGGTGTCTCAGGTGACGGCGGGCCGCAAGAATGGGCTGCGCTACGAGATTGCCGGCTCGAAGTGCGCCCTGGCCTGGAACAGCGAACAACCCAACGAACTCTGGATCGGCCACCGCGACCAGCCCAACGCGGTCCTGATGCGCGACCCCGCCCTCGTGGCCGACCTCGCGCGTGGGTCGATCAACTACCCCGGCGGCCACAACGAAGGGTTTCCGGATACCTTCAAGCAGTGCTTCCGGGCCTTCTACCATGCCATCGACACCGGCGCAGACCCCGCCGAGGCGCTCTACCCCACCTTCGAGGAAGGCCATCGCGAGATCCTGCTCTGCGACGCCATCCTCCAAAGCCACCGCGAACAACGATGGGTCACGGTGTGATTTTGGATTTTAGATTTTGGATTGGTCTGATTCGAACCGGTTCGATCAATCGAAAAAGCCTCAGCGATTCCAAACGGCGCGGCTTTTTCGATTATTGAAAACGAAGCAGGCCGCACCCAATCCAAAATCCAAAATCTAAAATCGCTAAACCAGGGCAAGGGTTCGAAAACCAACCAACCAAGGAGGATGCACCATGAAACTACCGTTCTTTGCGCTGACACTCTTCCTCGGCGTCATACTGGCCGTCCATCTGGCGATGAACGGGAAGGTTGGCGCTGAAATAAATAACCCCCGCGTGGCCAATGCCGTGTTCTGGTGCATCGGCGCGGTGACGGCGATCATCATCGGGCTCACCGGGTGGAAGGCCGGCGCGTTGGCTCCGCTCAAAGACGTCAACCTCCTCCTGCTTACCGCCGGTGCGCTGGGCGCGATGCTGGTTTTCGCCATCGCTTTCCTGATTCCCCGTGTGGGTGCAGCAACCCTTTTTATCACGTTGCTGGCCGGTCAGGTCATCACCGGCATGGTCATGTCTCATTTCGGCTGGCTCGGCTCCGAGGTGGAACCCATCACCTTGATTAAGATCGTGGGCGTGGTGCTCATGATCGGCGGGGCGGCTATCGTGACGTTTATGGATTGATACAAAATCCGCTTGCGCGAATTTTGTATAAGGTGTTCCCTCAAGGTTCATCAACCATCCTAACTTTTGACAAGGGCCGATGCAAAAAGTCAAACTGGGAAAAACAGACGTGGAAGTCAGTGCGTTGTGTTACGGCACGGATTTGATCGGAAGCCGGATCGATCAGGCGAACTCTTTTGCGTTGTTTGATCTGTTCCACGCCCACGGCGGGACGTTTATCGACACGGGCAATTTCTACGCGAGCTGGTATCCGGGCTGCGTAGGCGGCGAGAGCGAGACCGTCATCGGACACTGGATGAAGGCGCGCGGCAACCGCGATCAGATGCAGATTTCCACCAAGCTCGGCTTCGATTATCCAGGCAGCGACGGAGGCCTCAACGCCGCCGAAATCGAACGCGAATGCGAGAAAAGTCTCCAACGCCTCCAGACCGACCGCATCGACGTCTACTATGCCCACCGCGACGATTTCGACACGCCGCTCGACGAAACGATGGAGGCGTTTGATCGGTTGATAAAGGCGGGCAAGGTGCGCGCCCTCGGAGCCAGCAATCTCTGGCTCTGGCGCATCGCCGAGGCCAACATGCTCAGCGCCGTCAAGGGATGGGCGCCCTACAGCGTGGTCGAGCAGCGGTATACGTATTTTCGTCCCCGCCACGGCGCAGATTTCGGCCCGCAGATCTGCATCAGCGAAGACATGAAACGCTTTTGCGCGCATCACGGCATGACGCTGATCGCGTATTCGATCCTGCTGCAAGGGGCCTACACGCGGGACGATCGCCCCGTCCCCGCGCAGTTCGCCGGCCCCGAAGCCGACGACCGCATGGCGGCGCTAGAGGCCGTTGCCGCCGAGGCGGGCGCCACGCTCAATCAGGTCATCATCGCCTGGATGCGGCAGAGCGACCCGCCGGTGTTGCCCATCATCGCCGGAAGCACACCGGAGCAAGTCACCGAAAACCTCGGCGCGCTCGACGTCACGCTCTCCGACGATCAGATGGAACGCCTCAACACCGCCGGCAACCCGGATGTTAAGAAGGCGTGGTTGCGGTAGGGTGGCGGAAACGTCGGATTGTGGTATGTTGAACGTTAGACCTTCGCACCCATCATGGCTAAAGTCACTGGTCATTAGTCACTGGTCACTGGTGGGGAATAAAGACACCAGTGACCAATGACCAGTGACCAAAAACGGAGACCCACCATGTCTGGAAAGCATTGGCGCTCGATGGCTCTCGTGCTCACGATCACGTTGGTTGCCCCGGCGGCGTTGTGGGCGCAGTACACCGAAGTGATCTTCACGCCCGTCAAGATTGACGGCCCGAAGCATGATCCGCCCAACCATACCTACTGGTTCGGACCGTTCTCGGAGACGGCGTCGGTCGGGGATTTTGACAACGACGGCGATTACGACATCGCCGCCGGGCGCAACTGGTACGAGGCGCCGCTCTGGATCAAGCATGAGAAATTTCGCTCCGGCGCCGAGCCCAACGGCCCGGAGACCGAGAGCAACAGCGAGTTTGCCCTCGACGTGAATGGCGATGGCTGGGAAGACATCGTCAGTTCCGGCTGGATGTTCATGAAAGGCGCCTACTGGTATGAAAATCCCGGACGTCCCACCGAGCCCGGCGAACAGTGGAAATCCTACAAGATCCACCAGGCTTTCAATATGGAAGGCGTCATCCACGGCGACATCGATGGCGACGGCGACGAGGACATCCTGGTGAATCACTGGTCGCTGGTCGAGGGGCAAGGGATGACCTGGCTTGAGCATATCGACGCGGCGCCCTGGTGGGTCGAGCACGTCGTCGGTACCGATGGCGATACGCACGGCAACGGGCTGGGCGATATCAACATGGATGGCCGGATGGATATCATCACGGGCCAGGGCTGGTACGAGCAACCGCCACGCGCCACCGACAAGCCGTGGCCTTTCCACGCGGATTGGGATTTTCGATCAGCACTTTCCGAAAACGCCTCCGCGACCGCCCACCCGGATATCGTCTACGACGTCAACGAAGACGGTCTCAACGACGTGATCATCGGCTCGGCGCACGCCTACGGGCTGGCGTGGTACGAGCAAAAAGTTGATGCCTCCGGCAATCGCTCGTTCGAACGCCACTGGATCGAAACGCAACACAGCGTCTTCCACACCCTCGCTATGGGCGATCTCAACGGCGATGGCAAGGACGACCTCGTGGCCGGCAAGCGCCTCTTCGCCCACTACGGCGGCGACGTGGGCGTGGGCGATCCGTCGTTCGTCTTCTGGTACGACATCAAGGGCGGCGAATTCGAGCGGCACATCCTCTCGTACAACCACGTTCCGTATTATCCTGACGAAGGCGGGGTGAGCCCGCCGCCGAACAACGTCGTCGGCGTCGGGATGAAGATCAACATCAAAGACATGGACAAGGACGGGCGCAACGACGTCGTCCTGGCGGGCAAGACGGGGCTCTACATCTTTTACAATCAGGGCAATCCGCCCAAGCCCAAGTACGCCAATCAACTGCCGCCGCGCTATACCTATCCGACGTGGCGCGAATGGCCGCAATACCGAACGCTTTTCAACGGCAAAGATTTCACCGGCTGGAAGGTGCCCGAAGGCGACGGCGGTCACTGGAAGGTGATCGATTACATGATCGACTACGACGCCCTCTCCGAAGCCAACGACAAAAACCTCTGGACCGAAGAGGAATTCGGCGATTTTCAGTTGCACGTCGATTGGCGCTTCAAGGGCGCCTCCGGCCTGTACGATATGCCGGAGATTCTGCCCGACGGCTCGTACAAGACGGATGAAAACGGCGAGGTGATCACCACGCCGACGCCCAACTCAGACTCCGGCATCTTCCTGCGCGGCACCACGCAGCAGGTCAACCTCTGGAACTGGAACGTGGGCTCCGGCGAACTCTGGGGCGTCCGCACCGATCAATCGCTCACCCCCGAACAGCGCGCCGCCGCCGTGCCCAAAATGCGCGCCGACAACCCCATGGGCGAGTGGAATTCGATGGACATCACCCTCATCGGCGACCGCATCTCGGTGATGCTCAACGGCCAGTGGGTCATTGAAGACGCGCAGATCCCCGGCCTGCCCGAGCGCGGGCCGATAGCCCTGCAACATCACGGCGGTTGGGATGCCGAGAAGGATGCATACAACCCCACCTCCAGCAACATCCAGTTCCGCAACATCTGGATCCGCCCCCTCGACATACCACTCGCCGTCGCAGACCGATGGCAAACGCTCCGAGCGGCATTGGCACGAGGATCCCGCGACGCACCACTCGCCGCCGAAGACCCGGAAGGCTGGGTGACGCTCTTCAACGGGCAAGACCTCACCGGCTGGATCACCGGCCCGGACAACCATTTCGTGGTCGAAAACGGCGAACTGACCGTCAAACGCGACAACCCCGACGGCCAGGAGCACAACCTCGATTATCTCTGGACCGAGGAGCGCTACGGCGACTTCATCCTCGATCTGGAATTCAAAGTCATCGAGGGCACCAACAGCGGCGTCTTCTTCCGCACAGACGATTTGCAGGATCCGGTCTACACCGGGCTCGAAGTGCAGGTCGCCAGTTCGTACGGGCAGGAGGGGGTCTCGAAGACCCGCACCGCCGGGGCCGTTTACGATCTCAAGGAGCCGTCCAAAAACGCCATCAACCCGCCGGGCGAGTGGAACACCTACCGCCTGACGTGCAGGGGCAGCCGGATCCAGGTGATGCTCAACGGGCACGACGTGGTGGATATGGACATCGCGCAATGGCGGACGCCGCATCAAAACCCGGACGGCACGTGGAATAAATTCCCGATGCCGGGCGCGGCTTTCGCCCGCGAGGGGCACATCGGCCTGCAAGACCACGGCAAGCCGGTCTGGTATCGCAACATCCGCGTCAAACGCCTCGACGAGGCGGCGCTGGGATCGAATTAATTTTGAGCGGGAGAGTCGGAGAAAAATCCCCGGCACCGCCCGGTGAGGGTCACCGTATGTGTTTAGCGCCGAGCCGTGTATGTCCGGGTCGCCGAACCGGACCAACGCGTCGGCCCGAAGCGCAGTTGATCCTGTTCGGCGACCGGGATGTACCCAGGCTCAGCCTTTTTCGACTATCATCACGCTAAACACGTACCCCTCACCGGGCGATGCCGGGTTTTACCGTCTACGCCCAAATCATCACCGCATTCACATCACCCTGAATCAACCCATCCGCCCATGCGCGCGACGACGCTGGCTCTATTCCTGGGTGTGCTCATCGCGGCCTGCTCGGCGCCGCCTCAAACGACACCGCAGGTGGTTGTCGAAGAAGAGGGGCCAACCCGGTTCGAGGTGCTCGTTTTTTCCAAGACCGCCGGTTTCCGTCACAAATCTATCGAAGACGGGATTGCAGCCATCCGGCAGTTGGGCCGGGCGCATGATTTCGGGGTGACGGCGACTGAAGACGCGGCGGTTTTTACGGTGGATGAACTGGCGAAATACGAAGCCGTCATCTTCCTGAGCACTACCCAGGACATCCTCAACGACGAACAACAAGCGGCATTCGAAGGCTACATCCGGCAGGGCGGCGGTTTCGTGGGCATCCACGCGGCGGCGGATACCGAGTATGATTGGGAATGGTACGGCGGCCTCGTCGGGGCCTACTTCGAGAGCCATCCCGCCCGGCAAAACGCCGACGTTCTGTTCACCGACCGCCACCATCCTTCGACGGCGGGGTTGCCGCATCGCTGGAATCATTACGACGAATGGTACAACTACAAGGCCAATCCGCGAGGCGACGTACACGTGCTGGCGGTGGTGGCGGAGCGCAGCTACGATGGCGGAAAGATGGGCCACGATCATCCGATTGCCTGGGCGCACGAGTACGACGGCGGGCGCGCGTGGTACACGGGCCTGGGCCATACCTCAGAGAGCTTCAGCGAAGACGTCATGCTTCGTCACCTCCTCGGTGGCATCGAATGGGCAGCCGGCGCGCAAGACAGCGATGTGACCGCCACGCTGGCTTCGGGCTTCGAAGAAGTGGTGCTCACCGGCGCGTTGACCGATCCGATGGAAATCGACATCACGACCGACGGGCGCGTCTTCATCATCGAATGGGCCGGCGTGATCAAAATCTGGGAGCCGGAACTGGGCCCCGTGCGCGTCGTCGGGTGGTTGCCGGTCGAAAAAAACATCGAAGACGGCTTGCTCGGCCTCGCGCTCGATCCGGCTTTTGACGATAATGGGTGGCTCTACATCTACTATTCGCCGGTCACAGCAGGTCAGAAAATCAACCGGCTCTCGCGCTTCCGGTACGACGGCGAGATGATCGACATGGAGAGCGAGATCGCCATGTTGGAGATTCCTGTTCAGCGTGTGCAGTGTTGCCATTCGGGCGGTGCGGTGCAGTTCGACGCCAACGGCCTACTCTACCTCTCGACCGGCGATAATTCGGGCGGTCAGCGCGATCACGAAGATGAAACGCGCCGCCGCATAGCCGACCAGGGACGCACGGCGGCCAACACCAACGACCTGCGCGGCAAGATCCTACGGATCCGCCCGCAACCCGACGGCTCGTATACCATCCCCGAAGGCAACCTCTTCGAAGCCGGCACCCAACATCGCGGCGAGATTTACACGATGGGCCATCGCAATCCCTTCCGCTTTTCCATCGACGACAAAACCGGCTGGATTTACTGGGGCGATGTAGGGCCGGGTGTCGGCGGCGGATGGGACGAGTTCAACCAGGCGCGGGGGCCGGGCTTTTTTGGATGGCCGCTTTTTACGGGCTATAACGAGCCTTTTTCGCAGTATCATTTTTACGGCGCGGAGGATATGTCGCCCTATCAGGATCCGGCCAACCCCATCAATGCCTCGCCTTTTAACACGGGAGCCCACGATCTGCCGCCCGCGCAACCGGCCTGGATCCCCTATCTCTACGGCACCTCCGAAGAATTCCCCGAATTAGGCGCCGGCGGCCTGAATCCGATGGTCGGCCCCATCTTCCACTTCGACGCTGCCACCGCCCACCCGCGCGCCCTGCCGCCGTACTACGACGACAAGGTGATGATCTATGAATGGATGCGTAACTGGGTGCAGGTCGTCACGCTCGATGAAGAGGGGCGTATTTTGAAGATTGATCCCTTCCTGCCCGGCCTCGATTATATCAGCCCGATGGACATCGAAGTCGGCCCGCAGGGCAGGCTCTACATCCTCGAATGGGGCGATGAGTTCTGGGGGAGCAATGCCAACGCGCAACTCGTCCGGCTGGATTATTACGGCACCGAAGCGCGTCCGCCCATGGAGGCCGGGACGGCGTCGTCCAGCCACAGCCACGGTCCGCTCAGCGTGGCGTGGCCGCCCGCCGGTGGTTTTTTCGATTTCGAAAAGCCCCTCCGCTACCGGGTCGATCTCCACGATCAGGTGCTCGCCGATCAGGTGTCGGTGCGTATTTACACCGGCTTCGACACGTCACCGCTTTTGCTGGAGACGCATACCGGCCTCGAAGGCACTTTTGCGGTTTCCCGGAAGTACACCCATGCGCCGGACGTGCATTATGTGAACCGGTTTGCCGAGGTCGAAGCCTGCCTTGGCAAAGCCCGTGGATTGGCCTCGTGTGACCGCGTCCGGCTTCAGCCGCAAACCAAAGAAGCCGAGCACGTCTCGTCGAAACAGGAGGCGACGCGCAAGACCTACTCGGCCCGGCCTGCCAGCGAGCACTGGGGCCGCACCGCGCTGACGGTGATGCGGGTCGAAAACGGCTCGCAACTCGCTTACGAACCAATCAACCTGCTAAACGTCGAATCCCTGACATTCCGTTTCCGGGCGCTCAAAACGGGCACGCTCGAAGCCCGTCTCGATCAGCCGGATGCGCCTGCGCTTGCAACGCTGGAGATCGATTCGGAAACCGGAGCAGCGGTTGTGCCCGTGCAGGCTATCTATCTCGAAGGCGTGCCGCCCGATGCGTCGGGCCTGGGCTCGTTAGAGAAAGGCGCCTACGACAACTGGCGCGAAATAACCGTCCCCATCACCGATCCCGGCGGCGTCCATACGCTGCTGCTGGATTTTAAAAGCGAAGAAAGCAAAGTCTGGCTGGAACTGGACTGGATCCGGTTTAACGGCCAGGGGGTGCTTGAATGACGGTCATGGGTCATGAGTCATGGGTCATGAGAAAAAACACCCATGACTCATGTCCCATGACTCATGACCTACGCCTTCGGTCGCGCAACGTGCCGTCGTCGCAATTACCACAAACGTCATCCAGCCTGCCACCATCCACCTAAACCCGAACGGAGCCCATGAAAAACGAAATCAATCGTCGCGCTTTCCTCAAGAAGTCAGCCCTGGCGGCAGCGGGCCTGGGGCTCGTCGGGCGGAAGCAGCCCGTGTGGAGTGCTCCTCGTGACGAGGAACTGTTCAAAGTCTCGCTGGCCCAGTGGTCGTTGAACCGGTCGCTCTTCGGCGGCAAGATCGACAATCTCGACTTCGCGCGCGTCGCCGCCGAGAACGGCATCATGGGCATCGAATATGTCAACCAGTTCTTTATGGACAAGGCCGAGGACATGGCCTATCTGCGTGAGATGAAGAAGCGGGCCGAGGGTGAAGGCGTCCAGAGCATCCTGATCATGTGCGACCGTGAAGGCCGCCTGGGCGATCCGGACGAGAAAGAGCGGATGAAAGCCGTGGAGAATCACTACAAATGGGTGACGGCAGCCAAATTCCTGGGCTGCCATTCTATCCGGGTCAACGGATACAGCCTGGGCAGCTACGAAGAGCAGATGAAGCTCGTCGCCGACGGCCTCCACCACCTCTGCAAGTTCGGCGATCAGCACGGCCTCCACGTCATCATCGAAAACCACGGCGGTTTTTCGAGCAACGGCAAATGGCTCCGCGACACCATCGTGATGGCCGACCACCCGCGCGCCGGCACCTTGCCCGACTTCGGCAACTTCCGCATCAAAGAAGGCGAGAGTTACGACTCGTACCGGGGCGTGGAAGAGTTGATGCCGTATGCTACCGGCGTGAGCGTCAAGCCCAGGGTGTGGGACGACCACGGCAACGCGAGCGATCTCGACTACGTGCGCATGATGCGCATCGTCCTCGCCGCCGGCTACCACGGCTTCTGCGGCATCGAACACGGCCCTCAGGGGCGCGAGATCGAGGGCATCAACGAGGTCCACGAGCAACTCAAGATAGCCCGCGATAAACTGGCGGCAGAGATGGGTTGATTGATTACCAACCGTGCGATAAATCGCACCGTTTGCGTGTTTTTTTAAGGGTTTTCAATCGACCACCCCTTAATCCCGTCCTGTCCAGGAGGGGAAATGTGAGGGCGCTTCGCTCGAAGGCGTTGCTATCAGCACCCTCACGTTTCACGCCTTCAACCCGCCGCCAGCGTATCCCGCGCCGCGTCCCAGTGGACGACTTCGCCCCGGTCGAGGGCGACGTTGATCATGTGCGCGCATGAGGCGGCGTGATGGCCCACCGTGGCGTCTTCCTTCGTCGGCGTGCCGTTTTTGACCGCGTCGAAAAATTCCTGGAAATGCGCCAGGATGCTGCCCTGCCCTTCACTCTGATACACCTCCTGCCTGGCCACGACGCCTTGCGGTCTCGTCGAAGGCCGCTCTTCAGCCAGGATTTTGGGATCCTCGTAATAGGCTTTGGCGAGCTTTTCAGGCCAGCTATCGACGATCCAGCCGTTGCCTTCGTTCACGTTTTCGGGGATGAAGGTGAGCGTGCGGCCCAGGATCAGCGTGCCTTCGGTGCCGAGGAATTGAATGCCGCTGCCGCCGCCGCCCTGGTTGCTGAACGTGCCGCTGAGACTCACCAGAAAGCCTTCCGGATACTTCAGCGAGGCGTTGATCGTGTCGGCCACGTCGCGCGAGTTCTTCCACCGATATAGCCCGCCCATTGCCATGGCGCTCTCGCACATCGGCGCGTTCATGACGTAGTTGATGGTGGTGCAGGTGTGGACGTAGAGATCGGTAGACATGCCGCCCGAATAGTCCTTATAGCACCGCCACCGGAAGAACCGCTCTTCGCTGTAGGGACGCTTCGGCGCCGAGCCGAGGAACAGCTCCCAGTCTACCGTCTGCGGTGAGGCATCCGGCGGGATCGGATAGATCCAGGCGCCTGAGGCGGTGTTACGGTTCATGTAGGCGCGCACCATCGTCACCTGCCCCAGCTTGCCCGACGCAATCATATCGCGCGCCTTCTGCGTCAGAATGCTGTTGGGACCCGGACTGCCGACCTGCACGGCGACGTTGTTCTTCTTCTGCGCCTCGATGATGGCGAGGCCTTCGTCGATGGTGTAGGTGAGCGGCTTTTCGATGTAGGCGTGTTTTTTGGCATTGAGCGAATCGACGGCGTGCTGGTAATGCCAGTGGTCCGGCGAGGAGATGACGACCACGTCGAGATCGGGTCGTTGGATGATCTCGCGGTAGTCTTTGTAGGCTTTGGCCCGCCCGTCGGTCCGGCTGATCGCCCGTTCGATGCGGCCCTGATAGGCATCGCACACGGCGACGACCTCGGCCTCGGGGAACCGCTTGATGGTTTCGATCAACTGGTGCGCCCGCGCTCCGGCGCCGATCATCCCGACGGTGATCTTGTCGCTCGGCGCCACAGGCCGGGCGGCGGCGGTTGAAGGCTTGATTCCCATGCCCAGGGCCGCCGTCCCCAACGCGCCCATCCGCATAAACTCCCTTCGGTTAACGGTGTATTTCGATGCCATAACGAACCTCCTGGTTGGATGGCGGATTGCGGATCTCGGATGGCGGATTGCAGATTGGTTTCTTGGCACACCCAATCCAAAATCCAAAATCTAAAATCCAAAATTGCTAGTTCAGAATCGGCGTCAGCACGATGTCGCGGTAGAGCACACGACCGTGATCGCCTTGCAGGTAGATGGGGCCGGGGGCGAATTCGTCGGCCGTCAACGCGCCGCCGGTCACGCCCAGCACCGGCTGGTTGTCGATGATCGTCTTGCCGTTCAAGACGACCGTAACGTGCCGTTTGTAGAGCGTGATGTCGAAATCCTGCCATTCGCCCGCCGGCTTCTCGGCAGCTACCGACGGCGCGATGCGGCTGTAGAGCCCGCCCATGTGATGCGAATCCAGGGGCTGTCCGTAGCTGTCTAGCACCTGGATCTCGTAGATGCCGCGCAGATAGATCCCGCTGTTATTGCCCGGCGGGATGTTGACTTGCAGCTTCAGGTTGAAGTCTTCGAAAGTCTGATCGGTGCGCAGGTTGCCGTAGCGAATATGATGCTCGCCGTCGGGCTGAACCGGGTTGTTGATCAACGCCCCGTCTTCGACCAAAAAGCCGTTTTTGTGCTTCGGATTGATCAGCGACCAGCCGCTCAAATCGCGCCCGTTGAAAAGCGTGATAGGATCGCCGTAGTCGATGGTCGAAAGGTCCGGCGATGGCGGCAGGTCGGGGATCTTATCGCCTTCGAAGTAGACCACGGTATGGCCCATGGCGTTGCGGCTGGGAAAGATGCCCTTCCCGACCAGCCGGTTGCCCTGGCGGCGGAGTTCGAGCCGGTTCGTCACGGTGTGCGCGCGCGCGGGCTCGCCCTGCGCATCGCGTTGGCGTACGACGTTCGACGTCCGCGTCACAGTCAGCACGCCGTCGTTGACGTAGACGTTGGCCACGGGCAAGACGCTGCCGCCATACCACAGCAGTTCAGCGTCGAGGAACCCTTCATTGTCGTGGACGTGGAGCCAGCCGGCGCCGTCGGGCAGGTGCAAAGCCCATCGCCCCATAAAAGGACCGGCGTTGTCTTGTGCCAGGGCTGAGACTAAAGGGGTGGTTGCGAGAACAGCAAGCAGGATCAAGATTCGAGCACCGAATCGTGTCTTCATGGCAGCAGAGGCGGTTGATTCGAGTGGGGAAAGAGAGGCATCGAAAAGCTACAAAGCCCCCGGCGCTTGGGCAAGCGTTCTTGCCTTCACAAGGTTGCGGAGTCGTAATATTCTGCTCTTTTTTAACCTGAAGGCACGTCCACACACTTGATGTAACTCGTTCCCACGCTCCTGCGTGGACACGAGCGTAGCGACTGACGAAGTAAATGCAGAGCCGGACGCTCTGCGTCCGATGGGCGACGCAGGAGCGTCGCGGTCCTACACTCCCACGGAGGACCGTGGGAGCGAGCAACGGGAGGAGGTTATTACCAAGCGCGTTCTAATTCGACCCGGTATACCACTCCGGCGTCCCGAACCAGTCGTGCATTTCCTGCACGAAGGGTTCGACGATCTCCGGCGGTTCCGGCCATTCGCCCAGGTCGCCGGTTTCTAGCATCCACGTGTCGAGCGCGGCGCGTAGCCGGAGCAGGGCTGCGCGGTGTTCGGGGTCGTTAGATTCGGCGAGGTTGTTGATCTCGTGCGGGTCGGCTTCGGTGTCGTAGAGTTGCTCGTAGGGGAACGGCTCCATCAGGTCGGCAGCCGCGCCGGTGAGTTGGCCCTCGGCGTGGAGTTGGCGCATCAGCGGCTTCACCAGGAAGCACTTTTCTTTGTAGCGGTTGAGCGTGGGAAAGCCTTCCTGCGGGACGATGTTGCGGAGGTAATGATAGCGTTTTTCGCGCACCGAGCGGATGCGCAGGACCGTCTCGTCGATGCGGTCGCGAGCGCTGAAAGCGTAGGTGCGAGGCGGATCGGCGCGCTCGCCGAGGAAGCGGCGGCTTTGCATGCCCGCCGGGCGCGGCATGCCGGCCATCCAGAGCGTCGTCGCCGTCAGGTCGAGCAGGCTGATCACGTCGTCGTTGACCGTGCCCGGCTGGTATTGCGGCGGCGCGGGGAAATTCTTGGGCCAGTGGATGATCATCGGCACGTGCAGCCCGGTATCCCAGGCCCAGTGAATACCGCGTGCCTCCAGCCGCCCATTGTCTGAGAAAAAGATGACGATGGTGTCGTCGGCGAGGCCGTCTTCGCGCAATTGTTCAAGAATCCAGCCGACGCGGACGTCCATGCCCGACGCCGAGTTGAGGTAACGCGCCCACTCCTGCCGCGTGATCTCATGATCGGGGTAGTACGGCGGCGGCGTGACGTTCTCCGGCGTGGCAATTTGCGGATGCCAGTCCTCGCCGACCCACTTGACGCGCGGCTTGCTGGCCGACTGGCGGTCGTAGATGTCGTATTCGGCTTCGGGCGTGTTGATCTGGGCGAAAAACGGTTGATTGTCTTTCAGCGAAGCCCAATCGTCGGTCTGGTAGATCGGGCCTTCGTTGACGAAGTTGAGGTCGAGCTTGCCGGTGCCCACTTCGCGTTCGCCGATGTGGGTGATGTTGGCCGTCAAATAGCCGGCATCCTGAAGCCAGTGCGTCAGCGGGCGCACCCCGGCGGGCAGCCGGAAGTCGTCGTCGCGGTGCGAGCGCATGTGGTGCGTGTCGGTCGAAGTCTGGTACATCCCGGTCATGAAGGCCGACCGGCTCGGCGCACACACCGGCGAGGTCGAGAAGACGTGGGTGTATCGAACACCATTACGGGCGAGCGAGTCGATGTTCGGCGTGTGGACGTTCTCGGCGCCGTAAATCCCGAAGTCGAGTTTAAAATTCTCACCGACGACCCACAGGATGTTGGGGCGTTTCGCCTGGGCGTCTTGCGCGCGGTCTGGCCGGGCATCGTCCTGGCATCCCACGGCTACCAGCAGGCAAAGCGCGACGAGTGTGATTCTAGCGATCATGGTGGGGGCGTTTTTTTAGGTGAGAAGCTTTACAAAAGGAACGCGGTAAACTTGCCGGCATCGCCTTGCGCGGCGGTTAGTTTGGGTCACTGGTCATCGGTCACTGGTCACTGATGTCTTGACCCTCCACCAGTGACCAGTGACAGCGAGCGCCAGCGAGCGTAATGACCAGTGACGCGAGCGCAGCGAGCCTATTGACTCCGCCGCTCAATCGGTTTTTGCGGGCCGACGAGGATCATGCGGCCCCAGGTGGCGTCGTCGTCGCCGGTGCCGTAGATCATGAAGTGGCCGCCGTAAGGGCCGCCGTCCGGGTCGCAATGGACGATCTCCATGCCGTACTCGTCGCCGATCTGCGGCGGTTGCCAGCGCGGATCGCTCTGGCCCAGCGTGGGCGCCATCGCGACGCGGGCTTCGAGGATGAAATCAGCCTCGCCGTCGCCCCAGGGATCGAAGTTGAGGGCGTAGTTAACGGCCTCGGCGGGGATGGGCTCTTCGAGGTACGTCTGCTTCGGTGCGCCGTGTCGCCACCATGCGGCATAATCCGGCCGGTTTTTGTCGATGACGAAACAGAACGCGTTGTCGCCCTGGCCGAACCACTCCGGCGCGTCGTCGCGCGGGGCTTCGATGAACCAGCAGATGCTGTCTTTCGAATACCAGCTTTTGGGTTGATGGTTAGGGTCTTCGACGTCGTTGCGGTTGTCGCGCACTTCGGCGCCGAGGTAGAGGTTTTCGTCGTCCCAGGCGATGTAATAGCGGGCGCTGAGGTCGTCTTCGGGGTGGCCTTCGTTGCCGTGGTCGGTGAGTCGGTTGCGGCGTCCTTCGTCGTACCAGAAGGTGTGGCGGAGACGGTAGATATCCCAGACGCCGTCGGTGAAGGCCGCATCTTTCCACTCAGCCAGATCACCGTCAATTTCGGGCGGCTCTTCGAGGTAGGGCACGTAGAGTTTCACCAACTGCGTCGGTCTGGGGGCGTCCTGGCTGCGGGCAGGAAGGGCGGTCCCGACGAGGATCAGGAGCGCAAGGAAGGAGGCTCTTTTCATGATGGCGATGTTCTTTAGAGACGGCGGGTCTTCAAGATAATGGATGATACGCCAGGAAGTACAGATGCTCGTGTCTGGATGCTGGATATGCAAGATGATTTCGTCATCCCGAATCTCGCATCCCGCATCCAATCTCACTGGATCGTATAGCCGCCATCGACGGGCAGCGTCATGCCGTTGATCATATCGCCCCCCGGCGAGGCCAGATAGACCACGGCATTGGCGACGTCGCGAGGTTGGGCGAAGCGGCGGGTGGGGATCTTGTTTTGCATCGCCGCGCGCCGGGCGGGGTCGGCCCAGGCCTGCTCGGCCATCGGCGTCATCGTGACCGTCGGCGCGACGCAGTTGACCCGGATGCCCAGCGGCCCCCATTCCACCGCCAACTGACGCGTGAGCATGATCAACCCGCCCTTCGAAGCCGCATACGCCGCGCGGGCCGGAAACCCGACGATCCCAGCCGCAGAGCCGATCATGATGATCCGTCCTCCGCCGTTTTCGATCATCGCCGGGGCCAGGGCCTGGCTCAGCAAAAACGGCGCGCGCAGGTTGACCGCCATCGTGGCCTCCCATTCGTCCAGCGTCTGCTCCAGCGCCGCCCCCGGATACACCACGCCCGCGACGTGGACGAGAAGGGGGATGGGCGTCTGGATCGCTAAAGCCTGACGAGCCAAATTTTGGATATCGTCTACCCTGGCCAGATCAGCATAGATACACTCCGCGCGCCGCCCCAGGCTTCGAATCTCCCCGGCCACTTTGTCGAGGGTGGAATCGTTTTTTTGCCGTCCCGTCAGGATCACGTCGGCGCCGTGCCGCGCCAGGTGGCGAGCCACCTCGCTGCCGATACCCTGGCTGGCTCCCGTGACGAGCGCCCACTGGCCTGTTAAGGAGAAGTCTGATGAGGCGGAAGGAGGGGGCATTCTTCTACGTGACGATTCGAGTCAACGACGGCATTGGGTATTACGCTCGCCTTCGGCTCGCTGTCATTGGCTCCCTTTGGTCGTGTCCTTGATTATCAAGTTCAACCCATGACAATCAAGGACGCGCCGCAGGCGCAACTGACGCACCCGAAGGGTGCAAATGACTACGAATGACGTGAGCAGAGCGAACAAATGGCCGCGAAGCCCATGAGGATGGGCTCGCTCAGTATCTGCCAGGATCGTGTCAAATGCAAGTACTATAATTTGTCAATCAACATCTGGAAACTCTCATTGATCACCCTTACGTTTGACGCTATCTGTGAAGACCCGGCCTGGACCTCTGCCATCCACCCACCCGATGCCTAACAACAGGACGATCATGACATTCCATCGAAAGAAGACGATCAAAGCTGCTGGTCAACTCCTCGGCGTCGTCGTCATCGCCTTCAGTGTCTTGCAATGCACACCCTCCGATTCATCGTCCTTGACCTTCGAAAAAGGGTCGCACATTGTTTTAATCGGAAATAATCTGGGCTCACGGATGATGAACTTCGGGCATTTCGAGACCGAGATGCACCTGCGGTATCCGGACAGCCTGCTCACGATTCGCAATATGAGCGACGGCGGAAACACGCCCGGCTTCAGGCCGCATCCGGGGCGGGTCTCGCCGTGGGCTTTTCCCGGGGCGGATAGCTTCCAGACCGAACTCGCCACCAATTCAAACAGCCAGGGCCATTTCGAAACGCCCGACGAGTGGCTCACCCGGCTCAAAGCCGACATCATCATCGCCTTCTTCGGCTATAACGAATCCTTCCAGGGCGCGCAAGGCCTCGACAATTACAAGGCCGAATTGGAGGCGTTCGTCCGGCACACCCTGAATCAGAATTACAACGGCGCCTCGCCCCCGCAACTCGCGCTCGTCTCGCCCATCGCCTTCGAAGATTTGTCTGATCAATTCGATCTGCCCGACGGCAGGCAGGAAAATGGCAATCTTGCGATGTACACCGGAGCCATGCGGGAGGTCGCAGCTCGGACCAACGTCCATTTTGTGGATGCCTTTGCGCCTTCGAGAAGCTGGTTTGCCGGCGATGACGCGCTGACCATCGACGGATCGCAGCTTAACGATGCCGGCTATACAAAGCTCGCCACGCTGCTGGCCGATGAGGTTTTCGGGAAGACGACGCCGAAGGCTGAGGCGCATCGGGCGATGGTGCGCGAGGCGGTGCTGGAGAAAAACTGGTTCTGGCATAACGATTTCAAAATCCCCAACGGCGTCCACGTTTTCGGGCGGCGCTACGAACCGTTTGGGCCGGACAACTATCCGGCGGAACTGGTTAAAATCCGCGAAATGACCGCGCTGCGCGATTCGGCCATCTGGCTTGCCGTGAAAGGCGAAACCTTCGATCTGGCGGCGGCGGATCAACAGACCTCGCCGCTGCCGCCGGTGGAGACGAACTACGTGCCGAGCGAGAAAAACGGCAATCCGGAATATCTCTACGGGCAGGATGCGCTCGATAAACTGACCGTGGCGCCCGGCTATAAGATCGAACTTTTCGCTTCTGAAAAAGAGTTTGAGGATCTGGCGAATCCTGTTCAGTTGTCTTTCGATAACCAGGGCCGCCTCTGGGTGGCCGTCATGCCGAGCTATCCGCATTACAGGCCCGGCGATGCCAGGCCGGACGACAAGCTCATCATCCTCGAAGACACCGACGGCGACGGCAAGGCCGACAAGCAAACGACCTGGGCCGACGGCTTGCACGTGCCGGTCGGCTTCGAATTCGCGCCCGAAGGCGTCTACGTCTCGCAAGGCACCAACCTGATCCTCCTGACCGACACCGATGGCGACGACAAAGCCGACACCAAAGAAATCATCCTGAGCGGTTTCGACGATCACGACACGCACCACGTCATCAGCGCTTTCTGCGCCGATCCGTCGGGTGCTATTTACATGGGCGAGGGCGTTTTCTTGCACACCAACGTCGAGACCTCGTACGGCCCCGTGCGCGGTACCAACGGCGGCTTCTTCCGCTTTAACCCGCAGCGCCGCCACCTTGAACGCACCGCGCAGCTTGCCATCCCCAACCCGTGGGGTATCGCTTTCGACGAATGGGGGCAGAACTTCTTTGCCGAGACCTCCGGCCCCGACGTCCGCTGGATGATGCCCGGATCGGTCAAGCCGCGCTACGGCGTCGCCACGCACAAATCGTTTAACCTGATCGAAGATGCTCACCGCGTCCGGCCTACCTCCGGCCTGGAGTTCGTCTCCAGCCGTCACTTCCCCGACGACGTGCAGGGCGACATGCTGATCAACAACACCATCGGTTTTCTTGGCGCCAAGCAGCATGAGATGATGGACGACGGTACCGGCTTTACCAGCCGGCATCGCCAGGATCTGGTGCAGGGCACCGACGGCAACTTCCGCCCCGTCGACATGGAATTCGCGCCCGACGGCTCGCTCTATCTCGTCGATTGGCACAACGTCTTGATCGGCCACATGCAGCACAACGCCCGCGATCCCCTCCGCGACCACGTCCACGGGCGCATCTATCGGATCACCTACCCGTCGCGCCCGCTGGTCGAACCGGCGAACGTGGCCGGGGCGAGCATCGACGAGCTTTTGGATAATCTCAAGCTGCCCGAATACCGGACGCGCTACCGCACCCGCCGCGAACTGCGAGGGCGGCCTGCCGATGAGGTGCTGCCGAAGCTTACCGCGTGGGTCGCCGGTTTGGAAGAGAACGATCCCCGGACGGAGCATCACCTGCTGGAAGCGCTGTGGGTGACGTGGGGCCTGAATCAGGTTGACGAATCGCTGCTGCGTCAGCTTCTCAACGCGCGCGATTTTAGAGCCCGCGCCGCCGCCGTCCGCGTGCTCCGCTACACCGGCCATCAAATAGCCGATCAGGCCGAACTCCTCATGGAAGCCGCCGCCGACGAACATGGCCGCGTGCGCCTCGAAGCGATGGTGGCGGCCTCGTGGCTGGACCCGGAGCAGGGCATCCCCATCGTGACGGCAGCCAGCCAGCAGCCGCTCGACGAGTGGATGCTGAATGCGCAGGTAACGGCCCTGGCCCACCTCAACGGCGAAGCCGTAAGCGCCCGCCCCGAAGCCGAGCCCGAAACCGACCTCGAAGGCGCCGACCTCGCGCTGTTCAAACAAGGCAAGGAGATTTACGACCGCGACGGCTACTGTATCACCTGCCACCGCCCCGACGGCAAAGGGCTCACCGCCTCCGGCTTCCCACCCCTGGCCGGCACCAGATGGGTGCTCGGCAGCGAAGACCGGCTGATCAAACTCACCTTAAAAGGCCTCATGGGTCCCATCGAAGTCCTCGACCAGCAATACCCCGGCCAGGTGCCCATGACGCCGTTCGAAGGCTTGCTCAGCGACGAGGAGGTAGCCGCCGTATTAACCTTCGTGCGCAATTCCTTCGGCAACAAAGCCTCCGCGATTTCGCCGGAGAAGGTGGCGGAAGTTCGTGCGGCGACGGAAGGCAAAACGGGGTTTTATTCGCCGGAAGAATTGCTTGAAGCGCATCCGCTTGAGGGGCAGTAGTAGCTATTCCAGGTAAGCCTATCGCTTCAGTTCACGATGTGCTTTGCACAGCATCGAGCACCGCTTCCGGGTGCCGGGCTGCCACGCGGAGCAGTTGAGCAGCCGGGCCGCGCGGGCGGCGGCGGCCTTGCTCCCAATTCTGAAGTGTACGGACACTGATACCGAGCAGCGCCGCAAACTGCGCCTGCGACAGGCCCATCGACTGGCGCACCTGGGCCGTGTCTGGGACCTCTATCTGTGTTGTCCGTGTGCCCTCGACCTGCTCGCCGCGCATATGGGCCTTCATATCGAGTACGCTTTGCTTCAGGTCTTCAAAGTTCTTGGGATTCATTGGTCAGTTTGTGGTTAATCGCTTGGTTCATCCGCGATTTATACGGGTTTTAGGTATACGTCAATGGCGTAGAACAGTTGCCAGGAGCAATTTGCTGTGGGGCTGCAACCGATTCCGAAAAAGTGTCGTGTAGGGCAGGAGGTCGCTTGCATTCGTGGGTAGAACGTGTAGTTTGGCGTCTACAGACCTCCCATCAGCATGCCGCACCGCACCGTGAATCCCATTTTGCCAGAGGGCTACGACGCGCTCCTGCGCGACCTGAAAGCGCGCATTCGCTCCACCCAGGTCAAAGCAGCGCTCTCGGTGAATCGAGAGATGATCGCGTTGTACCTCGACATCGGCAACGCTATTCTGGAACGGCAGCAGGTCGAAGGATGGGGTAAATCTGTCGTTGAACTATTAGCCCGTGATCTGCGCATCGCATTCCCAAACCTGAAGGGGCTTTCTGCCCGAAATCTATGGGATATGCGTCGATTAGCTCAGACGTGCGAAGATGATGCAATTCTGCGACAGCTTGTCGCAGAAATTCCCTGGGGGCATAATCTGGTGCTGCTGAACAAGGTCAAAGACGCCACCAAACGGAAGTGGTACATCGAGCAAACTATCGCAAACGGATGGTCGCGCAATGTGTTGGTGCATCAGATCGAAACCGATCTGTATGCCCGGCAGGTCGAAGCGGCGAAGATGACCAACTTTGCCCAGACCCTCCCACCGCCGCAGTCGGATCTGGCCCGGCAGGTGCTCAAAGATCCTTAAAAAAGGGATTATCTTTGTTCGGCAGTTCTCGCCATGAACTCACACTAAAAAGCCCCTCGCCCGATGAACCGTCTCGCTGCCTGCATCGCCTTATGCGCGCTTTTCCTGATCTCCGGCTGCGCGACCGATGCGCCGGACGCCGTCTCCGCTGATCGCCCCAACGTCATCCTCGTCATCACCGACGATCAGGGCTACGGCGACATCGCCGCCCACGGCAATCCGATGATCCAGACGCCAAACCTGGATAAACTCCACAACGATAGCGTCCGCCTGACCAACTTCCACGTCGATCCCACCTGCTCGCCAACCCGCTCGGCGCTGATGACGGGCCGGTATTCGACGCGCACGGGTGTCTGGCACACGATCATGGGCCGCTCGCTGATGCATCCGAGAGAGGTCACGCTGGCTGAGGTTTTTGCCGGCGCGGGATATCGCACGGGCATGGTCGGCAAGTGGCACCTGGGCGATAACTACCCGCTGCGCCCGCAGGATCAGGGGTTCGAAACCGCCTTCTATCATCCTGCCGGCGGCGTCGGGCAGGGGCCGGATTTCTTCGGGAATGATTATTTTGACGACACCTACGTCCGCGACGGCGTGCAGGAGCCCGTCACCGGCTACGTCACCGAGGTGTGGTTCGACGATGCGCTGGCCTTCATCGATAAACATCAGGACGAGCCCTTTTTTCTCTACCTGTCTACCAATGCGCCGCACGGTCCGTACTACGTCGAGGAGCGCTACGCGAAGCCCTACGCCGACCAGGGTGTGCCGGATGTCATGGCCCGTTTCCTCGGCATGATCACCAACATCGACGACAACATGGGCCGGCTCCTGACGCGGTTGGACGATCTCGGCCTGACGGAAAACACCATCCTCATCTTCATGACCGACAACGGCTCGGCGGAGGGATGGGCAAACTGGCGTGAGGGAGAGGGGGCGTGGACGGGCTTCAACGCGGGCATGCGTGCCGGCAAAGGCTCCGAATACGACGGCGGTCACCGCGTCCCCTTTTTCATCCGATGGCCGAAAGTCGACTTTGGCGGGTACTACCTCGGCGGCGGCGAGGTCGATCAACTCACCGCCCACATCGACGTGCTGCCGACGCTCGTCGAACTGTGCGGCCTTGAACCACCGGCGGGCGTCGCGCTCGACGGGACGAGCCTCGTGCCGCTGCTGCACGGCGATACCACAGCCCTGCGCGACCGCACGTTGCTCGTGCATTCCCAACGTGTGGAGTATCCGATCAAGTGGCGCAAGTCGGCGGTGATGACGGAGCGGTGGCGGCTGGTTAATCAAAATGAACTCTACGACATCCAGGCCGACCCCGCCCAGCAAAACGACATCGCCGCGCAGCATCCCGGCGTCGTCGATAGCCTCCAGGCGGCCTATGAAGCGTGGTGGATCAGCCTTTCGACGTCGTTCGACGAGTTCGTCCGCATCGGCATCGGCGCGGGGGCGGAGAATCCCATTCATCTCAACCCGCACGACTGGCACGTCACCGAACAGAGTCAATCCGTCTGGAACCACCGGCAGGTGCGGAACGGGATGATCGGCAACGGCTATTGGGCCGTCAATGTGGAGCAGGCCGGCACTTACCAGATCGAACTGCGCCGCTGGCCCGTCCATCTCGACGAGCCCATCGAGGCGACGAACGCCCGCTTGAAGATCGGTGAAGCGGAATTCGAACAGGATGTCTCGCCCGAAGCCACGTATGCCTCTTTCACCACGACGCTGGAGCCAGGGCCTACCACGCTTCAATCCTGGCTCACCATGCTTGACGGCCAGACGCGCGGCGCGTACTACGTCTACGTGGAACGACTGGACGGATAATTTTGGATTTTAGATTTTGGATTTTGGATTGTTTATTTCCCCCCGGTCCAACAACCGGAAAAGCCGCGACGGTAGAAACCGCTGAGGTTTTTTCTATTGCGATGACGGTGCGATCTCAGACCAATCCAAAATCCAAAATCTAAAATCCAAAATCGCATGCCTCAACGGCTTAGCCACACGGATTTGTTGCAGCTTCAGCGCTGGAACACGCCGACGATTTACAACGGCTGGGAACAGATCACCCGGCACGACATCGCTGCCGACGGTTTTAACCTGGAAGAGGTGCGCGATTTTATGCCGCAGATGGGGCCGATGGTGGGGTATGCCGTGACGGTGATCATCGAGCCGAGCAACGCGGCGCACAAGCAGCAGGCGGGCGTCAGGGGCGCCTACCGCCGATACGTCGCCGAAGCGCCGGGGCCGAAAATCGTCGTCGTGCAGGATCTCGACAAGCCGCGCGTCCTCGGCTCGTTCTGGGGCGAGGTCAATTCCTCCGTACACCGGGCGCTCGGCGCTGTAGGCACCATCACCGACGGCGCGATTCGCGATCTCGATGAGATGACCAGCGTGGGGTTCAAAGCAATCGCCCGGCGGTTGTGCGTCGGGCATGCCCACGTGACGCCGGTTCGGTGGGGATGCCCCGTCGAGGTTTTCGGCCGGACGATCCAACCCGGCCAACTCATCCACGCCGACAAGCACGGTTTTCTGGCGATTCCTCCGGAAGACGAAGCAGCGCTCTTGGAGGCTTCACTTTTCATGGATGCCAATGAGTGCGCCACCGTCATCCCGGCGGCCCGTCAGGCGCAGGGACTATCCACCGAAGCGCTGTTGCAGCAACTCGACGAGGCCGGCGCCGCCTTCCAGCAGGCCGCCAGGACCAAATTTGGAAAAAAAGGAGAGTGGTGATGCTACACGCGAAACGCCGCATGCGCTATCCGGGCTGGCTTCTGGCCGGCGTCTTGCTCTTGTTGATCCTGACGGGTTGTTCTTCGGGTGAAGGATCCACTCCTCAGGCTGCCGCGCTGCCCAACTTCATCTTCATCATCACCGACGATCAGCGGTTCGACATGATGGGCAACATGAACCCGCTGTTGCACACGCCGCACATGGACCGCCTGGCCGCCGAGGGTGTGCGTTTCGAAAATGCCTTTGTGACCACCTCCATCTGCGCCGCCAGCCGGGCGAGCCTCCTGACCGGCACCGTGGAGCGAACCCATCAATTCACCTTTAACACACCGCCGCTGTCCAGGGCGATGACGGATCAGAGTTATGCGCAGTTGATGCGCGCTGCCGGCTACCGCACCGGGTTCATCGGCAAGTTCGGGATGGTCGTTGAGCCGGGCGCCGTCGATTCGATGTTCGATGCCTTCATCCCACTCAATCGCAATCCCTACTTCAAGCCGCAGGACGACGGCTCCACGCGGCATCTCACCGATATCACCGGCGACGAGGCGATTGCTTTTCTGCGCGCACAGCCGCCGGATCAGCCCTTCATGCTCTCGGTCAGTTTCAACGCGCCGCACGCCGAAGACAGCGACGAACGGCAATACATCTGGCCCACGGCCATGGACAGCCTCTACGCCGAGGTCGTCATCCCCGACCCGCCGCTGTCGGATCCGGCTTTTTTCGAGGCGCTGCCAGCGTTTCTCAAGGATTCGGAGATCAACATGAACCGCTTTCGGTGGTTCTGGCGGTTCGATGCGCCGGACAAAGCGAAGCGGATGACCAAAGGCTATTTCCGCATGATCAGCGGCGTCGATGCCGTCATCGGGCGGATACGCGATGCATTGGAAGAGCAGGGACTTGCCGAAAACACGCTCCTCCTCCTGATGGGCGACAACGGATATTTCCTGGGCGAACGCGGCTATGCAGGCAAGTGGCTTCCATACGAACCCTCTATTCGCGTGCCGCTGCTCGTCTTCGATCCGCGCCCCGGTTCGTCGCGTGCCGGGCTGCGGCCCACGGCGATGGCGCTCAACATCGACGTCGCGCCCACGGTGCTCGATCTGGCTGGAATTACTATTCCGTCCACAATGCAGGGCCGGAGCCTCGTGCCGCTGCTTCGGGGCGAGCAGCCCGAAGACTGGCGGACGGATTTCTTCGTCGAGCATCTGATGGAGCACAAGCAGATCGTCAAGCACGAAGGCGTGCGCGGGCACCGCTACAAATATGCCCGCTACTTCGAACTCGATCCCGTCTACGAAGAACTCTACGACCTCGACGCCGACCCGCTCGAAACGCAAAACCTCGCCACCGATCCCGCCCACGCCGAGATCCTGGCGTCGCTCCGCCTTCGTTGTGATGAACTCCGCGACGGGTACGGCGGCCCTTACGTCCGCGATCCGAATGCCGTATCGGCGATGCCGCCGTGAGGGATGATTGGGGTCGTAAAACGTGAAACGTAAAACGTAAAACGTAAGGGTGCATTTTCAACGGTTGGTGCCAGCACCCTCACGTTTACTTCGTCAGTCGCTCCGCTCGTGTCACGTTTTACGGCATCTCCTGCAAAGCCTCCAAAAAACCATCGTAGGCCGGTTTGGGCCGGAAGAGGGCGTCGAAGAGCAGGGGCCAGTCGGGGCGGCCCCAGAAGTCGATGAGCCAGCTTTCGGGGTCGCGCAGGCCCCAGAGGGTGATGGCGAAGCGGTTCTCCGGCGGCAGGGCGTTGAAGGCGGCGACGAGGGCTTTCACCCGCTCCTTTTGGGCCTGGCTGCGCGCTGCCGTCAGCGTAGCCAGGTCGCCGTCGGGGTTGACGCGCACGTCGAGTTCGGAGAGGTGGATCTTGAGGCCGCGCCGGACGAGTTCGTTCATCGTATCGGTGATGTTGCTCAGGGGCGGCCAGTTGTAGGTGATGTGAACCTGAAGGCCGACGCCGTCGATCGGGATGCCGCGTGCCTGAAAGTCGTCGATCATCGCCAGCATGGCGGCGCGTTTTTGCGGGTCCCAGATCGTTCCGTAATCGTTGTAGAAAAGCAACACGTCGGGATCGGCAGCGTGGGCGTATTGGAACAGGCGGGCCATGAAGTCCGGCCCCATCCGCCGCCGGAAGGCCGAGTCGCGCAGCGCGCCCGTGCCGTCTTCGAACGCCTCGTTGACGACGTCCCAACTCACCACTTTCCCCTGATAGCGCTGCACGACCGTCGTGATATAGTCGCGCACTGTCTCTTCGAAGGCCGTGGAGTCGCCGGAGAAGTTTTCGAGCCAGGGCGGCGTCGTCTGATGCCAGACGAGCGTGTGGCCGTGTACCTGGAGGCCGTTCGCCACGGCGTAATCAACCAGTGCGTCGGCGCCGTCCCAGGCGTAGGCGCCGGGGCCGGTAAACAGCGGCTCCATCTTCATCTCGTACTCCGCCATGAGGCTGCTGAAAACACGCTCGACGATCTGCGTGTGCGGCGTTGACGTCAGACGCCCCGATTGAAACGCGACGCCGACCGGATAGGGCGCGACGGTTTTCAACCCCGTATACTCCCCAACAGGCTCCGGATCCGGCTCGTCCATGGCCGGGTCCGAACTATCACATCCGAGCCAGCAGATAGTGAGCAGGAGCAGGATGAGCAGGCGAATAGAGGCGGGCATGGAGACGTTGAGGTGAGCAAAAGGCTGGAAAACACTACAAAACGGTTCAAACTTACAAAAGATCATCATTGGGCCAAACAGGTTTTTGCTGATCTAATTTCAAAAGGTTACGAATCAGAACACACAAAGTAGTTCGCACCCTTTGATAATATCGCCCCTTTTTCGTGTATTAACCCGATACGCAGTTCGCAGCACGCACTACACGCAACAGGCGCATGGGTTTGCCATTCAATATCGGAGGGCGTCGTTTTTGGATTGTGCTCGGCGGCCTCGTGGGGCTGGGGCTGATTCTGGTCCTGTGGCCGTTCTCGACGTCGGATGCCGGCGATGGGCTGCCGGACAGGGTCGATTTTAATTACCATATCCGGCCTATTCTTTCGAACACGTGCTACGTCTGCCACGGCCCCGACCCCAGCACGCGCGAAGCGGATTTGCGACTCGACCTGCGCGAGCACGCCACGGCCCGGCGCGAAGAGGGCGGCAGGGCTATCGTGCCGGGCAGCGCCCGCCGCAGCGTGCTCATCCAACGCATCATGGCGGAGGATCCGGAGCAGCGTATGCCGCCGGCTGAAATGAACAAGGTGCTCACGCCGCATGAGGTGGCGTTGCTCAGCCGGTGGATCGAGCAGGGCGCCGAGTACAAAAAGCACTGGTCGCTGATCCCGCCGTCGGCGCCTGCCATCCCGCCCGGCCCGGAGGGGGCGAGCGCTATCGACCGTTTTATTCTGGCTGATCTCGACGCGCAAGGCCTGGCGCTGGCGCCAGCGGCTTCTAAAGAAGCGCTGATCCGCCGGGCTTCGTACGTCCTGACGGGCCTGCCGCCCTCGACTGAAGCGGTGCAAGCGTTTGTGGATGACCACACCCCCGACGCCTACGAAAAAGTCGTAGATCGCCTGATGGCCTCGCCCCGGTTCGGTGAACGCTGGGCGCGGCACTGGATGGATCTCACCCGCTACGCCGAGTCGAAAGGCCACGAATTCGACTTCACCATCGACGGCGCCTGGCACTATCGCGACTACCTCATCCGCGCCTTCAACGCCGACGTGCCCTACAATCAGTTCATGACGGAACACCTGGCCGGGGACCTCCTCGACACGCCGCGTCGCCATTCGCAGGAACAGTTCAACGAGTCGGCTATCGGGACGGCTTTTATTGGGCTGGGCGAAGGCAAGCACAGCCCCGTAGACACGCGCATCGACGAAGCCGAACGCATCGACAACATCATCGACGTGACGACGAAGACGTTTCAGGCGATGACGGTCGCCTGCGCCCGCTGCCACGATCATAAATTCGACCCCATCCCGACGACCGACTATTACGCGCTCTATGGCATCTTCGAGAGCGCGCGCTTCACACCGGCGCCCTTGCTTTCCGCCCACGACGTGGCGCAACTCGATTCGATCAAGACGCTCCAGGCCAAACTTCGCCAACGCCTCGCTGCAGGATGGCTTGATGAAACGCAGGGGGCGCCGGTGCGGCAGGCGAAGTTTATTAGTGGAAAAAGAGGAAGCAAGACCGCTTTTCACCCTCACCCTGTCCCTCTCCCGTCGAGGGAGAGGGGACTCCTTGACGACCCTAATATTTTAGCAAAAAAAGTTGGAAGCGCCGCCGGGCGTTCAGGCGAAGAAAGTCCCCTCTTGAGAGGGGTGCCGAACCCCCGCGAAGGCGGGGGGAGGCGAGGTGTGTTAGCCGACGTTCAGGAAGCCGCTGCGTCAGATACCACCATTGCCCCGCGCGTCCTCGGCGATTTTCGCGATGGGAGTTTTGACGGATGGTTTGCCTACGGGCCGGCCTTCGGCGAGGGGCCGGCAATGGGCCTGCCGGTCTTTGATGAAAACGGGAGGCGGATCGACAGCCTGGCGGTTGGTGTGGCGTCGAGCCGGCGGTGGGCCACGGGGGTGCCGGGGGCGTTGCGCTCGCCGACGTTTACCATCGAGCACGACAGCATCGACGTGGTCGCGGCGGGCAATGAATCGGTCATCCGCATCATCATCGACAACTTTCAACTCATTCGTTATCCCATCCACGGCGGCCTCGATCAAGAAGTCGACAGCCCGGCATTGACGACGTATCGGTTCGATGTGGGCATGTGGAAGGGGCGGAAAGCGTATATCGAGTTGCTCGCCGGCAGGTACGAGAAAAAAGGGAATCACATCAACGACAATCACCGCCTCGTCACGAGAGACGCTTCGTATATCGAGGCGGCCTATGCGGTGGCCTACACAGGCACGCTGCCGGATATGACGACGCGCGATACGATGTCGCCTGATCCGGCGGATGCGGCGCTCAGGCAGGCCGTCGAGGTCTGGGCTGCCGGACGGGCCGATGCCGGGCAGGCCGCCGTGCTCGACGAGGCGCTGCGCCGGGGCCGCCTCAACCCGTCGCTCGACGCCGTCGCGCCGCTGCTTGCACAGATCCGCGAGATCGAAGCGCGGCGGGATAGCGTGGTCTACTTTATGGGCGTCACCGACGGCGACGCCGTTAGCAGCGCGGTCTTTGAACGCGGCAACTACAAAACGCCCACCGGCGAGCCGGTCCCGCATCGGTTCATGACGGCGCTCGACCCCGGCGGCACGCCCTTCACCGAGACGGCGAGTGGGCGGCTGGAACTGGCCCACGCCATCGCCGACCCGGCCAATCCGTTGACGGCGCGGGTGATGGTCAACCGGCTCTGGCACCACGTCTTCGGGCGCGGAATCGTCGAGACGGTGGATAACTTCGGCGCACAGGGCGCACTGCCGACGCATCCGGCGTTGCTCGATTATCTGGCGTTGCGGTTCGTGGAGCAGGGCTGGTCGGTCAAGGCGATGCTGCGCGAGATGGTGCTTTCGCAGATGTTCCGCCAATCGACGCAGGCTTCGGTGCAGGCTGCCGAGGTCGATCCGCAAAACCATCTGTGGCATCACTACCCGGTGCGCCGGCTCGAAGCCGAAGCCATCCGCGACGCTGTCCTGGCCGCCTCAGGCCGCCTCGATACGACGATGTACGGCGAGCCGGTGCCGGTTCATCTGACCGAGTTCATGAAAGGACGCGGGCGCCCGCCGGCCACAGGGCCGCTCGACGGCGACGGGCGGCGCAGCGTCTACATCGCCGTGCGGCGCAACTTCCTCTGGCCGATGATGCTCGCTTTCGACATGCCGATCCCGTTTTCGACCTTCGGCAAGCGCAACAGCAGCAACGTGCCGGCGCAGTCGCTGACGATGCTCAACGATCCGTTCGTAGCCCAGCAAGCCGAAGTCTGGGCCGATACCCTCGCCGCGCGGCGCGATCTGGACGCAGAGGCGAAGATCGAATATATTTACCTGACGGCGCTCTCGCGGCGGCCTACCGAAGAAGAGACGGCCAACGCCTTGCAGTTCCTCGAAACAGAAGCCCGCCGCTACGACCTGCCCGCCGAGACCGCGATGGACGATCCGAGGCCCTGGGCGGCCTATTGCCACGTGGTTTTCAACCTCAAGGAATTTATCTATCTGGTCTGATGTCTAAACCACATCGCATCACCTGCCCGATGACGCGGCGTGAGATGCTGACGTTGTGTCGCAACGGCTTCGGAGGCGTCGCGCTGATGGGGTTGATGGGCAGTGTGCCCTTCGGCCAGGCGCTTTCGCAAGAGCGCCCCAAGGCCGATCCGAATCCGCTGGCGCCGCGCTCGTCGCACCGCGTGCCCAAAGCCCGCAGCGTCATCTTTCTTTACATGGACGGCGGCGTCTCGCAGGTCGATAGCTTCGACCCGAAACCGCGTCTGACGCGCGAGCACGGCCAGAATCCGTACGACAAATTCGCGGTCGATGCCACGCAGTTCGACAACATCGGCACCATCCTGAAAAGTCCGTGGGAGTTCAAGCGATACGGGCAGTCCGGTCTCGAAGTCAGCGATCTTTTTCCGCACATCGGAAGCTGCGCCGACGATCTGGCGGTGATCCGGTCGATGGTGGCTGATTTTCCGGAACACACCAACGCCAACTATTTCCTGCACACCGGCATCGGCATCCAGGGCCGCCCGTCGATGGGCGCGTGGGTGACCTACGGCCTCGGCAGCGAAAACCAGAACCTCCCCGGCTACGTGGTTCTCGACGGTGGCCTGATCCCGCCCGGCGGCCTCGACAATTTCAACAGCGGCTTCCTCCCGGCCTCGTATCAGGGATCGATTTTCCGGGCGGGCGATCTGCCGCTGGCCAACATCGAACCGCTCGAAGCGACCTCCGAGATCCAGCGGCAGAAGATCGCCCTGATGAATCGGACGGATGAACGCCTGCTGGGCCGCATCGGTCATGCCGATCAGGTGGAGTCGGCCATTTCGAACTATGAACTGGCCTTCCGGATGCAAGCCTCGGTGCCCGAACTGACGGATCTCTCCGGCGAGACCGAAGCCACCAAAAAGCTCTACGGGATGGATTCGGACGATCCGCACACGCGCGGCTACGCGGCGCAATGCCTGCTGGCCCGGCGCCTCGTCGAACGCGGCGTCCGGTTCATCGAGCTAACGTGCCCGCGCGTCGAAGCCGACCGCTGGGATCAACATTCGAACCTGATCGACGGCCACACCCGCAACGCCCACGCCGTCGATCAACCCATCGCCGGATTGTTGAAGGATTTGAAGGCGCGGGGGCTCTTCGAAGAGACGCTCGTCATCTGGGCCGGTGAGTTTGGCCGCACGCCGTTTGCGCAGGGCACCAACGGACGCGATCACAACCCGTCGGCCTTCAGCATCTGGCTGGCCGGCGCGGGCATCAAAGGCGGCACGGTCTACGGAGCTACCGACGAATACGGCTACCGCGTCGTCGAAAACATCACCACCATCCACGACCTCCACGCGACGATGCTGCACCTGCTGGGGATGGAACACGAACGCCTCACCTATCGCTTCAGCGGTCGCGACATCCGTTTGACTGATGTTGGGGGGACGGTGATTGATGCGATCCTGTCGTGATTTTGGATTTTAGATTTTGGATTTTGGATTGTTATTATTCACGGTCTTCGACAAACGAGGAAGCCTTGCCGTTCGAGATGTCTCGGCTTTTTAACGAGCAGGGCGTCTCGGCCTAAAACAATCCAAAATCTAAAATCTAAAATCCAAAATCACCCATGTCATTCTCCCTCGAAAACCGCGTAGCCCTGGTCACCGGCAGTTCGACCGGGTTGGGCAAGGCGATGGCGTTTGCGCTGGGCCGGGCCGGCGCGAAGGTGGCGTTCAACTATGCCAACAATCAGGCCCGCGCCGAGGCTACGTTGCGCGAATTCGAAGCCGGCGGCGGCACCGGCACGCTCGTCCGCGCGGACGTGACCGATGCCGATCAGGTCGCCCAGTTAGTCCGGCAGGTCGAAGCCGACCTCGGCCCGGTGGATATCCTCGTGCCCAACGCCACGCCGGATCAGCCGCAGCGGACGATTGAGGAGTACGACTGGGCGTTTTATCAGTCGATGATCGACTTTTTCATCAAGAGCCCGTACCTGTTGAGCCGGGCATGCCTGCCGCATATGAAGCAGCAGCGCTGGGGGCGCATCATCAACATCATCACCGAGGTGTATTCGCTGGGCGTGGCGCCGTTTACGGCGTACTCGGCGGCCAAAGGCGGGCAGGTGGGCTTCTCGCGCAGCCTTGCCAGCGAACTGGCGCCCTACGGCATCACGGTCAACATGATCTCGCCTGGCTGGATTCCCGTCGAACGTCACGAGAAGGATCCACAGGAGATGAAAGACGCCTATCTGGAGACGATCCCGATGGGCCGGTGGGGCGTCCCCGACGACGTGGGCGGTGCCGTGGTCTACTACGCCAGCGACGAGGCAGCCTTCGTCACCGGGCAATTCATTACGATCAACGGCGGGCGTTCTTTTGGGATTTGATAGGCGGCTGGACGTGTCTGCAAACGTGAGTCGTCCCGTTTTTTGCAGCCCCGTAGGGGCGTCCTGTTTGTAGCCAAAGGCTTTTAAAAATAATAAGCTCTGTAGGAGCGACCTGTTTAAAGAATGACCTGGGAACAACGCTGGCATCCTTTGCGCGAAGAATGGGTGATCGTCGCGGCGCATCGCCAGGATCGTCCCTGGCGCGGCGAAACCGTCGATGATGCGCGGGAGGCAGTGCCGGCGTATGTGCCGGATTGTTATTTCTGCCCCGGCAACACGCGGGTGAGCGGGGCGCGGAATCCGGCGTATACCCATACGTTCGTTTTCGATAATGATCATCCCTGTGTGGGGCCGGCGGCGCCGCGCGCCCTGGCGATGCCCGCCGGGGTGTACCGCAACCGTCCGGCGGACGGCCTCGCGCGGGTGGTCTGCTACAGCCCCCACCACAACCTCACCCTGGCCGAACTATCGCCTGCCGGCATCGACATCCTGCTGCAAACCTGGCAAACGCAATATCGCGACCTGGGCGAGCGGCCCGGTATCAATCACGTGCTGATTTTTGAGAATAAAGGCGAGGTCGTCGGCGTGTCGAACCCGCACCCGCACGGGCAGATTTATGCGACCAACTTCGTGTTCAAGTTCATCGAAACCGAGACGAAGGCCGGGCAGAGGCACCTGGCCGAGACGGGGCGTGTGCTGTTTCAGGATATTCTCACGGCGGAGGTGGTCGACGGGCGGCGCATCCTCTACGAGAATGAGGCCGCTATCGTCTTCGTGCCGTATTTCGCGCGGTATGCCTACGAGGTGTACGTTGCGCCCCGCGCCACCCATCCCAGCCTCGCCGCCCTCACCGATGAGGAAAGGCTGGGTCTGGCGCATGCCCTGAAGCACATCCTGGTGAAGTACGACAACCTGTGGCGGATGCCTTTTCCTTACGTGATGGCTCTCCATCAGGCCCCCACCGACGGCAGCGAATATCCAGGCTTCCACTTTCACATTGAATTTCACCCTCCCCTGCGCAAGCCCAACCTTCTGAAGTATCTGGCGGGCCCTGAAATCGGCGGTGGCAATTTTCTCAGCGACACCTCGCCGGAGGAAAAAGCCGCTGAACTGCGGGCTTTGCCGGAGAGGCATTATAAAGACGTAAAACGTGAGGGAGCTTCGCGCCAACCTTTTTAAAGGCACCCTCACGTTTACTTCGTCAGTCGCTCCGCTCGTTTCACGTTTTACGTTTCACGCTATAGTTTTACCCAATCTTGAACGGCGCACCCGATGTACCAACCCCTCACCGGATCCATCCACCATCTTCCCGACGCAGGTGCGTTTGTGGATTTGCTCAATGCGCTTGATCGGCATCCCACCCCGGAAGCCCGCGCGCTTTTCGATCCGGAGGGCGATCTGGTGGTGACGCGGGCGCCGGGCCGGTTGGACGTGATGGGCGGCATCGCCGATTATTCGGGTTCGCTGGTGTTGCAATGGCCGCTCCGGGAGGCCACGCGGGTGGCGCTTCAGCGAGATCCAGAGCGGATCATTCGTCTGGTGAGTCTGGGGGGCGAGGCGAACCAGCGGGGCATCGCCTTCGAAATGCCGCTCGCTGATTTTGAAGACGGCGGGCAGCCCATCGATTACGCAGCGGCGCAGGCTTATTTCCGGCGCGATCCGGCCCGGTGGTGGGCGGCGTATGCCGCCGGGGTTTTTCTGGTGTTGATGCGGGAAAAAGGCATCACCTTTCGCGAAGGCGCGCGCCTGTTGATCGACTCCGACGTGCCCGAAGGCAAAGGTGTCAGTTCGTCGGCAGCGTTGGAGGTGGCGGTGATGCAAGCCGTGACGGCTGCTTTCGATATCGATCTGACGCCGCATGCGCTGGCGTTGCTGTGCCAGAAGGTGGAAAACCTCGTCGTGGGTGCGCCGTGCGGGGTGATGGATCAGATGACCGCCGCGTGCGGGCCGTCCCATCGACTGCTGGCCTTACGCTGCCAGCCTGCCGATCTTCAGGGGATGGTAGCGTTGCCGGAAGGCGTGGCCGTCTGGGGTTTGGATTCGGGCATCCGCCACGCCGTCTCCGGGTCGGATTACGGCTCGGTGCGGGTGGGCGCGTTCATGGGCTACCGGATCATCGCCGACCGTGCCGGTCTGGCTGTCGTCCCCGGTGCGTCCGGCGGTCCGGTGCAGATCACCGATCCGCTGTGGCAGGGCTACCTGGCCAACCTGACGCCGTCTACTTTCGAACAGCACTACGCGGCCCATCTCCCGCAGACGATGACGGGCGCAGCTTTCATCAATACCTATCACGGCACCACCGACCCCGTCACCCGCATCGACCCGTCGCACACCTACGCCGTGCGCGCGCCTACCGCCCATCCCATCTACGAGCATTTCCGCGTGCAGGCCTTCGCCGCCTTGCTGGATCTTTCCATCAGCGAACGCCGCCTCGCTGTACTGGGCGAGTTGATGCGCCAATCGCACGCCAGCTATTCCGCCTGCGGCCTGGGCTCGGACGGCACCGACCGGCTGGTGGCGATGGTGGAGGAGATGGGTCCCCCAAGTGGGCTTTACGGCGCCAAGATCACCGGCGGCGGCAGCGGCGGCACCGTGGCCGTCCTGGGCCGCGCCGAGGCACAGGACGCCGTCGAGGCTATCGCCGCGCGGTATGCCCAGGAAACAGGCCATCGCCCCGTGATCTTCGCCGGTTCATCGCCGGGGGCAGCGGCGTTTGGGGTGTTGGGGTTGCGGGCGATCTAGCTCGTTTGTTCTTCCAGAAGCCCAAACTGCGCCTTGATGCCGCCGATGAATGTGGCGTCGTCCAGTGCCTTGCGGTTGTCGAGCAACTGGACTGCATCCTCGCCCGCTCGGTAGCGCAGCGTATCGGTGCCGTCGGTGACCGCGTTCCAAATGATCTCAGAGACGACGACAGGTTCTGATGCCTGAAGGGTGTTTTCACCCGCCCATGCGGCCATCAGCTTCTGCACGGTTCCCTGGTATTCCTCGACGCTTTCATCATTGACAAAATCGAAAGAACGCCCGCCGAAGTCTGTCGCAATCATGCCGGGTTCGACGATCTTTACCTTCACGCCAAAAGGCTCCAGTTCGTAGTGCAGCGACTCAGATAAGCCCTCGACGGCGAACTTCGTCCCGTGATAGAGCGTGCCCAGCGGGAAGGTCATCTGCCCGCCGATGGATGAGATGTTGACGATGGTGCCGGACTTTTGCGCACGCATGTGCGGCAAAACCGCCTTCGTCACAGCCAAAAGGCCGATCACGTTGGTGTCGAACTGACGCCGGATTTTGTCCATCGGGAAGAGTTCAAGCGGGCCGTAGGCGCCGTAGCCGGCATTGTTGAGCAGCACATCGATTGTGCCGAAACGGTTGAGCCCTTCAGCCACAGCGGCGTCGATGGAGGTGGTGTCCGTCACATCGAGGCGGGTGACGAGGACGTTGTCGAGTTGGGTCAACTCCTCTTCCTTGTGCGGGCTGCGCATCGTGGCGATGACGTTCCAGCCTTTCTGCTGAAAGTATTTCGCGGTGGTTTTGCCGATGCCGCTGCTGGCGCCTGTAATCAGAATCGTTTTCATGGTTCTATCGGGATGGTGATGTCGTGTGGTTGGTTGAAAGCGCTCAGAACGAACGCTTGAAGGAAATCTACACGGCCACAAATCTGCTGTCACTAGCGAAGCGCGCCAATGATCTAGCAGATGGCGCCAATCTGCGGGCTTCCGGGTGTGAGGGTCTTTTGATCTCGGCGTGGTGGTATGATTCTGTGTTGTTGTCCTTTTGGCTTGATCCCCCGGATCCCCGGATCGTGGTCCGGGGCAGGCTCGGTCCGGGGCAGGCTCTGGACCAAAAGATCAAGACGCTACCCGCTGGGCCGTGTAAAGACGTTCCATGTTTTAGAGACGTTCCATGTACCGTCTCTACGGCACGCGCTCAACGGTG
>JANQES010000048.1 GCA_028278205.1 Rhodothermales bacterium
AGCCTCAAGCGTGGTGTAGGCACCAAAAGGCTGCGTGCGGGCTGGGATGAGCGATATTTGCTCAAGGTCTTACAACAGATTTAGATGCGATTGCCCTACGATGGGTCACCCATGGGTACTGCCCGAAACGGTGTTGTATTATCCAGTGCATCCCGGCGGCACCGCGTCTGAGTGCCGCTCCCGTTCTTACAACCCGACCCGGAGAGCGACGATGGATCGCCGCGCATTTTTCCGCCTCGCCCCCACCACCGCCGAGGTCCCCTCGCCCGATCGCCCGCTCCTGGCTCCGCTTGCCATCAGCGCAGGGTTGGAGCCGCACACCGACCCACTGGATCAGCTCTCGGCAGCCCACCTGCTTCGCCGCGCGCACTTCGGCGTGGCGCCGGAAGAGCTGGCCGCCTACACCGGCCAATCGGCTTCCGGCGTCGCCGCAGCCCTCGTCCAGGAGGCCGCCGACGCGCCCATGCCTGAAGAGCCTGAGTGGATCAACGACTTCCCGCCGGGACGAGGCGCGCCGCAAGCAGAACGCCAGGAATACCGGATGAAAAACCGCGAACGCCTGCGCGACTACGTGGCCGAATGGTTCATGCGGATGACCGAGCATGGCCTGCGCGAGAAAATGACACTGTTCTGGCACAACCACTTCGTCACCGAAATCGCCGTCTATCAATGGGCGCCCCTGGCCTATCGCTACGTGACGACGCTGCGCGCGCACGCGCTGGGCAACTTCAAAGATTTCGTCCACGCCATCGGCATCGACCCAGCCATGCTGTTTTATCTCAACGGCATCCAGAACCGCGTGGGCGAGCCTAACGAAAACTATTCCCGCGAACTGCTCGAACTCTTCACCATGGGCCAGTTCGACGGGCAGGGCAACGAAAACTACACCCAGCCAGACATCGAAGAAATCGCCCGCGCGCTCACCGGATGGGGCTTCACCGACCGGGGAGGCTACGAGGCCGTCCTGATCCCCAACCGTCACGACGACGGCGAGAAGACATTCTTCGGGCGCGCGGGCAACTGGGGCTACGACGACGTCATCGACATCCTCTTCGAAGAACGCGCCCCGCAGATTGCCGAGTTCATCGCGCGCAAGCTCTACCGGGAGTTTATCTACGCTGCTGAAGACGAAGCCCTCG
The DNA here is from genome assembly GCA_028278205.1 of Rhodothermales bacterium. Lineage (GTDB taxonomy): Bacteria > Bacteroidota > Rhodothermia > Rhodothermales > Bin80 > JANQES01. Next base: position 1,140 of record JANQES010000048.1, read on the forward strand.
TCGCCGATCTGGCGCAGGTTTTTCTGGATAACGATTTCGAGATCGCGCCGGTGGTGAGCGCCTTGCTCAGCAGCGCCCATTTCTTCGACGAGCAGGTGGCCGGCGCCCACATCAAAAGCCCGGTCGAACTGATCGTCGGCTTGCTGCTCGAACTGGAAATCCTGGCGGGTCCGGAAGTATTCTCCATCCTCAACCGCGTCATCGAGCCGCTGCAACAGGCCGTGCTAAACCCGCCCAACGTGGCCGGCTGGGAAGGCCACCACACCTGGCTCAACACGACGACGTTCGTCGCGCGCTGGAATCTGGTCGATCTGCTGCTTGGGCGGCTGTCGAACACGGACCGGATGAACCTCGTGGCGCTGGCCGAAAAGCTCCACGATTCGAGCGATCCGAACGCCGCCTTCACGCTGCCGGTGGCGCTGGCCGAACACCTGATGGCCGTCCCGCTCGACCTGTTAGACCTGCACGTGTCAGACGCGCCGTTTGCCGGCGATCTGATGGAATTCCCGATCCCCGACGAAGTCTTGAACGGCCCGGCCTACGCGATGAACCTGGCAAAGATGTTCCTGGCCGACGTCCCCTGGTACGAGTGGGACTTGCAATCGAACGGCGCTTCGGGGCGGATTGCCGCCTACATCCAGGCATTGAAATTCCTGCCGGAATTTCAATTAGCGTGAACAAATGGCAAATGGGCAAATGAGGCAAATGGGCAAATGAGGCAAATGAGACAAATGATTAAGGATGACTCATCCTATTTGCCATTTGCAATTTGCAAATTTGCCATTTGCCCATCTGAACGAAACCGCATGGTTTTGTCATCACTTTGTGACAACCGCCGAGGTGAAATTGGTTTTATTTGAAGCTGATAGGCTTTCGTTAACGTAACCGAGGTAGCGATGATGAACCGCCACGCATCTGTAGCCTTCGCTACGCCTTCCGAGCCAGAGGACGCGTTCCCCCTGCGGTTTAGCCAGGCGTCTCCGCCCCTGTATCGGATCCCCCCCGAACTCGCCGGGCGTTTCCCGTTTTCGTTCATCGGCAAAGAACTGCCGCCCGGTAGATCGGCCTCTAAGAACGGCAAAGCCCTCCACCCGCTCGCCATCAAAGCCGGCCTCGAAGCCTACGACGCTGAACTCGACCGTCCCCGCGCCGCTCACATCCTGCGCCGCGCGGGCGTCGGCGGCAGCCCCGACGAGGTGCAGGCGCTGATCGGCCAGACGGCAGAAACCGCCGTCGACGATATCGTAGACGCCGCCCTGGCGCGGCCCCTGCCCGAACCGCCGGCCTGGGTCGATGAAGGCTATCCGCGTGACGAGGACGAGCAGCGGGTCTACATCAATGAGAAAAATCCGATGTGGTTGACGGAATACTACATCGACCTGATGCGGGAGGTTTTCGACGGCGGGCTGCGCGAGCGCATGATGGTGTTCTGGCACAACCACTTCGTCACCGAAATCGATTCCTACTTTATCGCGCCCGTTGCCTATCGCTACGTGACGACGCTGCGCGCGCACGCGCTGGGCAACTTCAAAGACTTCGTCCACGCCATCGGCACGGAGATTTCGATGCTGTTGTATCTCAACGGCCTCCAGAACGAAGTCACGGCCCCCAACGAGAACTATTCCCGCGAGTTGCTCGAACTCTTCACCATGGGCCAGTTCGACGGGCAGGGCAACGAAAACTACACCCAGCGAGACATCGAAGAGATCGCCCGCGCGCTGACGGGATGGTTCATCGATCCCTACAACCTCACCTCGTTTTTCCTGAGTCTCCGCCACGACTTCGGCGAGAAGACATTCTTCGGGCGCGCGGGCAACTGGGGCTACGACGACGTCATCGACATCCTCTTCGAAGAACGCGCCGAGCAGATTGCCGAGTTCATCGCGCGCAAGCTCTACCGGGAGTTTATCTACGCCGCCGAAGATGAAGCCCTCGTCGCCGATCTGGCGCAGGTTTTTCTGGACAACGATTTCGAGATCGCGCCGGTGCTGCGGGCGCTCTTCAAGAGCGCTCATTTCCACGACGAACAGGTCGTCGGCGCGCAGATCAAAAGCCCCATCTCGATGGCTACGGGGATGCTGCGCGAACTGGGGATTGCGCCTGCCGACAACCAGTTTCTCTTGCTCTACTTCGCCGGCTTCATCCTGGGCCAGCGTCTGCTCGATCCGCCCAACGTGGCCGGCTGGGAAGGCCATCACGAATGGATCGATACCTCCTCGCTGCCCTACCGATGGCTCGCCGCCGAGGTGCTGATCTTCGGCGACCAGAACCAGTTCCCCCCTCTCGACCTGAGGCCGGTGGCTGCTACCCTGCTCGCCAACGAAGACGGCACCATCGACCCGAACGACGCCGCCAGTGTTTTCACGCTGGCCGTCCGCCTGGCCGAACACCTGATCTCGGCCCCACTCGACATGCTCGACCTCGCCGCCAACGACGATCCGAAGGAGGGCTTTGCCGGCGACTTGGACACCTTCCCGATCCCGCAGGACGTACTCGACGGCCCCGCCTACGCCATCAAACTGGCGAAGACCTTCCTGCTGGGTCAACTCCCCTGGTACGAGTGGAGCCTGGACCACGCGGCCGCAGCCGCCGTGCTGATGTTCTACACCCGCATGCTGGCCCAACTACCCGAATTCCAGCTAACTTAATTTTTGCCTGGAAAAGCCAGGCAAAAATTAAAATATTTCGATCTGCCCACCACCTAAACGATACAAGCGCCATGTGTGATCACGAGCACCACCCCCAGTTTTCTAAATCGCCCCAGCGATTTAGAATGCGATTTGGAAGTAGCCTGGAGCACGGCCAAGCCCACGCCCAGGACCACACGCAGTGGTCGCGCCGGGACTTCATGACCTCGATGGGGCTGGCGGCTGCCGGCGGCGCGATGATGCTCAGCGGCGCCCCGGTGCGCGCCTTCGGGCACACGCCGCTGCTGGCCCACCTCCGAAACCTCGAAACCGACCGGGTGCTGGTGCTCATCCAGCTTGCCGGCGGCAACGACGGCCTCAACAACGTCGTGCCCATCACCAACGACCTCTACTACCAGGCGCGGCCTCAGATTGCCATCCCCGGCAACCAGACGATCGCCATACCCGGCCAGAGCGACCTCGCCTTCCATCCCTCCTTCGACGCGCTCACGCCCATCTACGGCGACGGCAATATGGCCCTGCTGCAAAACGTCGGCTATCCCGATCCGCACCTGTCGCACTTCGACTCGACCGACGTATGGCTGACGGCCAGCAACAGCGATGAGATCCTCGCTACGGGCTGGGTCGGGCGCTACCTGAGCGACGAATTTCCGGACTTCGACCAGGAGCCGACCGACTATCCGCTGGCGGTTCAGATGGGCGGCACGTCGTCGTTGCTGTTTCAGGGGCCGGCTACCAACATGGGGATGTCGCTGGCCTCGCCGGAGTTGTTCCAGCGCATCGCCGAAGAGGGCATCCTCTACACCGTCGAAGGCCTCCCCGACACCACGTTCGGCAAAGAGATCGAGTTCGTCCGGACGGTCGCCAACGACTCTTTCATCTACGCCGAAGCCGTCCAGACGTCGTCTGAAACCGGCGAGAACAAGGTGGCTTACCCGGAGGGCAACCCGCTGGCGGCTAACCTGGAGATTGTGGCGCGGCTCATCAAAGGCCGCCTCGGCGCGCGCATCTACCACGTCTCGATCAACGGCTTCGACACGCACGCCAACCAGGGCGGCATGAACGGCCAGCACGCCAACCTGCTGCGCAACCTCGCCGAAGCCGTCAAAGCCTTCCTCGACGACCTCGAAGTCGACGGCTGGTCGGAGAATGTGATGATTGCGACGTTTTCCGAGTTCGGGCGCCGCGTCAACCAGAACGGATCAGGCGGCACCGACCATGGCACGGCCGCCCCGATGTTTCTTTTCGGCAACGGCATCGAAGGCGGCCTCTACGGCAACCTGCCCAACCTCAGCGACCTCGACGAGACGGGCAACCTCAAGTATGAGATCGACTTCCGGACGGTCTATGCAACGATGCTGCAAGACTGGTTCGGGCTGGCGTCGCCGCCCGTCGTGAGTGTGCTCGGCGGCGCCTTCGATACCATCGGTTTCGTCAGCGACCCGGTTACGCCGACGGCCATCGAAGAGGAGGCGGTGCCGGAGTCGTTCACGCTGCATCAGAACTATCCCAACCCGTTCAACCCGACGACGAACATCACCTACACGCTGGCGCACACCGAACGCGTGACGCTGCGCATTTACGACGCGCAAGGCCGCCTGGTGCAGACCCTCGTCAACGGCACCCAGCCGGCAGGGTCGCACGCCATCACGTTCGATGCCGGGCATCTGGCCAGCGGCAGTTATTTCTACCGCTTGCATACCGCCGCCGGCGTTCAAACCCGGCAGATGACGCTGGTTAGGTGATGCGGGATACGGGATACTGGATGCGGGATGTCTGATAGCAGCATGAATGCTTTTCCGCGTCGTTTTAATCGATCAGCCATCCAACATCCCGCATCGCGTATCTCGTATCCCCCATCGATTCGGGGCCAGACTGCCTAACAGGAATCCATAACAAAAGCGCGGTGTCCGGATTGGGCGCCGCGCTTTTGTTTTTGCCTTGTCTTTGCTTGACGTGTCTTTTTTCTTGACTTTTTGCCGCCCTCTGCCCCAATTCCAGTCGTCCTTAACAAATAGTAAGCACCGTCCTGATGAAGTCTTCCCCGCTTGCGATCCGGGCCGGGTTAGAGAGCTACGCCGCGCCGCTTGATCGACGCCATGCGATGCATCTGCTCCGGCGGATGAGCTTTGGCGCCCATCTTCATGAAATCGACGCGCTGATCGGCCTGAGCGCTGTAGACGCCGTAGACACGCTCGTGGACGAAGCCCTCAACCAACCGCTGCCCCAGGCGCCGCTCTGGGTAAACGAACCGCTGCCCCTGGACGCGCAAGAGAGGAAACAGTTCAACGAGGCGAATCAGATCTGGATGCTCATCTATCAGGGGCGTTGGATTGGGGAAATGTTCAAGGGCGGCCTTCGTGAGCGGATGACGTTGTTCTGGCACAATCACTTCGTCACCCACACCGCGAAATACCGCCTGGCCGCTTACGCCTATCGCTACCTCACCACACTCCGTACA
>JANQES010000086.1 GCA_028278205.1 Rhodothermales bacterium
TGAGCGCGTGCCGTAGAGACGTTACATGTAACGTCTTTACACGGCCCAGCGGCTAACGTCTTGATCTTTTGGTCCTTTTGGATCAAGCCAAAAGGACAAACAAACGCGATCATGCCACCACCAATTTATCAAGAGAATCCATACCCCGAAAGCCCCGTCAACTATCGCGTTGAAGCCCTCTTCGGCCTCATCTACTTCACAGCCTATCTTGCCTATCTATTCTTCCGGCTCGAAGGTGAGTGGTTGCACTGGCTCTCGCTCGTGATACTGCCGCTGGGCTTGCTTTATCTTTATCAAAAAAAGCAGGTTTCAGAGCGGCGCCTTCGCGATACGCTGGCTTCGGTGGGCGCGCGGAAAGACAACTGGAGGCGCGGCCTGGGCTGGGCCGTCGTGTTGGGGCTGATCTTCAGCGTGCTGCAACTGTTTCTCTCACGCCGCGTCGAGGCCATCTGGCCGATTCTGGAGTCGGGGAAGGTGCTCTATTTATTTCCGATGGCGTTTGTATTATTGATGCTCACGGCAGGCTTCACCGAAGAGTTTTTCTTTCGGGGCGTACTACAAACGCGTTTGACGAAGTCGCTGAAGTCGAAGGTGTGGGGCGTGGTTGTGGCGGCGGTGTTGTTCGGACTGTATCATCTGCCTTATGCCTATCTGCATCCGAACTGGCCCTCGCACGGCGATTGGGGCGCGGCCTTCGGGGCGGCGCTGGGGCAAGGCGTGCCGATGGGGTTGATCCTGGGTGCGGTCTACGAAGCGACAGACCGTAACGTGTTTGCCTGCGTCGTCATCCATGCGCTCAACAACACGCTGCCGGCCATGACGATGATCAAAATGGGGGGCTCAGGATGAATGAATATCTCCTCTTTGCCGCGTTACTGGGCCTGATCTTCGCTATCGTCGGCTTCAGCCTTGTCGTTTCGTCGATGCGGGCGAAGAAACGTACCAAAGCGCTCCATGCAGCAGCCGGCGAACGCAATCTCGCTTTTTTCGAGAAAGACGAACATCGCCTCGTTTATGGAGGACGGCATCAAGTTCTTCGCTTTGTTCAAAAGTTAGGCGGTATTATTCAAGGCCGTACTTTGCATCGAGCTTGGAGTCAGTCATCAGTCATCGGTCATCAGGAAAAAACTCACTGATGACCGATGACTGATGACCGATGACCTGAGCCAACGGAGATGCAGCGTATCATCGTCTATGACATCGTTCAACGTTTTCTTGCCTGCCTCAAACCCATGTCCCTGATTGAGTTCATCGCCAAACAGTTGCGCAAGCCGTCCGGGTGGTTCGGCAGGCAGATCACGGCGCGGCTGCTCAATCGTCTCAACGAGCCGGTCAACACGCTAACGCTCGACTTGCTGGCCGTGCAACCCGCCGACCGAATCCTCGAAGTGGGCTTCGGCGGCGCCGCCCTCCTTGGCCGCATCGCAGCCCGCGCAACAGACGGCCTGGTGGTCGGGGTGGATTTTGCGCCGGAGATGGTCGATCGGGGCGCTGCGCGGTACCGGGCGCTCGTCGAAGCCGGACGGGTGGCTTTTCGATGCGCCAACGCGGAGGCCTTGCCGTATCCGGACGGTCATTTTACGAAAGCATGCACCGTCAACACGATCTATTTCTGGGAGAACCCGCCGGTCGTGTTGGGCGAATTCCGCCGGGTCCTGGTCGAGGGCGGTGTGCTCCTTGTCGGGTTTTCACCTAAAAATGAGATGAAAGACCGGCCTTTTGCGGGGCACGGATTCACGCTTTACGACGAAGAATCGGTGCGGCAGTTGATGCAAGCGGCGGGCTTCAGCGCCGTGCAGATCGTGCCGGGGCAGGCCGGGAAACGCGCGTTTTCTTGCGCCGTCGGCACGAAGGGCGAATCAACCGGTACAAATTCTGGGAAAACGGAGAGACGCTCATTCAGGAACAAACGAGTACGTGGTCGAACCTGAACGGCCCGGTTGACCTGAGCGCGTTTCTGGTGCCTTGACAAATGCGAAAGTGCGTGTTTGCAAACTGGATCATCGAAGAAGCCCCGTAGGGGCGTCCTGTTTGTAGTACGTCGCGTTTCCTTAAAAAAATAGCTCCGTAGGAGCGGCCTGTTAAAAAAGGAAAACAGGTCGCTCCTACGGAGCTTATCGGGTAAAAAGGCGATGGCTGCTACAAACAGGTCGTCCCTACGGGACTTAGCAGACACGCCCTAACCTGCGCCGTCTGCGCAATTCCGCAAATGATCAACCAGCGTCAGTATTACGCCGCGTGCGGCTCCGGCTGGGCGAACTCGTCGTAGGGCACGCGTTCGATCTCGATGCCTGCGTTGGCGAGTTTCTCTTCGAGGCGTTCGTAGCCGCGGTCGAGGTGGTAGATGCGCAGCACGTGCGTTTCGCCCTCGGCCACCATGCCGGCCAGCACCAGCGAGACGCTCGCCCGCAGGTCGGTGCTCATCACCTGCGCGCCTTTGAGCACGTGCCCACCTTCGACCTCAACGGTGTTGCCCGCGACCATCGCGCGCGCGCCCAGGCGGTTCAACTCCGGAATATGGTTGAAGCGGTCGCCGTAGACGGTATCCGTAACGGTGGCTGAGCCGTGGGCTTGAGCCAGCAAGACGGTCCATTGCGCCTGCAAGTCGGTCGGGAAGCCGGGATAAATCCCCGTGGTGATCGAGACGGGTTGGAGGGTCTGCGGCGCGGTGACTTCGACGTAATCCGGCCCAATCACGCAAACCGCGCCGGTGCGACGGAAGGCGTCGATGAAATCGGCGCCCAGGTGATCCGGGTTGGCGTTGGTCAGGCGCACCGGCTCGCCCGGCACCCCGGCGATGGCCGCAGCAATCATGAACGTGCCCAGTTCGATGCGGTCCGGGCTGTTGCGAAACGTGATAGGTCGAAGCGCTTCGACGCCTTCGATTTCGAGTGTGCGTGTGCCGATGCCGTTGAGCCGCGCGCCCATCTTTTCGAGCGCCTGGCAAAACTCGACTACGTCGGGTTCGATGGCCGCATTCTCGATCCGAGAGCCGCCGCGCGCGGTTGCTGCCGCCAGTGCGATGTTGATCGTAGCGCCGACGCTTGAGGGTTCCAACCTGTACGAGCCGCCGTTGAGCCGACCGCCCGGCGCCGTGGCCACCACGTAGCCGCCGTCGAGGTCGATCTCGGCGCCGAGGGCTTTGATGCCCTCGATGTGGAGGTTGACCGGCCTCGGCCCCCAGGCGCATCCGCCGGGCAACGACACCCGCGCCTGGCCGCATCGGCCCAGCAGCGCGCCGAGCATGTAGAACGACGCGCGCATCTTCTTGACCAGCTCGTAAGGCGCTTCAGGAAAATCGATCCGCGAGGCGTCAATCGTCATGTGATGACGCTCCGGATCGGGCTTGACCGACGCGCCGGAAATCCGTAAGACGTGCGCAAACGTTTTGATGTCGCGGAGGGTCGGGACGTTTTGCAGGGTGGTTACGCCGTCAGCCAGGAGGGCGGCGGCCATCAGCGGCAATGCGGCGTTTTTCGAACCGCTCACGGGCAAGCTGCCGCGCAGCGGGCGCCGGCCTTGTATGACAAGTTTGTCCATGCGTGTAAAAGAGGGGGTGGTTCGGGTACTACGCTCGATAGCGTCACGCGTAATGAACGGTATTGTCTTCATTTTGATGCTCCAAGATTGAAAGAAAAAACAGACCGAACATTCGTTTCGGAATCTCCTACAGTTCCTCAACGTTTGTTGGCTCAACGCTCGTTACAGGCTGCAAGGAGCACGCCGAGGGCGATGATCTCTCAAACAAGCCGAAATGAGAGGCCGCCGCCGAATTTTTTGGGGCTGATCAAGAAAAAAACTTCGCGATGAACCGGATCTACCTCGATCACGCCGCCACGACGCCGCTCGACCCGCGCGTCTTTGAGGCGATGCTGCCGTTCTTGAAAGAGCAGTTCGGCAATGCCTCCTCGGTGCATGCGTTGGGGCGGAAGGCGCGTTTTGCCGTCGAGGAAAGCCGGGAGCGTATCGCGGCGCATCTGGGCGCCGAACCGGGCGAGATCATCTTTACCAGCGGCGGCACCGAAGCCGACAATGCTGCGCTGCGGGGGATGCTCCACGGCACGCGACGCGGCCTGATAACCTCCGCCACCGAGCACGAAGCCATTTTGCGCACCGCCGAGGCGCTCGAAGCCGGCGGCCACCCGGTGATTATGCTGACGCCGCAGGCGCACGGCGCCGTCACACCCGAACAACTGGCCGAAGCGCTGACGGAGCAAACCGGGCTGGTCTCGCTCATGCATGCCAACAACGAAATCGGCACGCTCACGCCCGTCCGAGCCGTCGCAGAAATCTGCCACGCGCAGGGCATCCCGCTGCATTGCGACGCTGTGCAAACCGCCGGCCTGTTCCCGCTCAACGTCGACGACCTCGGCGTCGATCTGATGACGATTTCAGGGCATAAGTTTTACGGGCCGAAGGGCGTGGGCGTGCTGTACGTGCGTGGTGGGCTCGACTTCCAGCCGCTCGTCGTCGGTGGGGCGCAGGAACGACGGCGGCGCGGCGGGACTGAAAACGTCGCCGCCGTTGTGGGGATGGCGAAGGCGTTTGATCTGGCGACAGCGGAGGCCGGCGCCCGATCCGCACACCTGACGACCCTGCGTGACCGGCTTCGCGCGGCATTGTGCCAGGCGCTGGGCGAGGCGTTTGTTTTCAATACGCCGTTTGAAGCAGACGTCGAAGTGGCGCCGCACGTCGTCAACATTGCATTCCCCCCGCAAGATGGGCAGCCGCTCGATGGCGAGATGTTGCTGCTGAATCTGGACGTGGAGGGTGTGATGGCGTCGGCAGGATCGGCCTGCACCAGTGGGGCGCTCGAACCCAGCCACGTGCTGTTGGCCCTCGGCCGAGACCGCGACACCGCGTCGGCGTCGGTGCGTTTCTCGCTGGGCAAAGACAACACCGCCGAGGAGATCGACCAGGCCGTCGAACGCCTCGCGACGATCCTCCAGCGGATGAACCGGCAACGACACGGCGCTACGGTTTGAATTTTGGATTTCAGATTTTGGATTAATGAAGAAAGCACTCATCGTTTTTGCCAAGCGCCCCGAGCCGGGTACTGTCAAAACGCGGCTGACGGCGGCGTTGACGCCGGAGGAAGCGGCGCGGCTCTACGAGGCGTTTCTGCGCGATGCGCTGATTCAATACACGGCGCTCGGCGTGGCTGTGCGGCTCTACCTCGGGCCGCCTGCCGGTCCGGTCTCCGACGGGCTGATACCGGAGGGCGTCTCGGTGCATCTTCAGCAGGGGCCGGGGCTCGGCGCGCGGATGAAAGTCGCCTTCGTCGAGTCGTTTGCTGCCGGCTACGAGCGGCTGGTAATTATCGGGACGGATCATCCGACGTTGCCGTCTGCCTACATCGATCAAGCTTTCGACGCCCTGCCCGCGCCGCCATCGATTAGCATCGGTCCGAGTGACGACGGGGGGTTTTATCTGCTCGGCATGAATGATTTCTACCCCGAACTCTTCCACGACATGCGGTACAGCCACGACGAGGTCTTTGCCGAGACACTCGAAAGAGCCCGGCTGACGCAGGCCCAACTCACCATCTTACCCCCGTGGTACGACGTCGATACCCCCGACTCGCTCCAACGCCTCATTTCTGATCTGGAGGATCCGGCGGTCGAGGCTCCGAACACCCGTCGCGTCATAGCCGAGTTGACGGCGGCCTATCCGGCGCTGGGGTAAGGACGAATGGCGAGTAGGGTATGTGGCGAGTGGCCAGTAGGAGATGGCCAATAGGGTTCTTGATCCCTGACCTTTTCCCCATATCCTATTGGCCACTGGCCATTCGCCCCATTCGCTATTCGCCCTCATTTCATAGAGAAGACTGGAAGCGCTTCCAGTATTGTCCTATCTTATCAAAATCCGGACTTGTTTTTCGCCGGGCTATGTGGGGTATCCCACTACCGGCTTGTGCGTCTTTGCCTTACATAGTGGCGGGGAAGTACCTGTCAACGCGCCGCGCCGGTGTGGGGCATTTTCCCAAATCACGCCGTCGTTTTCCTTCTTCTTACCACCCTGGATATCACCATGGAACAGGTAATGGAATCTGAAACCGTTGTTCGCGCTAAGTCCTTCGGGCCGGGGCGTTTTCAGACCCTCGAACAGTTCATCATCGCCCAGCAGCATCGCTTTCCGCATGCTACCGGCGCTTTTTCACGCCTGCTTCGCGACCTCAGCGTCGCCGCCAAGATCGTTAACCGGGATATCCGCCGGGCTGGCCTGCTCGACGTCTTCGGCGACACGGGCGAGGTCAACATTCAGGGAGAACAGCAGCAAAAGCTGGATCTGGCGGCGCACAATGAATTCGTGCGGGCCTTACAGCGAGGTGGAGAGTGTTGTTTGATCGGCTCTGAAGAGGATGAACACGGCATCATCCTCGAAACCCACCCGGAGAGCGAAGGCAAATACATCGTGCTCTTCGACCCGCTCGACGGCTCCTCGAACATCGACGTCAACGTGTCGGTCGGGACCATCTTCAGCATCTATCATTTACCCGAAGGCATCGAGCCGCGCGACGTCTCGGTAGAGGCCGCGCTGCAGCCGGGCGTCGAACAGGTCGGGGCCGGCTACGTCATCTACGGCTCTTCGACGATGCTCGTCTACACGACCGGCGACGGCGTCTACGGCTTCACGCTCGAACCCTCCATCGGCGAATTTTTACTGTCGCATCCGCGCCTGCAAACGCCGAAACAGGGCAAACTCTATTCGATCAACGAGGGCAACTACGTCTGGTTCGAAGAAGGACTCAAACGCTACATCAAGTGGATGCAGCGTAACGCCGACGAGCCCAAAAGACCGTTCTCGACGCGCTACATCGGCTCGTTTGTGGCGGATTTTCATCGCAATTTGCTCAAGGGTGGCATCTTCATCTACCCGGCCACAGCCAAGAACCCCAGCGGCAAACTGCGCCTGATGTACGAAGCCAACCCGATGGCTTTCATCATCGAACAGGCCGGCGGGCGGGCCTCGGACGGGCACACGCGCATCCTCGAAAAACAGCCGCAAGCGCTCCACGAGCGCACGGGCCTTTTCATCGGCAGCGAAGCCATGGTCCTGCGCGCCGAGGCCTTCTTGCGCGACGAGAGGCCGCCGGATATTCTCTAATTTCAATTTTAGATGTGATTATAGAGGGAACGCGCGTGCCGCCCGGAAAATCCTCGCGTCGCACCCTATCTTCCAGGCGCTTCATTGAACCTGGCAAAGGGAGCATGAGACTGTGGACGAACAAACGACTTACACGTTGACGCGCGAGGAACTTGCACCAATCACGGAACGCGTGGCTGTTTTCGGGCCGGCCTCGTTGTCGAATCTCGGCCCCGGATTCGATACGATGGGCCTCTGTATCAAGGGCTTCGGCGACGTGGTGGAGGCGTGGTTGACCGAGGCGCCCGGCGTTCAGGTACGACAGGAGCCGGGGACTGTGGACGTGTCGGTGCCTGTCGATCCGGAGAAGAATACGGCGGCGCGCGCGGCTTCGGAAGTGTTGAAGCAGGCAGCGGCTACGCAGGGCCTCGTCCTTTGTATCCGTAAAGGGATCCCGCTGGGCTCCGGCATCGGCGGCTCGGCGGCCAGCGCGGTGGCAGGGGCCTGGGCTGCCAACGAATTACTGGGCCGGCCCTTCAGCAAGGAAGACCTCGTCGAGGCTGTGCTCGAAGGCGAGGCGCTGGCTTCGGGAGGCAGCCTGCACGGCGACAACGTGCTGCCGGCGCTCTTCGGCGGGCTGGTGTTGACCTCCCCGACGCGTCCTGCCGATTACCGGCGCATCGTCTTGCCGCGTGCTCTGCCGCTGGCGCTGGTTTTGCCGCGCATCGAGATTCTCACGGCGCAGGCACGCGCCATCCTTCCGGAATCGGTGCCCTTCCGGCAGGCCATCCACAATGCCGCCGACCTGGCTTTCATGATCGATGCCTTCCACCAGGGCGACTGGGCGTCGGTGGGCCGGCACATGATGTGCGATCGCCTCGTCGAACCTGTGCGCGCCGGGCTGGTGCCGTGCTACGAGGCCGTCCGGACGGCGGCGGTCGAGGCAGGCGCCTGCGGCTGCGCACTCACCGGCTCCGGCCCCGCCATGTTTGCCATTGCCGAGACAGAGGCTGGCGCCGAAGCAGCCCTCACCGCGATGCTGGCTGCCTGCCATGCCGCCGGGATCGAAGCCACCGGCCTGGTCACCGAAGCCGACGCTGAGGGCGCGCGGATGGCTTGATTTTTTGAGCCGGAGAGTCGAAGAGCCGGGGAGCCGGAGATTGCTTTTCCCCGACTCTCCGACTCTCCGGCTCTCAGACTCAAAAAGAAACCATGGCGTCAACCCAACCCGCCCCCCGATACGTCAGCACCCGAGGAACGGGGGAGGCGGTTTCGTTTCAGCAGGCGCTGATGACGGGGCTGGCTCCCGACGGCGGCCTGTACATCCCCGACCGGATCCCGGCGCTCGACCCGGCGGACTGGCAGGAGCCGGAGCGGTTTGCCAATCTGGCGCGGCGCGTGCTGGCGCGCTGGTTGGAAGGCGAGGTGCCGCGTGAAGCCCTGGCTGCTATCCTCGACGATGCACTCTCGTTTCCGGTGCCGCTCGTGCCACTCGAAGGCGGCGGCTGGGATGGCGTCTTCGTCCTCGAACTCTTCCACGGACCGACCCTTTCGTTCAAAGATTTCGGCGCGCGGACGATGGCCCGGCTGATGCAGCATTTTCTCGAAGACCGGGCCGAGACGCTCACCATCCTCGTAGCCACCTCCGGCGATACTGGCAGTGCCGTGGCCGACGGATTCGCCGGGCAGGAGCAGATTCGTGTGGTGTTGCTCTATCCGAAAGGGCAGGTCAGCCCGGTGCAGGAGCGGCAACTCATCGCCGTACGGCCCGGCGTGCATACCTACGCCGTCGCCGGCACCTTCGACGATTGCCAGCGCATGGTCAAAGCCGCCTTCGCCGACGAAGACTTCGCCACGCTAAAACTCTCGTCGGCCAACTCGATTAACGTCGGGAGGCTGTTGCCGCAGATGCTTTATTACATCTGGGCGGTGGAGCAGGGGGGCTTCGACGAGGTGACGATCTGCGTGCCCTGCGGCAACCTGGGCAACCTCACCGGCGGCGTGATCGCAGCGCTGGGCGGGTTGCCGGTTCGTCAGTTCCTGGCAGCGAACAACGCTAACGATGGCTTCGCGCGCTATCTACGCGGCGAGGCGGTGGATTTCGTCGATTCGGTGCGGACGATCTCGAACGCCATGGACGTCGGCGTACCGAGCAACTTCGAACGGTTGACAGCGCTGCTCGACGACGAGACCATGCGCCGGATGATCATCGGAGACCGGGTGGATGATGCCGGGACGCTGGCTTCGATGCGCCGGATCTACGAGGCCACCGGCTACGTGGCCGATCCGCACACGGCGGTCGGGCTGGAGGTCGTCCGCAGGCATCGCGCGGCCACCGGCGACGACGGCCCTTTCATCGTGCTTTCGACGGCGCACCCGGCCAAGTTTCCGGAGACCGTCACGCAGGCGCTCGGCATCGAGCCGGTGCGTCCGGAGCGGCTGGCGGCGTTATGGCACAAGGACACCCACGCGACGCCCCTCGCTGCAAACCTGGATGCCCTCAAAGCTGATCTGTTTTCTGATGTTTGACCTCGACGCGACGAATGGGCCTTCGCCAGAGGCAGACGCCGGTGCCTGGATGGTGCCGGAGCCGTTGGATCTGACCTTCGAAGGGTTCGCGCCGGAGGCATTCGCCCTGCTCGAACGGCTGCGCGAGGCGCCGCACATCGAGCAGTACAGGAAGGAAAAAGCAGGCATCAAACGCTACATCACCGATCCGTTCAAACGCTTTCGGGACGATCTGGTGGTCAACTGGGTGTTGCCCAACCGGCTCAATTTCGAAACGGAAAAGAACGTTTTTAGCCGGTTATTGAAGAATGATTTCGGCGCGGGCGGCTGCCATCATCATCTGTGGATGGCCTTCTACCGGCCTCACCGCCGCCGGCTGACCGACGTCCAACTCGCGCCCTGCATCACGCCCGACGGGTTCACGATGGGTCTTTTCGTGGGGGCCTACATGAAGGATTTGATCAAACAAACCCGGCAGCGTATCGCGGCGGAGCCGGGTCGATTTCTGGAGATTGTAAACCCGTTATTGCAATCCAAAAAACTTGCCTACTACGAAGGCACCGGCAGGCAGCAAAAGCGCATCATCCACACCGAACCCCTCGACGCCGTCCCCGAAACCCTTCTCAAAACCGAAGGTCTCTGGGTCCGAGCCTACTGCTGCCGCGACGACGTCATCGCCATGCAAGGCGCCCTCGTCGGCTGGACGATCCGGCAACTCGCCGACCTCTGGCCGCTGTATCGGTTTATTCTGGAAGATGGTTTTTGAACGTTTTGCCCACTTACGACCACATCTACCTTTCGCCGCACTTCGACGATGCTGCGCTGTCGTGCGGCGGCGCTATTTATCAACAGCGCCGGGCCGGTGAGGCGGTGCTGGTCGTGACGATCTGTGCTGCGTCGCCGGAGCCGGGTGAGGCGCTTTCATCCTTTGCGCAAGCGTTCCACACGGCTATGGGCACCCCGGACGACCTCGTGGCAACGCGCAGGCGCGAAGACCAGGCGGCGATGGCGCGGCTCGGCGTTGAGGTAACGGGGCTCGGTTTTCAAGACAGCATTTACCGAAAAACGGTGGATGGGAGCGGGTGGCTGTATACGAGCATTCCTGAAATCTTCGGATCCGTTCATCCCAATGACCACGCCCTGGCCGAAGCCATCGCCGCAGCCGTCCGAGACAACGCGCCCGGCGGGCCGCATGCCACGCTCTACGCGCCGTTGACGGTAGGCCGCCACGTGGATCATCAACTCGCGCATCAGGCGGCCTGGATGCTTCGGGAGCAGGGCTGGCGGGTCTTTTTTTATGAGGATTTTCCTTACGCCGATCCTGCCTATCGCCTGCCTTTCGGCAAGGACAATCCGGCGACGCTGGAGGCTACGCTGGCGGCGCTTCAGACGGCCCGGCTCACACCGCATATCGTTCGATTAGCGGAAGACGACGTGCAGGCGCGAATCGATAGCGTGCGCGCTTATCGCTCGCAGATGCCCATGCTTTTTGGCGATGACGCCACGATGGCGGCACGTGTGCAGGCCTACACAGAGCAAATCGACGGACAGGGGCCGGCGGAACGAGTCTGGATTCCAGGTTGAGTCGATTTTGGATTTTGGATTTTAGATTTTGGATTTTGGATTGTTATCCTCAAGGAGATTGCATAACCGAATAGATCTGCGCCGTCTGAACCGCTTCGGTTTTTTTATGAGCAGATCGTCTCCGCTAAGCCAATCCAAAATCCGAAATCCAAAATCCAAAATGGACAAGGGTCGTAGAATCTTCCTCAAACAAGCCGGGCTCGGTCTTTCAGCCTGGGCGCTGACGGGGCGGTTGCGTCCGGTGTCTCGTGAAATTCATGCTGACGTGGCGATTATCGGGGGCGGCGTCGGCGGTTGTGCGGCGGCGCTGGCAGCGGCCCGCAGGGGTCTGCGGGTCGTGATGACCGAAGAGACCGACTGGATCGGTGGGCAACTCACGCAGCAAGGCGTTCCACCCGACGAGCACGCGTGGATCGAGCAGGTCGGGGCGACGCGGGCGTATCGCGCGTTTCGCCGGGGCGTTCGGGCTTTTTATCGAGAGACGTATCCGCTGAACGAGGCGGCGCGGCTGCGGTGGAACCTCAACCCCGGCTCATGCGGCGTCTCGCGGATCTGCCACGAACCTCGCGTGGCGCTGGCCGTCCTCGAACGGATGCTTGCCCCGCACGTGAGCAGCGGGCGCCTGACCATCCTCCGCAACACGCACCCCGTTTCGGCTTCCGTCTCCGGCGACCGGGTAGAGGCTGTGCAGATCCGCCACGCGCTTAGCGGCGACGAGACGACCCTGACGGCTTCCTACTTCCTCGACGCCACCGAAGACGGCGCGCTCCTGCCTATGACGGGCACCGAGTATGTGACCGGCGCCGAGTCGCAAGCGCAAACGGGCGAACTCCACGCGCCTGCCGTGGCACAGCCGGCCAACATGCAAGCCGTCACGTGGTGCTTCGCCATCGATTATCGCGACGGCGAAGATCACACCATCGACAAACCGGCGGCTTACGATTTCTGGCGCGATCACGTCCCCCCGATGACACCGGCCTGGCCCGGCAAGCTGCTGAGCTGGACCTACGCCAATCCCATCACCCTCGAACCCCGAACGCTGGCTTTCGACCCCCGGCCCGGCGCCCAAACCGAAGGCTTCAACCTGTGGATCTACCGGCGGCTCATCGATCCCGCCAACTTTGAGCCGGGCGCCTACACCGGCGGCATCTCGCTGATCAACTGGCCCCAGAACGATTACATGCTCGGCAACCTGTTCGAGGTCGAGGACGACGAGGCGGCGCGGCATCGCGAGCAGGCCATGGAACTGAGCCTGTCGTTGCTCTACTGGATGCAAACCGAAGCGCCCCGTGCCGACGGCGGCACCGGATGGCCCGGCCTGCGCCTGCGCGCCGACGTGATGGGGACCCGGCACGGCCTGGCTAAACGCCCGTATATTCGAGAGGCGCGGCGCATCAAGGCGGTTTTTACGGTGTTGGAGCAGCACGTCGGCCTCGAAGCGCGGCAGCGCGCCACGGGCCTGCCGCGTGACGAACTGCGCGCCGTTTCATTCTCCGATGCCGTGGGCGTCGGCAGCTATCGGATCGACCTGCATCCTTCAACCGGCGGCGATAATTACATCGACGTGGCGTCGTTGCCGTTTGAGATTCCGCTGGGCGCGCTCTTGCCGGAGCGGGTCGACAACCTCCTGCCGGCTTGCAAAAACCTGGGCGTCACCCACATCACCAACGGATGCTACCGGCTGCATCCTGTCGAGTGGAACGTGGGGGAGGCAGCGGGGGCGCTCGTGGCTTTTTGCGTGAAGCAAAACCATCTGCCGCGCCATGTGCGCGAAAACGAGACCGTTCTGGTCGATTTTCAGCGTCAGCTTCAGCGCCAGGGCATCGCCTACCGCTGGCCTGCGTCGATTTATTGACCGTTATTGCAATTGAAAAAGCCAAACCTGAAAAAACAAATACATGATTCATCCCGCTTTATTCAGCCCCGTAGGGGCGTCCTGTTTGTAGCACTATAAAAAACAAAAAGCTCCCCCCGCCTTCGCGGGGGCAGGCTCCGGAGCGGCCTGTTCAAATGAAGACATTGAGCTTACTCAGCCTTGGGATGATTGCTGGATGGATCATCGGCTGCGGCATCGAGCCGGGACAACCCAGCGCGACGGACGATCCGGGGGCCGTTATCGCTTTTACAGACGTGACCGAAGAGGCCGGGCTCGGCGGTTTCCGGCACGTCACCGGCGCGCGGGGCGACAGATGGTTTCCGGAGACGATGGGCGCAGGCGCCGGCTTCATCGATTACGACGGCGACGGCTGGCTCGACGTGCTGCTCGTTGGCGGAGGACGATGGGCAGGAGAGGATCAGCCGGCGCCTGCTCTTTTTCTTTATCGCAACGACGGCGAGGGTAGCTTTACTGATCAAACCGAAGCCGCCGGTCTCGACGGGGTGAGCGCCTACGGCTTCGGCCTCGCCGTGGCCGACTACGACAACGACGCCGATCAGGATTTCTACCTGACCACGTTGCACGAAAACCTGCTCTTCCGTAACGACAACGGCATTTTCACGGAGACCGGCGCGGCGGCAGGCGTGGCCGGCGAAGCCGCCTGGAGCACCTCGGCCCTGTTTTTCGACGCCGACGCCGACGGATGGCTCGATCTTTACGCCGGCAACTACGTTGTCTGGTCGCCCGAAAACGATCTGGTTTGTACGATTGGGCGGCAGGTCAGCAGCTATTGCACGCCCGAACAATATGAAGGCCTGACCGGACGATTCTATCGCAACGACGGCTATGGCATTTTCACCGATCAAACCGAAGCGGCAGGCTTTGCGCCGGCGCCCGGCAAGGCCCTCGGCGTTGCCGAAGCTGATTTCAACCGGGACGGACGGCCCGACCTCGTCGTCGTCAACGATACGCAGCGAGACCTGCTTTTTGAAAACCGGGGCGATGGGACCTTTCGCGAAATCGGTTTGATTAGCGGCATGGCCCTCGACGAAAACGGCCGGGCGCGGGCGGGCATGGGGGTCGATGCCGGCGTTGTAGACGGCAGCGGCGAGCCGTCGATTTTCGTGGGTAATTTTGCGAAAGAGATGGTCGGCGTCTATCGCTACACCGGCCTTGACGGCTTCAACGACCGGGCGGCTGTCAGCCGGATCGGCCAGCACACCTTGCAGACGCTGACGTTTGGCCTGTTTCTTTTCGATGTGGATCTGGACGGCGATCTGGATCTGTTCGCCGCGAACGGGCACATCTCGGAGGAAATCGAACAGGTCGAAGACGGGATCGCTTTTCAGCAGCCGGCCCAGCTTTTTCTGAACCGGGGCGATGGAATTTTCGACGTCGCCCGCGACGAGGGGCCGCTGGCGTTGCCGCTAGTCGCGCGCGGCGCCGCCTACGCCGACTACGACCGCGACGGCGACCTCGACATTTTGATCACCGAAAACGGCGGCCCGGTGCATCTCTGGCGCAACGATCTGGCCGAAGCGGCTTTTCTGCGCGTCCACCTCGAAGGACGACAAAGCAACCGCGACGCCTTCGGTTCGCGAATCGTTGCCGTGGTAGGAGGGCGACGGATGGAGCGGCGCATCCGGTCCGGATCGAGCTATCTTTCACAGTCGGAGAAAGCCGCCACGTTCGGCCTCGGCGCCGCCACACGCGTCGATTCCTTACTGATCTACTGGCCTGCCGGGCGCGTCGATCATTTCACCGGCCTGGAAGCGAACCAGACGATCCGCATTGTCGAAGGCGCCGGGCGCGTCGAGCCGGTGCGGCTGGCAGGGCGTGAGGGAGGGTAAGGGCGCGCAATTTTTTTTGAGGATTCAGGCTATTTTATTTCGGGATCGACCCGGCTGCAACTCTTGCCTGCGTTGAAAGGTTGTATTTTCAAAGAGAACAAGGTTTTCGTGTCCCCTTCACATCACGATTTACCGAGGTCACACCATGCCCGTACTCGCCGAAAAGCAGCACCGTTTTACGGTCGAGGAATATCACATGATGGGCCGCGCCGGCATCTTCCACGAAGACGACCGCGTCGAACTCATCGATGGACTGATCATTCCTATGTCACCTATCGGAGATCCTCACGTTGATTGTGTTAATCGCATCAATCGTCTTTTCGTCTTGCGACTTGATCCCAAAGCCATCGTCAGCGTGCAAAACCCCGTTCGTCTCAACGATTACTCTGAGCCGCAGCCGGACGTGGTGTTGATTCGACCGAACAAGGCCGGGGTGCCCCATGCGGAGGATGTGTTACTGTTGGTGGAAGTAGCCAAGACCACGCTGGCGTTCGACCGTGAGGTCAAGGTGCCCCGGTATGCGGCGGCGGGCGTGCCGGAAGTCTGGGTCGTGTCGCTGGAAGACGATCACGTCGTGGTGTATCGAAAGCCTGGGCCGGCGGGGTATGACGAGGAATTGCAGTTCGGACGCGGCGAGGCTATCACGATTGAAGCATTGCCGGAGGCTGGAGGTTTCGCGGTTGATGACATGCTGCGGCCCTAGCTGAGACTGATCACGATTGAAGAACCAGCGCGCACATATCGCTTGCTTTTTGGGGATCTGTTGCTTCGGATTGTTGATCGGGGCAGGTTGCGGCGATGAATCGGAGCAGGGGGCAGGTTCGGCGTTTGAGACGCAGCGTCGAACGCGCGATCCCAGGGCGGCGTATTTCATGAACGAGGCCTGGCGGGCTTACGGGCAGGGGGGCTATCACATCGCCCTGGCGCTGGCCGACAGCGCCGAAACGTACGCGCCCGATCTGCCCGATGCCTTTTTCTTCGGCGGCCTCGTCTATTCAAAACTCAAACGCTTCGACGCATCTCAGGCGGCGTATGAAAAGGCGCTCGCGCTCGATCCGGCGTATCGAAGCGCCTGGTTCAACCTGGGGCATAATGCGTTTTTGCAGGGGAAGTATCGCGCCGCGCTCGGCTTTTATCGGAAAGAACAGGCCGCCATCGTAGCCACGCCGGAGGCAGATAAGCAGGCTGCGCCCACCGAATACCGCGCAGCGCTGTCTGCCGTCTTGCTCCAGATCGGGCGATCCTATGCCGGGATGGGCATCGCCGACAGCGTGCTCCATTTCTACCAAAACGCGCTGGCGACGGACTCGACGAACGCCCAGGCTTTCAGTTGGATGAGCGAACTCTACGGCCAATCCGGCGATCTCGATCAGGCGCTCGCCCACGCCACCAGGGCACACGTTCTCGATCCGGACAACCTGGATTATCGCTACGGGATCGGTATGTTCTCAACCCGCACCGGGCGCGCTACGGAGGCCGTCGATCATCTGGAGGTCGTGGTGGCGCAGCAGCCCTGGCACGTCGGCGCGCATTACAACCTGGGGCGCGCGCTGATGGCCCTCGGCCGCCGCGCCGACGGGCAACGCTACCTCGAAAAAAGCGATAGCCTGCGCCAGGTCAATGTTGATATTTCCCAGGCCCAACTCGCCACCTTCCAATATCCCGACGATCCGGAGCGGTGGCAGCACCTGGCTGCCCTGTTGCATGCGGCAGGCCGCCTCAGCGAAGCCCGGCAGGCTTACAATGTGGCGCGCTCGTTAAGGGATCAATAACACGAAAACACTGCAAGCGAGCATCTCACAACAACCCCAACCCTTCGAGATCAGTGCGAAGCTTTTCAGCGGATGTGAACGGAAGCGCATGCAGGCCCACGTCGCGCGCTGCGGCGACATTAGCCGGGTTATCGTCGATGAAAACCGAGTCGGCGGCGTCGAGGTCGTAGCGGTCGAGGAGCAGGTGAAAGATGCGCGGGTCCGGCTTCTTCATCTTTTCCCGGCCCGAGACGACGATGCCTTTGAACCACGTCAAAAATTCGTATCGGTGTTCCACGTACGGGTACGTCTCCGCCGACCAGTTCGTCAGCGCATACAAGGGCGTGCCGCGTTGGCGCAGGGCGTCGAGCACCGCCACCGTCTCCTCGATAACGCCGCCGACCATCTCCGTCCACCGATCATAAAAGGCCGCGATGAGGGGTGCATGCTCGGGCCATTGCGCCGACAGAACGGCGACGGCCTCAGAGAGAGGACGGCCTGCATCCTGTTGCTCGTTCCATTCCTGCGTGCAAATGACACTCAGGAAGTGCTCCATCTTGGCCTCGTCGGCGATAAGCTTGCGGTAGAGATGGCGGGGGTCCCAGTCGATGAGGACGCCGCCGAGGTCGAAGATGACGGTTTGAGGCATGGTTGTACTGGCTTAAGAAGAAAGGAAAAAAGTTATGCGGTAATTTATCACGTTGCGTTCCTGGAACGCCCGGTGTTGGTCATGAGTCATGGGGGTTTTCTCATGACCCGTGACTCATGACCCATGACCGGCGCACTCAGTAGCACAACGTGCCTTCGGTGAATATACCTCATAAGATTATCCTGCATGCTCAGGAGATGGTTTGGATGGGCGCCGCCGTGTGGTGGTACATATTAGGCACTTCCGGATGAAAAAGCCCCGCGGTGTTATACGGCTGAATGGCCGTCTCGACGAACGTCTCGAAGGCTTCAACCTGCGCAGGCGTTGGGAGGATGTCCATCGCGGAGAGGCGCACCAGGGCTTCATCCACGATGCGGCATAGCGCGGCATCGCCGGCGCAGAGGAAAAGGCGGTCGGGGGAGGGCGGTTGATCGATGAGGCCGGCTCGTTGGCGTTCGAACGTGATCGCCCCAGCAAAATAGAGCATGGTGCTCGCCGTGAAGAGGCGAAAGGCTCCCAACGAGGCATAACACGCCGCGACGAGCTTGTCGATAAAAGCCAGTTCGCGGAAAAGAGCCTGTTCGTAGCGATGGAGGGCTGCCTCCAGCGAGGGGCTTTGCCAGTGTTGCTTCAGGAGGGCAACGAGCCGCTCCACGCCGTACAGCGAATGGGCGATGCCGGTGCTGTGCAGCGGATCGACGAAGCCTGCCGTGTAGGGCAGGAGCGCCCACGCGCGCCCGACGGCGCGCGCGGCGCGTCGTTGCAAAGGCTTCGTGCGGATCAACGCGCCCGGTGGATCGACGAGGCGGGCGCGGTCGAACTGCTCGTGGATGGAAGGATAGCGCCGGAGCCAGCGTTGCCATTCTTCCTCCGGCGCTATCGATTCGTCGAGCGGGTGGCGGCGTTCGTCCAGCATCAGGCCGGCGCTGACTACGTCGTTATTGAAGCGAAGCATCCACATCCACGCGCCGTCGAGGACGTGGTGCAGCGCGGCATCGTCGCAATAGTAGGGGTGATCATCGATGCGCCCCTCGTGTGCCGCCATCCAATCATGCCAGCGTACGACGCCGTCGAAATGGGCAAAGAGCGCGCGGGAATGGGTGCGGAACGACGCAGTGTGATCGGCAAGGCCGAGCGCTCGCGGCACGACGCCTGCCGGCCCGGTAGCATCGATCAGAAAAGCAACGTGGAAATCAAGCGGTTCGTCGTCGCGCCGGGCTGCCAGACGCCACCCCTCGCCTTGGTGCAGTGTCGTGACTTCCGTGTTGTCGAAAAACGGGATGCCGGCCCGGCGCACCTCGCCGGCTAGGAAGGCATCGACGTCGGCGCGCAGCCAGTGGGTGTCGCTTAGCTCATTTGTGCTGCTGGCAGCGACGAGCAATTCGTTGACGTGGTCGGGATCGGGGCGAAAGGATTGGCCGACGCGATGGTGAAAATAGCTAAACCCCCGCTTCCGCCCGGCGACGAGGTGGGGATAGGTGTCTTGCCAGGTGCCATACGCCGAGAGCGGCCTGAGGCGCGGCAGGTTGTAGGTATCAGCCAGATCCCGCAGGATCATATCGGCGATGGGCGTGGACGACTCGCCGATGGCAAAGCGTGGGTGCGCGGCCCGGTCTATCAAGACGGGTTTGAAGCCGAGGCGGTTCAGGATCAGCGCCGTCAGGCTGCCCGAAAAGCCGGAGCCGAGGATCGCGATATCGGCGGTGACCCTGGTCATAGCGTAGCAGGCACAGAATGGGACGCGCAATCGCAGGCGACAGGCGGGAGAATTTGCTGCGTCAGGTTCATCCGGCGGAGCCGCGCGCTGCGCTTCGGGCCGCACCGGCTGCACGGGTAGAACCGTTCCACATCCCACAGATCCACAAAGACACGCCCCCGCTGCATCCGCAGGCCGATCTCCAGGACCGATTCCAGAGAGGCCAGCGACGGCGGCGCAAAGTGACCGGCTTGTTCTAGCTTTTCCATGATGCCGTTGCCGGTCCGCGTTGGCACGAGCGAGCAGCACTGCACGCCCACGTCAAAGGCCCATTCGATAGACCGCGCAGCCCATTCCACGCCTTCCGCCTCGGTCATAAACGGCGGTTTCACCAGGATGAAGGCCCGAACGGCGATATCGTTACGCCGCAAGAAGGCCGCCGCGCGTTCGAAATCATCGAGCGTCATCTGTTTGTTGAGCCTGTCGAGCACCACCGGGTGCACGGTTTCCAGACCGAGAGCGATTTCCAGGCGCCCCGCCAGCAAATCCCGAAACCGAAGGCACTCCTCGCCGCAGAGCCTGGGGTGGTTCTCGACGATAACGGTCTTGAAACCCTCCACACGCCGCGCGATAGCAGCGTAGTCATCGGGTGGGATGGCCTTGCGGTCGAAAAAATTGCCGCTGTTGTAGAGCTTGACGTGCTGCGCCGCAGGCAGGCGTTCCAGCGCATAATCGATCTGGGCGGGGATGTCGCCGGGAGCAACCGGCGTATCGGTGGTGTGTTTCCAGAGATCGCACATCAGGCACCGGAAAGGGCATTCCCGGTTGGTCAAAAAAATCGTCGCCACGTCCTCGACGCTCCCTCCGGCGGTGTGCTCCGGCTCGACGAAATACGCATACGGACGGCGCGGATCGACCGGCGCTTTAGGAGGCCGGGCCGCCAGGATGGCCTGATCGGTGTAGCGAGGAAGCATTCGGATTTTAGATTTTGGATTGGGTGGCTTCCGATCAATAGTCGATAAACGAAAAAGGCAGCGCTTTTTGATACCGGCTTGGCTCGTTCTTTTTGGCACTTTGCGATGGATCAAGACAATCCAAAATCTAAAATCCAAAATTACCTCATTCATACAACGCAGCAAATGCAGCGCGGTAGGCGGTTTCGTTGTCGGGGAAGAGCGCTTCGAAGCCGGTTGGGTCTACGGCGCCGTGCTGGAAGCGGCGTTTCTCGAAGACCGGCATCTCCAGGCCCGTCACCGCTTTGACGCCTCGGCGTGCGATTTCGCCCTTGAGGGCATAGAGGCGTTCGTGATCCCACGCGGTGAGTTCGATGAACGGGATGCCCTCGGCTACGGCGATGACGTTGGGCAGCGCAAACGGGCTGAAGCCCCGGAAGCCAAGCCGCCGCGCGGGGGCGTAAGACCGAACGTGCCCACGGCTCTGCCCGCCCGAATACGTCAGCGAATGCTTGATGGCATCGACGCCCCAGCCTTCCTGATACAGCATCAGGTTGTTGAGCACGCTGCGGATGGTCAGTTCCGGATTCGCCTCGATGGGATAATCCTTGAGGTTCTCGTCGCCGCCGTCGCCGTCGGCCAGGTAGCGCCAATCCAGATAGCGCGCGCGGATGCCCCGGCATAGCGCCAGCGCCATCGTCGCCGATTGCACGTCGAGGGGCTTATAATCTTCCATGACGCGGACGGCCTCGCCGAAGTCTACGTCGTCCAGAGCGACCTCCACCACTTCGAGAAACATCGACAGGCCGAGGGCATCGAGGAAGCGAAACGCTTGTTCGGCGTCCGGGCCGCCCTGCACGGACAACGTGAAGGCCTTGAGCCGCGCCGGGGCCTCGCCGCGTTGGAGCATCAGATGATAAAGCACCAGAAAGACCGCGCCGCTGTCGATGCCGCCGGAGAAGAGCACACCGATGGGTTCGCGCGGCGGAATCCGGTCGAGCCATTTGGCGCATTCACCGGCCAGCGCCCCGATGTACGCCCGGCCTATTTCGTCGAGATCGGTGCTCAGGACGTTGCGTTCGGGGGTGAAAAAGCGGGTGTAGACGGGGTTCGGATCCGGACACCCGACGAGCTGTATTTCGACGATGTGATGCGCCGGCACCATCCGCGTGTAGGACGGATGAAACTGATCGGCCAGCCCTTCCCGGCGAAGATAATCGTGGATTTCATCGATGCGTTCGGCCACGACGAGGCAGGGGCCTTCTTTCAATTTGGCGAGGAAATACCGCAACGGACGCCCGATGGACCGGGCCATGCGGACGATGGTGCCGCGTTTCTGGGCGAGCGCAAACTGCCCGTCGAGCGCGCGGACGCGCTCCGGATGGCCCGACGCGACGGCCTCGGCGGCTTCTTCGGGCGTGGCGTTGAGCAGCACGTTCGCTGCCGGGTCGAGCAAATCCACGAGGCGCTCAACGTAGGCGGTGTGGTGGGTATCGAGCATGGTCTCTGGCGTAGAACAGCGGTGGCGGTGGTGGAATCAGGCGGAAGATAACAGGGCGGACGGTTGCGTCAAAGGGTGAAGCGCGTGATTCATGGAGGTATAATCCCCAAATCGCGTAATTACGTGAGTCGCGCTACGGGGATTTTTTGTATTCTGAGAAGAGATCGAAATAGATCCGAACATCAAACAAAAAAACCGATGAGTCAGATACGACGATGGATCGTGGCCGTGGTGTTGGCCGGGTTGATAGGGGCCTCCTGCGCAACGACGATGGACGTCTCCAAGACGCTGTCGTCTTCGGTGGGCGAACAAAAAGCGAGGGTGCTGCCACTTACCGGCGACGTAACCAACCCTGCTGCTCAAATATCTGGTATGGCATGGTATGGCGACTATTTGATCCTGTTGCCGCAGTATCCCAACTTCCCCGATGAAGGGTCCCACGGGCGCCTCTTTGCCATTCCGAAGGCCGACATCCTGGCTGTTGTCAACGATCCCACACGCGGCCCGCTCGTGCCGCGCGCCATCGGCGTTTATACAAAAAGGAGAAGTTCTATCGGCGGATACGAAGGGTATGAAGCCCTGGTTTTCGACGGAAACAAGGCCTATCTGACGATTGAATCGGAGCTAAAGTCCGGTGCCTCAGAAGGCTACCTCATCGCTGCGTCTATGGCCCCGGATCTCTCGGTCTTCACGATAGAAGACGAATACTCGAAACCGATCCCGTCGCGGTCTAAGGTTGAAAACATGGCGGAAGAGACGCTTCTGTTGATAGGAGATCGTGTGATAACGATTCACGAGGCGAACGGCACCGGCGCGGGAATCAAAAATGCCTCGTCACCGGCGGCCCATGTCTTCAACCCGAAGCGGTTGACGGAGTCGCCTAAAACGATCCCGTTTCCCTCGATTCCCTATCGCATCACCGATGCCACCGCGTTGGACGACAAGGATCGCTTCTGGGCCATCAATTATTTCTTCGAAGGCGATAAGAATCTGCGCACCTCGGATACCCCGCTTTTTGACAAGTATGGACGCGGACCAAGCCACGCCCGGTCTGAAGGCGTCGAGCGGCTCGTCGAGTTTCAGTATGCTAAAAACGGCATCACGCTGACCGGCACGCCGCCCATCCAACTCGAACTGCTCCCCAAAGGCGGTCGTAACTGGGAGGGAATCGTCCGGTTAGATAATCTGGGATTTCTGCTGGTGACGGACGAACATCCGGGAACGCTCCTTGCTTTTGTGCCGAAGCCATAGATGATTTGCAGGAGATGCTGTGGTCGTCACAAAACATTCATCCCTTCGCGGCGTTTATCGCCCATCGGCCCATTATCGTTCAAGTGCCGGAGACTAATTACGTCGAAAAAAGTCCTGCTCGCTTTGCTCTGATCAAACCGTCATGGGTCATGACCCATGACCCTCCGACAGAACAGGCAAGGCTTATTTCGGCTTAATCAGGTTTCTCCGAGTCCCCTCTATCATGGGCTGAATCACCCGCTGCGAACGGCAACCATCTCCACGATCACAGACCCATCGCGGGCCTCGTGGAACTTCTCGGCAGGCAGATGCTTTAGCGGTGGCTCCCACGCATTGTCCAACGGTTTAGCGTTTTCATGGCGCGTCGTAAACGATACATCCGGCTTCCCCAAACGCAACGCAAGTGGGTCAGCGTTGTGCTGGGCGGCTATGTGATTCTGCTGATCAACAGCCTGTTGCTCTACCTCTTCGACCGCTCGACGGCGTTGCTGTATATGAGCAACGTGTTGGTGCACATCGTGCTCGGCACGCTGCTGGTGGTGCCGGTGCTCGTGTTTCTGGCGCTGCACCTGGCCAAGATGCCGATACGGTTGAACTGGAAAGCCACCGGCGCCGGCGCCTTCACGGCCACGTCGTTGCTGGTGTTGCTGGCGACGGGTTTCGGCCTGCTCGCCGTCGGGGCGACGTATGGCGGCGGGTGGGTGCTCTGGCTGCACATCATCACGGTCTTCACCTCCGTGCTCGGTTTCGCGCTCCACGTCTCGATGAAAAAGGGGGTGCGTTATCATTTTCTAGAGTGGGGGCAGAGTTGGAAGGAGGGCCGCCGCCGTGTCTTACGCCACCCGCTATCGATCACGTTGATGGGCGGCCTGGGGTTGATGCTGATCGTGGCGGGGGTCACGTGGTTTGGAGGCCGGCACAAAGTTTACGTCGAGACCGGCGAAGGCGACCCGCTCTCGGCCTCGCAGGCAATCCTGGCGCATGAGGGTTATTTGGAGGATGCCGACCTGGCGCGGTCGGAGACGTGCGGGCAGGCGGGGTGCCATCCCGACATTACGGCGCAGTGGGCCGAGTCGGCGCATCGGTTTTCGTCGTTTAACAATCCGTACTACCGCAAATCCATCGAGGCGATGGTCGAGCGTGCGGGAAACGGCCCGACCCGGTGGTGCGCCTCGTGCCACGATCCGCTCGTGCTTTATACCGGGCGCTTTACCGACGACGCGCCCGTCGATATGGATCATTGGACGGCGCAGGAGGGCCTGACGTGCCTGTCGTGCCACGCCATCGAGGCGCTGCGCGACGTAAAAGGCAACGGGCGGTACGTCATCGCGGCGCCGGATGAGTATCCGTTTGCCCGCGCCGAGGGCGGCCTGGGGCAATGGATCCACAACACGCTCGTGCGCGCCAAGCCCGAACCCCACCGCGACGCCCTGCTCAAACCGATGCACCAGACGGCAGAATTCTGCGGCTCCTGTCACAAAGTCGGCCTGCCGCCCAACGTCAATAATTATCGATGGAAGCGCGGGCAGAATGAATACGACAACTGGCACGCGAGCGGCACGTCGGGCAACACTGTCCGCTCGTTCTATCTGCCGGACGAACCGAAGCAATGTGCCGATTGCCACATGCCGCTGGTGCCATCGGACGATCAGGGCAACGACGACGGGTTCGTGCGCAGCCATCGCTTCTCTGCCGCCAACACGGCGCTGCCTTTTATCAACGGGCACGGCAATCAACTTCAGGCCGCGCAACTCAACCTTCAGCAGGCCGCTTCCGTCGATATCTTTCGGGGGACGGTCAACGGGCGCGCTTTTGGACCGGACGAGCCCATGCCGCACCTGCAACCCGGCGACGAGGTCGAACTGACCGTCGTGGTGCGAAACCGAAAAGTGGGGCACACGCTGCCCGGCGGCACCAACGACTCGAACGAACTCTGGCTGGAGGTCGTCGCTACCGGACCCGACGGGCAGCCCGTGCTGACGTCCGGCCACCTCGACGCCGCCGGGCGCGTCGATTCGTCGGCGCATTTCTGGGGCGCTGTGCAGGTAGACCGCGCCAGCCGCCTCATCAGCCGCCGCAACGCCCAGGATTGGATTGCCACGGTCTACGCCACCGCCCTCTCGCCGGGGACGGCGCATACGGTTCATTATCGGTTTACCGTGCCGCCCGGATCGCCCATTGATGCGATCACCGCGACGTTTAAGCATCGCAAATTCAAGTGGTACTTTAATAACTGGACGTTCCGGGGACGCGTGGCGCCCGGCCAGCCCGATTCGCTGGCCCGCCTCGACGTAGACCTGCGCGAGTGGATCCTCGACGACCGCGAGGCGCCGGATCTACCCATCACGGCGATGGCCGAGGCGCGACGCGAGGCCGGGCAGCCGCCGGCATCGTCGTATCCGCTCTGGGAGCGCTGGAATGACTACGGCATCGGTCTCTTCCTCGAAGGCGATACCCGCGAGGCTCTGGCGGCGTTCGGGCAGGTGGCCGCCATCGCGCCGGAGAATCCTGAAGGCCCGATCAACCAGGCGCGAGTGCTGGTGGAGGAGGGGCAGCTAGCACGCGCCACCGAAGCCCTCGAAGAGGCGGAACGTCGCCGTGCGGGCTATCTCAAGTCGGCGTATTTCCGGGGCGAAGTGCTCAAAGCCAGCGGCCTCTACGACGAAGCCCTGGCCGAGTGGCAGCGCGTCTACGAAGCCTATCCCAAAGACCGCGTGCTGCTGTTGGGCATCGGGCGCGTGCATTATCTGGCGGGGCGCTACGAAGAAGCCCTCCGCTGGATCGATCAGGTTCTGGAGATCGACCCGGAGAGCCTGGGCGGCCTCTACAACCGGATGCTGGTGCTGGGCGCGCTCGGACGCGAAGACGAGTTTGCCGCCGCGCAGCAGCGCTATCAGTATCACAAAGACGACGAAGACGCGATGGCCGTCACCGCGCCGTTCAAACAGCGCTATCCGATGGCCAACCGCGAGGCGCAGCCCATCCACGAACACGAACTCTGGCCGGTGCAGCCCGCGTCGATGGCGCGCGTGCCGGTAGCGCCCTCCGTGAAACCGCTCGTGGCGCACGAACCCGTGGTGTCGGGCGGATCGGGTGCTTCTTCTGATAACTGAGGTTGCGGATAGAAATAACCGCCTTCCCTTTCTCGCTCCCACGGTCCTCCGTGGGAGTGTAGAACCGCGACGCTCCTGCGTTGCAAACGGGACGCGGGAGCGTCCCTGGCTGCATTCCCACGCAGGAGCGTGGGAACGAGAAAAGTGAGGAAGTTTCTTCTAGCCGTGTCCCAAGCGAATTCAAATAGTGGTAAAAACAGCGTTTTCAACCACAAACCCGAAGGGTTGCCGAAACTCTTCGGGTCTCTTATGCTCCGTACTTTTTAGCCTCATCGTGATAGCCGGGCTCGGCTGCAACGGCGGTGAGCCGCAGCAGGTCGCACCGCAAGACGCCGCTCCGGATCCGGCTGCTGGCCTGGCTTTTACCGACGTCACGGCGGAGGCCGGCCTCGGCGATTTCCGGCACGTCACCGGCGCCTTCGGTGAAAAGTGGATGCCCGAATCGGTGGGCTCCGGCGGCGGTTTCATCGACTACGACGGCGACGGTTGGCTCGACGTGCTGCTCGTCGGGGGAGGCACGTGGCCGGGACGCGGCGAGGCGGCGCAGGCGCTCCGGCTCTATCGCAACAACGGCGATGGCACGTTTACCGAGACGACGCGTGAGGCGGGTCTTGCGGGCCTCACCGACTACGGCTTCGGCATCAGCGTAGCCGATTATGACAACGACGGCGACGCCGATTTCTATTTCACGACGCTGGCAGAAAACAAGCTTTTCCGAAACGAAAACGGTGTTTTTACCGATGTCGCCGCAGCGGCGGGCGTGGCGGGGGAGGCTGTCTGGAGCACCTCGGCCCTCTTTTTTGATGCCGACGCCGACGGCCACCTCGACCTCTACGTGGGCAGCTACGTCGATTGGTCGCCCGAAAAGGATGTCGAGTGTTTGCTCGAAGGCGCCACGCGTAGCTATTGCACACCCGACATTTATGAAGGCGTGCCCAGCCGTTTCTACCGAAACAACGGCGACCCCGGATCAGGTCCGGGGCAGGCTCCCACCTTCAGCGATCAGTCTGAAGCCGCCGGCTTTCTGCCCGCGTCCGGCAAAACCCTCGGCGTGGCCGAACTTGATTTCAACCGCGACGGCTACCCCGACCTCATCGTCGCCAACGACACGCAGCCCGATGCGCTTTACGAAAACAAGGGCGACGGCACCTTCACCGAGCGCGGCGAACTCAGCGGGATGGCCTTCGACGAAAACGGACGCGCGCGCGCTGGCATGGGCATCGACGTGGGCGTCGTGGACGAGACCGGGCAGGAGACGATGTTCGTGGGCAACTTTTCCAAAGAGATGATCGGCGTCTACCGCCATATGAACAACGGCATCTTCGTAGACCGCGCCGCCATCTCGCAAATCGGTCGTCCAAGCCTGCTGACGCTGACCTTCAGTCTCTTCCTCTTCGACGTAGACCTCGACGGCGACCTCGACCTTTTCGCCGCCAACGGGCATCTTCAGCCGGAGATCGAACAGTTGCAAGAGGGCATCGGCTATCGCGAGCCGCCGCATCTTTTCATCAACCGGGGCGACGGCACCTTCGAAGACGTAAGCCCGGCCATCGGCGGCGTGCTCACGCAGCCCATCGTCGCGCGCGGCGCGGCCTACGCCGACTACGATCGCGACGGCGACCTCGACGTTTTGATCACCGAAAACGGCGGCCCGGCGCACCTCTGGCGCAACGATCTCCAGCGCGACGCCCATGCGTTGCGCGTGCGCCTCGAAGGCCGCCAGAGCAACCGCGACGGCCTCTCGTCGCGCGTGGTCGCCATCGCCGGGGAACGGCGGATGGAACGCCGCATCCGGAGCGGATCGAGCTATCTGTCGTCGTCCGAAAAAACTGCCACGTTCGGCCTCGGCGCGGCGTCGCAGGTCGATTCGCTGCTGATCTACTGGCCCGGCGGCGCGGTAGAGCGCTTCGCGAATGTGGCGGCAGATCAGGAGGTGCTGGTCGTCGAAGGCGCGGGCGCCCTGGAAGCCGAGGCGATGCCGGGGCGGGATTCTGAGGCGTTGTGAAGGGAAACGGAAGTGAACGGACGACCTGTACACTTTACGATAGGCGCCGGGTTCGACTTCAAGCTGCCCGGCGACGATGGCGATTAGAGAGGATTCGTATGAGCCAGACCGCGTTGTTAGTTATTGATGTTCAAAAGGGGCTCGACGATCCGTCGCTGGGCCGGCGGAACAACCCGGAGGCCGAAGCGAATATCGCGTCGTTGCTGGCGGCGTGGCGCAAAAACGCGCGACCGATCATTCACATCCGGCATTGTTCGGTAGAGCCCCACTCGCCTCTGCGCCCGGAACTGCCGGGGAATGTGTTTAAAGATGAAGCGCAGCCGTTGCCCGGAGAAAAGCAATTCAGCAAAACCGTCAACAGCGCCTTTATCGGAACAGGGCTTGAGCAATACCTCCACGAGCAGGACATCACCGCGTTAGTGATCGTCGGGCTCACGACCGATCATTGCGTGTCGGCATCGACGCGGATGGCGGCGGATCTGGGGTTCGAGGTCACGGTGATTTCGGATGCAACGGCAGCGCACGAGCGGCAAGGCTATGACGGCGTTCGGTATTCTGCCGAAGACATCCACAGAATCAACCTGGTGAGCTTAGATGGCGAATTTTGCACGGTTCGATCTACCGAAGAAATCCTGGTTGAGTTCATCGCAGAGAAGCGTTAACGCCATAAAATTGGAATCGGTCTCATTCCCCTCGTAGCTGCGCGCGCGGTTTTCGCTTGCGGTTGGGTGGATTTCTGGGGATATTTCGCGGTTGCCGGCCCGGCACATCTTCGCCTGCAAGCGATTCCCCACCACGTACCACCGACTGCTATGAATGTAGCGCTTACCGCTCGTCTGAGCCTGATGATGTTCGTGCAATACCTCATCTGGGGCTCCTGGGCGCCGACCCTCGGCAACTACATGCAAACCATCAACATGGGCGATTCGATCTCGATTGCCTATGCCCTGGGGCCGATCTGTGCCATCATCGCGCCCTTTTTCCTGGGGATGGTGGCTGATCGATTTTTCGACTCGGAAAAGGTGCTGGGCGTGTTGTGCCTGGTTGCCGGCATCGCCATGTGCGCCATGCCCAGCTTCTCCGGATCGGCGCTGTTCTTGCCGCTGTTGTTCCTCCACGCCCTCTGCTACTTCCCGACGCTGAGCCTGACGGCGTCGCTGGCGTTCCATCACATGACCAACCAGGAGAAGGAATTCCCCGTCGTGCGGGTCTTTGGCACGTTGGGGTGGGCCTCTATCGGCTTGTTTATGGGCTACGTCTTGCAGGCCGACTCCACGTCTACGCCGCTCTACATCGGCGGCGGCGCGGCGCTCTTTCTGGGGCTTTACAGCTTCACGCTTCCGCTGACTCCGCCACCGGCTGCCGGGCAAAAAACGTCCTTCAAGCAGATTCTGGGTGTCGATGCCTTCCGGGCGTTGAAGTCCCGTCCCTTCATCGTCTTCCTGGCGGCGGCGATGCTCATCTTCATCTCGTTCGGGACGTACTTCCCCTTCGCGCCGGTTTACTTCCAGACCCTCAACACCGAGGGACTCTCGACGCACTTCGCTAACCCGAGCTTCGAGATGTCTTTCGGGCAGTGGTCGGAGATCATCTTCATGCTCTTGATCCCGTTTTTCTTTGCGCGGCTGGGGGTAAAATGGATGCTGATGCTGGGGATGCTGGCCTGGGTGGCGCGCTTTACCCTCTTCGCCAGCGCCGCCCTGACGGGCACCTTCTGGGTCATCATGATCGGCATCTTGATCCATGGCATCTGTTACGACTTCTTCTTCGTCACCGGGCAGATTTACATCGACAAGAAGACCTCGAAAGAGATTCGCGGGCAGGTGCAGGGGTTGTTGGTCTTGCTGACGCAGGGGGTGGGCTTTTTCCTGGGAACGCAGATCTCCGGCGTGTTGGTCAATACCTACGGGGCCAATGGCAATCTGGCGCTGGAAGACTGGCAGTTGTTCTGGGGCCTTTTCGCCGGCGCCACGCTGGTTTTTGCCATTGCGTTCTTCGCGTTGTTCAACGACACCGTGGATGACGCCGGCGGAGAGGAAGCCGCCGGCGCCGCAGCCGTCGGCGAGTTGAAACCGACTGGGTGAAAACGTGACACGAGCGAAGCGACTGACGAAGTAAACGTAAAACGTGAGGGTGCTTCGTAGAATCGGTTTAGCGAAGGGCTCTCACGTTTTGCATCGTATAAACGGAGGTGATGATGGATATGCAAGCTATTCAAAGGGGAGCGACGGCTCTGCTACTAAGCTTTTTTCTGGTAATCGGGGCGGCGTGCGAGCAGCAGGCCGGATCAAGCGCTGCCGGGGAGGAAGGCGGCGGCGCGACGGTCGATGCCGAGGGATGGCAGACGCTGGCTGCCGGCCCGGAAAACTGGCGCGGCTTTCGGAGCGACAGCCTGCCCGCCGCGTGGGTCGTCGAAGACGGCGCGTTGTACTTCAGCGGTGAAGGCGAAGGCGGCGACATCGTCACCAGGGAGCAGTATGAGAATTTCGAACTCGAACTGGAGTGGAAGATCTCGGAGGGCGGCAACAGCGGCATCATGTTCCGCGTCAGCGAAGAGCACGACACGCCCTGGCGCACCGGTCCCGAATATCAGGTGCTCGACGACGCCGGCCACCCCGACGCCCAGAACGGAGACGACCGCCTGGCCGGCGCCAACTACGACATGCACGCGCCGTCGAAGAACGTCGTCAAGCCTGCCGGCGAGTGGAATCAGACCCGCATCGTCGCCAACGGCGCGCACATCGAACACTGGCTGAACGGCGAGAGAATCGTCGAATATGAGCTGGAGAGCGACGACTGGAAGCAGCGCATCGCCGAGAGCAAGTGGATCGACATGCCCAACTACGGCAAGGAGGCGTCCGGCCACATCAGCCTGCAAGACCACGGCGATCCGGTCTGGTATCGCAACATCCGCATCCGGCGGCTTTAGGAGGCTTTGGGAGTGTGGGAGGGGGTGGAATAATGAATGTCGAACAACGAATGTCGAATGAAGAAGGATCTGACAGTACCTTCACGATTTGACATTCATCATTTGCTATTCGTCCTCGAAGAAGGCCCGCTGATGATCGAGGCGCAGAGGCGGACGGGGCAGGTGCTCCAGGTGGGCAGCCAGTTCGCCAGTTCGATCCTTTCCCACAAAGCCCAGGAGCGGGCTGCGTTTCTGGAAAGACGGACGCGACATGCCGGACATCACGATGGGCCTGTTCGATTATTCCGAAACAGACAACCACGCGCCGTTCACGCTCGCGCTCCAGAGTAACCTCGCCGACGGCAGCGGCGGGGGGCAGGCCTTCCGCTTCATCGGCGACGAAGGCGCCATCACCGTGCAGGGCCGAAGCCTGATCCTGTCGAAGTCGCCGCGTCGTCGCCCGCCGGACGAGGCCGTCTTCAAGGGCTACAACTCGGTTCGGACGTTCTCCGAAGCCCAGCAAAAGGCGTTCGTCAAAGCCTATTTCGATTCGATCCGCAACGGCACGCCGGTCTACGAAGATGTGGTCTACGGCTACCGCGCCGCCGCGCCCTCGCTGCTGTGCAACCTGAGTCTGTTCAACAAACAGATCTACCAGTGGGACCCGGAAGGGATGCAGTTGAGGACGTGATGTGGGTCATCAGTCATGAGTCATGGGTTTCTTTCTCATGACCCATGACTCATGACTAACTCAATCCGGCAGCGCAAACGCCACGTACGCATCGCCTGACTTGGTGCCCATCTTGCCGCCGCCGGCTGCGATGACGACGTATTGCTTGCCGTCAATCTGATACGTCGCGGGTGTGGCGTAGCCGCCGGCAGGGAGGCTTGTTTCCCATAAAACCGCCCCCGTTTCTTTGTCGAAGGCGCGGAATTTCTCATCTTTTGTGGCGCCGATGAAGAGCAGGCCCCCGGCGGTGACGACCGGGCCCCCGTAATTCTCCGTGCCCGTCGGGTCGATGCCGCGCGCGCTGAGTTCTTCATATTCGCCTAGCGTCACAGTCCATTCGAACTCGCCGGTGTTGAGGTTGATGGCGTTGAGCGTGCCCCACGGCGGCTTGACGGCGGGATAGCCTTCCTCGTCGAAGAAACGGTTGTAGCCCGTATGGCCGTAGGGCGATCCGGCGAAAGCGCGCGCCATCCTGTTTGTTATGTCTGATGATTGCGCTGCGCCGGCTTCTTCTTTATCGAACAGGAAAGCCACGAGGGCGTCGCGTTCGGCGTCTGAGAGAAAGCCGAAGGCCGGCATGAAGCCCTGGCCGCGTTGGATTTGCTGCGCCACCGAATCCTCTGAGAGACGCTCGGCCAGCCCTGTCAAAGCCGGGTACGTCTGGTCGGCGTTGCCTTCGCGGTTGGCGCCGTGGCATCCGGCGCAGTAGAGCGCGTAGAGGCCGCTGCCGCTGGAGGCGCCTTCGGGGTTCAATTCCACCATGGTCAAGATCCACGGCATCTCGTTGCTGTTGACGTAAAGGATGCCGGTGGTGGGGTCGTAGCCGGCCCCGCCCCACTCGCCGCCGCCGTCGAAACCTGGATAGATGATCGTGCCCTGTGTGCTCGGCGGGACGAACTGCCCGTCCGACCGCGCCTTGCGGAAGCGTTCGAGGACGTAGGCATGGGCTTCGGGCGAGATGTCGGTGACGTCGGCTTCGTCGAAGCGTTGCCGGGCAAACGGCGGCGGTTTCGTCGGGATCGGCTGGGTGGGCCAGGTCTCTTCTTGCTTCAGATCAGACGCCGGGAACGGGCGTTCTTCGACGGGGAAAAGCGGCTCGCCCGTCTCTCGATCCAACAAAAAAACATGCCCGCTCTTGGTGATCTGCGCCACGGCGTCGATGCGGCGCCCGTCGTGCTCGACCGTCACGAGGTTGGGCGCGGCGGGCAGGTCGCGGTCCCAGACGTCGTGGTGGACGATCTGGTAATGCCAGATACGCTCGCCGGTCTCGGCGTTGAGAGCCAGGATCGAGTTGGCGAAGAGGTTTTCGCCCGCGCGGTTGCCGCCCCAGAAGTCGAACGCCGCCGAGCCGGTAGGCAGAAAGACGATGCCGCGCTCGACGTCGAGGCTCAGCCCGCTCCAGGCGTTAGCCCCGCCGATGCGCTCGTAGGCGTCTTCGGGCCAGGTCTCATAGCCGAACTCACCGGGGTGGGGGATGGTGTGGAAGATCCAGGCAATCTCGCCCGTGCGGACGTCGAAAGCCCGGATGTGGCCGGGCGCTGAGGCCGGGCTTTCCGAGACAGAACTGCCCTGAATCAGCAGGTTTTTATACACGATGCCGGGCGTGCGCGCTTCGACCGACAGCCCCGTCACGTCACGATCCAGTCCCTCGCGCAGGTCCACCGCGCCATCCGTGCCGAAGCCGGCGATGGGTTGGCCGGTCTGGGCGTCGAGGGCGAACAGTTTAGAACCGGCGGTCATGAGGATGCGGGCATCGTTTCCATCGTCATCTTCCCAATAAACCACGCCCCGGTTGATGCCTGGTCCTTCCTGCACGGCGCCGGCCTCGAACGGATCGAACGTCCAGATCTCCTCGCCGGTGGCGGCGTGGAGGGCGAGCACCTTCACCTTCGGCGACGTGGCGTAGAGCACCGTGTCGATGATGATGGGGTTGCACTGGATTTGCGTGCGCCCGTTGGCGTCGCCGTCGCCGGTGTGGTAGGTCCAGGCTACGTCGAGTTGCTGGACGTTGTCGCGGTTGATCTGGTCGAGGGTGGAGTAGTGGCTGCTGGTGTTGTCGCCGAGGTAGACGGCCCAGGTGGTGTAGGCGTCATCGTCTACACGCTGCGGGCCGGCCGTGTTTTGAGGTGTGCAGGCGGGGAGCAGAAGCAGAACCAGGAAAAACACCGAAAAGGTGGCGAAAACAGGTCGAAAAGGCATCATAAGGCGGGATTGAGCAGGGGGCATGAGGAGGGCGAAGGACGGATGTGAAGGAAAATCGAAAAAAAAGATGAATCTGATGAGCTTAAAGGCATCTTTTTTTCGCAGTATAGTATGAAGGGCAACAACAAAAACGATGCGCCTTCTTCACTCGAAAAAAACAACCCGATATACAGGTGATCGCCATGACCGCCCCCAACGAAATCCAACTCGACTCCTACCTGGACCGCGTCGTCAACCATATCCAGCAACTGCGTCAGATCGATTTCTCCGACGAAGCCGCCGTCGCGCAAGCTATGAACCAGAGCCAGCAAGTGATGGGCGCCCTGGCGATGTATCGCCACCAGCTTCGCAACGTCGAAGAGCGCGTTATGCCTGCCTTGCGGTACGCTGCGTGATTGTGATTAAATAATTATTTGTAGAGACGTTATATATAACGTCTCTACCGGGTTGGCGGCACTGGCAATACGTTAAAAATCAGACAGATTCAGTAATCATTTCCGATAAAGCAGCACCATCACAAACGTGGCGGTCACGAGCACCAACGTCACGGCGTTGGCTGCGATGACGGGCACGTCGCCGATGAGCAGGCCGTAGATGAGCCAGAGCAACACCCCGGTGCAAATCAGACTCATCGTACCTATCGACAGATCGCCCGCCGACTTCGTCTTCCACGTTTTGATGACCTGCGGCACAAAGGCAAACGTGGTGAGGGTGCCGGCGATGAGGCCGAGCAGGGTGACCGGATTCATGGCGATTCCTGAAAAAGAGCGTGGGCTAAGGTCTCGAAGTCGTTGGCAGCGTAGCGGGCTCCGTTGTCCAGAAGACGCTCGATGCTGAAGCTCGTTGCGATGCCTGCCACGGTGCAGCCGGCTCCCCGTGCCGACACCACGCCATTGATCGAATCTTCGATGACCAGGCAGGCCGTGGGCGGCACGCCAAGCCGCCGGGCCGTCGTCAGATACGGCTCAGGATTGGGCTTCGGCTGGGCGACATCTTCGCGGGTAACAACGACGTCAAAATAGGCATCCAGGCCGAACAGGGCGAAGGCGCGTTCCTGATCCCGCCGCGTAGCCGACGTAGTCACCGCCAGCCGATTACCCTGATGCATCAAGCGCTCAATAAAAGGCCGTGCCCCGGCGATGAGTTGCAATTTGCCCATCAGCCCACTGTAGACTTCATGTTTCAGGGCAATGAGTTCGGCGGCGTCAAGCCGGTTATCGCCATATTCCTCCACGACGTGCTCGAACACATCCTCCTCACTTTTTCCCTTAAACGCGCTAAAAATCGATGATGGGACGGTTAGCTGATACTGGCTGAAGACGACCCGCTGCGCTTTCTCATGCAACGGCTCCGAGTCGATGATGACTCCGTCCATGTCGAAGATGATGGCGTCGTAGTTGAGCATAATGCAACCGCAGATGGACGTGGATGGGCGCAGATGGATGGGATGATGGAGGAGATGGCGAATGGGCAAATGGGCAAATGGCAAATGGGCAAATAGCAAATCCATTTAACAACCATCTGCTATCCGCAATCTGCCATCTGCAATTCCTAAAAACCGTCACCCTTCGTCGTCAGGCGGATGCGCAGCAGGTACATGTCGGCGGTGATGTAGAGCGTCGAGCCGTCGTTGCCGAAGGCGCAGTTGGCGGTGGCTTGCGTGGTGTTGATCGTGCCCAGATGCGTGCCGTCGGGCGAGAAGACGAGCACGCCGCCGGGGCCGGTGGCGAAGAGGTTGCCCCGCGCATCGACCTTGAGGCCGTCGGGCAGGCCGCGCAAGCCCTGTTCGACGAGCGGCGTGGCGTCGAAGAAGACCCGTCCGTTGGTGATGGCGCCGTTGGGCATGACTTCGTACGCCATCCAGATGGCGCGTTCCGGATCCGAGTTGGCGACGTAGAGCGTTCGTTCGTCCGGCGAAAAGGCGATGCCGTTAGGGCGCGAGAGTTCGTCCGTCAGCAGCGTCACCGTGCCGTCGGTGCCGAGGCGGTAGACGCCCTGAAAATCGAGTTCCTTGGCCGGATCCTCCATCCGGTGTTCGAGGCCGTAGGGCGGATCGGTGAAGTAGAGGTCGCCGTTGCTGCGATAGACGAGGTCGTTGGGACTGTTGAAGCGTTTGCCGTCGTAACGGTCGGCGAGGGTGACGTAGGTGGGTGTCGGCGCGTCGAAGGGTGCGTCGAGGCGGGCGATGCGGTGGTCGCCGTGTTGGGCCAGCACGAGGCGTCCCTCGACGTCGAGCGTGAGGCCGTTCGAGCCTACCTCGCCGGTGCGGGGCACGTCTGAGGTGTACCCCGAAGGCTTGAGGTAGAGCGTGTGGCCTTCGCCGAATTTCCATTTGTGAATCTCGTTGGGCGGGATGTCGGAGAACAGCACGAAGCCGCCATCAACCACCCACACCGGCCCCTCCGACCAGTCGAAGCCTTCAGCCAGTATCTCCAGTTTCGCATCTGCCGGTACGAGGTCGTCCAGCGCCGGATCGAGACGTTCAACACTTCCGATAGTTGGGAAAGTCATGGTATCTGCTTCGACCTCCGGTTCGGGTTGTTCTGCGTCAGGCTGGCATCCGGCGATGAGCAGGGCTGTGAAGAGGAGTGCTGCCATCTGACGGACGTAGTAGGCGAGGTTTTTAGTCATGGATCCGAGGTTGGTTTAACCGCGAAGTCCGCCGAGAAGGCGCAGAGGACGCAAAACCAAAATATCCGCGTCCTCTGCGCCTTCTCAGCGTTAAAAAGATCTACCGAGTTTGATTATAAGAAACTAAAACACGCAAACACCACAACACTAAAACACTAATTCGACCCACCCGACGTATCCGCAGGCGCCACCAGGAAGCCGAACGAGCCGGGGATGCCCAGGTTAGCCTTATCTTTCAACTCCGCAGCCGTCCACGACGACGCGCGGTCTTTGGTGGCTTCGCGAACGAGACCCACCTCCTGCGGCGTCACCTTCGAGGCTTCGTTATCCCAGGCGTTGCGGATGTACGTCAGCACGGCGGCGATCTCTTCGTCGTTCATGAACGTTTTCCACGGCGGCATCGCGCCGCTGTAGACGACGCCCTGCACCTCCGTCTCGCCCATCATCCCGTCGAGCACGATCCGAATCAGCCGGCCTTTGTCGCCGACGACCCACTCGGTGCCGTTCAACGGCGGGAAAACCCCGGCGATGCCCGCGCCGTCGGTCTGATGGCACGACATGCAGCGGGTCATGTAAATCGCCTCGCCGTCGTTGAGCATGGTTGGGGCCTCCGGCACATTCATCCACGAAAACCCGAGGAGCAGGATGGCGATTCCACCGAGGAGTTTGCTTTGTATCGAGGTACGCATCGTATTTGAAGGAGGGTTTTTTAGGTTTTGGATTTTGGATTTTAGATTTTGGATTGTTCAGATTGGTACGATCTCCTCAGTTGGAAAAGCCCAGGTATTTCAAACAGGGTGGCTTTTTCAATTGATTGAGGCCGTGGAGTATACCAATCTGAACAATCCAAAATCTAAAATCCAAAATCCCCTCGCCGTTCGCCGTCGCTCGAAACCGTCGGCATAGCATCGACTACGATTTCCAGCGACACCGGCTTGCCGGAAGCGCCCTGCGCGTCTGTGACCGTCAGGCGGGCGGTGTAGACGCCGTCCTTGCTATAGGTATGGACGGGGTTGGGTTCCGTGCTCGTCGTGCCGTCGCCGAAGTCCCAGTGGTAGGTCAGCGTGTCGGCGTTGGGATCGTAAGAGCGCGCGCCGGTGAACTGCACGCGGCGCGGATTGGTCTCCGACGGAGCGAAGGAGGCGTCGCCGATGGGATCCTGGTTGCCTTCGACCCAGCGGTAGCGCGTGACTTTGGCGTTGGGGCCGGCATCCCAGAAGCCGTCGAATTCAGCCAGATAGATACTGCCGTCTGGGCTCTGCTCCATCGAGATCGGCGCGGTGCGGCGGAGCGTGTCGAAGGTTTTGATGTTGACGAAGCGTTTGGCGCGCGTGTTGACGTTGAGCGGCACGTTGCGCGCGTCGCCCTCGGCGTCGTTGACGAAGCCGATCTCCTTGACGGCGGCGTATTTGATCCAACGGCGCGACCAGTCGAAGAGGAAAACTTTGTTCTGGATCGCCTCCGGAAACGCGCCCGGCCCCTCGTGCCGGTAAATCGGGCCGACCGTGGCCGAGCGCCCGCCCGTCTCGTAGGTGTATTCCCACAGCGGCGGCACGTAGTCGGGTATCATCTCCGGCGTCCATTCATTGTAGAAAAGACGACCGAGCGTGCGCGGCCAGCCGAAATTCTCGCCGCCTTCCTCCGAGATGTTGTACTCGTCGTAATCGAACGCCGCATCCGGCCCCACCACGCCGATGTAGAGCGCGCCGTTCTGCGGATCGACCTTGAAGCGATAGGGGTTGCGCAGGCCGTAAGCATAGATCTCCCACCGGACGCCCGCCTTCCCGAAGAACGGGTTGTCCTTCGGAATCGTGCCGTCTTTGTTGATCCGAAGGATCTTGCCGCGCAAATCTTGCAAGTTCTGCGCCGACCGCTCCGAATCGACCAGACGCGACCAGTGATAATCTTTCAGATTGTGCCGCGCTTTGAAGGCTTCGAGCCGCTCTTCTGAGAGTTTCCAGGCAGGCCGCGTCTCAGACATGCCGGTGTCGCCCGTCGAGAGGTAGAGCGTGCCGTCGGGTCCCCATTCGATGTCGCCGGCCTGGTGGCAACAGTGCGGCTCGGTGGGCACGCGCAAGAGCACGTGCTCGGTGCTCAGATCGAGTGCGCCGTTGCGGTATTCGAAGCGCGAGAGGGTGTTGATGATCGTCTCGCGCTCGGCGTAGTAGAGGTAGACGTACGGCTCGCCGTCGTAGAAATTCGGATCGACTTCGATGCCGTAGAGGCCGTGTTCGATCTTTGTCGGATCGGTCGTTTCCAGGTGGGCGATCTGGCGGACTTCGCCGGTTTCGGCATTGTAATGATGGATTTTGCCGCGCAACTCCGCGATCCACACATTCCCGCGATCATCGACGGCGATGTCGTCGGGCCAGACGTTTTCGGCGATGGTTTCTTTGACGCGATGGCCGGAGAAATCGGCAGGGATGCGCCCGGCAGCCATGCGCATGCCTTGCAGGACGTGTTCGAGAAAAGCCGGCGTCTTCCACACGTCGGCGAAGTGGCCGAGCTTGGTGACGAAGATGCGCCCGCCGTTGTGGTTGCGGATCCACGCAATCGGATAGTCGTTGCGCCCGGCGTCGGCGGGTCCTTGCTCGATACCTACGCTCTGCATGTCGAGCGAGGCCAGCACGCGGGCGTTCCAGCGCGGGTTTTCGTCGAGCACGTAAATCTCATCGCGGATCCAGAACGCGTCGCCGAAGTGCTGCACCGCCGGGTTGTCCGGTTCTTCGATGGCGATGCGCACGCTCTGCGTCCACGGATGCGACTCGAAGAGGCCGCCGCCGACCATCGCCCGGTATTCATCCCAGTTGTAGAGCGCGTCGAGGCCTGCATGCGCCAGGGCGATGCCCTTGCCGGCGCGGAGGAAATCCATGATGGCATCCTGCTGCTCCGGCGTGATGCGCGATCCCTCGTCGTCGTCGGAGCCCCCGTCGTCCGTCGCCAACTCGCCGGTGAACGGGATCTGCCCGCCGCCGACAGACATCGTCCCCGAAATAGTCTCGCCGTCGGTCGTGGCTTCGGTGGCGATGGTGCCGAACTGCCCGGCTTCGAAGCTAAAACTCATCGCATCGCCGTCGAGGGCGAGATCCATCAACGGCGTGGCGCCTTCGGGAAAGACGAGGTGCCCGCCATCTTCTTGGCCGCCG
Source organism: Rhodothermales bacterium (assembly GCA_028278205.1). Classification (GTDB taxonomy): domain Bacteria; phylum Bacteroidota; class Rhodothermia; order Rhodothermales; family Bin80; genus JANQES01. The sequence continues at coordinate 39,441 of JANQES010000086.1, forward strand.
AAGAGCGTCAGGTCGGCTTTCATATCGCCCTGCGGCGTGGTTATCGTCAGGTTCCAGGTAGTCTCAGCCGAAGCACTCGCCGCCGCATCGGTGCGTGAGCCGGTCATCGGAATCTGGTTTCCGCCCGCCGAGATCTGCCCGGTAAAGGTGGGAGCCTGCCCCGGACTTGATCCGGGGTCGCCGTTGAGCGTCAGCGCGGCTTCAATCGTGCCGAATTGCCCGCCGTCCCACGAGAACGAGAGCGCGTCGCCGTCGAGCACCACGTCGGTCAGGGGAGAGGGGTCGGGGAAGGCATCGAACAGGATGGTCCCGGTGAGAGCGCCGGGCTCGCCGGAGAGAGCCAGCTTGCCGCCCATGGCGTTGTTGGGAATCTGCAATTCGATGTCATAATTGGCGAAATCGCCCATCGTGGCATCGTTCGACGCCGTCGCGGCTCCTTCCGGCGCCGGAGCGCGCAGCGTCGAGTTGGCGAAGAAAAGCAGGTCGTACTTCGCCAGATTCTCCGGGTTGAGGTGCGTCAGGTCTTCGGTCGTATCCACCCGAAACTCCGTCGTCTCGCTCAGCGCCGTGAAGATCTCTTTCTGCGCAGCGATAGCCGGGACGTGGCGGAAGCCGTGCGTGGCCGTCACCATCAGCACGCGGATGGGCTCTCGATCATCTTCGACGGCGAACATCTCGGCGAGGGTCTCCGGCGCGGGCGTCGTCTCCGGCAGCGGTTTCACGCGGATGTTGCGAAACCAGACCTTCGAACTGTCATCGTGATTCTGCATGCCGATGTAGCCTTCCCGCGAGCGCTCACCGATAAAATCGTTGATTTTCTCATCGTTGAGCCAGACCTGATACCGCTGCCCCGTCACTTCGATGCGGAATGTATTCCACGCATCCGTCGGATTGGCATTGACCTGAAACGGCGCCGAAAAGCTGTAGATCGACCCTGTGACGTGATCTGGATCGCGGCTGTTGTCGATCTGAATCTCGTAGCCCTCGTTGACGGCCACCCACGGATCGTCGGTCGCTGGAAATCGCAAGAAAACACCGGAGTTGGCGCTGTGCTTACCCACTTTCCAGTCTACCTCCAGCACGTAGTCGCGGAAGGACTGTTGATCATAATAAAACAGGCCCATGCCGCCGCGGCTGAGCATCGTCCCGTCCTCTTCGAGCACAAAATCGCCGGGTCCGGCCTGCGTCCATCCGTCGAGGCTCGTGCCGTCGAAGAGCGTGATCCACTCGCCTGGGGCAGTTTGCGAGGGCATGGATTCCGTCATCTGCTCAGAGCCGGAACAGCCGGCGATAGCGAGCAGCACGGCCAGAAGAAGCGCAACGGGTCGGAGGGTGGTGTTCATGATGATCTATCGCTTGAAGTGTTTGCTTGCAATGTGTTGCGTACTTACTTCGTCAGTCGCTTCGCTCGTGTCGGATTGCGTACGGCGTGATTCTGGCAACCTTACGCAGTACGCAGTACGAACTAAAACCCACCGAACTCAGCGTGCTGAAGCGCCGTGTTTAGCCCGCCTTCCATCATCGCTGGCGCGATGGATCCATCTCCGTCGGCGTCGATGCCGTTGCGGGATTTTTCGATGAGCTGCGTCATCGCGGCGGCGTGCTGCCGGGCCATGGCAACGTCAGTGCCGTAATCGGTCTTGAGGATGTTGAGGGCCTGGGCGTAGACCTCGTGCAGCCAGCCGGTGTCGGCGGTCGAGTTCCAGAATTCGCTCGGCGCATCCCACAACCGCGTCAGATCTACGCGGGGCTGTCGCTCGGCTTTGGTGACGCCGTCGTCGATCATCGTCCACCCGATGACGTTGTTGAGCGAGGCGATGACGTGCCCGGCGTGCAGCTTCTGCGAATCGGTGGCATTTTCGCTATCGAGGACGGCCTGAAGCTGCTTGCGCGCGTAGCGCCCGCGCCCGACGATGCCCAGCTTCGCCGGATCGTCGATCTCTTGCGGCTTCGTGCCGTAGCGTTCGGCGAAGTCTTCGTCGAAATCGGCGTTGGTCACTTGCCAGCGTGATTTCCAACCACGGATGGAGGCGGCGCCCCGGTTGTCGCCGTTCAGGCCGGAGCGCACACCCCAGATCGTCTCGAAGACGGCGTCGACGCCGGCTTTCACGGCATCGACGGAGGAGGCGCTCTCGGCAGCGCGGCTGGCTTCGAGGGCCTGCCGGCTCAACTGGTCGATGGCCTGAAGGTGTTCACCGATGTCATTCTGGGCATAGACAGGTGCGTCGAGGATCCAGGAAACAGCGATTAGCAGGATGATCCAGAGGGATTGGGTCCAGGGACGTGGCGTGCCTGGGGGCGGAGGGTAGCGCATGATCACGAGCGAACGCGTGGGAGGGAGGATGAGGAGGGGAATGGTGTTGCGCAGAGACGGCTTTCGAAACGAACGTACGTTTTCAGGGTTTCGCTGCGCGGCGCCAGGAGGCGGTTAGACGGTGGTGGGAGCGCTTCCTATTCGTACAAATCATCCAGATCGCAGGCAGCCAGATCGACCAGGAAGCCGGCGATCTTCTGCGTCATCGCTTCGAGGTAGCGCTGGCCTTTTTCGGCGGTGGCCTGGGCCGGGTTGCCTACGCCGGTGTCTACGGTGGCTTTGAGCCAGGCGCGTTCGGCCCAGACCCAGCCCTCGCGAAGCCCTTGTACCTTGAACGGGCGAGAAGCGCCGGAGCCGGCTTCGCTGAGCGGACGCACCAGATCCGGGGCGATGTGCATCATGTTGCTCGTCTCCATCTCGCCGCCGTGGTCGCCCGGCTCGTCAAAAAAAGCCTCGCCGTCGATGATCTGGTACCAGTTCAGCATGCAGATGAACACGTCGGGGAATGCCGCGCCGATCTCGCGGATCATCTGTTTGAAATTGTTGCCGCCATGGCCGTTGAGCACCACGAGCTTGGGGATGCCCTGATGCGCCAACGCGTGAACCACGTCGTGCAAGACGGCAGCCTGCGTGCTGGGCATCATGTTGATGTCGAGCTTGACGTCGAGTTGCCCGGTGTTGACGCCGAAGGGCACGGTAGGCAACACGACGACTCGGGCGTCTTGCTTCCAGGCCAGGCGCGCGGCTTCAGCGGCGATGTAATCGCTCTGGATGGTGTCGGTGGAGTAGGGGAGGTGGTAGTTGTGCGCCTCGGTAGCGCCCCAGGGCAGGACGGCCACTTCGTAAGCGGTGTTTTTGACGGTTTGCCAGGTGGTTTCGGCAAGAACGTAAGGACGACCGGGCATCGCGGGTGTTTTAGTGTTTTAGTGTTCCAGTGTTATGGTGTTTGCGTGCCTATTTTAACGAAACTAAAACACCAAAACACTAAAACACTAAAACACCATCACTCCCGAATCAGCAGCACGAGATCGTATTCGTTATCGATGATTTGCAGAGGGCCGTTGTAGAAGGGAATAATGTAGCGGCCTTTCTTATCGCGTGCCAGCTCTGTCGCATTGAACGTGAGGAAGCCGCCATCGACACTCCCGCTGAAGCTGTATTCGAGCATCCGCCGGTTCGACGTGACGACCCGTTCGATCTCGTAGCGGCGCACCTGCTCGAAATCGGCGCCGACGTGCAGCGAGATGTTGGTGATCTCAAAGCTTCGCCGGACGGTGATGGTGGCCGGCGTTCTGCTTTGCTGGATTCCTTCGACGAAGATCCACGCGCGTTTGGCCTGGAACGGGGCACTCGATTCTGTTTCCGTGGTGTCTTGGGGAGCGCGGGACGTGATCGTTACGCCCGGCGGCGTCGAGACACACCCGACCACAAGCAGAAGCACAAAGGCAAAAACAGACGCGAACAGGGCCAGGCGTTTCATGGGGATAGGAGATTTGATGGAAACATAGCTACTAGGTTCAACCCCCGAAAGACGGCATGTTTCCAGGGAGGGCTGCTATTTGTGTGACCGTATCGTACTATGTGGGCAAGCGGAGGATGTTTTGCATTATTTTAAGGATGTCACGCTGCTTACACGTCTGCTCATCAACAACGCGCATTTGCCATGGCTGACTATCCCGAATTACCACGCGAATCGACTTCTACGCGACGCCAATTCCTGAAAACCGCTGCGTTTGGTCTGGGCGCAGCACTCACGATGCCTGCATGTTCTCCATCCCCTGCGCTGGCGAGGGGGGATGAGGAAAAGCTAGGCGTCGCGCTGGTCGGGCTCGGCAATTATGCGACGAACCAGCTTGCGCCGGCGCTGGAGCATACCGAAAAGTGTCGCCTCGCCGGGATCGTCACGGGCACGCCCGCCAAAGCCGAGGCGTGGTCCCAGAAATACAGCATCCCGCAGACGCACATCTACAACTACGAGACCTTCGACCACATCGCCGACAACGAGGACATCGACGTGGTCTATGTGGTGTTGCCCAATTCGATGCACGCCGAGTACACGATCCGCGCGGCGCAGGCCGGCAAGCACGTCATCTGCGAAAAGCCCATGGCGCTTAACGCCCGCGAGTGCGAGTCGATGATCGCGGCGTGCGAGGAGGCTGGAGTCAAGCTCTCGATAGGCTACCGGGTGCAGTTCGAGCCGCACAATCTCGAAGCGATGCGGCTGGGCCGGGAGAAGGTTTTCGGCGCGGTGAAGGTCATCGAAGCGAGCTTTGGCTTTCGGCTGCAAAACCCCAATCAGTGGCGGCTCGACAAAGCACTGGCCGGCGGGGGCGCGTTGATGGACGTGGGCATCTACGCCATCCAGGCAGCCCGCTACGTCACCGGCGAAGAACCCATCAGCGTGACGGCGCAGGAGGTCAAAACAGACCCCATGATGTTCAAAACCGTGGACGAGACGATCACCTGGCAACTCGAATTTCCGAGCGGCGTCGTGGCGAACTCCACCACCAGCTACGCCGCCTACGTCGAACGCTTCTACGCGTCGTGCGAGCAAGGCTGGTTCGAACTCGGCCCGGCCTACAGCTACAGTGGCATCCAGGGCCGCACCCACCAGGGACCGATGGATTTCCCGCAAGTCGTCCAACAAGCCCTTCAGATGGACGATTTCGCTGATTGCATCCTCAACGACCGCGCCTCGAAAGTGTCAGGCGAGGAGGGTCTGCGCGATGTGAAGATCATCGAAGCAATCTATGAAGCTATCGCGACGGGCGGGAAAGTTAGTCTCGTGTGAGGTAGTTTAGGGATTCGAGATGCGTGATACGGGATTCGGGATCGCAGATGACGGGCAAATAAATCCCGCATCTGCGATCCCACATCCCGCATCCCCAATCCCCACCACCATCCAATCCGCCGAAAAATCATGAAAAACCAACTCCACCGCCGCGATTTTCTCAAGACGGCTGCCGGGCTTGTCGTCGGGGCGAGCGTCTTTCCGCTGGCCTGCCAGCCCGATCAGGGGACATCGCAAGAAACAGAAGAGGGTATGGCCGATTCGCAATCCATGGCGGCAGCGCCGCTGTTTAAGATCTCGCTGGCCCAGTGGTCGCTCCACAAGGGCTATTTCGGGGGGAATCCTGGGGAGATGATGGGCTGGGAGGTTTTCGGGCAACGCCTCCACGGCGACGACTATCGCTCGCTGCTGGCCGGCGACCTCGACCCGCTCGACTTCCCGGTCGTCGCCCATCGAGACTACGGCATCGACGCCATCGAACTCGTCAACACGATGTATTTCGACCGGGCGAAAGACATGCAGTATCTCGGCGAACTGAAAAACCGCGCCGACGGCGAGGGCGTCTCGATCCTGCTGATCATGTGCGACGCCGAAGGCAACCTCGGCGATCCGGACGCCGCTGCGCGCATGCAAGCCGTCGAAAATCACTACAAATGGGTCGAAGCCGCCAAATATTTCGGTTGCCACTCGATCCGCGTCAATGCCGCCAGCGATGAGAGCCTGGCGCTCGACGAGCAGCAACGCCTCGCCGCCGACGGCCTGCGCAGCCTCTGCGAGTTTGCCGATCAGCACGACATCAACGTGATCGTCGAGAACCACGGCGGGCCGTCGAGCAACGGGCAATGGCTGGCCGGGGTGATGCAACAGACCAACCATCCCCGCGTGGGCACCCTGCCTGACTTCGGCAATTTCGACGTCGGCGGCGGCGAGATGTACGACCGGTATCAGGGCGTCGAGGAGTTGATGCCGTACGCCAAGGCCGTCAGCGCCAAATCACACGAGTTCGACGAAGACGGCAATGAGCGCTTTTCCGATTATAAGCGGATCATGAAGATCGTCGTCGACGCTGGCTACCGGGGCTACGTGGGCATCGAATACGAAGGCGGCACCCTGAGCGAACCCGACGGCATCCGCGCCACCAAAGCCCTCCTCGAACGCGTCCGCGACGAACTGGCGGCGGAGATGGCGTAGGTTAGTGTTTGAGTGTTCAAGTGCAGCCCTTTCAAGGTGTTCATGAGCGGTTGTAAGTTAGGGATTCGCTTGTCCCCAACTCAGCCTACACTACCATGCTCA
>JANQES010000121.1 GCA_028278205.1 Rhodothermales bacterium
CCCCGACGGTGCAGCAAGAAGACCGAGCCTCATGTCTCAACAGCGAGGCTCATTGCGCATCGACGAGCACGAAACCAAACACCTTGAAAGGGCTGGTCAAGGCCACTAATGACCAGTGACAGCGAGCCGAAGGCGAGCGTAATGACTAATGACGCGAGCGAAGCGAGCCGAATGACAGGGAGCGAAGCGAGCCCCTCACTGGCTATCCGAGAGATACGTAGCGGGAATAGGCAGGTCGGGCCATTCCGGTTGCCAGGCGATGTTGGCGACCCACCAGCGGTCCTGCTCGTAGATGAGTTGGAAGCTGTTGATGCCGCGCGCAAAGGGCGTCTCGTCGTCTTTGTTGTGGTACGAATCGTAGGTGCTGAAGGCGTGGACGAGGTTGCCGAAGCGCTCGGTCTTGCGCGCGGTCTCTATTTCGTAGAAGCTGTTCTGGTCGAAGTACGTCCCCGCGTTTTGGATGAACTGTTCTGCCGTCAGTGCCACGTGGCGGTGTTCACCTTCCTGGTTTCGGTTGATGGGGATGAACTGGCAGGTGGGCGTGAGCAGCGAGCGGAAACGGTCCCAGTCGCGCGGGTGGTTGGCCGGGCCGGAGATCACGTCGTAGATGGCCGTGATGATGGCATCGACCGAGGCGACGTCTTCGGGGTTGGCGGCTGGCGGCGCGGGGGCGTCCGGCTCGGTCTGCGCCAGGGCCGCAGGCGCCGTCAGGATGAGCATAAGCGCGCAGAGCGAGGCGTACGGGAGGAAGCGGTAGCGAGCAGTCATGGAAGCGGGTTGTGTTGGTGAAGGAGAGGGCTATCCAAAAAGCATCGGCATCCGACGCCTGATTGCGGCTGTATAGATAAAGGTGGCAGATTTAGTTTCAACTTATGAATTTTGACAGGGAAACCCCTTGGAGGTTTTCGGCCTTCAGGATACCGATGCCGTAGTACCGAATTCGAGCGTCAAAATTCATTAGGCCAGATATGCGTCTCTTCCTCAGTCATGCCATCATGAAAGGCCATGTACCGCGCATTCCAATCGAGTAACCGTTCCACTTCGGCGGCCTCGATATTGAGAACCTGGGCACAGAAATCGATTATTTTTTCGCGAGGAACGTCCTGCTCATATTTCTTGCGATAATAAGCAACGGTACCGCACGTAAGCCAGGAGCTAGGCGATGTCTTGTCCGTCCAGTAATTAGATCCGCCCCTGTTCAAGTACTTGAAGTCCTCCTCGCTGGGCGTATAGACCTGGCCTTCATGTTCGATTTTAGCCTCGCGGTTGAAGAAAGTGAGGTATTCTTTGAGCTTTTCTTCGTCTCTGAGAGCCATAATGCCTGTTTTTTTAGCAAGAAAGGTTGCCCCCTTTAAAATCGAATCACGATTCGATTTTAATCGGATTGCGCCAGCCGCTCGAAGTGCCGAATCCAGCTTTGCAGGCGCGCGTCGCCGGCCCATTGAACCAGGACGGCGCGGGCGCCGGGCGCAACGGGCACCGTCGCGGCAGCCGCTCCGATAGCTTCGGGCGTCAACGGATGGATCGTCAGGTGATCCGGATGGAGGATGACGAGCCAGTCTTGTCCGGGAGCGGTGAAAAAGTCTATCGCCTCCGGCGCCAGGGCTTGAATGCGCGCCAGGTCGATAGCCGGCGGCGCCTGATCCGTCAACGACGCCGGCAGATCGATGTCGAGCGGCAGGTCGGCGTAGGCGTTGGGGCGGTTTTCTTCGGCGGCTTCGAGGCGACCGAGGGCGGTCCACAGGCCCGGCTGGCGCACCAGGCCCCAGTTGGCGGCGTCGGGTTCTTCGATATAGGTGGCGCGTTGGATGTCGTCCTCGAGGCTGGCGAGGAATGTTGCGGCGTTGGTCGTCAGGGTCTCGTAGGCCGCCGGGCCGAGGACGTCGGTGATGTCGAGCCCGGTGTGGGTGGTGCTGTCGAGCGGGACGACGGCGAGGGTGTTGAAAAACCAGGGATGGGCCGCGCCTTCGCAATAGCCGGCGCTGCGCTGGTCGAGCGACAGATAGCGCGGGCCGGCGTAGAGGATAGTTTGTTTGCGATGGCCCTGGCAATACTCGCCGTTGTAGGGTTGAATGCCGGTGAGCGCCTGCGCCGCGCCGTCGGGGGTGGCCCAGATGAAATCTTCCACCCAGTTGTTATAGACGCTGCGTTTGGTGCCCACCCGCCAGAATCCGTCGTTTCGGGGGATGAGCAGGGCGTTCGTTTCAGCCCACGTGACGACGGCCCCGTCGTTTTCTGAGATCAACACCGTGCTGTAGGCTGCGCGCGAGAGCGAGTCGGCGCCGCCGGCGTAGTAGGGCAGGGTTTTAGCGATGGGCTCTTCGTAGCGCAGGCCCAGCAGCACCCCCGTCTCCTGCGCGCGGCTCTCGCTCCATCCGAAGAGCAGCAGGACGAGCATCAGCCATGGAGCAGCGCGTGGCATCGTGAAACGCATTGTTGATGTGAGTCGGGCAAGACGTGAAACGTGAAACGTAAAACGTGAGGGAGTCTTTAGAGAGGTTTACTTCGTCAGTCGCTTCGCTCGTGTCAGCGAGGCACCCTTACGTTTTACGTTTCACGTTTCACGGTCTGAGCAAATGGCGGACGGTTTCGAGGTCGCCGTCGTTGGGCGCCGGTTCGACGCCGAGGATGGTGGTCATCAAATTATAGAGGTGGATGTTCGAAAAAGGTCCCACCGTCTTGCCTTCGGCGAAAGCCGGGCCGTGCGCGATGAAGAGGGCGTGCATCGAAGGGAGGCGAGGGTCGTAGCCGTGCGCGCCGCCGTCGAAGCGGCTCGGGTTGCGGTTGAAGAAGGGACGCGTGCTGAGGCGCCACCCTTCGTCGGCGATGCCGATGAGCGAGGGGATACGACGATGCGCCTGGAAGTGTAGCTCCGCAGGGATCTCTTCTTTTTTATAGACTGATACATGCGGCGCCTGTTTGAGCGCCTCGTACACCGTCTCCAGCTTACCCGCCTTCGGACGAATCATCGCCACCGGATCGTAATCGACGATGCGCACGTCGTCCAGGTCGATGTAATCATCCAGAAAAACGACCCGCTCGGACGACGCCGGCGCCATGCCGTGATCGGCCACGATGATGAGGTTGATCTGGTCGTACAGGCCGCCGGCCTCCAACCGTTCGACGAGCGATCCGAGATAGCCATCGACCGTGCGGACGGCCTGCGCCGCCTCGTCGGAGTCCGGCCCGTGGTTATGGCCTTGCGAATCGACGTTGCTGAAGTAGAGCGTGATGAACGTCGGGCGCTCGGCGGCGGGCAGCGCCAGCCATTCCATCACCAGATCGATGCGCGCCCCGGCAGACATGCTGTTGTCGAACGGCAGCCAGTAGCTCGGACGGATGCCTTTTATTTCGGCTTCGGAGCCGGGCCAGAAAAACGGCGCGCTCTTCTGGCCTTGCTGTTCGAGCGTCACCCAGATGGGCTCGCCGCCCCACCAGCGCCCGTCGCGCACGGCCGCGCGGTTGCCCATGCTGAACGAGGCGTCGAACTCCGGGTCGTACATATTGTTGGCGACGATGCCGTGGTTCTCGGTGTAGAGCCCGGTGACGACGGTGTAATGGTTGGGAAACGTCTTCGACGGAAAGTTCGGCACCAGGCCCTCGGCGCGGACGCCTTCGGCAGCCAGCCGCCGCAGCACCGGCGTCTCATAACGATCCACGTAATCCGGGCGGAAGCCGTCGAGCGAGATCAGAATCACCGTCGGCGCCAGACGCGTGGCATCGGCGTGATTGTCGGTGGCCGGTTGGCTCGTCCGGCATCCCCTGCCCATCAGGCCGGCGCCCAGCAGCACGAGCACCAGCGCCAGGGTGGATAAGAGGACGGGACGGTTGAAGGGCGTCATCGGCGAGAGGGTTGTGGGGTGTTCAGGTGTTATGGTGTTTCAGTGGTTCAGTGTTTGCGGTATGCAAGATCCACTAAAACACCATAACACTCAAACACTATAACACCCAATTCTCAATCAATCCGCCCAAACAGGTAGTAGAGGATGAGGCCGCCGAGAGGGAAGAAGAAGATGAGCAAAGCCCAGAGCACCTTCTTGCCTGTCGAACGGTTGCTGCCGATGACTTCGACCAGCGCGACGATGTCGAGGATCAAGATGATGAAGCCGCAGCAGCCGAAGCCCAGAGGCGAGTTGACCCGTTCGAGCAGGTTGCCGCTGCCGCAGCCTGTCAGGAACAGCGTCATCGAAACCAGGAGCGTAGCCGGAAGAAAACGGTATCGTGTAGTCTGCATGGTCGTGGGAGTCGGTGGAGGAGGGTATTCGTCTCGGTATACGAAAAAAGGCAGAAAGGTTTTATCTTTATACCAAAACAACATCGAAGGAGGGCATTGTGAACCGCGCGTTTACTTTAGCACTAATTTGGCTGTTTATAGGCCCCCTTTTAAGCTGTAGCGATACGGCAAAAGATGAGATGATAACAAATCCCCAACCTGAAGAAGAACCAGTGCCGGATATCATTGAACCTTGTAATCAAGCAACCATCAAGTACCCTGCCGCTATTAGCAGCGATCCGGAGCCGACCATAGAGTCAAACGATCTCACTATTGGTTGGATAACGAGATTACCCAGGCTTGAGTACGTATGGGGTAGCAGTAATCCGGAAAGAGACGGCTGGCCTGGCGTTGGAGAAGACGTTACATGGAAGGCCCACATAAAGAACTGGTCAGATTCAACCAAAAAGAACATTGCGTATCAATGGTTTTTGGACGAAGTCATGGTTGATTCAGGAAGAATAGATGTGCAGCCTGGGGACTATTCACACGTTGAATACAAATGGAACTGGACGTTTGACCGCCACAAACTCGACTTTTATATAGATACGAATAATGCGAATACCAATAAGCTTTCAGTTTACACGGATGCGATCTCTTTAGGACTCTATGTTGAACAGCGTTTATACGATTACTTTCATGAAAATCAATATAAATTAGGAATTGGCTCCAATTCATTTGAAGGATGGGCGCAAAGGCAGATCAGGTTTTATAACGAACTATTTAAAAGAGCTGTCTACGATGAGACGCCGAACGGCGTTTGGGATAGAATAAGAATAGACGACATCACCATTGTTGCCGACGGCGCGTTGCCTCTCGTCCCGCCGCCCGATACCGATGGCTTTGATCCCAGGCAAGCGAAACCGAATTTAAATGATCGTACGGTTGATTTGATCTGGGGCTTTCCCTCGGAGTTTATCCAACGGGGTGTTTATTCAGATCACACGTGGATACATTTTGATAACCAATTTTATTATTCAGGATTTTTACAACATGAGTTGGGCCATGCCCGGTATCTGCTAGATGTTTACGGTTTTAATGTGGCCCACGGATTATCATGGATTGATATAAAAGAGAAAGGTCAATTAATTGCCGGTACTCAATATCTACCGGGAAACAAGATTATAACAAGTGGGACCGAAGTTTTAGAGGTGCATCAAACGATAGAAAAAGGACTCATGAATGTGCAATGGAAATGGATGGACAGGTATAGTGCTATTGCAATGAATTTGATAAAAGGTCATCGAGCAACCAGGGGAAACTATAATGGAACTGAAAACCATGCCATTTTTATGGGAGATTTACCGAAAGAAAACAGATTTCGAATCAAGGACCGAACCGGCAGGTTTCTTAAAAATGCAGAGATTCAAATCTTTCAAAGTTCAAGGAACAGCCAAAGCAACGGGGATGCTTATCCAAAATACTTTGATGACGTGCCTGATTTAGTCCTTCATACCGATCAAAACGCACACGTATTATTGGGGCAAAATCCTTTTAGTAATGATGGCCAGGTCGCGCATAGTTGGAGGGATTTTACCAATGCTGTATTTATTATGAGAGTAGGCTTTGAAGGTAGAGCCGGCTTTACAATTATCGATATATCCCAGTTTAATTTGGAATATTGGAGAGGAAATACCGAAGTAGCAGACTATGACGTTTGCGTTCCCCTTTTTTGAAGTGTGCTGGAAGGTATGTAAACACGCATTCTGGAACAGCGCTTTCGTCCTGCTCGTTCGAATCGCCCATTTTAGCTATTTAGGATCAATCATCCTGGATCCGATGAACATCGGCCCTATCGAACTGGGTGAGCGCCCGCTGTTTCTCGCGCCTATGGAGGACGTGAGCGATCCACCGTTTCGCATCCTGTGCAAGCGGTACGGGGCCGATATGATGTATACCGAGTTCATCTCGTCCGGCGGCCTCGTCCACGACGCCGAGAATTCGACGATGAAGCTCGACATCTACGACCAGGAACGCCCCGTCGGCATCCAGATCTTCGGCGGCGACCTCGAACAGGTGCGCCAGGCCACCACCATCGTCGATGCTGTCGGGCCGGACCTGATCGACATCAACTTCGGCTGCCCCGTCAAGAAGGTGGTGTGTAAAGACGGCGGGGCGGGTATCCTGCGCAACCTGCCCAAGATGGAAGCCATCACCCGCGCCGTCGTCGAAGCGGCCACGCGCCCGGTGACGGTCAAGACGCGCCTGGGCTGGGACGACTCCGCGATCCAGATCGTGGAGGTGGCGCGGATGCTGGAGGAGTGCGGCATCAAAGCCCTCGCCGTCCACGCGCGCACGCGTAAGCAGATGTACAAAGGCGAGGCCCGCTGGCCCTGGCTCAAGCGGATCAAAGAAGAGGGCGTTCGCAACATCCCCTTCATCGGCAACGGCGACGCCACCACGCCGGAGAAGATCAAAGCGATGTTCGACGAGACGGGCGTAGACGGCGTGATGATCGGGCGCGGCGCCATCGGCAACCCGTGGATTTTCCGCGACGCCAAAGCCTACATGGCCACGGGCGCGTTACCGCCGCCGCCGTCGTGGGAAGAACGCCTCTCGGTCGTGGCCGAGCACCTGACGCTCAAGTGCGACTGGCTGGGCGAGCGCAAGGGTGTCCTGGAGATGCGCCGCATGTACGGCGGCTATTTCAAAGGCTTCCGCAACGCCAGCGCCCTGCGCATGCGCCTGATGGAAGAATCCACCCGCGACGGCGTCCTCGAAGTGTTGCTCAACTTCCGCCAGGAGGAGCCCGACGCGCGGGTGAGCGTCCCCGGTCGCCCGGCCGAGGCGCGGCCTGTCAAAGCCATCCCGGCAGCGATCCGCGCCAAACTGCCCACCCCTTCTCGAACACGAGCTGACGTAGCTGCACCAACCCGGTGAGGAAAAGTTATGTCGTATTCTTGCAGGCGTACATTCAAGTGTTTGATCCTGGCGGTAGCCGTCACGTTTCTTCTTCCACCGGGCCTTCCTTTTGCACAGCAGGTACGGGTGAAGAATTTAACGGTGGACAAACCGAGTAAAACTAAACCAACCTCGGAAAAGACCTATACCATCAATAACTGCTTTCTTAGCGAGAAGAGCGCTACGGAAATCGGGATGGCGTATTCCTTCGAAAACGCGCTTCATTTCAAAAAAACCAGGCATGTAGACGGTTGGATTACTTTACCCGGAAAAACCGGGGGATTTCCGGCAGGCTCGCTGATTGAGCGTGAAGTAGAGGAAGAAATAGCCATTAATTGGAGCGAGAAACGTCCACTTTCGGCGGGGCCCAACAAGTATGTGAGCTATACCGTTAAATACTATGAGCGGTGGGCGCATGGCACGCTCCTCGTGGCGCGCGGATGGCCGCTGAGAGACCAGGAGTACGACTTTGATTTCCTGGTCGAATATAGCTTCGAAGTAATTCCACGGGAGGAAAACTGTTTGTCTGGCAGCTATGCATTTTTGCGTTGGGTTCCGAGAGAGCCCGCTACGCCAGCGTTGCCGGGCGTGTCGGGCGGAGAACTTCATATACACGAAGGGGGTCGGGCCTGGTCGAGGGTGTCCTTTGAAGAACTTCCTCGTTCCCCCGACTTGGTGTGTGAGGGGCGGGTTGATGAATCGGATACGCTGCGGATTGATCAGGTGGATTTTCAGCGTTTCACCGGGGAGCCAACAAGGGCTGACGTAAAAGAAGCACTTCAGGGCGCTTTCTGCGGTAAGGCGCTGGACACGTCATCAGGCTCACCGATAGAACTGAGCCTTCGAGATGGCGGGCCGGGGTATATTCTTTTGTTGATGAGAAGCGACACGGCGGAGGTTCACTGGAGAAAAGTGGCGGGCGTGGGTCTTGAGGAGGCTCAGGGCCGGACGCTATGAGTTGTGTTTGAACCTCAACCCTGCCGCATCCGCACCAGCATCACGTCGAGGCCTACGAGGATCAGGGCGATGGCGCCGAGGACGGCCAGGGCCAGCAGCGGTTTGAAGATCACCAGGCCGCCGATCATGCCGAGGGCGCCGCCGAGATATTTGATGTAGTTGAGTTGCTCGTTCGACGAATTCTTGATCAGCGCCTCTAGCTGCACCTCGTCGTATTTACGCATGTTGGTGATGATCATCTCGTGGATGTCGAGGTTGCCGACGAAGCCGAGGATGATCTTCGTGGCCCACTCTTCGATCTCTTCGGAGCGCTCGGTGATCTTTTCGGGGAGGCGGTCGAGCAGGTGATCCATCTCGTCGAGCACCACGTCGAGCGATTGGGGGAGTTGTTGCACGGCCTGGTCGATGCGGCGTTTGAAGTCGTCTTCGTTGAGGAAGCGGTAGGCTTTGATGGCGAGGCCGCTGAGGCTCTGGCTGGTGTATTCTTCGAGCTTCTGAATCGTAAAATCGACGATCTTCTTGCGCACCGCCTCCGAGCCGAGCACCGTATCGACGTAGTCGGCGGTGAGGTGTTTGAGGTCGTCGCGGAAATCGGGGTCTTCGAGCACGCCGTGCGTCACGTTGAGCGCCAGCTCGCGGTACTTCGGGATGACGCCGCTCTCTTCGATTTTTTGCTTGATAATCTCTTCGTTGATCAACTCTTCCGAGACGGCTTTTGCCAGGCGGAAGATGACGCGATCGCGCTGCGCCGGGATCAGCCCTTGCCCCAGGATAGGCCGTCGCTTGCGCGGGTGGAAGAGCATCGTGATGGCGAGCCAGTTCGTAAAAAAGCCGATCAGCCCACTCACCGATACGATCAAGAGCAGCCCGTCGAGCGGCAGGTTGTAGCCGAAAGGCTGGAGCGTGACGCCGTCGAAATCCCACAAAAAAGAGAAGGCGAAGAGCAGCCCCAGGCCCCAGGGGATGATGCGCATGTAGGGCAGCGCTTTGGCGCCGGTGCTCGGCGCGCGCTCCGGTTCATCCGCCGGTTCGGCTTGCGCCTCAACCTCGGGCAGGTGACGCAAAATGTATTTGCCGATGAGCGTCCGCAGGTCGCGCGCCCGCGCCTTCGTTACCTCACGCGCCGCTGCCACCTCCGGCGCTTCAGCCTCTTCAGCGGTGTCCTCAGCGGTCTCTTCAGCAGCGTCCTCAGCGGTCTCTTCCACCGGCGCTTCCGCCGGCGCTTCGGTGATCACCTCGTCAGCCGGCGCTTCGGCGGCAGGTTCCTCAACAGGCGAACCGGCGGCCTCATCACTCGCCTCATCAGCCTCTTCCGCCGGCTCATCAACCGCTTCATCAGCCGTCTCATCGAGCACCTCGAATTCCGGCACAACTTCCTCTTCGACCGTCTCCAGCGTCTCGACGATCTCCACTTCGGGCGTCGCAGCAGCGTCGTCTACGCTTTCTGATTCGGTCTCGGTATGTTCAAACTTCTCTGTTGACATAGAAAGTAAAGCGTGAAACGTGAGGGAGCTTGTAAAAACGTATCAGCGAGGCACCCTCACGTTTACTTCGTCAGTCGCTTCGCTCGTGTCACGTTTCACGAACCAGAAAGTCCCAGCCGGTCAGCGCGGGCTTGCATGCCGGCTATCACGTTGGCGATGTGTTCGCCGAGTTCGACGCCTAACTCTTCGGCGCCCTGCGTGATGTCTTCGCGGCTGACGGCTGCGGCAAACTGTTTGTCTTTAAGTTTCTTGCGGACCGATTTGACCTTCATGCCTTCCATCTTCGTCGGGCGCACGTAGGCCACGGCGGTGATGAAGCCGGCCAGTTCATCGACGGCAAAAAGCGTCTTGGCCATCAGCGTTGTACGGGGCACGCCGCTGTAGGTGGCATGGCCCAGGATCGCCTCGATCACCGTCTCCGGATAGCCCTGTTCGCGCAGCACGGCGGTGCCCACGAACGGGTGCTCGTCGAGCGTCGGATGCTTTTCATAATCCATGTCGTGCAGCAGCCCCGTCATGCGCCACAATTCAACGTCTTCGCCGAATTTCTCCGCGTAGTATTCCATCGCGGCCTCGACGGCGTAGGCGTGGCGGCGCAAGCTTTCGGTCTTGGTCCATTCGTGAAAGAGGGCGAGGGCGTCGTCGTAGGTTGGCATTGTTCGATTGTGGTTTTTGGGTCACTGGTCATTGGTCACTAGTGTCTTTATCCACAACCAGTGACCAATGACCAGTGACTAAAATACATCAACCAGCTTCAAATCCTTCAGATACTTCTTTGGGTTTTGTTCGAAGTCGAGCAGGATGCGGTTGAGGTTGGTGAGGGTGGCGTCGAGCTTGGTGTAGAGCGAGTCGTCGTTGACGAGTTTGCCGAGGGTGCCTTCGCCCTGATCGATCTTGGCCAGGATAGCGTTGAGCGAGGTCGTCGTGGCTTCGAGCGAGGCCATGTTCTGGTCGATGCGGGCCAGCAGTTGGTTGACGTTGCCGACGGTGGCCGTCAGCGAGTCGCGGGTGAGGGCGTTGAGGTTGCCGGTGAGCGATTCGACGCCTTCGAGCACCCCGGCGATGCGGTCTTGCTCGGCGCGCAAAAGCGTGCTCAGGGCGTTGGCGCTGCCCTGGATGGCGCCGAGCGTCTGCGCCAGATCACTCTGCGGGTCGGACATCAGCGTACGGGCGGCCTCCAGCGTGGCTGTGGCGCCCAGGATCAGGCTGTCGGCGCGGCCTACGATGTCGGGCGCGGTTTCGATGAGTTGATCCAGGCCTTCTTCGGTGGTGCTGGGGATGAAGTCTCCGGGGTCGTGGAGCGTCGTATCGGGCGGGCCGAGCTGGATTTCGAGACGCACCACGCCCAGCATCCCGAAGCCCCCGATGGACGTCACCGAGCCGTGCGTCATGGCTACCTGTCTGTCGACGGTAAAGCCGACGTGCGCCTGCCCGTCCTGAAGCCGGACTTCGTTGACCGAGCCGACGTTGACGCCGTTGATGCGCACGGCATTACCCGAGACCAGCCCGCCGGCATCGGCAAAGGTGGTTCTGAATTCGTAGGTGCCCGAGAAGATGGGCAGATCCTTAAAAAAGCGGGTGCCTACGAAAAAAACGAGGATCGACAGGGCAATCGCAACGCCGATTTTGAGTTCGTTGCTGTATTTCACAGGGTTCAGGGGCGATGGTTAAGAGGCTCGCGCAGCAGACGGCGTCGAGGGCTCGCCGATGAAGTATTCGTTGGCCTTGACGAACGCGCGCAGCACCGCGTCGTTGGACCGGTGGAGGTCGGCGATGGTCCCCACCCAGTGCATCCGGGTGGCGTGGATGAGCGCCGCGCGGTCGGCGATGCTCAAGACCGAGTGCATGTCGTGCGTGACGACGATGCTGGTGATGTCGAGTTGATCGGCCAGGTTTTTAATCAGGTCGTCGATGGTGTTGGAGGTTTCGGGGTCGAGGCCGCTGGTGGGTTCGTCGTAGATGATGTAGCGAGGCCGCAGCGCGATGGCCCGCGCCAGCGCCACACGCTTTTTCATCCCACCCGATAATTCCGACGGTTTCTTCGCCCCGACGCCCGGCAGATGCACCACATCCAGGCAATGCTCGACCTCCTTGCGAATCTCGTCTTTCGTCTTCGTGGTGAACGTCTGGAGGGGGAAAGCCACGTTATCGAAGGCGTTCATCGAATCGAACAGCGCGCCGCCCTGAAACAACACGCCGAACTGTTGCCGCACCCGGCGCAACTCGCTGTACGAAATCGCATTGATGTCCGTCCCATCGACCAGCACGCGTCCCCGGTCGGGTTTGAGCAGGCCGATGATGTGTTTCATCAACACACTCTTGCCCGAACCCGAGCGCCCGATAATCGCCAGCGTCTCGCCTTCCTCGATGGTCAGCGAGACATCCTGAAGCACCGGCTTTTCTCCGAAGCTTTTATAGATATGTTCGACTTTGATCATCGGTTCAGAGCAAGACAATCGCCAGCACGAGGTCTGACAGCAAGATGTAGACGCAACTGATGACGGCAGCCTGCGTGGTGCTGCGCCCGACCCCCTCGGCGCCGCCTTCGGTGAAATAGCCCATGTAGCACGAAATCGACGTGATGACAAAGCCGAAGACGAACGACTTGATCAGCCCGAAATACGGCCCGAACGGCAGGTAATAATCGCGCGCGCCCTGAATAAATTCGCCGATAGCTACCGCGCCGCTGATCTCGGCGGCAAGCAGCCCGCCGCTGATGCCCACGAAACAGGCCGAGACGTAGAGCACCGGAAACATCAAGACGCCGGCCATCACACGCGGCACAATCAAGTAGCCGACCGAGTTGAGTCCCATCGCCTCCAGCGCGTCGATCTGTTCGGTCACGCGCATCGTGCCCAGTTCAGCGGCGATGCGCGCGCCGACGCGTCCGGCCAGGATAAAGCCCGTCACCACCGCGCCGAGTTCCATGATCAACGACGGCACCACCACCGCGCCGATAGTCGATTTGGGAATCAAGGGCGAGACCAACTGATAGGCCGTCTGCACCGTCGTCACCGCCCCCGAAAAGGCCGCCGCCAGGGCCACGATGGGGATCGAGTCGATCCCGGTGCGCACCATCTGGACGAAGAGGTTTTTGCGGTACAGGCCGAACTCGCCCAACGAGGTAAAGGCCTTTGCCAGGAGCATCACATACCGCCCCAGGCTAAAGAAGGGCTGTGTCAGGCGCAGTTGCAACGAAGCCATCCGTCGTCGAAGAAGAACTGATCCGGGAGCATAGGTGAGATAGAAAGAAGCCTAATGATTCTAAACCCTGGATGTTTCCTTTAACGAAGCCGATGACAGGATGATGTCAGCGTTTACCGCTATTATTGTTATGTTAAGGCTACCTATTTGGGATTTTAGATTTTGGATTGGTAATCTCCACGCTCTTCAACAAACGAAAAAGCCGTGCCGGTTGAAGCAGGCATCGCTTTCATGATTGTTGAAAACGAATCGTGAACCAACCAATCCAAAATCTAAAATCCAAAATCGATCATTCCAAGCGCAAACCTTGATGTCCAAAACCAAAACCCGTTACGTCTGCCAGGCGTGCGCCTACGAATCGCCGAAGTGGTTGGGGCGGTGCTCTAACTGTGGGGAGTGGAATACGTTTGTCGAAGAGATAGTGGCGGCGCGTTCGCCGGTGAAGGCGCGGGTTTCGGCGGCGCAGCGGGTAGGCGTCGCCACGCCGCCGAAACCGCTCTCGGCCATCGACCTCGGCGAAGAGACGCGCCTGCTGACGGGCGTGGCCGAGTTTGACCGCGTCGTGGGCGGCGGCATCATGCACGGCTCGCTGACCCTCGTCGCGGGCGACCCCGGCATCGGCAAGAGCACCCTGATGACCGAGTTGGGCAAGTATCTGCCGGATCGCCGCGTGCTCTACGTCACCGGCGAAGAGTCGCTGCGGCAGGTCAAGTTGCGCGCCCAGCGCCTCGGCGTGGATTCCGAAAACGTCCTGCTTTTCGCCGAAACCAACGTCGAAGAAATCATCGCCGTCGCCCAGGAGGCCCAACCCGACGTGCTCGTCATCGATTCGATCCAGACGGTTTTTCGGCCCCATGTGCAGAGTGCGCCGGGGTCGGTCAGCCAGGTGCGCGAGAGCGCTTCGGCCATTTTGCAATTCACCAAAAGCATGGATGTAGCGACGTTCCTGGTCGGGCACGTGACCAAGGCCGGCTCGATTGCCGGGCCGCGCATCCTCGAACACATGGTCGATACCGTGCTCTACTTCGAGGGCGACCGGCACCACGCCTACCGGGTGCTGCGCGCCGTCAAAAACCGCTTCGGCTCGACCAACGAGATCGGCGTCTTCGAGATGCGCGGCACGGGCCTGCACGAAGTGTCGAACCCCAGCGAAATCTTTCTCTCGGAGCGGCGCTACGGCGCCAGCGGCTCGACGGTGGTCTGCGCGCTCGAAGGCACGCGCCCGGTGCTCGTCGAAGTGCAGGCGCTGGCCACGGGCACCTCGTACGGCACGCCCCAACGCACCGCCGCCGGCTTCGACCTGCGGCGGCTGCAACTGCTGCTGGCCGTCCTCGAAAAACGCGAAGGCCTGCGCCTTTCCACGCACGATGTCTTCCTCAACGTAGCCGGCGGCGTCCGTCTCGAAGAGCCTGCCGTGGATCTCGGCGTGGTCGTCGCCGTGGCCTCGTCGTTCCGCGACATTCCGACCGACACGGGCGCGGTGCTCATCGGCGAAGTGGGTCTCGGCGGCGAAGTGCGCACCGTCAGCCAGCTAGAGTTGCGTCTGAAGGAAGCCGCCAAGCTCGGCTTCGAGCGCGCCGTCGTCCCCAAAAACAATCTCAAAGGCTTCACCCCGCCGAAAAACATCGAAGTCCTCGGCGTAGACCGGCTGCACGAGGTGCTCGATCTGGTGTTATAACATTCGAATTTCGAGGGTCGAAATTCGAAAACGGTTAACGCATCAGCTTGACGACGACGAAGTTGCCAGGCTGCATGTTTTGCACGGCGTGTTTGAAATCAGTACCGTTTCGGTATTCCTCCGGGAGCGTCTCCATGCTGGGCGGCTGATCGCCTTTGCCGACGACGATGGCAAGGTTTTCAGTAAACCCTGAGGCCGCTATGGCCAATTCTACCTTTTCCTCAACGGTACGCTGCCTTTTCGGGCCGGTCGTCAAGCCTACGACCTTAAAGGCAGGCTCGATGCTATCGAAGTCGTCATAGACCTCTACCCCCTGGATGATGTACATGGGCCTTTTCAGGTCCTTCAGGAAACGCTCCAGGTCAAGGGCCGGAAATTCAGACTGCTTCAAGACGCGGGCATGATTCCTGATCGAAATATAGGGGTGTGTCGATCGGACGGCGTCGGGGGTGTCGGGGGTGTAGGCTACGCGCACGTAGGCCGGCGTCGGGTTGGGCCCCACCAGATCGGTCCGGGATTCCAGGCGAATCGTTTTGCCTGCTATCTCAAAGGTGAGCGTGCCGCCCCGGAACATGCCTGCTTGCCGGGATTGCTCGAAAGGCGCAGCAGAAACGATGAATGCCCAGTCCGGGTGTCGGATGTGGATAAAAGGTTTAGGATGGAGGTAGTAATCAGGTTTAGATTGGAGGGGCTTTTCTGGTTCAGCCGTGCCGGTTTCAAGGCCAATGATCACCTCGTCATCCATCATCACATATCGGAGATCCACCGTCAGCAGCGGTCGGTTGGCTTCGTCGGTTAAGGGGGCCGTTGCGGCGGGTTTTTCATGGTGAACCAGATCGGCGCACGCTGTGAAAAGTACACCGGCAGCAACCAGGCTTGCCAGGGCCGGAGCGATGCGCGACGAAGGAGCACCGATCCTGCTCGAAGCCGCTGTTTTAGGCGCGACGAGCCGCCGGATCCGGCCGAGCAGCGAGCCGTCGGTGGCCGCGAGTGCCAGTCCCCTGCTTGCCTGCCGGTATTCCTCCAGCGCCAGCAGCGACCGCGCGTAGGCGGCGGCATCGCCGCAGGCGGCCACGGCCCGATCGTCGCAGCAGTGCTCGCGCTCAATGCAGATGTGCCTGGAGATCCACCACGCCGCCGGATGGTAGAAAAGCAGCGTCTCGGCGGCTGATTGCAGAAGCCCGACGAGGAAATCATACCGGCGCACGTGCGCCAACTCGTGCGCGAGGATAGCTTCTACCTGCCACGGCGGCAGCGCCGCGAGCACGCTGGCCGGTAGCACGATGACCGGGCGCAGCCAGCCGAAGACGTACGGGCTGCCGGGGCGCGCGGCCAGAAGCAACCGCGCGCGTTGCGCGATGCCCAGCCGCGCCGTAAGCGCCTCGAACCGGGCCTGCCAGGCTTCAGGAGCCGGTTTTGCTTCACGCGCTATCTGATAGCGAGCGTAGCTCCAGCCGCCGAACAGGCGCGCCAGCAACACCAGCACACCCGCAGCCCAACCGGCCACCAGATAAGGCAGGTAAAGCTGGGCGGCGACCATCGGACGCCAGACGGCAGACGCCTCGCTGGCCGCTTTATCGACGCCGATGACAGGCACAAGAGGCGTCGCCGCATCGGCGGCCTCTGTTGCAACCGCCGCCGTTGCCTCAGCGGCAATCGAATCGGTCAGCGCATACCACGTCAGGCCCGGCACGATGAGCATCAGCGCCAGGGCCGCGCACGAGAGCGCATAGCGCGCGGTGGGGCGTCCGCGCATGAGTTTCAACAGGCCCCAGAGCAGCAGGGCGACCAGGGCGCCTTGCCACAAGGAATGCAAAAGCGCATAGCCCAGCGCCTGCGCGGCAGGCTCAGCCAGCAAAGCGTAGAGATTGTCTAAGGCAAACATGGTTACGACCTCCGTTCTATCTCGTCCAACAGCGCGCGGATCTCATCGAGTTCTTCGGCAGTGCTTTCCTTGACGGAAAGCGCCTGGAGAATGAGCTTCTTCGCCGAGCCTCCGAAAGCCTGATCGAGCAACGTGTGAATCAGGTGTTGCTGCACCGCGTCTTCGCCCACGGCGGCCTCGTAAACGTGCGCCCGCTGCGCCGTGTCGCGGGTGACGAGGCCCTTTTCGGTCATGATCTGGAGGAGCTTGAGCACCGTCGTGTAGCCCACGGCGCGCGACGTTTCGAGCGCCTGGTGCGCCTCGCGCACCGTCGAGGGGCCGCGCTGCCAGAGCACCTGGAGGATGCTCAGTTCAGCTTCGGTTGGCAGGGGAGAGGGCATGGCTCCTGTGGGTATGTACGAAGTGTTTCGTAATTAATATACGAAGATCTTCGTATTTATCAAGTGGAGAAACGAAGAAGCTATGGAGAAGGGTTGAAGAAGTGCTTGATTTGATCGACAAAGAGATGTTCTCCGACGAAAAACGGGTGGCGTCAGGTCAGGTAGCGCCGTAGATGTTCTACAAAATGTTGAGCGTCCTCCAGAATAGATGTTGCATCCTCTTCACCAAAGCCTGCTTCATCCTCAGCATAGTCAGCCAACTGACGCGTATCCATTGCTCGCCGCAAGGTGCCGGAGAGATGTCTGGGTAATTCGTTCGATTGAATAAAGTGCTTGTTGAAGAGGGTAAAGACACCCTTGTGTGTGGAGGGGTCGAGTTCATGCGTACGCAACGTCGCTCGCGTGGCAAAAAGCATGGCGTAGAACGAACGCGAGATGCTTGAAGCATAGTCGCCGGTTTCCAGCAGCAGAGCGGCGGTTTGAAGGTATTTTTCGGCCCGTGCGAGGAGTGATTCGACGCTCATAGCAGCACCCCTTCCCGATGCACGTTGCGCAAAACCGGGCTTTGCCTGGCGAGATAATCGGATTCAGCAATAGGGAAAAGGGTGATTAACACCTCATGGTCGAGGCACAAGTCCGTCACTACCTCATTCATGTGCGTAATTTCTGACCAGGCCGAGACCTTGCCGTCGAGCACCACCATCACGTCGATGTCGGAGTCGTCGGTGGCTTCGCCTCGGGCGTGCGAGCCGTAGAGCACGAGCCGTTTCAGGCGCGCGCCGTAGAGCGCGTCGAGCGCCGCGCGCAGCTCCTGCATGATATGTTTGATCTGGCGGTCCACGGCTGGGGCTTTTTCAACTTCTACCCGGAGATCGCCTTTTCAGTTCTTTTCGGATTTCGGTTATCAAAATCCGAATGGTCTTACTTTCCCTGGTCGTCGCAGTAATCCACGATAAAATCCATCACATCCACGATGTCGTCGATACGGTCGACGAGATACGCGGCGTAGTCGTCGGCGTCGACGTCGTATAGTTCGTCGAGGGTATCGAGCAGGAGTTCGCCCATCTCTACTTCATCGTCATTGCCGAGTTCGATCAGGGCTTTGCCGAGGATCTCAGAGGGTTCTAACAAGGTGTTGACATCTTTTTCGAGACGCTCTACGTCGAGGTCGCCTACTTCCTCATCGGCGGTTTCTTCCAGGGCGTTGGCAATGTCATTCCAGGCGTTGGCGACGTCGTCGATGTCGTCGCAGATGTCCTGGGGCTGATCACACGCGGCATAGGTAGGCGCGGGCGTCCACAGGAAAAGGACGAGGAGGAGGGATAGGAGAGCAGAGAAGCTGTAGCGCATGGATTTATCTCGGTTACAAGTTGATGGGGGCAGGCGATGATGCCGGGGGGATTTGCAATAACCTGAAAGGTACAGCACCGCTGCCTTATATTCAAACATTTTGTGATACAGATCTCTATTCAAAACAAAATCTTATTGAATCTATTTCACAAAACGTAGTGTCTTCCTACGACGTGTTTTATCAAAATTTAGTGTAGCTTGCAATAAGCGCGCGGTTGTATTCGTTACTACCGTGCCGAATCCGTATCCCCCCTTCGGCGACTCATCGGAAGTCGAGTTCAAACCCAGGCGGATGCATCCCCCGGACGAACAACTCGTGGCGGCGTACCTAGAACGCGGCGATCAGAATGCGTTTCGCATCCTGGTCGAGCGGCATCAGGAGCGGATTTACGGCTACCTGCTGGGCATGGTACGCGACCGCGACCTGGCCAACGACCTGTTTCAGGATACCTTCCTCCGCGTCATCGATGCGATGCAGCGGCGGCGGGGCTCCTACACGCAACAGGGTCGCTGGGTCGGCTGGGTGATGCGCATTGCGCGGAATGCAACCCTCGACCACCTGCGCAGCCGAAAAAAATGGCAGGATGTCTCGGCTGCCAACGACGAAGACACCGGCGCTTCGTTCTGGGACCGCCTCCCGGACGACGCGCCCGCCGCCGACGAACAACTGCACCGCCTGCAACAAAGCGACTGGCTCGATGAATGCATCGACCGCCTGCCGCCCGAACAACGAGAAGTGCTCTTGCTGCGCCAGGAAACCGAACTGACCTTCCGCGAGATCGCTGAGTTGACCGACGTGTCGATCAACACGGCGCTCGGACGCATGCGCTATGCCCTGCTCAACCTTCGCCGTATGATCGATGAGTCAAAAAAAAAGCAACCGGCTGAATCACAAGCCCTCTAACCCCCACTAACACAACGCCTATGGACGAAAAGCTACACATAGTGCAACACCTGTATGGTGAGGGAGACGACCCGGCGGAACTGCAACGCTTGTTGGAGGACGACGGGTACCGCGCGGAATATGAGGCGCTCAGCGAAGCCAAAAGCTACCTCGACGGGCGCCCGCCGGCCCGCCCCGATCCGCTGGTGATCGACCGGATTGTGGCGGCGGCGGCGCCTCCCCGCGCCGGGGTGATTCCCGGCAAACGGCAAGACCGCGCCGCGCGTCCGAATCGGGCCGCGCGCCGGTACCGGCTGGCCGGTGCGCTCAGCGGTGTGCTGGCGCTCGTGCTGGTCGTCGGCATCGGGCTCAACCAGTTCTTTTTTCAAGGGATGGAACGCGCTCCGGCAGACGCCGAGGTCATGATGCCCAACGCCGCGCCGGCAGAAGCAGCAGAAGACGAAGAGGCCAAAGAGTTCGCCCGCAGAAACAAGGACGATGCCGGCGAGGCCGAGGCCGGCGCTCTGGCGCCTGCCTCATCGCGAGCCCTGGAAGAACGCCTGGCTACGACGCAACCAACCCGGCAAGACTATGTGCCTGCGCCGCCGGAGGAGGAAATGATCTTTGACGACGACGCCGTGGAGGCTGAGCCGATGGTGCTCGCCGAACCCGATTCGGAGATGGTAGCCGGCGCCCGGCTGGAGAAAAGCACCGCAGGCCCCGGCGACGAGGCCGCCCCGACCTGGGACGAGGCCGACGACCTGATGCGCGTCCACCGCCGCCTGGACATGGTCCGGGCGCGCAGCCGCGAATCGATCTGGGACGAATCGGCGGTGATGTCGCTCGATTCGTTGCCGGCGCAGACCGGCAGGGCCTTGCCCGGTGTGGAGGCCGCCGGCAAGAAAAAACAGCGTCAGCAATAGCGCTGAGCCGGGACGCCCCCGGCAGTCTATCCTGTAAACGACGATACTCATGCATCATACATCCATGAAGCGATTCACACGAACCGCGATAGTGAGCCTGTGCCTGGCGCTGTTGCTCTGCGCCGGGATACCGGCCGGAGCGCAGACCGTCCAGACCCTCACCATCGACGACGGCAAAGTCATCATCAACGGCCAGGAGGTGTCTGTCAAAGACCTCCCGGACACGGTTGATCTGCGCGACTACGACGCTACCTATAGCTTCAGCGGCGACGTGCGGCCCTTGATCAAACTGGGCGATGCGTTCTACCTCTACGACGGCCAGTTCCTGCGCCCCTTCACCAACTTGCAGAACGAGGAAGGCGGCCTGTTTGTCTTCTTAGATGCGTCGGGCGAAGCAATCACCTTGCTCGGTCGCTACGGCAATGCGGCGGATCGGTCGTTTACCAGCGTGGCTTATCAACAGGCGCAGGCCTTGCAACAGTATACCCAGGAGCTTCAGCAGTTGAGCAGCCAGGAGGTAGACCAGCGGCAGGCCAACCAGGCCCTCGTCACTGCGCGAGAACGGATGGCGCAGGCCGCCCAGGTCATGCAGGCGCTGCCCAAATTGCAGGTGCAGAGCTACCTCAACGAGACGCAGCAGTACGACCAGAACCTCTATTCGCTGCTCGTGCGCGAGTGGCGCATGGAACGCGAAGCCGAAGCCCTCGCCATCGAAATACGGCGCCTCCCCGACGGCGAATCGCGGACCCTCCGCATCGACCAGTTGCGCCGGAAACTCGACGAGATCTTCGAACTCAAACAGCAAAACCGGCGGCGCGAAATCGGGCAACTCGAACAGGAACTCGAAGCGCTCCGCGAACGCCTCCAAAAACGCGAAGCGTGGCGCGACCGCCTCATCCAACAGCGCCTCGGCGAGCTGATCGGCATCCAGGTACAACTTCCCCCAGATAATCGGTAGACATCGGTATCCCCCATCCGTTTTCTACTTTTCACCCAACCACAGACCATGCCATGAACACGGTACGATTGTTTCAAGGGATCGCCCTGGCGCTCCTGGTTGTTTTTGTTGTGCCCCGGCCTGCCGCCGCCCAGGAGGAAGCCGAAGCCGACACCATCTGGGTAGAGGGCGACAAGACCATCGTGGTGATGAGCGATGAAGGTCGCAAAATCATCATCCGACGCGCCGACGGCGACGCGCCGAGCATCTTCTTCGACAGCGACACCGGCAACTTCTCGCGTTTCTTTGAAGGCAAACCCGGCAGGTGGCGGTTTCGCAGCGGCGAGCCCCGCGTCATGGAGTTTCATGGCGATCTCTTCGATGAGGTGGGCGATAACGTCACCGTCCTCAGTGATTACCTCGATAACCTGAACCATGTCTGGGTAGGCCGGCACGGCGACGACTTCCGGGTCGAACTGGGCGAGTCGATGAAAGAGCGCTCTGAGGTGATGAAGCTGGAGATGGAGTCGCGGCGCCTGGCGCAGCAAGCCCGCCGGGCCGAAGGCGAAGAACGCGCCCGCCTCGAAGGCGAACTCGAAGAAAAACTCCTGGAGATCTTCGAGCGCAAACAGGCGCTTCAGGAAGAACGCATCGACCGGCTCCGGGGCGACCTCGACGAACTGCTCGACAAGCACAACGAGCGCGACCAGAACCGGGCTGAAATCATCGAACGCCGCATGAACGAGCTGCTCGGCAAAACGAGTAAATACGACTGGTGATAGCAAATCCGTTAGATTTGCTATGTGTTTTGGGAGAGGGGAGCGGGTAGTTTAGAGCGTTTTTACTTCGTCAGTCGCGGAGCCTGTGCTGAACTTGATTCAGTGCTCGTGTCAGTTGCCTGTATGCCCTGCCTGAATCGAGAGGGAGAAAGGGGGAGAGGGGGACAAAACAAAAAATCCCCCTTTCTCCCTCTCGCCCTTTCCCCCTCTCAATCTCGAATGCGTACAGCCAACTGATAAACGCTCTGGGCTTTTGCTCGCTCTCTTCGCCTTTTCGCGTCCCTGTTGCTTTTGGGTAGCAGGGGCGCTTTGTGTTTAAGGGGGAGGGTTGGCTGGTCGATTATTTTTAGGTAGTTGAGGAATTTCGAAGTTGTGTATTATGATGGTACAAATCCATTGTCGGTTGAGGATTGTGGGAGTGGGTCTGTTGCTGGGTCTGGGGATGGTGTTGCCGGCTATGGGCGTTGCACAGGCTGCGCCGGTCGTCGAGCGTATCTCTATGCAGCCCAACAGCGACGGGCCGGGCTACCTCGTCCGCATCCAGACGTCAGAACGGCTCCAGGCCTACAGCCAGCCGCGCTTTGTAGGGCGCAACCAGCTCGAAATCGTGCTCTTCAATGCGCGCGTTTCGCAGGCGTGCCGGCGAGATGCGCCGGGCGGACCGGTGCAGGCCTATACCGTCGAGGCGCGCAAGAACCACCTCGTGCTGCGCTTTCAACTCGACGCCCAACTCACCGTCAAAGCCGAAGCCCGGCGAGACCGCGCTACCGAAGACATCCTCATCGGGCTGACCTACAGCGGTATTCCTACGGCGAGTGCGCCGGCCACGCCGGTGCTCCACAGCAGTGCCCTCGCCCCCGGCGACGAACGCGCCCGCTGGCGAATCGACACCATCGTCATCGATGCCGGTCACGGCGGGCATGATGCCGGGGCCATCGGCGCGGGCGGCGTGCGCGAAAAAGACATCACGCTGCCGGTGGCGCTCCGCGTGGGCCGGTATCTGGAAGAGATCCTCGGCGTCAACGTCGTCTACACCCGCTCGGACGACCGCTTCATCACGCTCAAGGACCGGGGCCGGCTCGCCAACGAAGCCGGCGGCAAGCTTTTCATTTCGATCCATGCCAACGCCGCCCGCAACCGCTCGGCGCAGGGCACCGAGACCTATTTCCTGGGCATGCACAAGACCGACGCCGCCGAGCGCGTCATGGAACGCGAAAACAGCGTCATCCAGTACGAAAGCGATCCGACGGCCTACGACGGGCTCAACGAGAAGACCTTGATCGAGCAGGCGCTGGCGCAGAGCGCCTACATGCGCAGCAGCGAACAACTGGCCGGGCTCGTCCAGCAGCAATTTACCGGCAACGTGGGTCGCACCAATCGCGGGGTCAAGCAGGCCGGGTTCTACGTGCTCTGGGGCGCGTCGATGCCGGCCATCCTGGTCGAACTCGGTTTCGTCACCAATGCCCAGGAAGCTGCATTTCTACAGAGCGAAAACGGGCAGATCTATCTGGCGAGTGCCATCTTCCGCGCCGTGCGCGCCTTCAAAACAGAGTATGAAAAAGGATTGGATCTTGGCATGGCGCAATGATTCTCTACCGGCAGGCGCGCTATATTGTGGTGCGTGAAACGTGACACGTGACACGAGCGAAGCGACTGACGAAGTAAACGTGAGGATGCTGGACTCGGCGTTTCAACAAGCACCCTCACGTTTCACGATTCACGATTATCCACCACATCCTCCCTTTCTCGCATGGACATCGTCGCCTCGCTCGAACAGGCTGTTCGCACCATTCCGGATTTCCCCAAGCCGGGGATTCAGTTCAAAGATATCACACCCATCTTAAGCGACCCGGTGTTGCTCAATCAGGTGGTCGAGGCACTGGCTGCGCCTTTTGTCAACGAAGGGATCACCAAGGTCATCGGCATTGAGGCGCGTGGGTTCATCCTCGGCGCGATGCTGGCCCATCGTCTCAATGCCGGGTTCGTGCCGGTGCGCAAATACGGCAAACTGCCCTACGAGACGGTCTCGGTCGAATATGAACTGGAGTATGGCACCGACGCCATCGAGATGCACATCGATGCCATCGACCCGGACGACCGCGTGCTCATCCACGACGATGTGATTGCCACCGGCGGCACAGCGGCGGCGTGTTACGACCTCGCTCATCACTCCGGCGCCGAGGTGGTAGGCTATGCTTTTTTAATGGAACTGGCTTTCCTCAATGGCCGCGCCGTCTTGAAAGAAGGGCTCCCCGTGCATTCGGTTTTGATGGGGTAGGTGCCGGTTTTTTTGCCGGATGTTGAGGCGATACCGTCGTGCATTCGCAACCGTTGGCGTCAGTCACTGGTCATTACGCTCGCTGTCATTAGTCACTGGTGAAGACAAAGACACCAGTGACTAATGACCAGTGACCCATGACCCATACCACATCTCATCAGCGTATCCACAGCGCGGCTTCAGCGAGACGGTTTTGAAGGGCATCTACCGCACCGCTACGCACGAAATTTCGACTTGCGCGCCGCGGGGCAGGGCGGCTACCTGCACCGCCTCGCGGGCCGGCGGGGCTTCGTTGAAATATTCCGCATAGACCTCGTTGACCTGCGCGTAGGCGTTGATGTCGGTCATATAGACCGTGCAGCGGACCACGTTTTCATACGTCATCCCGACGGCGCGCAGCACGGCTCCCAGGTTTTCGAGCACCCGCTCCGTTTCATCGACGATGGTGCCGGTAATCATGCTGCCGGTTTTGGGGTCGATGGCGATCTGCCCGGAGCAGTACAATGTGTGGCCGACCAGAATGCCCTGGCTGTACGGGCCGATGGCCGCCGGCGCCAACGACGTTTTGACGACGGTATGTGTGACAGAATCGACGTGAACCTTTCGAGCCATACCTGCGAGGTTTTTTGCGTTCGATGGTACGATAACATCCGTTAAGCAGCGGGTTAACTCAAACGAAAATTATCTAAAGATCGCATGCGTGAAACGTGAAACGAGGGGCGTGAAACGTGAAACGAGAAACGTGAGGGTGCTCGACTCAGCGTTCCTAAAGGCACCCTCACGTTTCACGTTTTACGTTTCACGTCGTATTTTCCGGCTCCAAGCTTTTCGACGATCTCCACTCATCAGCAAAAAACACCCATGGATTTAGGACTCCAAGACCGCGTTGCTTTTGTAGCCGGGGCCAGCAGTGGGCTCGGCCTGGCGGTGGCGGTGGCGCTGGCGCAGGAGGGTTGCCGTGTGGCCATCTGCTCGCGCGATGAAGACCGCCTGGCTGTGGCGGCTCGGAAGATCGCCTGGGAGGGCGGGACCAAGCCCAGCAACGTGCTGCCCGTCGTCTGCGACGTTACCGACGAGGCGCAAATCGAAGCCGCCGTCGAGCGGACGGTCGCGCAGTTCGGCGGGTTGCACATCATGATCACCAACGCCGGCGGCCCGCCTACCGGCTTTATCGACGACTTCGACGCCGACGCCTGGCGCGGCGGGCTCGAACTCAACCTGATGAGCACCATCAACCTGTGCCGCGCTGCGTTGCCGCACCTGCGCCGGGCTGCTGCCGCTGACGGCCACGCTCGCATCCTGATGATCACCTCGGTGGCGGCCAAGCAGCCCGTGCCCAACCTCTACCTCTCGAACACGGCGCGGGCCGGCGTGCAAGGCTTCGCCAAGACGCTCTCCGAAGAACTGGGGCCGGCGGGCATCACGGTCAACACCATCCTGCCGGGCTTCACCCGCACCGACCGGCTCAAGCATTTCGTCACAGAGATCCAGGCACATTCAGATAAGACCAAAGCGCAGATCGAAGCCGGCTGGGCCGAGGCGAACGCGCTCAAACGCATCGGCGAGCCTGAAGAGTTTGCGGCGGCGGCGGTCTTCCTCGTCAGCGGCCCTGCCGCCTACATCACCGGCATTGCCTTCCCCGTGGACGGCGGGCGCATTAAGCATTTGCTCTAGTGTTTTGGTGTTTGCGTGTTGTGGTGTTTTAGTGTTATAGTGGTCTTTTGAAAATGCGAATTCAGCGTTGAAATAGAAAGCCGTTGAAAACAAGCTGAAAACGGCGAAAACCATACCTGCCAGGTTTTCAAAACCTGGCAGGTATACCCCCAATTCCCCAACCCTTAATTCGCATTACCACTATAACACCAGAGCACTTTTCCTTCAACCTCAACACACAGGCGCCCCCATGATGGAAAAGAACACCCCGGGTCACGAACAAAAAAATCAAACTTCAAAAGACGGCGGTGGGGAGGAGCGTATCGAACCTCGTTCCAGCATGGGGCGGAGAGATTTTTTACAGGTTGGTTTGTTAGGCGTGGCGGCGGCTTCGTGCACCGGCGTCGGCCCGGTCGTCGGAGGCGATGGCGGCGACGGCGAGCCGGGGCGTGGCGGCGGTGGAGGCGGGACGGCCCTGGAATCAGACGTTCCTGCCATTAAAGCCGGAGATCCGGAGACGTGGAACGAACCCTGGGTGTGGCGACCGAGCGATTGGCCGGGGCAACAGTTAGATCTTAACGTGGTCGAGAATCAGAACCCCGGCATCGCCGTGGGCCTGGGCAATCCCGGCTCGGTGCTTTTTAGCTACGGCGGCAACACCCCCGGCCCGACGATTCGCATGAAGGGCGACGAGACGCTCTTCGTCAAGCTGCGCAACCTGCTCGGCCAGGACTTTGGCCAGACCTTCGTCGGGCCGTTTCCGCACGACGCGCCCTCGCAGAGCATTCTGGACGCTGCGGCGGCGAAGGCCAGGGCGTTGGGCAACTATCGGGAGGATTTTTGCCTGGGTGAGCACACCAACGGCGTCCATTCCATCCGCGTGACGAACCTGCACACGCACGGCCTGCACGTCAGCCCCAGCCGCAACCCCGACGGCACCCACTCCGACAACGTCATCCTGCGCGTCTTGAGCCAGGCCGACTTCCGCCGTCGCGAACAAATAGGCGCCGAGGAATCCTGCCGCTTTTTACGCAATCCCGAAGAACTCTACTTCGTGCGCGACGACGAGGTGGCCGGCGAGGCCAACTACGAGTTTCGCCTGGGCAACGTGCAGCGCAGGCTGATCGAGGAAGAGAACAAGCGGCGCCACGAGCAGGGCCTACCGCCGTTGCCGCCGCAGCCGCATCCGGCGGGCACCTTCTGGTATCACCCGCACGCGCACGGCGCCACGCACAATCAGGTAGCCAGCGGCATGGCCGGCTTCCTGCTCGTCGAAGGCGACATCGAAGAGGCTATCAACCGGGTGCTGGTGGATTGGAACGACACCGAGCCGCCGCCCGATCCGTCGCTCAAAACCGGCCCGTACGACTACCGCGAGCGCCTGATGCTCATGCAGCGCGCGCTCAACCTCTCGGTGGATAAAGACGCCTCGAAGGCTTCGCCCGAACTGAGCAATCCCAACCCGTTCAACGTGCTCGTCAACGGCGGCAGCACGCCGACGGTCATCCAGATGCGGCCCGGCGCTATCGAGCGGTGGCGCGTGCTCAACGGCAGCGTCGATGGGCGCGGCTACAAGCGCTTCATGGTGGTCAAAGGCCAGTACACCGTGCAAAATGTCGACGGCAATCTCAAGACGTTCGAAGTCAATGAGGACGGCCAGCTTACCAACCTCGCCGGCAAGCCCGACGAGCCGTTCACGCTGGCTGAGTTGAAAACGCTGGAATATCGAAAGCAGGATCTTTTCCAGCTTTCCATCGACGGCGTGACGTTGGTGAAACAGGAGACCGGGCAGCCGCCCACCTATTTCATCAACGATCTTTCGATGCAGGGTATCAAACCGAATACGTCGGGCGACAGCCCGGAGGACATGGTGGACAACCCGCTCTGGTCGTACGATCAGCGGTGCGAGGCGGGGCTTCGGAGACAGCTTCGCAGCCGCATTCCGAGGGTCCGAGAAGGCGCCGACCTGATGTGCCGGCTGACCAACGTCTGGCGGACGAAAGAGAGCGTCAAGGATTGCTTCGTGCGCTGGAACGAGTTTTACATGGGGCCGGCCAACCGCACCGACGTCTTTTTCCAGGCGCCGCCCCTTTCGTCCAGCAGCCGGACGGTCAATAACGACGACGGCACGACGACGACCTACGACGTCTACACCGTCTTTGCCCGCACCGTCGTCGTTCACAGCGACACCCCGCAGTTCGTGGCGCAGGCCAAGGTTAAGAACGAACCGCCGCCGGCGCCTTCGCCCGAAGACGTCATCATCGCCTACGTGCTCGTCCAACAGACGGCGGGCGAAGAGCCGATTGAGGCGGCCAACATGCGGGACTTGATGATGACGCTGGAAGACGCGCTGCCGCCCGTCCAGCAATACCTCCATCCCATCCAGCCGGACGAATTGCAAGCTAAGGCCGAAGAAGCCGAGGCCCGTTCCGACGTGCAGACCGGCGATTTTCGCACGCGGCGCATCCTTTACTCCGGCTGGGGCCATCCCAGCATGCCGCTGGCGAGCACCTATCCGCTCACGCTCGATTCGCGGGGATCGACCGAATATCCCACGGCGCAGGCCTTCGTCGATTTCATCAACAGCGACCCGATGGTCACGTTCACGGTCGATGGGCAGACGAAGACCGAGCGCAAGCACGAAAACCTGATTTACGCCGAAAACCCGCCGGGCGCCGGTTTTTACGTGGCGATGCCGCCTGAAATCCGCACGATGGCCATCGGCTTCAACAATGCGCGCATCGAAGAGGAACGCCAGAAGGCGCCGCATCCCGACACGCGGCCTTTTCAGTATCCCCGGCTGCCGCGCAAGTTCGATCCTACCGATCCTTACCGCGCGCGGATGCTCGAAAACACAGCCGAAGAGTGGACGCTCTATAACCTCACCAACACGCTCTGGGGCAACACGACGACGGCCAAGAAAACCGTCAACGATCCCGTCGATGCGAACAACGATCCGTTTAGCCCGGATTTCAAGCAGCCGCCGACGCAATACGGCAGCCATTACGTCGCTTTTCCGATTTCGCGGCAGGAGGGGCAGCAGCAGTTTCTCAAGGATCAGAACTTCGAACTCGTCAGCCGGGGCATCGACCATCCGTTCCACGTCCACCAGAATCCGTTCTGGGTGATGAGCATCGAGATCCCCGACGAGACGGGCGCTCTGGTCAACATCCTCGACAGGCCGCGCTGGATGGATTCGATCTGGATCCCGCGCAACCGGGGCCGCATCGTGCTGCGGATGCGTTTTCCGGATTACGTGGGCGCGTATGTTCATCATTGCCACATCCTGCTGCACGAGGATAACGGCATGATGCACGTGATCGAGGCGACGCCGTTTGAAGACCAATCCAACTACCAGCCGGAAAAGCAACTGAATATCGCGCCTCGGCCCACGCCGCAGGAATCCTACACCATCAGCTATGCATTTTTCGACCCCGACGAGGCCACCGGACAACTCTATCCGGGCTTCGAGGTGACGCCGCCGGTGCCGCCCACGCCGTAGGCCTCTATGACCGCGGTGGGGTCGTCGAAACGATTCTCACGGAGACATGAGTCATGTTCACGACGTCGAGGGCGTGAAAACCGGAGCTTGAGGTGTTTTTTAGGTCTTTCTGAGAAAAACATGAGCTTTTCTTGAGGACGTCCGGGCACAGGGCGCAGTATCCTACCGGCACTCGAATTGTCCTGGTTGGACGATGGTCTGCGTGTCTATATTCATCGCGTCGCACAGCGTGTGTGATGGTCACTGTGCATCGAATCTAACGAGGTGCTACCGATGAAAAAGATTCTACAGATCCTTTTCGTGGGTGTGCTGGGCATCGCCGCGCTGGGTGTGGGCGCTTTGTTTCAGTCCGTAGCCGCGCAGGAGCAGTCCGCCGCCACCGACGCCGATAAAAAGGCGCGTCCTTGCGAGTACGACGAGCGCTTCCGCCAGTTCGATTTCTGGATCGGTCACTGGGAGGTGTCTACCGCTGCGGGGCAGGTGGCCGGCGCCAACAGGATCGAGAAAGGCGAGCAGGGCTGTATGCTGCTCGAACGCTGGACGGGCGGTGGCGGCGGCAGCGGCACCAGCATCAATTACTACGATACGGCCAAAGGCAAGTGGGTGCAGGTCTGGGTAGCCTCCGCCGGCTACTCCATCCGCATCGAAGGCGGCCTCGAAGACGGCAAGATGGTCCTGGTCGGAGAGATCTTCGGCCTCGACGGCAAGGCGCTCCCCTTCCGGGGCACCTGGACGCCCCTGGACGACGGACGCGTTCGCCAGTTCTTCGAGCAGTCCAACGACAACGGCGAGACCTGGACGCCCTGGTTCGACGGCTACTACAAGCGGATTGACGAGGCGGGTCAATAGACCCCGCTGCTGATGCAAGAGGGTGCGTCCTGACGCCTGCTTCGTCTTTTCGGTTATCACTCCGGCGAGGCCGTGTAGGCGTGCAACTCTTTCTTCAGCAACTGCCCCCAGACGGCATCGTACGGGTGGACCTGCTGCACGGCGTGGCCGGCACGATAGACGGGGCGGCCTTCGTTGGCCCACGCAAAGATAGACCCTTCGAGGTTGACGACGTTGATGAAACCGGCTTCGGCCAGCCGCGCTGCCATGGCCGCCGAGCGGTAGCCCACCGAGCAGTACGTCACGATGGGCGTGTCGGGTGGAAGGTTCTGGAGCATCGCGAAGTCGCGCGTGTCGGGATCGATGCGGCGGGCGTTTTGGAGGTGGCTGACGGCGAATTCGTCTTCGGCGCGGACGTCGAGCAAGAGGGGGGCGGAGGCCGAACTCACCTGCCACGCCGCCAGCGAATCCGTCGAGACGTGGCGGACGTCGGGGTAGGTAGCCCGGATGGTTTTTTTGAGCATAGACCAACTCGGCGATTGCCCACAGCTTACCTGCGGGAGAACGAGGACGAGCAGCAGCGGCAGCTTTCTCATTTTAGATTTTGGATTTTGGATTTTGGATTGGTCTCATCCGGCACCGTTTTCCCAACCGGAAAAACCACAGGCGTTCCAACCGGCGCGGCTTTTTCGTCTTCCTGAGCCGCTTTAGATCAACAATCCAAAATCCAAAATCTAAAATCCAAAATCCCCAATAGTTCCAGGAACGGCACCTCCGGGGTTTCGTTGAAGTCGAACTTTTTTGAACAGTTAACCATCTTTTTAGGGAAGAGCGATGAGCAAGCATGGACGGGTGCTCGTGGCGATGAGCGGCGGGGTCGATTCCTCGGTGACGGCGGTGCTCTTGCGTGAGCAGGGCTACGAGGTCGTCGGCATCACCATGAAGACGTGGGATTATACCGGCAGCGGCGCGCGTACCGGCAAGGAAGTCGGTTGCTGCTCGCTGGAGTCGATGAACGACGCTCGCGCTGTGGCCCTCAAGCACGACTTCACGCACTTCATCGTCGATATCCGCGAAGAGTTCGGCGACTGGGTCATCGAGCGATTTACGAAAGAATACCTGGCCGGGCGCACGCCTAACCCGTGCGTGCTCTGCAACACCCACATCAAGTGGGCCGCCCTCTTGCGTCGCGCCGACGACCTCGGCTGCGACTCCATCGCCACGGGCCATTACGCCTGCGTGCGCCACGACGACGCGCTCGACCGCTACGTCCTCTCACGGGGGCTCGATCTGAACAAGGATCAGAGCTATGCGTTGTGGGGGCTGCCGCAGGAGCACCTGGCGCGGTCTATCTTCCCGCTCGGCCAGTACACCAAGCCCCACATCCGCCAGATGGCCGCCGACTTCGACCTGATGCGCGTGGCCAACAAGCCCGATTCGTACGAGATCTGCTTTATCCCGGACAACGACTACCGCCGTTTTCTGAAGGACCGTGTCGAAGGTCTCGAAGCCGAGGTCGAGGGTGGGCCGTTCGTGCTGGAAGACGGCACCGTCGTGGGCGAGCATGCGGGGTATCCGTTTTATACCATCGGGCAACGGCACGGGCTGGGGCTGGCGCTCGGCTTTCCGATCTACGTCACGGCTATCGATCCGGAGACCAACACCGTCACCGTCGGCCCGCGCGAGGCGTTGTTGAAGCAGACGTTGACGGCGCGGCAGATCAACCTGATCAAGTATCCGGATCTGCGCGAAGAACGCCCGGCTACCGGCAAGATCCGCTACAAGGATGCCGGCGGCGCCTGCCTCGTCCGCCAGACCGCCGCCGACGTGCTGGAGGTAGCCTTTGCCGCGCCGCGCCGCGCCATCACGCCGGGCCAATCCGTCGTCCTTTATGAAGACGACGACGTGCTCGCCGGCGGCTGGATCCACGCCGTCGATCAGCCGGATTTTGCGCTGGAGCTTCCGGTGTTGGGGCGTATTCCTGCATCGAACGAATAGGGTGTTTGCGTGTTATAGTGTTTTGGTGTTTTAGTTCTTCTTTCTCAATCACTATAACACCATAACGCAACCACTTCAACCATGCTTCGTGCCTTCGCCGTATGTGCCTTCGTCGCGCTGCTTGCCGCCACAGCCTGTTCCACCAACCCGCCGCCGGAAACCGTGACGCCGCCGTCTGAGACGCCCGATGACGCCGCGCCGGGGCAGGTGGCCGGTGTCGGGACGATTCAGTTTTTCGACCTCGAAGGCGGTTTCTACGGCCTCGTCGCCGACGACGGCGCCCGGTACGATCCGCTCAACCTCGACGAAGCGTTTCAGCAAGACGGCCTGCGCGTGCGGTTCCGCGCCCGGCTGCGCACCGGCGTGCTGACCATCCGCCAGTGGGGCAAACCCGTCGAGATCCTGGAGATGGCCCGGCTCGATGGGGAATAACACGCGTGGGGGAAAGGGCGAAAAGGAGAGAGGGGGAAAGGGGGAATGGGAGAGAGGGGGACCAACACGAAGCGCAATGAAAAAGCCAATTCCCCCTTTCCCTCAAACCGTAGAAAAAAACCCGCCAACTTTTTATTGACGGCACCCTGTTTTTATGTACTTTACAGGTACAGACCGTCTGATGTCATTCAGCTTCACCCCTTTGCGATGAGCAACCCATCACCCACCCCGCATCTTTTGATTATCGAAGATGATCCGCAGTTGAATGTCGGCCTTTCGATGTTTTTAGAGACCGAAGGCTTTCAGGTGGATCTGGCCGATGACGGAGACGAAGGGCTTCGGCTGGCCGTGTCGTTGCCCGGCTACGACCTGATCATCCTCGATGCCAACCTGCCCGGACGCACCGGCTTCGAGGTGCTGCGCGAGATGCGGGTGCAAGGGGTCAGCACGCCGGTGCTGATGCTCACCGGCCTCGGCGCCCACGAAGACAAAATGCGCGGCTTCGAACTCGGCGCCGACGACTACCTGACCAAACCGTTCGCCACGGAAGTGCTGCTGGCGCGCATCAACGCCATCGTGCGTCGCACCCAGGCCGTGCCCGAAGAGGCCATGGGCGTCTATCAGGTCGGCGGCCTTCTCGTCGATCTGCCCGCCGGCGCCGTCACCCGAGACGGCGAAGTGATGGATCTGACGGATCTGGAGTTCAAGTTGCTTCGCTACCTGATCTTGCACCGGGGCCGCACGGCCACGCGCGAGCAGATCCTGCGCGACGTCTGGCGCCTGCCCAGCACCGTCGAAACCCGCACCATCGACCGCCACGTCAACGCCCTGCGCAGCATCATGGACGGAGAAGACGAAGACACCTGGCCCATCAAAAGCGTCTACGGCATCGGCTACAAACTCGTCGATGTGGAAAGAATTTAATGCGTGACACGTCCGTGTCACGCATTAAACCGATACCCGATGCCGTAGACCGTCTCGATGTATTTAGGATTCGACGAGTCTTCCTCGATTTTTTTGCGGATCGAGGCCATGTGCCGGTCGATGGTGCGGGTGATGATGTCTTGTTGGATGCCCCAGACGTCGCGCAGGAGTTGTTTGCGCGAGACGGTGCGGCCTTTATTTTCGATGAGATAGCGCAGGATGTCGAACTCCAGCGCGGTGAAATTGACGGCGTCGTGGCCGCGGAAGGCTTCGTGGGTGCTGAAGTTGATCTTGACGTCCCCGATTTCGTAGATCACCATCGGGGTTTTGCTCGGCGGCTGGGTGCGGTAGAGGATGGCCTTGACGCGGGCGGCCAGTTCTTCGGCGTTGAACGGTTTGATGATATAATCTTCGGCGCCGAGGCCGAAGCCTTTGAGGATGTTTTCCTGCTCGCCCCGCGCCGTCAACATCAGCACCGGCGAGCGAATGCCCATCTCTCGCGACTCTTTGAGCACATCGAAGCCGCTTTTTTTGGGCAGCATCACGTCTAGCAGCACGATGTCGTAGTGGGGCACGCGGCGCATCATATCGAGCGCCTCTTCGCCGTCTTTGGCTACACTGACGGCATAGCCATGGATCTCAAAAAATTCGTGGAGCACCGTGGCGATGCCGGGATCGTCATCGACGATCAACATGCGATAGGATAGGGATGCTTGATCGGGCATAGATAATCAGGTCAATAGTCAGGGGCCTTCAAACAACATAATTGCCGGTGAGCAAAGGTGCAAAATTTACGGCGGGATTCAAAGCAGGCAGGCCGTTCTCGATATTCTACTTTGAAGCCACGTTGGCGTTGGTCATCAGGCATGACGCTCGCTGCGCTTGCTGTCATGGGTCATGAGTCATGGGTCATGGGGAAAGACCCTCATGACTCATGACCCGTGACCCATGACCCGCACCAGGGATCGCGCACCGTGCCGGCCTCGAATAAACCACAATACGCCGTTCACAACTCAACCTCGGTGCCCAGGTTACGAGCCTGCGCTACAGCGACGATGTGGCTGGCTGAAGCCAGGTCTTGCACGGCATTGCCCACCGATTTGAAAAAGGTGATCTCGTCGTCTGACGTACGGCCTGCTTTGTGCCCGGCAGCCACTTCACCGAGTTCGGCGTGGATGTGCGCTTCGGTGATCAGACCGTCTGCCAGGGGTTTGAGGAGATCCCCGGCTTCGGCCAGGCACGCCGGTCGATGATCAACCACCACTCTGGCGGCCAGCACCGTTTCCGAGGGGATTTCCGTCATGTCGGGCCGGTACGAGCCGATGCCGTTGATGTGGGCGCCGGGCTTGAGGTCGGCATGGGCAAACACCGGATCGAGCGACGAGGTGGCGGTGCAGACGACGTCGGCCTCTTGCAGCGCGGCGGGGCTGCCGGCCACCTGCACGTCGAGGTTCAGGCGCGCGCTCATTTCCCGGGCGAAGGTTTCAGCGTGGTTTCGGGTTCGGTTGAAGACGTAGGCCCGGCGGATGGGGCGGACGGCGCACACGGCTTCCAACTGCGTCCGCGCCTGTACGCCGGCGCCGAAGAGCGCGGCCACGGCGGCGTCGGGGTGGGCCAGCAGGTCCGTTGCCAGCCCCGATCCGGCGCCGGTGCGCAACGCCGTCAGGTATTCGCCGTCCATCACCGCCAGGGGCCGGCCTGTGGCGGCATCGGAGACCATCACCAGGGCGTGGATAAACGGCAGGCCGCGCGCGTCGTTGGTGGGATTTACGTTGACCACCTTGAGGCCGATTTGCGCCAGATCAGGCAGATACGACGGCATGAACAGCGCCCACCCGTCGTGTTCGGACGCCGGCAAACGCATGCGCACCGGCGCCACGGCCCGGCCTTCAGACAGCGCAATGAACGCCCCACGCATCAACTCGATAGCCTGCTTCATATCCAGCGCCTGCCGGACGTCTTCGCGGGAGAGGATTCGGATTTTTACCATAATTACCGTATTTGGTAGGATGGAGGTTGGCGCTTTGGTTTGTGGTGTGTCATTTGCTTCGCGGTCATTTGTGGTCATTTGGCTCGCTGTCGCTCGCGTCATTGATTGTCGAGTTCAACCCATGACAATGAATGACGCGCCGAAGGCGCAATTGATGTGCGCAAAGCGCACAAATGACCGCGAAGCAATTGACGTGCGCGAAGCGCACAAATGACCGCGAAGCAAATGACGCGAGCCGAAGGCGAGCTACCTTAAGATAAACCCATGGCGCAGGGGATCGTCCGGGTCGAGGCAAAATTCTGCGCGTCCGGTGATGAAGGCGCGCCCTTCGACCTCCGGGATCACCGCCGCATGGGGGCCGAACGTCGTCGTCTCTTTGACGCGCACGGTAAAGCGGCTGCCGATGATGCTTTCGATGACGATAGGTTCGCCGAGGCCGATCTCGCCGCGCGCGTGGTGGAGGGCGGCGCGCGCGCTCACGCCGGTGCCGGTGGGGCTGCGATCTACCTCGCCTTCGGCAAAAATACAGACGTTGCGGCTGTGTGCGCCGGCTTCTTCGGGCGGGCCGATGAAGATGGTGCCATAGAGAAAGTTGAGATCTTCTTCGAACGGATGCTTGATGGCCCGGCTCGCCATGACGGCGCGTTTGATGGCCATGCCCTTTTCGATCAGCGCGCGGAAGTCCTTCGGCGTACACGTCAGCCCGACGCCGGCAGCCTGGACGTAGGCGTAGAAGGCGCCGCCGAAGGCCAGGTCGTAGCGCACCGTGCCCAGCCCCGGCGCCTCGACCGTCTCGTCGAGCGCGACGACGAACGAGGGCACGTTGTGGAAATAGACGCTCGTCACGCGTCCGTCTTGCACTCGTCCGAACGCTGTCACCAGCCCGGCGGGTGTGTCGATGCGGACGCGGGTTTCAGGGGCGTTCATCGGGAGCAGCCCGGCCTCCAGCGCCACCTTCGTCACGGCGATGATGCCGTGGCCGCACATGGTGCTGTAGCCTTCGTTGTGCAGGAACAGCACGCCAAAGTCGGCCTCCGGCGTCACGGGCGGGGTGATGAGGCAGCCGTACATATCGGCGTGACCGCGCGGTTCCCACATCAGCGCCGTGCGGAGGTGGTCGAGGTGGTCGCGGGCGTGCCGTCGCCGCGCCAGGATCGTCGCGCCTTCGAGCGCCGGGTAGCCGCTGACGATCACGCGCAACGGCTCGCCTTCGGTATGCGCGTCGATGACGGTGATGGCCGGCCAGGGCTCCGGCGGCGACCACGCGGCCATCGAGGCGGGGAACGTGTTTGGCATAGAAAGTCGGGTTGGGTTTCGGGGAGATATTAGAAATTGAATTCGAATTTCGGTAGTCTTCCCGGGTGTTGATTTTACCGCAGCGGGCGGGGATAAAGCTCAGCTTCGACGTGGCGGCAAAGTCGCAACGTAATTGGCACTGCCGCCGCGTGGGCGATGGATCAGTTTTGAAGCAATCTTATTTTTTCCTTCTTGATGAAGGTGCTATTCTTAAGTGAGGCCAATGGTCAGTCTTCAAAGTTCAAGGTTCGTCCAGGAGACACGAGCCCCCGGATCGGAGCCCGGGGCAGGCGCCGGCGAGTGACGAAGTAAACG
Organism: Rhodothermales bacterium; assembly: GCA_028278205.1. Taxonomy (GTDB): domain Bacteria; phylum Bacteroidota; class Rhodothermia; order Rhodothermales; family Bin80; genus JANQES01. The sequence continues at coordinate 36,851 of JANQES010000121.1, forward strand.
TTGAACTTTGAACCTTGAATTTGAAACCCAACAATCAACCCAAGCCGACAAAAGCGAGACGTATCATGAGGTATATCGACCAGATGATCACCGAGCAGGTCCAGACCTGGGCGCAGCATGAAGCTGAGGCCAAACGAAGAGGCGAGACGTTGGGCGCCTGGCCCATCATCACCATTTCGCGCGAGTTTGGCGCGCGCGGGGCGGCCCTGGCGGCGGTGCTGGGCAAACGCATCAGTTTCAAGGTCTGGGATAAAGACCTGCTCCAGGCCATCGCCGAAGAAGGCGGCGGCGACGAACGGCTGCTGACCTCGCTCGACGAGCACCGCCGCAAGGCCATCGACGATGCCATGCGCGGCGCGCTCTCGGGGAGCAAGCACACCAACACGGCCTATTTCCGGGCGCTCATGCGCGTGGTGCATACCATCGACGCGCACGGTAAAAGCATCATCGTCGGGCGCGGCGCCAACTATATCTGCCGGTCTGCCGATAGCTTGCGTGTGCGAGTGGTGTGCCCGTTCGAAGAGCGTGTGCGTGGCTTTGCCGAGCGCGAAGGCTACAGCGAAAAAGGAGCCCGCAAGAAAATCCAAACGCGAGACGCCGAGCGAGACGACTTCATCCGCCACCACTTCAAACGCGACCACGGCGACGCCGCCGACTACGATCTGGTGCTCAACTCGTCCACGTTCACCCTCGACCAGATGGCCGGCCTCGTGCTGAAGGCGTACGAGACCAAAGTAGGCAAGAAACCGCCCATGGCCGGATAGCAGGACGCGCGTTGAGTGGGGGCGCAGATCAGCAAGAAAAACGCCTCAAAGGCTACTGTCATAGCCTGCCTTTGAGGCGTTTTCGCGCTCCGGTTATGGGAGCAGCTTTCGCCGGCGCTTCGAACTGCTCTGGCTACGCGACGTCGGTGGGGGTCGCTACCCTACGCGTATACAGATTCTTTGCCGAATTTCTTCGTCAGCAAGTAATAGAAAACCGCGCGATACTTATTGCTTCCCAGGGGTTTCGTGGTCTCACAGACTTCATGGACGGCTTCCATCAATTCCGGACCGTCTGCCAGCCCCAACTTTTTGACCAGGAAGTTGTTTTTCACCCGCTCTAGCTCGGCCTCATCCGAGCAAGCGACCAAAGACGAATCGGCGTTGTAGAGCGCGAATCCGAGCCCTTTGGCTACTTTGCGCAGCAGGTCTTGATCGACGTCGAGACCCAGGCGCTCGGTCATGGCTTGGTGGCATTTGGCAACGGCATCGTCTAGTTTGCCCATATCAGTATCCGGTCTGGTGAATGTGTTTAAGTCAATGCTTATTATAGCAACCGGGAGGAGCAGAGGCAAGCGGTTGCTGCGTTGTTCAAGGGTTGTTTGTGCTTCTCAGGAAAGTTCAGTCACGAACCCGCTTTTTTGAAGGTCCACTTGACGCCGATGGAAAAGCGGCCCAGTACGTCGAACGGGCCGAAGCCGTTATCGTCGCGTCCGTCGAGGGCGTCGTCCGGCAGGCTCAGGTAGTGCCGCCATTCGACGATGCCCGATATCTGTGGTCCTGCCAGGAAGTCAAGGCCGATGCCGAAGCCGGGGCCCCAACTGGCGCGCGGCCCGCCGAAAGTACCTTGAAGGCCCAGAGACACAAAGGGGAGCGCGTCCGGAGGCAAAAAGGGGAGCACATCTCTAACGGGGGCATCCTCGATAAGCCGCCGCCACAACAGCGAGATGGTGTGCCGGGCTGCCTTCGGGTCGTCGGTGTTTTCGGGAACCTCGGCGCCGTAGACCTCAACCAGCGGATAGCTCCCCGCCTGGTACCCGATCCCTAATTGGGTGCTCGAAGTGAACTGATAGCCTATTTCCAGATGGATCATCAGGGGATACGGCCATCCTGCCTCCCAGTTATCGAGGTTAAGGTTGAAGGGCGATTTTTCGGTATCGCCCAGATGATAGGTTGTGCCTGCGTCGAGCCGCCAATAAAACGTGTCGGAGGCGCGGTGTTGCGTCTGGGCCAGGCTCGGACGAACCCCCGGCAGCAGCACCATCATCATCAGTCCGGATAAAAGCAGGCGTCGTTCTTTCATGTTCGTCGAGGCTCTTTGCAGGCTAAAACGTGTTATTCGGCGTGGCGTGGTTTCTCGATGGGCGGGGAGACGCGTACGATCCGTGCCCCGGCGTCTTTATCTTCTTCAGCGGGAAACAACGCCTCCCAGGGATCCTCCTTTTTTGGATCCGCACCCTGGTGTTGCTGGACATCCGCACCCTGGCGTTGCTGCACTTCCAGCACCCGAACGCGCAACGCCGCCTTTTTCTTTTTGTCGTCGATCTGCACGTCAGTGGGTTCAAAGGGTTCGTAGACGTATTCGCTACTCGTGGGATCCTTCAGGCGGAAGAGGCCGATATATTTTTCGTAATTGGCAATCCCGCGCACGTCGCGGATCACCTCGGTGAGCAACAACCAGCGTTCGAACCTGTTGGCGCTGTTGGCCTCGGCAGGCGCTTCGTAAAGCTTGATTGCTTTAAGCTTATCAGGTTTTTTAGGATCAGGAACACAAAGCTCGAAGAGCGACTTCTTCTTGAATTCTATCGTGATGTCATGGATGTTGATGGGATCGTCCACCCCACTTTCTTTGAACAGCGAAGCATCGGGTAGAAACTGCACCCAGAACGGATCGGTGAAGGCGCTCTCTATGGGCTTTGCTTTGCCTTGTACGGTCAGGCTGCGCCGGAAGTGAACCTTCGCCATGTACCAGGAGAAATCCTTGACGAGGGTGCCGCTGGAGGAGGTGTCTCGGATAGTCATCCGAAACGAGGAGGCTACGAACAAGGGGGCGTCGGCATCGGTATCGAAGGTGTGGCCTATGGGCTGTTCCATCTCTAAGGAGACCTTTTTGCCCTCCGGCCATCGTTTTCCCGAAAGAATAGGATCCGGCCCCAGTTCGTCCAATTTCTTTGGATTGCTGCCCTCTGTTTCGACCACGACGACCCTGGCTTCCAGTTTTTCACGCAAGCCGCCGAAGCTATACCAGGGCTCGTTGAGCACCACCAGCAGGTTCGCTGTTCTGGGGACGGAGTCTTTGGTTTCGGCGGCTTCGGTGAGCGGGACGACAAACTTGACGACAGGCTTCGGCACGAGCGCTTCGGCCCAGCGGCAGGGCACCAACAGCCGCCGCCAGCGTGTCTTGTGAGGGGCGACCACGTGGCGCGATTTCACCATGTTGCGGTAGTCCCCGGAGAGCCCATAGTAGCGGCTATAGGCCCGCGCCGCGAACCGGTAGAAGAGGGCGCGGCGGTCCTCGCTCAGGTCTTCTTCGAGTAACTGCGGGCGTTGATCTTGAACCGTGATGGTGTTGGGAATGAGCAGATGATCGTCGTCGCCCCGGTCGGCAAAGCCCTGGGCTTCCCAGAGAAAGACGTTCGACGTCACGGTATCATCCTCCGTGGGAAAGGCATCGATCTTATCAGGCGCGGCGTTCTTGTCGGGGAAGGAAGCCACGGGCCGGCCTTGCCAGCGCCAGGTCTGCCGCATGAGGTCGATGCGGCTGACATACCGGAAGGTCTTCTCGTCTTTGCTCGGATCGAGGTGGACGCGCACGCGAGAGCCGATAAATTCCGGCTCGATGGCCTGCCAGAGCGTCTCTTGATCCGGCATCGTATCGATAGCCGCTTCGATAACCATCCGCCAGGGAGAGAAGAGGTAGTACTTTTTCGTTACCCCCTCATGGGTTCGTGTAAACGGTTTGCCTTCCTTCGCAACAGCCTGGGGAAAACGCCGGTGCGCGTCCTCGTCGAAATATTTCGCCTCCACCGGCGTGCTGACACGCAGTTCGACGATGTCTCCTTCCTTGATAAATACCTTTAAGCCGCCTTCTACCTTGACCAGCGTACTGTTGCTCCGCTCGCAAACTACGTTGACCGGGGGCGCCTGGAACTGGCGCAACCCTTTTTGGCCGGCAGCAGGTTTGGGGATGGGCACAACGATTTCTTGCGGCTTCCCAGGAGTAGGAAAAAGAGGATGGAGTTCGACCACAAAAGAGCCGGACGCCTTGTCTTTGTCGTGCTCGTCAAACCGGGCGACCGCCGGATCGTCGATGGTGAGGTCGTATCCCACCTCATCGTCTGCAATGCGATCTGCTTCAGCAGCTTCAGCGTCATGGTGATAGGCCGCCCACATGCCTTTTCGATCCACGCCGTCTTTAGCCGTCCAGCGATCCCAGGTCTGCAAATCGGTGGCCGGTTTGCGGGTGCCGAATTCAAACGGGTCGTCTTCGTTGCCAAGGGGCAATAACAAGAGGGGCAGGTCTTCCAGCGTCGTCTGAAGCTCCACCGCGGTTTCCGCCGGCACCTGCGCCAGCGCAGCCTTCACCGCAGGCTCGACCTTGACCTGCACCGGCTGTGTTTCGTAGGACATCGGGACGTCTTCGGCCACTTCGTAGACCTGAGAATCGCCGTCGATGCTCAGCCGGTCGCCCTTTCTAATCGGCTGCGCCGGGACGACCCGGAGACGTATCGTCGTCTGGTCCTTTGTAGGAGTTTCAGCCAGCGTAAAGCGCGGCAGTTCGGGGAACAGGGGCGCTACCTGATCGGGGATCGGGGGCAGCTTGCACAACTTATTCTTGCTGTCTTTGGGTGTCAGAAGCGTTTGCGCGTACAAACGCGGCGTGCCGAGCCGCACACGCCGGAGGTACTGCACCTCGCGCAGGTACGCACCGGCATCAGACAGGCTAAAATCCGACGGCGAATCCTTAATCCGGGCTGGGTGATCTATTTCAAAGGGAAAATAGGGATAGTTGTAGCTGAGTTCTTTGGGCAACGCGCCGCTGGCGCCCATGATGAAACAGAGCACCTGGTAGGATTGACCGAACTTCAAGCCGGGCAGCATAGCCCACCAGTTCGCTTTGAAGACATACTTCCACGGCGCCGGCCCAGGCTCCGGCGTCGTCAGCGGATCCAGCCCGGATCGCCGGGCCAGTTCGAGCGCGCGGCTCTCTGCAATCAGCGGCTGGTTGTCGTAGGTGAAAAACGCCTGCCGGACGCCGTCTTTGTAGGGCAGGCGATAGGGCACCACGGCCCGGTCGTACACCGTGGCATAGAACGTGACGTTCTTATTGAGGCCCTCTTCATAAACCCTCAGATCGACCTTGACGGTTGCTCTTTTATTGGTGACGGTTGCGTCTTCTGTAACACGATACGTCCGGGCCTGGCCCGCGACTGCCAGGATGCGCCCTTTCGGGATCGTCGCCGGCCCTCCCTTGATGTCCTTCAGAACAACCTGTTTCCCGTCCATCACGATGCTCTCGATGGTCGCTGTTACGGGTTTATTGGCGTTGTACCAGGGCACGCGGAATTCGGCCATGTTCAGGCAGCGCCAGGGCTCCCAGGCGTCGCCGTCCCCTTTCTGGCGCATCAACACGCCGATGCCGGCGATCTGCCGGAGCAAATCCTCTCTATTTTGGTCATCAGACTGTTGCCCGCAGGCCACCCGGTCGATCTGGAAGGTCAGGGCATGCGGCACCGGAGTGGGGCTGGTGTCCGCCTCTCCACCGCCGGGGATGAAAGTCTCGATCCCGGCATCGATGAAGGTTTTCAGGTCGGCGTCTATCGCGGTGCGCAGGGGGGCCGTGTCGGCGAAGACGCGGGGGGCGTAGTCTCGATAGGGGGATGGACGGTGGAGCGTGACCTCCGTAGCACTGGCCGTGGCCCTGGCAATGCCCGGATCGATCTCCACCGTCGCCGCGCCTCCTTTGACTTCGACTGTTTCCTGGATCGTATAGACTTTTTCGTCACCTTTAACGAGGAGACGCATGCCTCGGTAGAGCTTGCCCGGCACAAACGCCGGGATGTCTTTCAATTCCACTTTCTTCTGCCCTTGCGAAAGGGCCGCTTTGGTCATCGCCGCGAAGGGTCCGATATGATACCGGTGATGATAGTACGCGACGAGGTGCATTGTCAGGTTCTCGGTAAGCTGTTTCTTTTCATCCCCCTGGCTGTGCCGTGTGTTGATGATCTGGCAAACCACCCGCCCGACGTTGCCATGGGCCAGACGTTTGCGCAGTTGCACCGCCTGCGAGAACGCCCCGGCGTCTTCGGCGAAACGGCTCCAGAAAACCCCGGCCTTGGCATCGTCTGTTTGATCCCAGCCATTGAGCGTATCTCCAAGCTTTGCTGAATGCACCGCCGAGGGCGGGATGAAACGGAGTTCGTCTTTTGCCGTGCCGTAGGTCTTCACCTCGATGCGGGTGTTCGTGAAGCCGGGCGTATCCCCGGTGCCCCAGTCGAGGTCGTCAATGGGTGTCCACGAACCGTCTGAAAGACGCCGTCTTACCTCCTCCAGGACGGGTTTTTCTTTGGTTTTATCCATCTTGAAAATAAACCGCAGGTCGCATAGCTCGCCGGTGAGGAGGGAAATATCGACAGCGTTGCTCGCACCGGTACCTTGCCATTGCAGCGTAAGTTTATCGGTCGATTTTTTTTCGACTTCCAGTTCCACGGATCGGGGATCGCCGGGCGGGTCGGCCAGCGCAGGGGCGTCATCGGTGAAGATGATGCGGTAGGTGCTATTTACGGTGAGGTCGCGATGGTTCAGGCCGGCTACGGTAACGGCCCAGTCCTCGCCGTTGCCCAGGTTCAACCAGCCGGCGTCGGTGTCGGGGTTGGCATAGGAGGCGAAAAACGATTGGCGCCGGAGGATGCGTCCGGGGGGCGTCGTCTCTTGCAGGGCCTCAGCCAGGTTTTCATTCTGCACGACCGGCGGCGTGAAGAACAGGTTATCGCCCAGATACGCATCCCCGTCGCCGCGCATGGTTATTTCGACGTGGGCCTTTTCAAAAGCGATGGCTGCGGCTGTGGTAACAACACCATCGTTATCCAACGTGACGGTCTCCCAATCGGCCAGGGTTCGCCGCATGATCCCGACTTTCCACTTCTTCGCCTCGGTACGCTGCAATGTCACTTGCAGATCGACGAAGCCGCCATGATCAAACGTAGTGCCTCGATCCCTTGTAATCTTGTCCGCACCCGTGCCGTCAATCCATCTGAAGGAGAGTTTGTTGTTCAGCCTGCCCTTTTCTATCTCCACGTCCACGTCGAGGGCTATTTCGGGAAACGTATCGTCCTTCGTTTTCTGATCGATAAATCGGATCTGGTAGCTGCCCGATTCCGTCAGCCGGGTATGGTCGAGGTCGGTCAGGGTAAGCGTCCACGTGCTTTCGTCTCCCAGGTTCAACAGCCCGGCGGTGTCTTTACCCGGATCGCGGAGGAAATAGGCAACGGTGCGGAAGACGCGCCCCGTCATGGCCGCCGCCGCTTCCCACTGGGCCAGCACCAGCGGGCGCAAGACACGCTCGTCGGCCAGCGTGCTCTGGATGGCTTCGAGTTCTTCGAGTTCCTCGGCCAGCGTTGCCAGTGGGCGCTCGGCCCACGCAACCCAGGGTTGCCAGGCCTGGGTGTCGAGCAGTTCGGGGACGCGGCGGCGCAGCAGGTCGTGCCATTCGAGGAACGTCAGGGTCTGGTCGAAGGCCATCAGCGCTGCGCGCATAGACGCCTTTTGCCCTTGCAGCACGGCATCGCCCGGCGTGCCGCAGCGTGCCAGAGCATCATCGACGAAGCCCCGCTGGTTGGCGGCGGGGAGTAAGCCCACGCCCGCCAGATCGCGCATGCCAGCCACCACCGCCCGGCGATACCGGGGCAGTTCAAACAACAGTTCTGGACCCGTCGAAGTCGGCTTATAATAAATTTTGTCGTTCTTGTAAATGAATCCTGTGTCTTCGGAGGAGTCTTTTGGGGAGGATTTGGTCTGCCGGATCATCTCGCGCAGAAAGTCAATCAGGCGCTGGGGCAGGTCGAAGGCCTCGGCGACTTTGCTTTCGAGTTGCGTTGCCCAGTCTTCGCTGTACCAGGACGCGCCGCCAGTGATGGCTTTTTTGACCCAATAGCTTTTAAAATCGAAGAAATTTTTATTCTCGGGCTTGCTGTCGAGTGGGAAAGGAAATTCGTAGGCCGTTATCGCGGAGACCGGCAGCGTGATCTGTGGGTTCTCATAGTCCCAGCGGTTTTTGTCCGGCGCGGTGGTTTTAGACGGCATCCACCCTTTCAGCGAGCCGTCGGAGAAGCCGGGGGCGGCGTAGAGTTTTTTATCGTTAAGGCCTTGCAGGTCGGTTTTGGGGATGCGGAAGCAAAGCGACAGGTTGAGCTTTTGCGGCACGGGCGCGGCCAGCGTAGAGACGTACGCCTGCAACGTGTAGAGCGTTCTCTGACCGCCCTGGTCGAGCGCTTGATTCGGATCCCACACGAAAGGCGCGACGTCCCAGTTTCCGGCATTATCCACGTCCTTCATCTCTGTGATGAGGTACGCCAGGAAGGCTTTCTGGGAATCCAGGTCGTAGGCCTTCGCCGGTATCGTGTAGTTTTCGATGTTGTAGGGTCCTTTGCGTCCGGTTTGGCCCTCGATGCCCACGTACACTTCCATCCCGCGCCACTCCCAGGGCAGCAGGTATTTTTCGACGTCGTCTTTACTGCCGGTGTGTTTTGTATCGAAAGCCGTGGACAGGTTGAGGCTGAAACAATAGGAGTCGTCATCGTCGTGGGGCCAGAGGCGTTCGAGGCTGGCAATGATGGCAATTTTCGTGCTCATGGGGGTGGGTTCGGTGAAGGATTAAAAGGGGGCGCTTGCAGGGGGCGTTGGCGTCATTCGTACATACCGAGATAACGATCGGCAGCATCGCCATACGGATCTTCGCCGGATGCAGCCGCGTTGGTGCTGCCGCCCGAACGGCCCTGCGCGAGGCGGTATTCGACCGAGCCCCGGTATTTAAACTTGAACCACCGGCAGATCTTGATCTCTACGTAGAAGCTCCCGCGTCCAACGAGGGTGCCTCTGTTATACCGTGCTTCGAGCATCAGCACCAGGCCGATAGAGACGAAGCCCAGCAACCGCACCTCGCCCCGGATCAGGAAGATGAGCGAGATGGCCAGGTGGCTGCGCGAGCCGCTCTGGCTCTGAAACTCGGCGGAGACGCCGAAATACACGTACACGCCGCCCCGGATAGGCCCCAGGTTCAGGGCCAGGATGGCGCTGGCGACAGCCCCGATAGTTACCGACGTGCTGATCTGCTTGCGCAGGGGATAGTACCGGGCCTGCACCTCGAACCAGCCGCCGCCGCCCAGGATGAAGATCGTCAGCGAGAACGGAGCCGTTTTGCGCCCGATGGCCAGCCCCAGCGCCAGCATGAAATCGACGCCCCGGGAGCCGCCCGGCTCGACGACGAGCCGAAAGAAAGCCGACAGCCGCAGGTTCGTCAGGCCGAAGGCGGCCATGTGTACGTCGGGCAGCGGCAGATCGAGCAACGACTCGACGCCGATGGGCATGCCGTCTCGCTCGATCACGCGGATGCTGAAGCCGCCGTCTGAATACCGAAGACGCGACACCAGATCTGAGATGAACTGCACGACGCCGTGGAGCCGGATCTTGTTGGGCGACAGGGTAAACTTGATGCGGTTGTTCTCGTCAAACCGGAGGTCGGTATCGACGAACGTCATCAGGGGCGTGCCGCCGATGTGCATCTCCCAGTGGCCGGAGATGATCCCCTCGATGGTGCGTTTGGGCGGGCTGCCGACGCCGGCCTGAATGCGCACGTCGGCGAAGAAGCGGGCCCTGGTCAGGCGCACCGTCACCGGGCCGTACGAGAAGACCGTGGCCGGTTTGGGCAGAGGCACGTTCACCTGGGCATGGAGCGTCGCCCGGAGGCGCTGCTTGTCGATGCGGTGGGTAATTTTGACGTTCTCATTGGCCAGCGCCGGCATCCGGATGCCGGAGAACAGATTCTCCAGGCGCAGCCCGGCAAAGTCGGGGAGGATATCCGAGAGGTTGAAGTTTTGGAGGCTCTGCGGGATGCAGCGGTCGAGGAGTTCGGTGGTGGGCACGCGCAGGCCCAGCGCTTTCAGATCGGTGCCGACGCGGTTGACGAGCGCCGTCATCGGCGTGGTGCCGACGGCCTTGCGCGCCTCGTCGAAATAGTAGGCAATCCGCTGACGGTTGAAGTCGAGGTTGGGCACCTTGGGCGCGTCGGCGAAGGCCCGCAGCAGGCGGAGCGTCTGGTCGGCTTCTTGCCAGATGGGCGTGTTTTTCAGCCGACCCAGCCCCGTCTCCCGGACGATGTCGGAGACGCCTTCTTGAATGCGCTCGATGTAGGGCGCCAGCCGCTGCTGCGCCTCGTCTCGTATCCGGACAATCTGCTTCCGGAGTTCATCCACCGGAAGATCTTTCTGTTTCAACTTCTCCTTCAATTCTTCCAGAAAGGCGCTTCCGCCGCTCTTTAGATACTTTAAGACTTCCTCAAACTCATCCAGTTCGTCAGGCAAGAGTTTTTCTAAGGCCTTGCAAAAATCCTCATGTATTATTTGTCCTTTCGCTTCGTTGATGGCGACTCTGATTTTGCCGCGAACCGCATTGGCCTGATCGGTAACAATAGTTTCAAGCTCCCCACGGCGAATTACTTTTTTCAGCGGGTCGTCAATTAGATCTTCAATTTTATTTCCTAATGCGTCTAACAGTCTTACCAGATAGTTATCCCCTTCTTCCAGTTTGATCGTGGGATCAAGTTTATCGATGACTTCTTCTTGAAAATATTTCCGGAGTTTGCCATCGAAACCTCCAATGTGCGTCTTCGCCGTTTTGAGCTTTGGCTCAATCTTCCCTGCGAGATCATTGATTGCAGTGACCACACCTGTTTCGAGCGTTCCAAGCTGTGCTTCAAACTGATCGGGTGTTTCCTCAATTACTTTCTCGACGGCATCAAGCTGCTTATCTAGCTCATCACTGACTTTGCGTATTTCGTCCAGGATGCCGTCGGCAATTTTGCCGAGCACCTTGTGCCGGACGGAAGACAGCCGCACTTCGAGTTGATGCAGGGCCGCGCGTTCTTTTTTCCGAAAAGCCGCCAGTTCCTTCAGCCGAAGTTCTTTTTGTTCTTTGGTCGTGTTTTTGGCAAGCAGAATCAGTTCGGCAACGTCGGCTTCGAACTGGGTTTTAAATTGACCTACGTTTTTATACGCTCTTTGGAGCAGGTTTCTGATTTCCTGCAAGCCGCTTCCGAGGGGCACGAAATACTCCTGCGCAATCCGGATGTGCGCCTTGACTCGATGTATCGCTTCCTTTTTATTACCGTCGATGTCATCCCACTGCGTCCGAATTGTTAGCAGCAGCTCCCGCTCCCACTGGTTGATCACCTCGATGAACTTATTCGAGCCCAGGTCCAGCGTTCGCGTGGCCTGCCCCACCAACCGTTGACAGAGCGCCTCCGCCTTGCGGAGCAAGTTTTTCGCTTCGCTGTATTCCTTGATGTTATCTAAAATCGATCCCAGCCCACTCTTTTGCTTCAGCCGTTCGATGGCGCTCTGAAGCTCGTTTTTGATCTGGGCTTCGATTTTGCCTTCGGGCGGGACGCGGGCGAGGATGTCTTCGAAGACGTCGTCGATCTTTGCGGGCACGTCGTTGAGGTCGCGCAGGACGCGTTGGGTGTTCTCGTCGAGGCGTTCTAGCTGGCGCTGCACGTGTTTGGCTTTGGCGCGCACCATCGTGACGTTGCGGAGCAAGGCTCCCAGGGCCTCCTCAGCCCGCCCCGCGACCATGTTGACCTGCTTCGAAATGGGGGTTACGGCGAAGGTGAAGGGCCTGTAGCCCGGCTCGACGGCTGCGGCATCGAGCAGCATCGCGTCGAGGTTAGAGCGGTTGCCGGCGCGCACGGCGGGCGGTACGGGCGGAGGTTGGTCGGTGCAGTCGATGCCGTGAATGGGCGGCCACAGGTCGGTGCGGGTGTCGGCGCCGGGAACGGTATAGGTGAAGAACGTCAACGTCTCCGGCTCGGCCAGCTCGCACGAGACCACCGGCGTGCCGCCCTCGGCATCCGCCTCAACCTCCAGGACGATCTGCGGTTTGGGATAGACCTCCTTTAAATGAGTTAAATCAAGATCAGATTCTACACCGGCCTGCCAGAGCGGCACCTGCCAGCCTTCTTTGCGCACATCGCTTCCCCAACGGCTCGTAACGCGGATGATGCGCGACTTAAACGTGCAGGCCCGGACGCAGCCCCGTGTGACGGTAGGCGCGTCGAAGTCCGGGTAACGGCGTTCGGGTTCGAGGATCTCTACAAATTCATCGACCTTGCGCAAGATGACCCGGCCTTCGTGGGGCTCCTGTTCGCTCTCAAACTGCCGGGCGCGTTTTACCGTGCGCTCGTAGATGATGACGTGCTTGGCGAGGTTCCAGAAGACGCCGATGCGCCCGATGCGCTCGATGCTGTAGAAAAACGTCCGCCCCATGGCGGTGTTCGAATAGATGGTCGTCAGGCCGTTGTTGAAACTGGCCTTCTGGTAGCCCCAGCCGCCGAGCGCCGAGAAATACGGATTCGCCAGTTTGCCGGCGTTCGAGCGGGGCTCGCGCCACAGCGCTTCGTAAATATTGGCCGATTCGAAGCCCCAGCCCACCCCGCCGGGGAGCCCCTTTTCGTTGGTTTGCGTCTCGACGTTCTCAGAGATGGGATACTTCAGGTCGGCCTTGCGGCGCAGGTCGTACGTTACGCCGGTGTCCAGGACGAGGCCTTCCGGCTGGTTGGCATCCCAGGGTTCGAGGATCGACAGGCGAGACAGGTATTGCGCGTAGGTTTTAGACCAGTCCTCCCGGTAGTCATCATACTTATCTTTCTGGAACCCCGACAAGGTGGGGATCTCGCTGCCGCGTTCCAGGCGGCCCGGAATATGCCCCAGCCTGGCCGAGAGTTCGGCCAGGCGCAGGAACGGGTAGTCTACGGTGCAGGTCATCCCGTAGAGCAGTTCGAATTGCATCCGGACGACCCCGGCCCCCGGCGCGCGCTGGCCCGGATAGCCCAGGATACGCCGCAGATTCCACGGTGCCTCGGCGAACCGTTGCTCGAAGTAGGACGGCAGCACCGTCATGCGCGCCGGCGGCGAAAAGCGAAAGTCGATGGGCTTGTTTTTTTCGATGTCTTTGAAGCCGTCGTCCGCTATCCCCTTTTCCATCGCCTCTCCGAGAGCCTGCGGCGGCAGGTAGAGACGAAAGCCTTCGGTCGATCCGCTGAGTTCCCAACTCGATCCTGCCGGGGCGCTGTTAGACCAGTTTCCGATCTCGTTGATGTCGTCGCCTTGTGCGGCGCCGCGGAAGGGCGGCACCTCGACCCGCGCCACCAGAAAGGGGTGCCGGTCGATGATGACAACCGGGAGGGGTTTATCCTGATCGGGGCGCTGCGAGCGTTGCGTTTTTTTGTCCACCTCAGGGTCGCGGCTCAGGCGCATACGCACCGTGTGCGAGCGGTCCTCGGCGGTGCCTTCATCGACGCGCAAGATGAACTGCTTCTTCTCGCTCTTCGCTTTTGCCTGAACAGGGATGATGACCGGCTGCTCGCGGATAAACCGATCTTCGAGGACGCGTTCTTCTTGCTCCTCATCCTTAGGGCCGGTGTACCCCGTGGGTACGTACTGCTCGCCGGGGAGGCCGTCTTGCCCGCCCGGCGCGAGGTCCAGGATGCTATAATCAACCCGCATATCGAGCACAGGCAGCAGGTCGATAGTAACCCGGAGCGGAGGGTCCACCTTCTTGATCAGGTTGGCCGTGATGCCGTACGCAACTTCTTGATCGGCCTTTGGATCTTTTGGGTCCGGCAACCTGGGCTTATCATCCTTTTTTTCCTTGCATTCAGGAAAGGTCAGGTCCAGCGAGCCGATGCGTGACGTTCTTTCGTTGGTAGTAGACTCCGGATTGTCGGGAGTTCGATGCAGCACCGCGAAGGCAAAAAGGTTCGTTTCCTCCCAAATGCGCTTTTCGATCTCTGCGACCTCTTCTTCATCGTCCGGTTCTTGTTTTTCCCAGCCCAGATGTTTGTTGTAGATCTGTAAAGCCACGCGCAGGGGTTCGCCGTCGTGGGTAAGGAATCCGGGCAGCGTCGCCGCCGCCACCTTGCCGTATTTTTCTGGATTGTCGTCCTTGTCCTTCTTGGCGTTGTAGACCGGCTGAATAGATTGCAAGCGATAGGCGATGCGGTCCGGATGGTCTGTGTGCCCACAAGGGTCGCTGCAGTCAACCTGCTTCGGTCTTTTACATTCGTCTTTGCCCGGATCCCATACGCCGGGCCGCGCTTCGCAGCCGCAGGGCCGGTAGTCACAGACGCTGTAGACGAACATCCAGCTTGCCGAATCCTTGTCTTTATCGGAGAGATCCCACTTCGGCATCACCGAGACAGGCTGCCCATCTTGCACCGTATGCAACGCAGCGATATACGGCTCGGCTACGTGCGCATTCCAAAACCGGAGGATGCTGTGGGCCGGCAGCCCTGCAATGCTGACCAGCCAGCGCCCAGTATGCTCGTACGGCTTCTTCGGATCATCAAGGCGCTGGCGCTGGACGAGCGGCATCTTCGCCATCGGCTCAGGCACTACTTTGTTAAGATCTAAGTGCCGGACCTGCTCCCTGGTGATGTTGATATGTTGAAAGTTTTCTACGTAGTTGACGTCATCATCGTGGGGGTCAGGAAGGGGGTAAGGCCAGGAACGGTGCGTCTCTAAGGTCTGGTCTTGGTCGTCCGGAAACAGCCACCGTTTAAATTGCAAAACGTAGGGTGGCTTGTGCTTATCATGATGCCTGGTTACATCCGAGGGGTCGTGGCCGACGAACCGGATGTCCATCCGCCCAGCCAGGTCTTTTCTAGTTCTGACCTCAAACCCTAACCTGTCAGGGAAATACGGGCGATTGAGGCCTTCCATTCGAAAAAGAAGACCTGGTAAGTCCCTTAGAATTTTATCTTTAAATCCGGGCTTTGCACTGCCCCATTCGAAGCGCAATTCCTCAAACCCTACTGTATTGCCCCTGTCTTCGAGTACCGTTAAGACCCCTTTCATGGTTATATAGGCCGTCGTCCAGGTAGGGGTCTGATCCGGCGCCAGCAGGCAACTGATTCTGGCTTCAATCTCGATCTCGACGATCTCTCCGTCGTCCTCGTCAAATTTTATAATCGTTTTGTCATTCTTCGCTATGGGCAGCGTATCGATCACGATCCATCGCTTTTCGTCTACATAAAAAATGAGCCGGTCGTAGCCCTTGATTTCAAGATCATCCGGAACCGGATCTACTTCGAAGAAACGTTGCCCTTTCCGCTTTACCCTGTAGATGTCCAGCTTTCCGTTTTTCACCTGAACGATTTCGAGGACGAGTTGCTCTGCCATGGTCGGGGTGTCGTTTTTAGGATAAAGAGGGAGGCGTCGCGCAGAGACGCCTTCGGCAGGGCGCCCGGGTGAACGAGGCCCTTGCAAACGAGGCTATGAAGGCTGACGCGCCCGGCGTTTTTCGAGGCCGGCAGCGCAGCAAGCGGCTAACGATTTATGGACCTGCGCGACGAGCGGCAAGCCGGCTACAGAGGCGCCCCGTTCGAGCGATTTTGCTTTTTGCTGCCGGAGCGGTGAATCCCCACGATCATCATGTCATCGCCGACGTACATCGAGCTGGCTCTGGGTCTTATGTTGGGTGTTAGTTTATGATTTTGAGTGTCCCCACTTCTTCATCATTCGAACGAGCAAGATGTATGAAGTTATATATCTCAGTCCATTTCTGAGGTTCTTTAACCGCAACACACCCAAAGGAGACGGTTCCAGGATGTAGAAATCGATCTCCTAAGCAATACGTCGTAGGCCTGTTATGCCGGCAACCAGACTCCACGACCTATATTCAGACAGCCACTTATCGCGGCTGCGCTCTGCCTCAACTTCGTAAAAATGAAGACTTTTTACAACATCGACCTTGCAAATGGGTTGATTCTCTTGCAACTGTCTTGCACGCCCCTTTTTGACTCCGTGAGGCCCATAAAGCAGAACGCCTCAAATCGCCGATTGCAAGCGATTTGAGGCGTTTTCTTTGGAGCCAATGAGCGGACTCGAACCGCTGACCTGCTCATTACGAGTGAGCTGCTCTACCAACTGAGCTACATTGGCCTGGGGCGTAAACGGGTGCGTAATCTAAGATGCCCTTTGACGCGCTGTCAAGCACGAAGATCCTGGAAACCCTCTCCGGCCCATTGATCTCTAACATTCTCATCCTTTTTTTAAATTTTGCACAGCAAAATTTAAAAAAATGCTTGACCTGCAAGGCGTTTCCAAACACTACGGCAGCACCACGGCGCTGCATCCGACGGACCTGACACCGGCGTCCGGCAAGACGACGGTGCTCATCGGCCCGAGCGGCTGCGGTAAGTCGACGCTGCTAAGGCTGATGATCGGGTTGATCCGGCCTGATGCGGGGACAGTGCGTTTCGACGGTACGGCGCTTGGTGCTGAGAACGTTCGTGCGGTGCGGCAACGGATGGGGTATGTCATCCAGGAAGGCGGGCTTTTTCCGCATCTGACGGCGCGTGACAACGTCACGCTCATGGCCCGGCACCTCGGCTGGGACCGCGCCCGCCTCGACGCGCGGGTGGCCGAACTGGCGGCCCTGGTGCAACTGCCCGAAGAACGCCTCGCCCAATATCCCGTGCAACTCTCCGGGGGCCAGCGGCAACGCGTCGGTCTGATGCGCGCGCTCGTGCTCGATCCCGACGTGCTGCTGCTCGACGAACCCCTCGGCGCCCTCGACCCGATGATCCGCTCCGACCTGCAAGCCGACCTGCGCGCCATCTTCCGCAAACTCCAAAAAACGGTCGTTCTGGTGACGCACGACATGGGGGAAGCCGGCTACTTCGGCGATGTCATCGTCTTGCTCCGCGCCGGGCGCATCGTGCAGCAGGGCGCCTTGCACGACCTCGTCCGAACGCCCGCCGAACCGTTCGTCGAAGCGTTTATCAACGCGCAGCGAAATCCGCTGGACGCGTTGGGGAGGCAAGAGGGATGATGGAAATTTCTCGATACAATCGGTATGGGAGCGTTCGGATTTTAGATTTTGGATTTTGGATTTTGGATTGGGAAGATTTCGATTACCCTTCGCCAAACGAACAAGCCGCAACGTTAAGGACCGCTGCGGCTTGTTCAAGTGAGATGAGGATTCCGGATGAGACCAATCCAAAATTACTTCGTCAGTCGCCTTCGGCTCGTGTCAAAATCCAAAATCCAAAATCTAAAACCTCCAATACAATTCTCGTTTTCCTTCTGGCACTCCTCTTCGGCGCTGGCACGGCCCAGGCGCAAGAGATCACCGTCGGGTCGAAGAAATTTACCGAGGGGGTGATTCTGGGGGAGATCGCCACGCATTGGCTCGAAAGCAACGGGGTCGAGGCGGTGCATCGCGCGGAGTTGGGGGGGACGCAATTCCTCTGGCAGGCCCTGCTCAGCGGCGACATCGACCTGTATGCCGATTACACAGGCACGCTCCTCGAAGAAATCCTGGCCGGCCAAAACGTCAGCCCGGACGATCTGCCCGAGGTGCTGGCGACCTACGGCGTTCGCATGACGGCGCCGCTGGGCTTCAACGATACCTACGCCATCGGGATGAAGGAGGAGCGGGCTGAGGCACTGGGCATCCGCTCGATTTCGGACCTGCGCGATCATCCGGATTTGCGGTTCGGGTTCAGCAACGAGTTTATGGATCGAGCCGACGGCTGGCCTTCGCTGCGCGTCGCGTATACGTTGCCGCAGTCGTTCGTCCGGGGGATGGATAACGATCTGGCCTACCAGGGCCTCGAAACCGGCACCATCGACGTGACCGATCTTTATTCGACCGCCGCCGAGATTGCTGCCTACGGCCTGCGCGTGCTCGATGACGACCTCGTTCATTTTCCCGAATACCAGGCGCTCTATCTTTACCGAAGCGATCTGGTCGAGCGGGCGCCCGAGGCGGCGGCCTTGCTCCAACGCCTCGAAGGCACGATCACGGAAGCGATGATGACGGCCATGAACGCTCGTGCCGTGCTCGACAAGGTGCCCGAAACCCGTGTCGCGGCTGATTTTCTCAACGAGCATTTTGATCTGGCGCAGGCCGTTACGGTGCAGGAAGAGACGTTTTGGAGCCGTCTGTGGAAGCACACCAAAGAGCACTTGCTGCTGGTGATCGTCTCGCTGCTGGCCGCCATCCTCGTGGCGATCCCGCTGGGCGTCGTCGCGGTGAAGGTGGCCTCCACC
The DNA here is from genome assembly GCA_028278205.1 of Rhodothermales bacterium. Taxonomy (GTDB): domain Bacteria; phylum Bacteroidota; class Rhodothermia; order Rhodothermales; family Bin80; genus JANQES01. The sequence continues at coordinate 54,939 of JANQES010000121.1, forward strand.
GAGCAAATCATCCTGGGCACCGTCGGCGTCATCTACACGATTCCGTCGCTGGCGCTGCTGGTGTTTATGATCCCGCTCATGGGTATCGGCGGGCCGCCGGCCATGGTGGCGTTGTTTCTCTACAGCCTGCTGCCCATCGTCCGCAACACGCACGCCGGGTTGCACGACATTCCGGGGCCGCTGCTGGAGTCTGCCGAGGCGCTGGGCCTGCCGCCGATGGCGAAGTTGCGGCAGATCGAGTTGCCGCTGGCGGCGCGGTCGATCCTGGCGGGCATCCAGACGTCGGCAGTCATCAACGTGGGGACGGCCACGCTGGGGGCGCTCATCGGCGCAGGCGGCTACGGCCAGCCCATCCTCACCGGCATCCGCCTGAACGACACCGGCCTCATCCTCCAGGGCGCCGTGCCCGCCGCCGTGCTGGCGCTCGTCGTACAGGCCCTCTTCGGATTGGCCGAACGGGTGTTTGTGGCAAAAGGACTGCGCCTCAAGGGATGAGGATTTTAGATTTTGGATTTTGGATTGATTTCTTTCAGATGGATGCTCTTCGATGGCGGGCGGAAGGCTGAGCGCGAACTAATGACGAGGCCTTCGGTTTGAGCAATCCCCAACAAAGAACCAAGAACAAAGAACCAAGAACTAATCCATGCAAGAACGCCTCGACGAACTCAAAAGCCTGCTCGGTCAGGTTCAGGATTTGAATGCGGCAGCGGCGGTGCTGGAGTGGGATCAAGAGACCTACATGCCCGACGGCGCTGCCGAAGCCCGCGCCCATCAAGTGGCCACACTCCGAAAGCTCGCCCACGAGTTTTTCACCGCCGACGAAGTAGGGACGCTTTTGGAAGCGCTCGCACCCGAAACGCAGGCGCTCGACCCGGTCTCGACCGAGGCCAGCCTCGTGCGGGTGACCCGGCGCGATTATGACAAGGCCCTCAAGGTGCCGGCGTCGCTCGTGGCCGAGATGGCCGAGGCCGTAGCGCGCGGCAAGCAGACCTGGCGCAAAGCCCGCGCCGAGAACACTTACGCCACGTTTGCGCCGCACCTGGAGCGCCTCATCGCGCTGAACGTCCAGAAAGCCGAAGCCCTCGGCTACGAAGATCGGATCTACGATGCGCTGCTCGACCAGTACGAGGAGGGCATGAAGACGGCGACCGTCGAGACGGTCTTTACCGACCTCCGGGCGCAACTCGTGCCCATCGTCCAGGCCATCGCCGAGAGCACGCCGCCCGATGCCAGCTTCCTCCACCAGCCGTTCGACACGCAGAAGCAGTGGGACTTCGGCATGGGGGTTCTCAAAGACGTCGGCTACGACTTCGACCGGGGCCGCCAGGATATCTCGACCCACCCGTTCACGACGTCGTTCTCGATCACCGATGTGCGTGTGACGACACGCGTCAACGAGCAGTTTTTGCCGTCGGCGCTTTCGAGCACGCTCCACGAATGCGGCCACGGCCTCTACGAGCAGGGCATCGACCTTGCCCTCGAACGCACGCCGCTGGCCGACGGCACGTCGCTGGGGATGCACGAGTCGCAGTCGCGGATGTGGGAGAACCTCGTCGGGCTCAGCCGTCCATTCTGGCAGCATTATTATCCGCAGTTGCAGGCTGTCTTTCCCGATCAACTCGGCGGTGTGTCGTTAGAGACGTTTTACCGGGGGATCAACAATGTCACGCCGGGGCTCATCCGCGTGGAGTCGGATGAGGTGACGTACAACCTGCACATCATGCTGCGCTTCGAGTTGGAGCAGGCGATGGTGGAGGGCCGGGTACAGGTGGCGGAGTTGCCGGATCTGTGGAATGCGAAAATGGAGGAATACCTGGGCCTGCGCCCGGAAACCGACGCCGAGGGCGTGTTGCAAGACATCCACTGGTCGCTCGGCGCCATCGGCTATTTCCCGACGTATTCGCTGGGCAACCTGATGTCGGTTCAGCTTTTCGATCAGGCCCAACAAGATCTGCCCGACCTCGAAAACCAGATCGCTTCCGGCCAATTCGCCGGATTGCTGGGTTGGCTACAGACCAACATCCACCAGTATGGCCGTAAATTACAGGCGCTGGAGATCCTCCAACGCGTCACCGGTCAGGGTCTCGATGCCGGGCCGTGGCTGGCGTACATCCGGCAGAAGTATGGCGCCATCTACAATGAATTTTGACAGGGAAACCCGTCGGCGATTTTCGGCCTTTTGGGATACCGATGCCGCCATACCGAACGCCACCGTCAAAATTCATTCGCAAAGAGGGGTTGCAATGATGGAGAAAAAAGCTGAACATTAGATCAACACAATACACCCTTTTGCTTTTTGTGCAAACAAAAAGCAATGTAGGTGAATCCCCCTCAGTGTTCAGAGCCGTTCACCTACGCGTTGAGTACGGGTTGTCCTGTCGCGTGGTAGGGCGGCAGGGCGTTTCTTGACCGGTGTATCACCTCAAGAAAACCCGGGCACGGCCTATCGTTATGCTGCAATCAAACCCGACGTTCGAGATGGAGGCAACCGGCTTTACCATCGAGTATCACACGGAATCGATTGAATTCACCAACGGCCTGAAGGCAAAGCTCGAAAAGCGATTGGAAAAGCTTGCCGGACGTCACCGCGACATTACCGGGGCGTCGCTGGCTGTTCACAACGTCAGTGGCAACAACCGCCATCACGAATTCAAGGTGCGGTTGGTGCTCTATCACCGGCCAGACAACATAGCCGCCGTTCGCAAGGCCGCTACGGTGTCTAACGCGGTCCTGGAGGCGCTCGACGCGGTCGAACGGCAGGTGCGCGAACACCGCGAACGCCAGCGCGAACGCAACCGCGCGCGAAGACGGTAAGCGAGTGTTTTAGTGTTAAGGTGTTTGAGTGTTTTAGTTGGGTGATCAAAGAGAACTATAACACTCAAACACTCAAACACGATAACACCCTGACACCCTGCTAAGGAGATGGGAAAACTGTAAGAGAGTGATGCCTTCGTAGCGCCCGGCGCTCACGCATCCGGCCTCAAGTTCTCCTTTTGCTCTTCGCTCTCTTGCTGGCCGAGGGGACGTTGCCAGGGTTCACTTTGTCTGCCGATTTTCTCGATGCGCGTGCCGTGCTGTTGCATCATGTTTTCGCGCAGATAGGTGGTCATGAACCCCTTCATGCGCTGCTTCTCGACGCCCAGCAGGTCGGCCAGTTCGAAGAGTTCGGAGAAATTGAAAGACTGCGGCAGCGATTCGTAGAACTCCAGCGCGTCCTTGCTGATGGGCGGGTGCAGGTCCAGTTCTTCGAGTTCTTCGACGGCGGCTTCGCCTTCGTGCTGATAGGTATCGATGTAGAGACGCAGTAGCGAGACTTCTTCGCGGAGCGTAATATTCTCTTTAGCCAGCCGCTCGTTCTCCAGCTTGAACGCCGACAACTCCTTAAAGAGCGCTTTCAGCTCGTCAAGTAAATCCTGATATCTTTTGGAGAGGTCTTTATCCATCACAGGGCTACGCGAGCCGCTCGCCCCATACACGTGGCTAGAAACTTAAACCTGGCGCATAGGCGGATGTGGTGGCTCCGTTGGCTGATGAAACGAGTGCGATGCAGGCATGTCGGGTAAGCTAACCGGGAAAACGAGGTCGACACGGTTGTCGAACCTCTCGGGGAAGTGTCGTCCAGAAATAGCAAACACTTAACTGCCACGCCCCAGATAGGCTTTTTCGGGCAAATCTACCGCGTTTTTGCCGAAGCTAAGGTACGATGCAACAGGCTGGAAATCTACCTCGTCGTTGCATCGACCGGCTCCAAAAAACAGGACGCCCGAAGTGGGGGGAAGCTCTTAAAGGGCTAATCTCAGTGTCAAGTTCCTGGTTAGATTTTGGATTTTAGATTTTGACACGAGCGAAGCGACTGACGAAGTAATTTTGGATTGGTCTCGGCCAGCACCGTATTCTCAGTACAAAATGTCGCAACGGCTCCTAAGGTCGTAGCCTCCTCGATTGCTTGATTCGGTGGAGATCAACAATCCAAAATCTAAAATCCAAAATTCGATGCTGGATCGCCTTTTTCGGCTGCGCGAACACGGCACGACGCCTGCCACGGAGGTGCGCGCCGGGGTTGCGACGTTTTTGACGATGGGCTACATCCTCTTCGTCAACCCGCAGATTCTGGCCGAAGCCGGGATGCCGGCGGACGACGTGACGCTGGCCACGGCGCTGGCTTCGGCGGTGGCGACGCTCGTGATGGGCTTTTACGCCAACTATCCGTTTGCGCTGGCGCCCGGCATGGGGCTCAATGCCTACTTCACCTTCGGCGTCGTCATCGGGATGGGGGTGTCGTATCCGGTGGCGCTGGCGGCGGTCTTCATCGAAGGGCTGTTGTTTTTGCTGTTGACGGCGGGGGGCGTCCGCACCGCCATCATCAACGCCATCCCGCAAACGCTCAAAACGGCCACGATGAGCGGCATCGGCCTGTTTCTGGCGATCATCGGGCTCAAGAACGGCGGCGTCATCGTCGATCATCCGGAGACGCTCGTGACGCTGGGCGACGTGCAGAGCCCGGCGGTGCTGCTGACGCTCTTCGGGCTGGTGTTGATGGGCGCGCTGCTGACGCGCAAGGTGCCCGGCGCGCTGCTCATCGGCATCCTGGCCGTCACCCTTATCGCGTGGCTCGCCGGCCTGGCGCCGGGGCCGTCGCGCTGGGTGATGCTGCCGTCGCTGCCGCGCGAGACGTTGCTGGCTTTCGATTTCAGCCTCCTGCTCACCGGCAAGTTCGTCACCGTCGTGCTGGCGTTTTTGTTTGTCGATTTTTTCGACACGGCGGGTACGCTGATCGGGGTGGGGCAACTGGGGGGCTTCCTCGACGACGAGGGCCGGCTGCCGCGCGCCAACCGGGCTTTCGCCGCCGACGCGGTAGGCACCACCGCCGGGGCCATGCTCGGCACGAGCACTGTCACGAGCTACATCGAATCGGCCACGGGGATCGAAGAAGGCGGGCGCACGGGCCTGACGGCGGTGGTCGTGGCGGTCTTGTTCGTCGGGGCGTTGTTTTTCACGCCGATCATCACCGCCGTGCCGGCTGCCGCCACCGCGCCCGCGCTGATCATCGTCGGATCGTTGATGATGAAGGGGATGCGCAGCCTGCCCTGGGGGCAGCACGACGAAGCCATCCCGGCCTTCCTGACCATCGCCGCGATGCCGCTGACATATTCCATCGCCAACGGCATCGCGCTGGGCATCGTCTCTTTCGTATTGGTGAAACTGTTCTCCGGCAAACCCGGCGAGGCGCATCCGCTGATGTACGCGCTGGCGGTGTTGCTGATGCTTTATTATGGGTTTGTGGCGGGAGGTTGAGGGGGTGTTTGGGGTGTTATAGTGTTTTAGTGGTAGGTACGGGCAAAATAGTGAAGCCTTGATTCCGCCCGGCCCTGAAGGACCGGGCTCACAGGCTCAAGCCCCGATGGGGCTAAAACAGGGCGCTTTAGCGTCCTTGCGCTGCTGAGCCCGGTGATTGAGCGCCGGGCGGTCAGGGTTTTATCACAAAGCATACAGCTACTTCTTTTTGATCAAACAACTAAAACACTCAAACACCATAACACTCAAACACTAACAACAAAAAGCCCCGAAATCGGCGCGGATTTCGGGGCTTTCGCTGTGCGGCACGGGGGGCATGGGGGGCCGTGCCGCTGGGCCTACTGGAGTAAAATCATCGTCCGGGCGGCGCTCGTTCCGCCGACGTTGATTTGGTAGACATAAACGCCCGTCGCCATTTTGAGGCCGCGGCTGTCGCGGCCATCCCAGCGGACCTGATGGTTCCCGGCGGATCGGACGCCATCGACCAGATTCCGGATTTTCTGGCCGAGCACGTTATAGATCGTCAGGCGCACCGGCGCGGCTTCTTCGAGGTCGAAGGCGATGGTGGTTTCCGGGTTGAACGGGTTGGGATAATTCTGATGCAGCCGGAAGCGCTCCGGCACGGCGTCGGCCTCCTCCGTCGCCGTCGAGATCGATTCGATCGTCACGCGGATGACGTCGGCCACCGCCGGGTAAGTGAAGCCGTCGTTGACCAGGCGGACCGTCGCGTCGGGGTCGTCGGGGCCGGTGTCGGCGCCCGATTGCCGCTGCGCCTGGTTCGGCCCGACGCCGGGCTCTTCGTTGGCTTCGGTGCCGGCATCCCACAACTGAACCTGCGCCGTCACGTCGCCGCTGACGGGGGTGCCGTCGGGGTTCCAGAGGGCGATGCCGCCTTCGTCGGGTGCCAGGAAGAGGTCGTTGGAGGGGATGAACATCGTCGCGAACGACAGTCGCGCGCCGGGGGCGGCCTCGACGGTGAATTCGTAAGCGCCGCCGGGGCCGATGGGGGCGGGGTCGGTAGCGCCGGCGGGCGTGTTGAAGACCGCGCCGCCGAAGCCGACTTTGGCGCCAATGGCATCGATCAGCGTGGCGGGGTTGCCGTCTTCGGCGATGGATTCCAGCCCGCGCCCCCGGTCGGCTTCGCCGCTGGTAAACAGCGGAGCCTCATCCGCATGCACCACCCAGGCGCCCGGCGAGAGCGGGACGGCCTGCATCGACCCGTCGGACGGCGTCAGCGTCGTGCCGGTCGAGACGTTTTCGAGGCGTACCGTGAATTCAGCGGTTTGCAAGGGCGTGACGGTCAGGCTCATAATATCCGTCAACGCCGGATAGGTGAACGCGTCATCGACCAGACGGACGACGCCGCCTTCGTCGGGGCCGGTGTCGGCGCCGGTCTGGCGAGGGGCCTGGTTGAGGCCGAAGCCCGGCTGTTCGTTGACTTCCGTCCCGGCATCCCAGAGCAGCAGTTGATCCGTCACGTCGCCGTTGATGGGAGTGCCGCCTTCATCCCAGAGGGCGATGCCGGCTTCGTCGGGCGCCACCACGAGGTCGTTCGACTGGACGAACATGGTGGCGACGCTCAGCCGCGCGCCGGGCATGGCGGCTATCGTGAATTCGTAGGCGCCGCCGGGGCCGATGGGGCCGGGGCCGGCAGATCCTGCAGGCACGGCAAACGCCCCGCCGGTCGTCATGGTCTCCAGAGCCAGCACGCGCGCCAGCGAACCGGGGTTGCCGTCTTCGGCGATGCCTTCGAGGCCCTGGCCCCGGTCGGCTTCGCCACTCATAAAGAGCGGCGCGTCGTCCGTATGCACGGCCCAGACGCCCGGCGAGAACACCTGATTGATGCCGGTGGCCTGCTCCAACACGCCGCCCAGGCCGCCGGGGC